>PCYA01000003.1:0-968 GCA_002762795.1 Candidatus Woesearchaeota archaeon CG10_big_fil_rev_8_21_14_0_10_37_12
AAAACCATAATATGTGTCAAATCCATAGAGTTCCAGATTGGCTTCTACGAAATTAAAGAGATAATGATAGCCAATATCTAAGAGTAAATTAAATATATCATCTTTGCATCTTGGCCTTCTGCCATTAAAGTTAAGATTCTTGAAGTATGTTTCAAAAAAAAGCTTTGAAGCAGTCCCCTCAATTCCAAGCAGTTCCTGGCAGTTTTGAGCAAAATCAGTCTGCTTTAAAAGTCCTTTTACTTTTGAAATGCTGCTTTTTTCCTTAACCGTCTTATACCGTAAAGATATCATTAAAACAATTTGGTTCTTGATTTTATTGCTTATTACGTATTTGGCAATCTCTAAGTCGTTGGTATTCGTGTACTGCTTTTTTCTCAATAAAAAATTGCCTTTGTTATCAGGAATGATAGAAAAATAAGGTTTAAGACTATAATGAAGGAATACTAATGGAATGGTATTCTTCTTCACATTTTTTATTAGCACAGAAGTGATTGAGAACTCACCCAGAATGAAAACTATAAATATTTTGCTGCATGGGTGTTGAAGAACAATCTTGTTATTTTCATCAACAAGAACAAGATTTGAGTTCTTGAATTTCAATTTTTTTGAGTTATCACTCTCGATAAAAAGCACTTGTTTTTCCATGAAATCAGGTCTGCTTAACATATTACTCTCCTTTGTAATAATCACATAATTCCTTATAGATGCACATCTTGCACTTATTCGGGTTCTGCGTGAAGTTTTTATCGTCTAGATTGAATGAATTCATTTGTCTTATAATCTCTTTTAATCTGTTCTTTTCATCTTCCCCTGGCAAAGGAACATCATATACTTTATTGTCCGAAATCGAATGGAACCTTATTTTTTTGATAGTATATCCCATCTCAATCAAACAAAAGTATTGAGCATAAATTTGCAGATAATATCCTTCATAGAGATTTTTTATCTTATTCTTTCTCTCAGTAAGG
>PCYA01000003.1:989-8010 GCA_002762795.1 Candidatus Woesearchaeota archaeon CG10_big_fil_rev_8_21_14_0_10_37_12
TCAAAAAGGTCTATCCTGCCGACAACACCAAGTTCCTCGCTGTAGATATTAATTCCCTCAAGAATTGCCTTTTTCGTTGAATATTTTTGGTTATCAATATTCTTGTGGGCGTTTTTACCTTTTGTTTGATAGGTGGTATGGTAGAGAGTTTCGTCAAAGGAAGAATAGAGATTATGGAAATAGATGCTTCTTGGGCAAAAAATGAAATCATTCAGATTGGAGATGATGATGTTTTGTTCCATCTTAATCAGTTTCATTACTTCATGTTCTTATCTTGGAGCTTCCTCTTTTTCTCTGGTTCTGCAACATAATTCTCTCTTGAAGTTACTAGACGACCTAATTCCTTTTCTGTTTCTTTTCGTGCATTTCCTGCTACTCTTCCACCTCTCTTGGCAGCACCTTCAACTTCTTCATAGCCTTGTGCATCTTCTTTTCTTGTGATTTCAGTAGATACTCTTTCTCCTAACATTGAGAAAATTAATTCTAAGTCATTCATATGATCTCTCAGATTTTCTTTTTCCAAGCCTTTGAATTTCTTGTACTCGTTTGGTGTCATGCCAAATATGGCTTTGGAAATTTCTGCTGTGAGTATTGCATATTCTCTTTCTTCCAAGACTCCTCTTTTCTTCCATTCGTCTGTAAGTTCATCTCGTATAGCAATGCCTCTAACTCGTTTTTCTATCCAATCATCAGAGTAGCCTTTTGCTTTGTAGAGTTCCCTCATCCGTTTTTGAGTTAGTTCTGGATTTTCTATCTCCTGAACCCTGTCATAGCCGACTTGGGCAAGCCACTGCTTGAATGGTTCTGCTTTCTTGGATGGTATAGATTGGATGAGGCGAAATATTCCTTTTGTATTCCAGCATTGAAGCATTTGATTGCCCCCTGCTGTTTCAAACTCTAAACCAAGGGGGGGTACAATTTGTCCCCTCCCCTTGAAGAGGTCATTTACTGTTTCATCCCTATTTCTTAGCTTTTTTAGGTATTGTGAGGGATCTTTCGAATCAGTTATTGCTAAAACCACATCTTTTATGACGAACCACCATTCATCATTAAACCATGTTCTCCTAATGTTCTTGCCTTGAAATACTGCTAATGATTTGTGCGAGTTAGTCATTTGTATTGACGCCTCTGTAAGGTTTGTATTTTTCCATATTTATCACTTCGCTCTCGCCTGTACAAATTGTAGCCACTCCTTATTACTGATTGCAAGTTTCAGTTTCTTCCAATCTTCTCCTTCATGAGCGTTGATTTGCTGCAACACCCACAGACCTTTTTTGGCGATGTGATACGCTCCATTAGCATCAGCATCCTTAGGCAATTCATCTCCGGCATTCCGACTGTCATAGAATTTGCCTTCACTGTTTATTACAGGTGAAATAAGATAATCTGTCTCGCTGTTCGTGATGCTGTTGCGCATTTGTACTGTGTACTTGAAGAGATTGAGTAGTTGTTCAAAGAAGTCCTTATTTGTTTGTGAATTAATCTGATTTTTCAAATCCCTTTTATAATTAATGTTGTATTCTTTGAACAAGTTCTTAAATTCCTCTGTAAGTACAATCTCTTTGTTATCCCACTGGTTGTTCTTTTCAGAATTTCTGAATGTTTTGATGCGCTCACCATGCGTGCAAATAACCCAGTCCTGTATTGTGTCATCTACTTTGGAGTTAAACAAAGAATATTTTTTTACTTCAAACTCGAAGTTGTCCTTATCTGTATTGTAGCGAATGTTTTCAAAATTGTTAAAGAACGTTTTGGCCTTATCTACATTTTCATATCTGGTATTAAACAGGTTGACAAATCCCGTGGTTGGATCGATTTTGCTGGTATTCCATGCAGGAACGTAAAACAAAAACCCGCTTTGTTTTCCCAGTTTTGTAAAGCTTTCAAACTTGCTTGTCAGTTGCAAGGCTTTGTACAAACCTCCTGTTTCGTTGTTTGCCTTGTCTTTAAAAACTAAATAATTGAGTTTGTCTATCAGTTTCTTCTCAAATTTTTGATAGATTTGTTTTTCAACCTTGAAACGACCTCGTTTGAAGCCAAAATTCAAATCTTCCATCACCACAATGGCATTATGCTCTACCATCATTCTTGATATCTCATGCACTATTATGCTGATATAGCCATCTTTTAACTCTTTGATGGTTTCTATAGTTCCCCAGTCTTTTCGGGCTTTATCTCGCTCCTTCTCTCTGTTGTGAAGCAACTTGTGATAATCTGTCTTGATGTTAACTCTATTGTTGACAATGGTATTGAGAGACCTTTGTTCCAATATTTTTCCTTTTTGATCTATCAAAGTCAAGTATAGTAGATGTCTCTCACCACGATCTATGCCAATAATATTTACATCAGGATTATCTTTTAGAAATCCCAATACAGTATTGTTAATATATTTTTTTTCTGTTGCCTTGAAATTGAGTGTGATTGGTACATGAAACTGGAATTTATCGACACTGTAGCGACGATCTTTAACAATATCATACTCAAAAAAACTTTCTTTTTTTGGGTTATTTGGATTTTTGTTCTTTATTGGCTCGTTGGATTTGTGAATTGTGAGGTCTTTAATAGATTTTTTTCGGTAAAATAACTCTGCCCCTCCATTAAGCTTATACATAACATTTTTGAGGTTTTCAGGGTCAAACAAGGCCTTCCAGTACAAAGTATGCAGATTAGGTTTGCCTTTGCTGTATTTTGAAAAGTCCTTGTTGTAGATTTGAAAGAGGTAGAGTTTACCTTGATCAACAAGTTGATTAATGTAATTTTTATCAATTCCGACAAACGTCACCTTGTAAGTTTGGGATGCGATATGATCAAAGAATTCCCCTAAGTTTTTGTAGCTCTCCGTTGATTTATATTCAAGCTTATACGTATCTTCATATCTCTCTGAATGATTCTTTAGAACACCCTTATAGTAATCTATGAGTTCAGAGAGTTTATTTCTGTCAAATTCATTCTTCCATAAATCTTTATCGTTCTTCTTTGCGTCTTGGAATTTGTCAAATTCCTTTTTTATAGCTTCGATGTTTTGATTCCATCCTATATCTTCAACATCTTTCTTTGCTTTGTCTGAAAACGCAATCCTTGGAAGTTGCCTTTTGATGTCTCCAAGGTCTTTGTAGACCATCTTCTTGAGAGGCGAATCATCGACAAAAATTTCAGGACGCTTGTCTTTACGCAAGACATCCTTGTCGTCATCAATATTTATTATTCCGAGGAAAAAAGAATCATTTTCTTTGAAAATAAGAGAATAATTCTTGTTGTGTTCCTTGTTTAAATCCCATCCTTGCGCCAGAGTCGAACTCTGAAAATTCAGCTTAAACTTCTCAATACTGTACGGCTTTTGCGAAGCGTAATTCCGAACCTTGTTATACAACGGTATCAATAGCTGTAGTTGGTCATACCATGGTTGGAACTGGCTGTAGAATATCTCGTCTTTTTCAAGTGGGGTGTCGCTTGGCAAGGATATTTGTTTCACAAAATGCAGTAGTTCCATCAGGCTGTCAAGGAATGCTTTGATATCACCGATAGTCTTCTTGTCTTGATGAAGTCGGTTCTCTTTTGGATAATCTGTATTCAAAATACCTTTAATGCAACTATATTTTGCTTGAATATTAGCAATCATGTCAAATTCTTTGTCGCTTTCTTCTTTCTTTTTGGCAAGGAAATGGGTGTGGAAGTAATCGGCGATGGGTGTTGTATTTTCTTTTAAATCCTTCAATACTTCTGCTTCGTTTTTGTAGGCAAACAAAGCTTTTTCAATCTCGGCAATAGAGAAATAGGATTGTTCGAGGTATTTTTCCTTCTCTTTTTCCTGTTTTTTAGATAATCCCTTTTTACCAGTTTCTAATGTTTGCAAAAAGGCGAATTCTAAAGCGGCTTTTATGATGTTCCAATCACCAAATAATGTTTTTGAAATGTCAGTAATAGCTTTGTCGTTTCGCAAATAGATTTTATTCAAATCATAGTCTTTGAGACTTGTGAGCAGTTCTTTTATTTTTTCCAACACATTCTCTGCCTCATCCTTACCGCTGGGATGGAAGCTGACGAGGTTAGCTTGGTAATATTCTTCTATGGCGTTGAGAACTTTCTGGCTGGCTGTCTCTTCAGCATCGTCTTCAAACTCATCAGGCAAGAATGAAACACTTTCTTTGTCACTCAAGATTTGCTTATAGAGTTGTTTGAGCGTAGGTATCCTATCTTTTTTATCCTGTTTTTGGTTGTACAAATTAATATATTCGTTGAGCCCTTGAATTTTCTTTTTCCCTTCTTGCGCAGTCATCCCGCCGATAATCAGATTATACGCGTCGATTTGTTTTTGAGTAAGAATTTTATTATAATAATATAGTTCGAAGGCTTCATCAATTTGTTCAATGTCAAGATATTCTTTTATTTCTTTGTACAAGGCAGGGAAATTCTTATACAGTTCGGATATCTCTTTAATCCTTTCAAAAACCTTGATATTATCCAAGAATTTCGGTAAATTTTCATGAATCAGTCGATAAGCGATAGCTGTGGATTGCTCTTTGTCAGAGTACATATTTTTTCGGTTTTCATGAAAACCACCGAAGTATGTTGTGAATGTTTTGAAACGTTCATCAAAATATAAATCTTCTTCCTGAGTTCGTATCCACTTCTCAAGAAGTTCTGTAACAAGTTCTTTTTTATCGATTTTTGAAAAAATTTCTTTTGCTTCACCAACGTTAAATGCCTTAGCGATATCTTTTCTCAGATCTGCCTGTATTTTTTCAAATGCTTTCTTAAATCCGTCCTCTTTCTTGCGTTCTGGAGATGCGTTGTATAGATCTGCAAATTCATTCAGTTTTGTTAATTTCACTTGCGACATTGCTATTTCGATGAAGTGTTTGTGAAACCCATTAATGGTTTTCTTCATCTTCTTGTAGCTTTCCGCTCTTTGCTCGTCTTGACTAATTAACCCTTTATTCTCGATATGCTCAAGCGTCTTTCCCTGCGGTTTCAGCTCAAACCTCAGCGTCTTTCGCAGACTATATAAATCCCAGAATAATTTTTTTAGTTTATCATCAATTCTGACTACACCCATTATTGCACCCGTTAGCAGTGTTGCGAAATGTAACTTACTCATATAAAGCTTACGTGTGCTTGTCTAGTGGCTGTGCTGATGTCTATTGTCACTTGCTAGTTCTGTTGCGTACTTCTTTATTTTCTCAAGTTCAGTACTCACTTACTGTGTCAATGTGTCCTCCATCGCTCCAGAACAGCCTAGAATGAACATCCCTCAATTGAACGGTACGCTTAACTATACTAGAATTCAGTGTCTCGTTTCAGCAATTTTTTGCATGGTCTTAACAAATTCCTGTGCGTGTTGTTTGTATTCATCGTATTGTCTGCCTGTGATTACTTGTATTTGTCTGTACGTTATTTTTTTTTGTAACTGGTAGAACTTATCCATTGTTGCTGCGTATTTTGCAGGAACAATTTTTTGTTTGACAAGATGTTTTTCTATCATGTCTGCCAAGTGTGCTGGTGTTGGTGGTACGTGTCCAAGATTCATTAATGCTGCATGTGCACTATCTACGACTGCCCAGTATAAGTCAACAGTTGCTTGTAAGATGTGCCCGTCTGCGTTGTGTATTGTTGCTGGTGCTCTTGCTGAGTACATCCAAATGCTTTCTTTTGACGGTCTTACTTTTCCTTGTGCTAATAATTCTTGTACTGGTGCAAATATGCCTGCGTCATGCAACGATATTCCGTCGCGGAGCATGTTAATGATAAGAGGATCTCCGTTGCGAACGTGTTCCCAGTATGTTGTTAATTTTAAGGTAGTTATGTGCAATCTCTTGCTGACTTGTGCTGCAGTATTCTCAGTGATAACTCTATACGCTTGAATGACTTCTTTGCTTAGCACGTTTGTCAAATCATCAATGATAATTAATATGTCAATATCAGTTACTCCGAGTGCTGATTGTTCTCCTCGTGCAGCGCTTCCAAATAAGATGATTGCTTTAACGAATTGGCCGAGTTCTTTTTCTAAATTTACCGCGAACTTTTTTGCAAAATCAAAGTCTGTTGAGGAGTATTTGAGTTTGTTTGGGTGTTGTCTTTCATGTACTTTGAATTTCATGTGTTTTATGCTCGGGAACATATATTTTAAAAGTTTAGAGTCATTAAGCAGTAAATACACAAGATGTGTTTGTTTAGTCTAGAATCTTTGTTTTGTTCAACATGTGGGTTTTTTACCATCAAACGGTGTGTCCAAAAACCTTAATAAGTAGTAGTTCTGAACATGTTTTATGTTCTTATATTTCAAGCAAGGTTTAGAAGACATAGTCTCTTTAACAAAGGACATAGCTGCTGCAATTTATGACGTGAAAACTGAACAACTCGAGGATTTTGTTGCTTCTGAAAAAATGGATTTTGGAGAAGGTAAAATTTCAGATGATTTGATTGAAACATTAATGCCAGTTGTTGAACAAAATCTTGATCCTGTTGCGTACGAACCAAATGGGATAGCGTATGAAATTGGTGTTTCGTATTCGTCTACAGAACCAATTCAAGGATATTATGAAAAAATCATGAATGCTGATGCAAATAAAAATACATCTTCTGCTTCATTTTCAACAATGTATAGTCAATACGAACATGACCAGTTAGGACAAGCACAAAATATTGCTTTTGCAATGAAAGAAGCAACGTACACAAATCGAGTTGCTGCAGATACACAAATCGATGCAAACTTAAGGCATGTTAAAAATCAATTCAAAACCCTATCTATTGGCATCTGGTACTTAATGTACGAAGGTAAATTGCAGTTTAATTAAGCTCACACTATTTTCTATTACATTATTTCTATTACATTATAAGTAAACCATAAGATGAGTGAAAAATACTCTGATATGCACTATTGGAAGAAATCTGAAGTGTCTCAGACAAGTGTTGTTAAGGTCTTTGAGATATAGTAAATTGTCTTAAATATCGAACAATTTAGCAATTTACCATATTTGAAACGTCAGAAATTCACAAAATTTAATATGGTTTGTATGAATTT
>PCYA01000006.1 GCA_002762795.1 Candidatus Woesearchaeota archaeon CG10_big_fil_rev_8_21_14_0_10_37_12
AAGTCCGCAAGCAGACTTTTGCAAAGTTCCCTTTACTATTTTGTGTACGATTATGGCTTTTTCGCTAGTTAAACCTTTAGTTTAAGCCTTAAAGGAGAGTTTTGTAACAATAAACGCATTTTCTGTCTGTATGAACAATGAATATGATATAGTTATCATTGGTGGTGGTGTAAGCGGTACTGCCTTGTTGTACGTACTCAGTATGTACACAAATGTAAAACGAATTGCGTTGGTTGAGAAGTATGATAAGCTTGCGCAGGTGAATTCAAAACATACGAATAATTCTCAGACGTTGCATTTTGGTGATATTGAAACAAACTACACTGTTGAAAAAGCAGCGAAAGTGAGTAAAGCCGCAAACCTTGTAAAGAAATATGTTGAAACTATTGGTAAAAAAGAGCCATTGTACAAGAAATATCATAAAATGGTTCTCGCAGTTGGTGAAGAAGAAGTCGTACAACTCGAAAAAAGGTATACTGAATTCAAAAAGTTGTTTCCTGAGCTGAAAAAGGTTGGCAGGAAAGAACTTGAAAAAATTGAACCCAAAATTGTTGAAGGACGAGATTCAAGCCAAGCACTTTTAGCCTTATTTTCACCAAATGGGTACACAATTAATTATGGCAAACTCTCAGAATCCTTTGTAAAACACGCAAAGAAAACAAACAAGCACATTGACGTGTTTCTTGGTAAAAAAGTTTTGCAAATTACAAAAAAGAAAAAAGGCCATGATGTACAACTCAAAAATAAAACACTTCACGCGCCAGCTGTTGCTGTTACTGCAGGAGCACATAGCCTGTTGTTTGCAAAACAGCTCGGGTACGGACTCAACTACTCGGTCTTGCCTGTTTCCGGTAGATTTTACTTCGCACCACAAGTACTTAACGGAAAAGTGTACACACTTCAAAAGCCAAAGCTTCCATTTGCTGCAATACACGGCGACCCAGATGTCATGGGACCAGAAAAAACCCGCTTTGGGCCAATCGCAAAAGCAATGCCGTTATTAGAAAGATACAATTGGTGGACGTTTTTTGATTATCTTAAAACGGCAGATTTTGATTTGAAAACAATTTTGAGCGTATTCAGAATCACTTTTGATCCTATACTCTTCAAATACATGCTTAAAGAAACAATATATGAACTTCCACTCGTAGGTAAATATTTTTATGTGAAAAGCGTGCAAAAGATTATTCCCACAATGCGAGCAAGAGATTTAATGTTTGCAAAAGGTATTGGAGGCATACGTCCTCAAGTGGTGAATAAGGATACGAAGTGGTTGCAAATGGGCACTGCAAAGCTTACTGGAGATAATATTTTGTTCAATATTACACCATCTCCCGGAGCAAGTATTTGCTTAAAAAATGCTGAAGATGATGCAAAAAAATTACTTGAGTTTTTAGGAAAGAGCTTTGCGTTTGATGAGAAAAGATTCAAACAAGACTTCACATAATGTGAAAAATATACCCGACGATAATTAAAAATATGCCTATGAACGCCAATACTTGTTCGTGGTGCATCTCCTTCAAAACGACCACATCAATTTTGTGTTCTTTCATAACACGTTTATGAACAAGTAAAACAGCAATGCCTATCAGAATTTTGCCAACAACGTCAAATGTTTCTCCGATAATAAACCAAGTTAGTATCATTTATTCGCCCTCTTTTTTGCCACGCTTTTTTCCAATTGTTTTAATGTGATATTCCATGACGTTATTTTTTGGTCTGCAAGGGAAAAATCCTGGTTTTTTGTGTACTTGTTTGGCACGGCTACTGTGAAAATTCCTGCTAGTTTTGCTGCGGCAATGCCACTTGTTGAATCCTCGAATGCAATACACTGTGTTGGTTTTTGACTGAAGTATGCAAGAGCTTTTTCGTACATGTCCGGGGCGGGCTTTAAGCAACAAACATCATCTATTGTTACTTGATGCTCAAAAACATCTTCCATTTTGATTGCGTCTAAAACAAGTTTTACTTCTTTCTTTAAGCTATTGCTTACCAAGCCTATTTTAACAGTTGGTTTAATGTGTTGAATAAATTTTTTTACGCCCAACATTATTTTTGTTTTTGGCAATAATATTTTGTACATTTTTCTTTTTTCTTTGACGAACGCCTTAGGAGTTACAGGAAGATTGTATTTTGAAACAATTGTTGATGCTGTGTGAATTGATCCTTTACCAAAAACTTGTTTATATTCATTTGTTGTTAGTTTTGCGTTTGGCTTGTACTTTTTAAGAAGCACATTCCATGTTTGCAGGCTTATTTCAGGTGTGTTTGCAAGTGTTCCATCAAGATCAAACAGTGCAACTTGTAATTTTTGTTCTTTATTCATTTTTTATGAGTATTACGCGTGCAGGAGCGCCATCCCCTTTCTTTATTTTAAGCGGCAAACCGACAAACGTGTACTTTCCGGATTTTGTATTTAACAGATCTAACCCTTCAAAAATTATGCAATTCTTGTTTAATAATTCGCAATGTGCTGCACAATAGCCTTGATGAAATTTTTGAATACTCAAATAATCAATGCCAACTGTTTTCACACCTTTCTTTTGCAAGTATGCTGCGCCGTCTTCTGTTAAGTAAACGAATTTTTTATTGAACGTCTTGCTTTTACGCGTGCTGTTTTTTGTTTTTAACAATACAATTTTTTCTGTGATTTTCTTTTTTGATAAACAACTAGCGCAAACACCCTTTCCAAACGGAACTTCAGTTGCATCAATTACTTGGCAAGGACCAACACAATAATCAAGAGCTACTTTATCAACGCCTTGTCCTCTTTTTCTGACATGTTTTGGAGCATCAATATGCGTTCCTGTGTGTGATCCCATATGCAGTTCTGAGCTAAAACTTGTAGCATCTTTTTTTGCTTTGATTGGTTTTTGCTTGAATGCTTTGTTTCCAGGATACACAATCATCTTATTGTGCAATGTCATAGATATATCAATGATTTTCATTTTTTCTTAACAGCGTGCCCTCCAAACTCGTTTCGCATTGTTGCAATTAGCTGTGCGCAGCCTTTTTTCTTTCTCGAACGTTGGCGCATCATTCTTGCTTCATGCAAAACCTTCATCTCTGCAAGTTTTTCCAGTTTTTGCATTTCTTTTTCTGTTTCTCCTTTTGGAACCTGACAAGCAATTTGTTCAAGGTAATCTTTGCGTTGGAACGCATCCCATAACCAACTCATTAAACGACTTTCTACGATACTTCCATGTGCGTAGACTTTACATACTTGTTTCAGATCAGTTCCAAACGTTGGTGCATGTTTTTCTACTGCTAAAAATCCTTCATTAATCGCACCCATCATCCCATATTCTATGCCATTGTGAACCATTTTAACAAAATGCCCTGCACCAGATGTTCCCATGTACCCATATCCATTTTTTACACACATATCTTTGAAAAGTTTTTCAACTGTTTTGAATACTTTTTTATTGCCACCAATCATCATACACGCGCCGTATCTTGCACCTTCAATTCCGCCAGACGTTCCGCAGTCAAGATAATGAATGCCTTTCTTTTTCAGGTTTTTATAACGCTGCATAGAATCTTTGAAATAGGAGTTGCCTCCATCAATGACAACATCATCTTTATTTAATAATGAAACGAGTTTTTTTAATGTATCATCAACTGGTTTGCCTGCAGAAATCATGAGCCAAATAATTTTTCGCTTTGGTAGTTTGCTCATTAGTTCTTCAAACGAATAAGCTGGAATAAGACCTTTTTTTGCAAGTTTTCTTGTTGGTTCTGGTGACCTGTTAAATCCGATAATTCTATGTTTGTGTTCCAGCAAGTTCAATACCATGTTAGATCCCATTCTTCCAAGACCTATGAATCCCATGTTCATACATTCCACCTCATGTTATGTTGTTTAGTAAATTTTTCCAGTGCTTTAGGACCGTCTGAGCCTTGTTTGTACGTGTGAACGTTATGTTTTTTTGATTTGATTCTATCTATTGCCTTCCATTGATATTCTATTTCATCATTACGTACAAAACGCGATTGGTCACCGTTAATAACTGCTTGTAAGACTGTTTCATACGCGCTTGGTGTGTTTGCTGCGAATAAGCAACTGTGACAAAAATTCATTTTTACAGGCATGGTTTTGCTTTCACCAGGAGATTTAGCATTTAATTCGATAGCAAAACCAAGATCTGGTTGGATACGAATTTCTAAACGATTGGTAGCTTCAGGGCAAGGATCAAGCAAGCATTTCGGTCTTTTAAACTGGATCAGTATACTAACTTGGTTTTTTTCAAGCTTTTTTCCTGTTTTCAAAAAAAAAGGAACACCTTTCCATCTCGTATTATTAATTTCAAGGTGCAATGCTGCAAATGTTTCTGTTCGGGAATTTTTTTCGACATTTGATTCTTTTGTGTACTGTTCATATTGTCCCAGCAAAACATCTTTTGTTTTTACTTTTTTGAGAATTCGTGCTTTCTCATCTCGTATATTATCTGCGCTCAATCTTTCAGGCTCTTCCATTGCGGTTAATGCTAGTAATTGAAGCAGGTGATTTTGTACAACATCACGTAATGCTCCTGTTTTATCGTAAAAATTCCCTCGTTTTTCAACACCGAGTTTTTCAGAAAGAACAATTTGTACGTTATCAACATATTTTCTGTTCCACAAAGGTTCAAAAACAGTGTTAGCAAAACGTATAAATACGATGTTTTCAACAATTTCTTTACTTAGATAATGATCAACACGGTACACTTGATCTTCTTTAAACACTCGTTGGATACACTTGTTTATTTTTTTTGCGGACTTCAAATCATTACCAAAAGGTTTTTCATACACGACACGAGACCAGCCTTTGGTTTTCGTAAGATTACTTTTCGAAAGATGTTTTGTAATGCTGTCAAACTGTTCAGGAAGCGTAGCGAGATAAAATAAACGATTTCCAGACAAGCCTTGCTTTTTTTCCACTTCATCTAACGTATGCACAATTTTCTTGTATTCTGAAAAATCGTTAAAATCAATTGAAATGTAATGAAACGCTTTTTCCAATTTGTTTAAAACACTTTTTTCTTTTCTTTTAATAAATGGTTTTGAAAGATTAAGCAATGCTTTGCTTTTTTGTTCAGATCGCGCAACGCCAACGATTGCACACTTGTTTATCTTATTTTTTACAATCAAATTGTAAATTGCAGGGATGAGCTTTCGTTTTGCTAAGTCTCCTGTTGCTCCCATGATGATAAACGTGCAGTTATTCATGGAGCAACCTCCTTGTTTCTTTTTTGTACATTTCAACACTTGGCTGGTCAAACGGGTTCACATCCAATAAAAACGCAATATACATCATTTCGATCATTTTCAACTGCAAAAACGCACCAACTGATTCTTCGTCTTTTCTGGTGAGTGTTGTTTCTGTGTATGGCCGTTTATTTTTTTGGTACGCTATTTGTACACCTTGAATAATTGCGCTCATAATCTTACGCAGTGGCTTTTTTTGCAAGTCTGAAACAAGCACATCATACTCTTTGTAATTAGGCACTGAATAATTGTGATTAAATTGTGTTGTGACAAAGTTTGTTAACTTATCTTGTGGACCTCCCAAGTATAATTGTGCCATGCTATGTAAATCAACGCTTCCGATGCTGACTGTTGGTGTTATTCCTGCGTTTACAATTTTTCCTTTTTTGTTTTTCTTTTTTCCGATGCTTTCTCCCATGAGTTGTCTGTACCATTTGCCAACGCTTTCCAAGTCAGTTGCAAAGAGAAAATGATCATATATGTTTCTTCCATGTTTGTTATGCAAATAAATGATGCTTGCACCGATTGCGGCAGGATTTTGTTTTATGTTTGTCGAAACACATTTTCTTCTCATCAAATCCGCACCATTGAGCAAAGCGTCAATGTTAATTCCCAGCATGCAAAAAGGGAACAAGCCAACAGGTGAAAGAACACTGTAACGACCACCAACGTGTAATGGAATTTCCAGCGTTGAAAACGCGCTTTCATGGGCTAGAGTCCACAAATAGCTGTTCTTGTCTGTAATCACAACAACATGTTTGTGCGCGTCTTTTTTGTACTTTTTCAGGATTTGCCAAAAAATTTCAAAATTTGCAATTGTTTCAGTAGTATGCCCACTTTTACTTACAGCAACCAACAAAACGTTTTTTCTTTTTTTTAATTGCAGGCGCATTTCTGTTTCAATAATAAACAATTCATCAGGATCAACAGCATCTGCATACAACACTCTCGGACTATTGTGTAAATTGTATGCTTTCCCAAGAAGTGCTTCCTGCACTGCAATTGTTCCAAGATTGCTCCCGCCAATACCAATCACAACAATAAGAGCTGGTTTGAACTTGTTTTTTTCTTTAATAAGAGTTTTAATTATTCTTATTTGCTTTTTATCCTGCGGAAGAAACACGCTTGCATATTCATTATTATAACTTGCTTTCTGAACGCGCTTAATTTCAGGAATGAGCCTGTTAACTGTAGTGTGAAGTTTTGTCTGCGATATTCTTGCATCTCTGTATGTGAATGAAACACTCATGCGACCTCTTTTTTATGAGAAAAGTGAAGTAGCATTCTTTATAAAGATTCTGTTGAAGTGTGATATTAATCTGAGTCTGTGATTTTGGTGTGATACGTAGAAACATTTAAATATAACTTATCATTATAGTGATAATATGATTCTGGACACGATGAACGAACACATTATGAAGATTATTGTAGCTTCAAGACCTGTTGATTCTATTAATGCGATTGCGCAGCGTATTGGATTGAGTTACGGGTGGACGTATAAATGGGTGAAAGAGTTGGAAAAAAGGGATGTTTTTTGTTTAACACGCAAGAACGCATTTTTACAGGAGCACGCAAGATTTTACAAGGAAACAATCACATACATACATTCTGTTTTTTCTAAAAATGTTCGGTTCCATTATGAAATATTGAGTTTATTCGGAATACAGTACTCGTTTACAAAGACGGATGCAGTGTTTTTGTGGACGCGAGGAGGGTACAATATAGCCAGATCACAAAACCACTATCCTATCTTTATCAAGGTTGTAAAAAAAAATAAAAAAATATTTGAATATTATTGCAACAAATTAGGAATAACAAGTAAAAACAATGTTTTTTATTCTGTTACGTACGTTGATGTGATAGAAAAGGCAATAATCGATGACATTCCAGTTGATTCTTTGGACGAAACAATGCAATTCATGCAAGAAAACAAGTACAACTTTTTACCTGCAATTGAGATGATAGAACAACAATACGGTAAGAAGAAAACAGTCAAATACAAAGAGGTTGTAACAAATGTTTGAAAAATTCACGAACAGAGAAAATAAGATTTTTGAAGTGCTTAACTTTTTTGTAGAACAAAAACTCAATTTCGTTGTGATTGGTGGTTATGCAGTGAGTGCATACAAGCACCGTTTTTCCATAGATGCAGATCTCGTAATCAGAAAAGAAGACAAGGAAACATTTGCAAAGCTTCTAGAGAAAATGAACTTTAAGAAAACAATAATGAAATATCTTGATCATGTGTACGCTCCGGAATTTATCCGCTACGAAACAAAAGAAGAACTCTCTATCAGCATTGATTTACTGATTAACGGAGTTGGCTCACGAACAACAAACGCATCATTTAACTTAGAAGAATTAAAAAAGCACTCAAAACAAAGAAAGATACTCGGTACTGAAAAAGAAACAACAGTTCTTGTTCCTGACCGATCAATACTTGTCATATTAAAACTTCACTCCGGCAGGCTTACTGATTTTCGAGACATCGTAGCCATATGTAAAAACCTCGATCACCAACTCATAAAAAAAATTATTTGGAGAGGAAAAAAAGAAATTGTAAGAGAAAACATCAAGAAACTACTTCAACTCATAGAAGAACCAAACTTTATCAACAGCTTCAAAGGTGTATTCGCAGAGAAAAAATATGATGCGGACATCCAAGAAGTGAAAAAACTCAAAAAACTACTTGACTGAGTGTTTACAATCTGTTTAACCTTTGTGAAAAACTCGCACATCAAAGTTCATCTCTTATTCTTTTTCTTGCTTACTGCTAACCATGTATCTTCATCACGCAATAAGTAGAGTGCGATAAATCCTGCAAGTACAGGCAGTGCAGCAATAAACAAATGATTCTGACCAAAAGGGTTTAGTAATTGTTTCCAAGTTGATGCAGTTGAAATAAAATGTAAGAGCAATCCTATACCGTAAGAGAACCTCTTCCATAAGCCAATAATAATGGCAAGAGCAAGTATTAATTCAAGTCCGCCAATGATATATGGAACACTTCCTCCTATTGGAAGTTTATAGAACATTTCAAAAATCTTAACGGTTTTATCACTCGCAACAAGCTTGTCAATTGCCCAAAGCAACAAGAAAACACCCAAACCAAGGCGTAAAACAAACAACCCTTTTTGTTTTGCTGATACCATACACGATTAATTGGGAGTTTTGTTTATAAAATTTATGCATTTCTTTATTTTACCAGTTCAAGTAGCCATTCTTCTACTGCAAATATTATTTTTTGAAATGTTGATGTTCCTACGTACTGGTTGAACACGGTAAGCGTTCCTGAAAAGATGAGATAACCAATTGTTATGAATAAGAGTCCTGATATGAGTGACGTGGTATGAATTGTGTACGTTCGTTTACCCAAAGAAAAATACAGTTCTTTTCCTTTGATTATCTTCCAGAGCTTGCTTGTTTTGTTAAGTTTGCTTAAGTATGTTGAAAACAGTATGAGTGGTAGTGCAAGCCCTATTGCGTACGCAAACAATAAAATGCCTCCTGTGAGTGTTGAACTTGCTGTCGAAGCTAATAATAAGATTGCAACAAGT
This sequence comes from Candidatus Woesearchaeota archaeon CG10_big_fil_rev_8_21_14_0_10_37_12, assembly GCA_002762795.1. Lineage (GTDB taxonomy): Archaea > Nanobdellota > Nanobdellia > Woesearchaeales > ARS49 > 1-14-0-10-37-12. Next base: position 8,805 of record PCYA01000006.1, read on the forward strand.
ATAGGACCAATGCACGGAGTCCAGGAAAGCCCAAAAATTCCACCAAACAAAAACGCACTTGTGTACGTTGTTGGTTTGTTTTGCTTAATATGCAATCCGGAAAAGCCTTTCCCAAGCAAAATGTACACTCCGAACAAGACAAGCAGAATGCCTGCAACTTGTGAAAAAACTGTAAGGTGTGTTTTAAAGAAGTTCCCTACAAAGGTTGCACTCATACCAAGCAAAGAAAACACCAGGGCAAGACCAAAAAAGAATGCAAGAGACATGCCTTTTACATTTTTCTTTGACGCTTCAAACGTGTACGCAATGTACGCTGGTAAAATAGGTAATGTACACGGTGAAATAAATGATAATAACCCTGCAAAAAACGCAACGAACAACAAAAGAAAGATAGAGTTATCAAAACTGTTCAAACCTTCCTCACTCGCAACAAATTCTGTTGCCTGATTTGACACTTTATCATTAACAAAATTATTCACCCAAAAAGTTTGCAGTTGTTTTTGCTCAATATTCTCAATATTTGTTTTTTTAGAATTGTATTCTGCAACAAGATTTGACTGAGAAGCGAACTGTGCAGCTTTCATAATATAATATCCTCTATCAAGCCCCCCAGCTTCTGAGATTTTGCTACCTAATGTTTTAATGCCGGCATTCAAATATGATACATCACCTGTTTGCGTATAGAGTTTTAATAAAGCATAAGCAATAACTCCATTTTCTTCTGTTGGCTTTGAGAGATCAATATTCTCTCCAGGAGCGTATAATTCAGTATCAGGACTGTTGCGCTCAAAAAACCCTCCACTATTCCAATCATACAAGTTTTCCAAACTATAAGTTGCAATCTTCCGGGCAGTTTGCAGATATTCTCCATCTTCCAACAAATCATGCCCTTCTATAAATACAAGTAAAAGATGTGCGTTATCTAATAAACTTCCCTGCACGCCTTTACTTCCATCTTGTTTGTAATAGTGATACGCTCCAAATTCATCAACCATGTGTTGTGAGAAAAAATCAAGAGATTTTTTTGCCATTTCTTTATATTCATATTTGCCTGTTTCCTGCCACAAATACAAATACGTTACGATTGCTTCTGCATTCCACTCAGCATATTTTGTTTTTTCAACTCTTGGCTTCTCTGCTGGTCGGGGATTTTTTCCATAATATTCATTCTCTCCATGCACGTCCGTGTTGCCGTAAAAACCTCCGCTCTTTTCATCATACCAATTGGTTTGAATGTACGTGTTTGTTTTCTCAACAACTTCTTTTGCAAGTTGATTATCAGGATCAAGAGTCAGCAAGTGACTATACGTTTTCAATAATTTTACGTTATCATACAACATTTTCTCATAATGCGGAGGAGTCCAATCGCGCTGCGTTCCGTACCTGTGAAAGCCACCCTCAACTGGATCAAAGAGGTTGTAATTCGTTTCTATTTCTTCAACTTTAGTGTATTGATTTTGCAGTGTGTTTTGTACTAACGTTAAAAACTGTTCATTTTCTGTTAATTCATACGTTTCTAAAGCAAAACCTAACGCTTTGCCCTGTGGAAATTTTTGTCCTGTCCCAAAACCGCCGTGAGTAGAATCATAAACTTGAAGTGTATGATAGGAATAACCATTAACGAGATTGGTTAATTGATTTTCTGATGGAATAACAGGAGTTTCTTTTTTGTACTCATACGCAAGCTCTGTTGCAAACCCATTATTGTTGACATGATCAACTGCTTGTTTCATATTCACAAGCATGTTTTGTATGGGTCTTGGTCCGGAATATCCAAATAACCGTTCTCTACTTGGCGTGAGTATTGTTGTTGATGGCCAGCCACCTTCAAGATATTTTCTTGTCAAATCCTGTCTTTTATCTGCATCAACGTATATCGGGATAAATTTTTCATTTATTGTTGGATAAACATCTTGATGGTAAATGTAATCATCACTTGTATACACGTGACACCAATAACACCAACTTGGAGCGGTGAGAAGCAAGAAAATTGGCTTGTTTTTTTTAATTGCTTCATTAAACGCATCAGAACCATAATCTCTCCATTCTATTCTTCCAGAAGTGCGCATTTCTTCAGCATGCTCAAACGTGTAATGTGAAGTAGCAGTTGCAGAAACAGACATGACAAGCAATAGCACGAAAAACCACAAAAACCCCTGCTCCCTCATACGAGCAAACCACAAAAGAGATTATAAAAGAGTTATGAATTTGAACAGGTTCAAGATGCAGGAATTATGAGTTCTGGCTTAATGAAGGGTGGTATTTCTTTTTCTTGCACGTCTGCTGGTATTTTTTGCTCCAGTGTTTCCTTCACGCGATTCATTTTGCGTTGTGCGTCTTTAGGGATGTCATCTTTTGCTGTTTTTTGTGTCGCGTTCAAGTGATCATTAAAAACAGTGCGTGTGTGATCTCCAATATGGTCATTAAAGTATGCATCAAACCGGTCCCCTTCTGTGGTTGTTGTGTGGAGTTTTTTTGGTGTTATTTCTTTACCAACACCTTTATTCAGAACCTCTGCAATAGCACGTGCCTCTTCGCATAAGTCTTTTTCCCAGTCTGGTATGCTTTCAGATTTGCTATAGTTTGATAACGGATCGTTTCCTTGTTGATATGCTTTGACGAGTTGGACAAATTCACTTACATCTCGTAAGTTGTCAACAGTTCCTAATCGTATTGCGAGTTTCAACACATCTTTGATGCGATCTTGCTGTTTATATGAAACATCAAAAAAAGAGATGCCAAGAATGTCAACAAGTGCGGGATTAATGTTCAGCACATCTTTAAATGCTTGTTCTTCTATTGTTTTCTCAAGCCAAACGTGCATAAAATGATTTGTTCCTTGTATTTGTACTTTAGTATTTGTACTTTATAGACTTCTGCGACTTTTGAGAAGTCATCTGTGATGTATCGTTCAGTAAGCGTGCAATCAACAGTTGTTCCGTTATAGAGTCCTTGTACGAATGCCTCTATGCCTTGTGCGAATGTGTTGCTTCGTAATTGCTGCTCGTTTAGGCGCTGAACTTTTTCACTGGCTACGGTTTGTGCTTGTGTTGAGTTTTGCTTTCTTTTCTGTTCTTCAACCTTTTTGATAATTTCGTCAAGTGTTTCTTGCGCTTGTTCTCTTTCTTGCTTTGCTTCTTTTAATAGTTCTTCATTCTGGGCAAGTCTTTGTTTTGAATCGAAAGTTTTAAATAAACTATATGATAACTTTATCATATGTTGAAGTCATTAGAGATTCAAAGAACAGACAATTTACATAGATTATTCTTTAAAGCATTTTCAAATCACACAAGATTGGAGATTATTCAATTATTGGAAAAAAAACCGCTTACAGTAACAGAAATATGCAATAAAACTGGATTTGAGCAGAGCAGAGTATCTCATAATCTCAAGTGTTTGGAAAACTGCGGTTTTGTAAAAGCTACACCAAGTGGTAATTTCAGAAAATATGAATTAGATCCTGAAACAATCATCCCTATTGTTGATTTGTTTGATAAACACATCAAGAAATACAAGAAAAGACTTGAATGTTGCGAGGTAATTGGAAAGTGACTGATGGTTGTGATACTAAAGGGAACTTTAAAAATATCTTAATTGAGTCAAAGTTCCCTAAGCTAACTTTGAATTTCGACGATAAAATTTACAGGGGCGCACCGCCATTCACCAAAAAACTGAATAATTCAAAGTTAACTAAAGATAATAAAGAAGAAAAATTAATTGGAAATGTAACTTGCCCTAAATGCGGACATAAACAGCCAATGGAAATACCCACTTCTTCATGTCAGGCATTTTACAAGTGTGAAAGGTGTGGCAAGATCATATCAGCAAAAAAAAGCTGTTGTGTATTTTGCGATTATGGAGATCGTAAATGCCCAGTAGCAGAGGAGCATCAAAAATGAAGAAAGAAGATAAAAAACTATTATACGCAGGAGGAATTGGAGGAGTAATCACATGGAAGAATTTAAAATGGCTTCGTAAAAAGGCATCACTTTTATTTTTAAATCACTCAATTTTATGGTTTCTTTTTTATCATAACTAATTAGAATGCCTTCTTTTAATTTGAATCTTTTTAAAAAAGCAACCAGTCCGCCATAATCTTGTTTTGCATATTTGATTTCAATAGGCAATATTGTATTTGTATCTTTGTTTATTTTTATGACATCAACTTCGTGTTTGTATTGATCTCTCCAAAAGAACTCGGCATCAAGATTCAAAATAATGCTTAATTCAAATACGATTCCTTTTAGTTCATTTTTTTCGACTAATTCTGGTGCAAATATGACTGGATAATATTTTTTTAATGATCTTTGAGTTTTTCTTGTATTTTTTGAGAAATTATACAACTTCTTTATAAGAAATGATTTTTCCAGATAATCAAGATAATTTGAGACTGACTGCCTTGAAATAGAAAGCTCTTTAGCCAGTTGTTCCATATTCAGAATCGTGCCAGGACTCAGGAGAATTATTCTAAATATGCTTTCAACTGCTGAAGGATTATTTATGGAAAAAATTTGCAGCATATCCCTATAGATTATTTTTTCTATGACTGTTTCCTGAATGTATTTTTTAATTGTTTCTCTGTTTTCATTGATCAATTCAGGAAATCCGCTTGAAATCAGATAATTATTAAATTCTCTTAAAATATCGTTTTTGTATAATTGAAAATTTTCAAATTTTTGTTGTTTAAATTGCAAGTATTCTTTAAAAGTTAAAGGATTTATTTTAAATTCGAAGCATCTTCCTGCAAGGCTTTCCTTTGATTTTTTACGAATGAATAAAGATTCTGAACCAGAAACTGCAAGTTTTATATTTTTAAAGTTGTCATATATTCTTTTTATTTGTTCTTCCCAGTTTTCTAGTTTTTGCACTTCATCAAAAAGAAAAAAATATTTTTCAGTGTTAAGATCTTTGTTCATTAATTGAGAATAGCAATTTAGTACTTGTTTCATGGTTGCGTTTCTAAAATTATCAAAAGAAAAATAACAAATATTGTTTGCTCCGAATTTGTCAAGATTATCTGCAATTAATTTTAAAAGCAAAGTAGTTTTTCCAACTCTCCTCAAACCAGTGAGCGCGATTATTTGTTTTGTGTTAATAAATTGACTTAGTTGTTCATAAATTTCTCGTGGTTTAAAATCTATTGTGAATTCGCTTTTCCACCATTTGTTTGACTCTTCAAGAGCCTCAATAATCATCTCATTCATTTGTGTTCATTCAAATTAACATAAATTATCAGTTTATGTTAGTTGGAACGTACATGGATATTTAAATGTTTCGGATTTTTTAGAAAGTAATAAATACTTACTAAAAGATACTAACTACTCTGATGAAAGCAAAACCCGTACAAACAATGCCTGTTGGCTGCAAAATGAAAGGGCAAGGCTATTGTCCAAGACCCTTAGAATGTGCAGCTTTTTTCTTGAGCAAAAAATGGACGCTTTCTGTGCTTGTGACAATAGGCAATTTTAAACAATTACGATTCAATCATTTGCTTGACAAGCTTGAAGAAATCAGCCCAAAAGTGTTATCACAACGATTAAGCGAACTCGAAAATAAAAAGCTTATCACACGCACAGTCTTTATTGAAAAACCACCACGCGTAGAATACGCCCTAACAAAACAAGGCAGAAACTTGTACAAATCAATCCTTCCATTAATGAACTGGGCAAACAACTATGAAGAGTAAACTTACAACAGGAAGTGGAATTGGAACAGGTTTTTCCTTAGCGTGCTGTTTTGGATTGCTTAGCTTGTTACTTGGCTTGTTTGGGTTAACAACTGCAATTGCGGCCGTAAACAAATACGGAGATTACGTATTCTTTCCATTGTATTCACTTTTTGCAACCCTATTCATCAGTTCAATTTGGAACTGGAAAAGAAAAATAGCAAAAACAGTTTTGATACTGCTCATACTCGTAATTACCATTTGGCTTATGACATTTGGAATTGTGTACACAGGATTAATCATACTTGGAATAATCATTGGGGGTTTGCTCACATGGAAGATCAACACATAGGCAACGTAACGTGCCCAAAATGCGACCACAAACAACCAATGAATATTCCCAGCAATAGTTGTCAGACATTTTACAAGTGCAATAACTGCCAAGAGATCATCAAAGCAGAAAAAACCTGCTGTGTATTTTGCGATTATGGAGACAGAAAATGCCCTGTTGCACATGGAGGAACAAAATGAAAGCACTCTCAGGATTAGGAAGCGCAGGAAGCGTGCTCGCCGCATTCGGCTGTCCTGCCTGCTTGCCCGCACTCGGCGCATTAGTATCTGCACTCGGAATAAGCTTTACCGCGGGAAAAACCACGCTTCTCATTATCACGGCAGCATTGCTTCTCAGCGGTCTAGCAGGATTTTACATAAACAAGAGAAAACACAAAAAACACAAATACTTCTTTATAGCATTAATTGTGACAGCATTCATTGGCATTGCAAGCTACCAACAACTACCAGAATACACATTTTACTCAGGAGCAGGAGTGCTACTTCTCACTGCCTTTTTTGATTATAAAGAAGTTAAAAAACAAAATTGTTGTAATGTGAAGAGAAAGTAAGAATTTTTAACTTGAGTTAATAAAAAGGCACTCTTTAACAAAAAGATTTATATATCATAAACGAATTTAAACTTACATTAACTGATTTAAGGTGAGCTAAAATGACTTCCATGAGTTTACAAGTAGGAGAGTACACCAGTCGCGTTCTGGGCGTGATAAAAGAGAAATTTGGGCTTAAAGATAAAGCAGAAGCGCTTGACAAGTTTGCAGACCTTTACGGAGAAGAATTTGTAGAAAAAGAAGTAAAAGAAGAACTCATTACAAAAATGATACAGGACTGCGCAAAATGGGAAAAAACAGGCAAAAAGAAAATGAGCATTAAGGAGCTAGACAAACTGTGCGAGGTCTAACTCATGTTTGATTTTGACTTATCAGATGAACTCAAACTATTAATACGTAAACTGGCAAAAAAAGACAAACTACGCATTCTTATTCTGAACAAAAAAATAAAAGAAATCATAAACAAAACACACATAGAAATAGACACATACAAAAACCTCAGGCACGACCTAAAAGAATACAAACGCGTGCACATTGATAAAAGCTTTGTTCTATTATTCAAAGTAAACAAAGAAAAAAACATGATTTACTTTTGGAAACTAGAACATCATGATAATGTTTATAAGAAGTAAAAAAGAGGTGTGCTATGTGTAAACAAAACTTAGGAAAACTTGACCGCGTTCTGCGATTTGTTTTGGCAGTTTGGTGGCTCGGACCACTCGCTCCAAATTATCCATACGTTTGGGTGAATTGGGCAGTATTCATTATTGGCTGGATAGCTTTGATTGAAAGCTTCATCGGATACTGCAAACTGCACGAATGGTTAGGCGTGAATAATAAAAATCAATAATATCAGCAATCGTTAAAATGAGATTTGCGTAGTGTTATCACTAAATAATCAAACAAAACATTTATATTAGTTTGAATAATTTAATTTATTGCACTGTTCACAGAAGAATTGAGCAATAGAGAACGAACTTGAATCTTTGGATTTAAGGGATACACTTTGTTGTGAGACTTCGGATGTGAGCAGTGTGCTTATTTTTATCGATTACAACTTAAAATGATAAAACACCTGCTTAAAATCAAACCAAAACAATACTTACAGCAAAGATTTGGTTACTGTGGTTGCTACACGATCAAAGCAATTCTGAGCGCATTTGGAAAAGATAGCAAAAAACCCCCAAAGAAATACCATCCTTACAATTGGAAAAGATTTGGTAGAATGTTACCGAAAGATATGATTTTCACTTTAGAAAAATATGGATTTAACGCTCGAATTAAGAGTGCAAATGATCTTTCAAATAAACAAAAAATTGAAGCGCTTAAACAAGAGTTAAGAAAAAACAAACCGGTTATCCTGCTTGTTGGCAACGGATATTTTTGGTCAGGAAAATATTCACCATTAAGACGCTTTTTCATTAGTCACTGGATCAGCCTGTGGGGATTTGATGATGAGAAAAAAATAGTCTATGTTTACGATTCAATATTAAGTCCGGAAGGTGCTAAAAAACTGCCAATAGGAAACACGACAAGAACTTACAAAGAAATACTAAGAGATTGGAAAGGAGTGTTTTACTGCCCCAAGTATTTGTATATTGTATTGCTGACCAAAGAATATTTTATTATTCCAACATCCATTTCCAAACTGGCTTGACAATTATCTTCAGTTTGCCGATTACAATTTCCTCTTCTTGGTCATTTGTCAGAACCAATCTGCTTTTAAGTTTAAATGTTCGCATTGCCATTGAGCAAAATATCATAAAATCCTCAGCAGTAATGAGAAGAAGCAAACTCACTTAAAACAACACTTGAAAGTAAAACATTAAAAACAATATTACAAAAAACGGCGCAGTAAACAACCCGGGAACATATTTTTTCTCAATGCCCCACCAAACCAAATGCCATGAACCATTGGCAAACATTAAAATATTAAAAAATGCCATTATTTGTTCTCGTGCAGGAAATCCTGAGATTAAAAAGACTGCCAGGAAAAATCCAAAAAATAAAATCTCAAATAATATGAACGTTGACAGTCTCATTCTGAAGAGCGGAAATTTCTTATTGAATTTGTTAGTAATTTCTTCAATTGAGTGAACAAGCTGGAGAAGTAGAAAGACGACAAAATAACTCTCAATCAAAGACATCATTTCACCATCCAATTATACACTAAAGCAACAATCGCTCCTAAGCACCAAAACACTGCCGCTTCAGCAAGCATACTTACTATGATATTAAACCAACTCAAATCAAAAGCAGGGACTACTTCAGTGTGCAAGCCAGCAACAAAAAAGTTCATTAGAAATTCGTATGAACTTGGAGAGAGCCAAATCCAAACACGAAATAATGGATGCAAAACTAAATCGATCAAAGCGAATGTATTTGCTAATGCCAAGATGTTAAATTTATTCATTTTTTTGTCTCTTTCCTTTCTCAACAACAATCAAGCGCAACACATCAGTCCATAAAAATGTAACCTTTTTCACTTCAAATAACTCACTCACTAACGCAACCGTAGGATTTCCTAAACGTACACCATACAACAAATGAAAAATAGGCTCAGCAAACAACTTCTGAAACAACCGTCTCCAAAAACTCTTTGAATAAGTATAATCAAGCACAAATAATTTTCCACTTTTCTTCAAAACACGATGCAACTCCTTAATGGCTTTCTTTTCAACTTCAGGTTGCATTACACAAAGAACAAACGTACACACAATTGCATCAAAATAATTTGAAGGATATGTTATTTTTGTTAAATCCATCTGCGCAAGTTTTACTTTTTTGTGTAGTTTTTCTGCGCGCTTTTTTGCTCTATTTAACATCACATGGCTTGCATCAATTGCATGAATTTCAGCTCTTGGATAAAACAACATATTTGCACCAGTACCACAACCAGCATCAAGAATACGCTTTTCGTTATTTTCCAGTTTTCCTCTAACTTGCGACCAAAGTTTCTTTCTTGCAGGGATATGAATAAATTTTTCTGAGAAATAGTCAAGATAGTCATAAAACCACCCTATTGTGTTGTACTTTTTCATTTTACTTTCACAAACTTTTAATTATTTCCAGCGATTTTTTTTGCATATCGTAATTTATGTTACCTTTAACTCCATGATCTAATAATATTTCTATCATTTCTCTTAATGTTACGCTACAGAGTTTTGCTGCTTCGCGCAAAGTAACTTGACCTTGTTTGTACAATTGAACGGCATACCTTTGAATACCTAAAGTCAACAATTGTCTTAATGCCGCAGACTCGTCTATGTTCTCTTTCTTTGTTCGATACTCTACGCTATATAATAATTCCCGTGGCAATCTCGTGGTTTTAGCAATTGTTGTCATTTTTCCTCCAAAGCGTGTTTGCAAAGATCATACTCGATTTCGTTCACGTGCTCTTTAAGCCCATCCAAGAGACGCAAAGCACGCTCTTTGCTAATTTTTCTCTTTTTATAGAGCAAAACTATGAGTGATGATGAAGTAACTGCTTTTTTGCCAAGCTGATTCAGCAATCTTAAAAATTTTTGATCGTCACTTGAGATAATATCGTGCTTAATTTGACAGCTCGCGGCATAAACTGAAATTTCTCCCTTGCCGAGTTTTAACCCGCTGATTTCATTTCGTTTCCATTCATTTTTGACAACCGCCAGTTTGTTATTCTCTATGTTTTGACTAATTATTACTGCGTCTGGTTTGCCTTGTCCTTCATCAATGCATTCTTCTTTCACTTCTAAAGTGATGAATGCATTAAAGTTATTTACTAAATCTTCTTTGGCCCCTGCTTTTGTGAGTTTGATCAGACTATCGCTATCAAACAAAATAGTCGTCATACAATGTAATTAATCGTACACTTTAATAAATGTTTCGGTTTTAGTCTTTTTATTTATGCACTCAACAATTTGCTACATTGACCAGCACGTGTGTTTTTTTCTCAATTGAGTTTAAGCCAGAGCTATGATCTACTTTAATTAATCTTTCAAAATTCTCTTTACTTTGTCAACCGCAACCCAAACTGCTTCAATTTTTCAAAATGTTTATCATTATACGTCAAGAGTTCAATTTGGTTTTTAACACAAATAGCACCAATAAACACATCACGCATTTCGATTATTTTGCCTTTCTTCTTTAGCTCTCTCAAAATATCTGCTGCAATGCGCGAGGACTCATCATCAAAATCCAACACGTCAAGCCATTCTAAAATCTCAGAAACAGGCTCTGCACTTTTTCTTCCAAACCAAACCTCAAAAGAAGTAATTGCTGTTATAACAAACTCTGCATCTAAAGATTCTATTAACCTTTTTGTTGCATCATCTTTATTCAACAATGCAATAAGTACATCAGAATCTAAACATACTTTTCTGACCATTTTTTCCACATGGGCGCAAGTTCACGCACTTTTTTTTCATCAACGCCTCCCTTGCCAAAGAACCCCAACAGTTTTTCTTTATTAGGTTTTTTTTCTATTAAGATCTTAATAACTTTAGAATAACTATCTTCTCCTTTCAAATGCTTTAGTTTTTCATAAACATCATCCGAAATACTAATCAGTTTTGACATGCACAATATATAGATATACATATATATAAAGCTTTTTAATTCCACCAGCCACTGCACCAATTATAAAGGCCTGCAAATATTCCGCCGCAAATAGCTCCGCAAACAATTCCCCAGATTAAACCAACCAAAACCCCTATTCCCGTTGCTGACAAACCAGGATAAATGCTAACCAGCATTCCAAACATTTCAGGACTAAACCATAAACCGCTCACGTTCAACATTGCAAACAATGCAACAAATGCCAAATAAACACCCAAAAAAATAGCAAACGCTGATGCTAAACCTTTCCAACTAAGTTTTTGTACTGCCATTTTATCACCTCAGTTTACAAGCATCTATTAATTCAATATACATAAAACTATCTTTCTCTACATACCGCAACAACTTCCGCCACTTTTTTTCTTTGCTTTTGTTTTCTTTTTTGTTTTTTTCATTTTATTGCCTCCTACAACCTCTTCTTCTTCAACAAAAGTGAGTTTGTAACAACACTCACCGAGCTTAATGCCATTGCCGCACCTGCGATCACTGGGGACAATAACATTCCTGTTGGATAATATAATACGCCTGCGGCAATAGGGACACCTAACACATTGTAAATAAATGCCCAGAACAAATTCTGCTTAATCTTTCTCATAGTCAGCTTACTAAGTTTAATTGCTTTTGGAACATCACGCAAATCATTCTTCATCAATACAATATTGCCTGTTTCCATTGCAACATCAGTGCCAGAACCCATTGCTATACCAATATCTGCCTGTGCAAGTGCAGGTGAATCATTAATGCCATCGCCAACCATTGCAACTTTAAATTCGCCATTATTTTGCAACTTTTTAACGTAGCCTGCTTTATCCTCAGGAAGTACTTCTGCAAACACGTTCTTAATGCCTGCCTGTTTCGCAATTGCATGCGCAGTACGCTTATTATCGCCTGTAATCATGTACACTTCCAAACCGAGCTTTTGCAAAGATTGTACAGCTTCTTTTGAAGTATCTTTGATAACGTCAGCAACTGCAACAACACCAAGAAATTCTTTTTTTGTTGAAAGCAACATTGCAGTTTTTCCTTCGCCTTCAAGCTCTTCCATCTTTTTCTTTAATGAATCAAATTTGATTTTGTGCTCGTTCATCAATTTTGCATTGCCAAAATAATATGTTTCACTGCCAATTTTCGCACTAATTCCATGACCGGGAATTGCTTTAAAATCACTTGTTTTCTTCAGTGTTGTTTTTTGTTTTTTCGCATGCTCAACAATTGCTTCTGCAAGCGGATGCTCAGAACCCTGTTCAATACTCGCAGCAACCTGCAACAAATGATCTTTAATTATTCCTTTTGCAGGAACTAAATCAGTAAGCGCAGGCTCACCTTTTGTAATCGTGCCAGTCTTATCAAACAAAACATACTTGAGCTTGTGCGCTGTTTCCAAAGCTTCGCCGCCTTTAATCAAAATACCATGCTGAGCGCCCTTACCAGTACCAACCATGATTGCTGTAGGTGTAGCAAGGCCAAGCGCACACGGGCACGCAATGATAAGAATTGCAACCGCTATCACAATACCAAAACCAACACCTTCCAAAAAAGTCCAAACAATAAAAGAAACTAATGCAATCACAATAATCACTGGAACAAAATATGCAGAAATTAAATCTGCAAAACGCTGAATTGGTGCTTTTGTTCCCTGTGCATCCTCGATGAGCTTCACAATTCTTGACAGTGTTGTATTCTCTCCTATTTTTGTTGCCTTAAACTTGAAACTTCCATGTTTGTTAATAGTAGCACCAATAACTTCATCGCCTGTTTTTTTACCAACAGGAATACTCTCGCCAGTAATCATACTCTCATCAATACTGGAATGTCCTTCTGTGATTACACCATCAACAGGAATTTTTTCACCAGGTCGAACAAGAATAATATCATTTAATTTAACATCATCAATAGCGATTTTCATTTCTTTCCCTGCTCGAATCACTGTTGCAATTTTTGGGGACAAACCAACAAGCTTTTTGATAGCCTCGCTTGTTTTGCCCTTCGCTCTAGTCTCAAACAATTTGCCAAGAATAATTAAAGTGATAATCGTTGTTGCTGCTTCAAAATACTGACCTTCAGGCTCCATCGCATAAAAGACAATAAACACACTGTAAAAATAAGCAGCAGATGTGCCAATAGCTATTAGCGTATCCATATTTGCAGAACCATTTTTCAACGCAATCCATGCACTTTTGTAAAATCTTGCTCCGACAATAAACTGAACAGGCGTTGCCAAAACAAACAACAAACCCATGGAACCAGGCAAATAATAACCAAAATAACCAAGACCATCACGCATGAAAAACATTCCAATAATCAACGCAGGTATAGAAAAAATCAAACTCAAATGAAACAATTTTGTTAATTTGCTCAACTCTTCTTTTTCTCTTTTCTCCCGAATTTCGTAAGGATTTACTTTTTTTGCCTTTGCTTCCACATGAGATTCTTCAGATTCTATTTTCTCATCAACAGTTATTTTTTTTCCCTCTTCTTTCTTTTCCCCTTCCTTTTTTTCTTCTTCCTGATTCAAAGGAGTTGCCTTGTACCCTTTCTTCTCAACTGCCTGCACAAGATCAGAAATCTTTGCTTTGCCTTCATCATACTCAACAGTAGCCTGCTCAGTAGCATAATTAACGTTCGCGTCTTTAACACCATCAACTTTCTTTAACGCTTTTGTTAACACGTTAGCACAGCTTGCACAGTGCATTCCACCTATAGATAAATCTGCTCGTCTCATGATCTTGCTTCCCTTGATAAGTTTCTCACATAATAAATTGTTACAGCAAACACGACCAAACCAAGAACAATCCATGCAAACATCATCTCAAAAGACACATCCCTATAATAATTCTTATTAATTATTGCCAAATCGAGTTCCTTGTCTTTTGTGAATTTTTTATTGAACGAATCTCTGAAAGATACTGTTGTTGGAAGATTCAATTCATCTGATTTTGCAAGAACTTTAAAAGTTCCTTCGCCTGATTCTCCTGGTTTAAGAGTTCCAAGATACACCTTACTTGGTGCAGTCAATAGTTTAAAATCCTCTGTTTCTGTAACTTCAAGAGAAACATACCTTAATTCAGACAATCCTCTATTCGCCACAACAACCGTTACATCCCCTGCAACATCTTCTGAACGCAAAGTACTGCCCTTAAGCTCCACCAAAACATCAGGTTGCATGTTTACAGTTACAGGAACTTCAGTAAACGTGTTAAACGGATTATTATCCTCATCATTATATGAAACAAAAACAGGCAACACGTACACGTTAGGCATTGCATCAGGCATTGCCTGCACGTCAAACGTAACCTGCACAATTTGCCCAGGACCTAACGAATGTATCCTTTTCTGCGTTGGTGTTCCTGCAGGAGCAATACCTTTGAAACTCATAGCATTAACAGATGATACTGATTTTTCGCTATCTGACATTCCTGTTGATTTTTGAGAAGACATTCCAAGAGGAGATTTGCCACTTGATATTTGCATGTTAACTTCTTCCAAGCGCGCATTAATCATTGCCTGCATCGAGATCATATTATTCATATTCTTATTAAAATCATACGTCCCAGTCATATCAAGAACAACATCAACATTCTTCACAGGACGATCATCAAGATTGATCAAAGTTAAAACGACCTGACCAGTCTCACCAGGAACAAGTTCCTCAGGAATCTGCTGAACACGATCAACACTAATTCTTGAATCAAAAGTTACAACATTAATATCAAACTGCTTCTCCGCATAAACATTCTTATTCCTATTACTACCATACCTCACACGCAACGGAGCAATACCATCACGAGCATCATCCGCAATACGCACACGGAACTGCAAACGCTGCGTTCCTGTTAAAGAACCCAATTTTGCTGCGCGCTCACTATCCTGAGTCTTCAATATTGTAAACGGATACTCTTCCACAACATCAAACCACGCTTCTGTTGTAGGATCTCCCTGATTTGAAAGCTCAAAAAATACATCAACAGTCTGACCCGGCTGAGAAGGCATCGGAAGATAATTCACAAGATTGGCATCCAATATTGGCGGTCTTGCTTCAACAATAAGCGCAGAAAGTGCGAGCAATAAAATTATCAAAATAGTTTTTTTGGCTTTCATTTTACTTTGTACTCTCCTAATGCCTCAATGGCTTTGACAACTTCCTCTTTTGATTTATTTGTTTCACACTCAATTGTTCCTTTTTGAGCAGACTCATCAATTACTACTTTGATATTTGTTGCACCAAGATCTTCAAGTTCACCTTCTATTAACATCTTACAACTCTTACAATGCACGCCGCTTATGTTTAATTTTATATGAGTCATTCATACCACCTCGAACTTTCCAATTCCCATTTTCATTGAACAAAAAATATCAAACTCTCCTGTTTTTGTTGGCGTGAATTCAATAATATTATCTGAATTGCTCACTAATTTTCTTACACCAAACTCAGGAATAACTACATCACGCAAACAACCTTGAACTGAACTCATATCAACAACCATTCGCACACGAATATCTTTATTCAGCGTTGATGGTGCAAGCACATAGCCGTAATTTTGAACTGATAAAATGACTTCCTGCACATCCCCTGAGTAAATGCTTGTTTGAGGCATTAGTTCTGTCGTATTCGTCTGTATTCCAACATACACAAAAAAAGCAAGAACGATAATTACGCCTGCTATCAATAATCCTTTATTTTGTCTGTTAGTTTTTTTATTTATAGTCATATAAATCCCACTCCCAACGATTTTGGCGCGTACAAAATGATTGCAAACAAAACTCCAGTCACAATAACACATACTGAAGCAAACGTAGCAAAATCAATCTTCACTTTTTTTACTTCCTTGTTCTCAACAACTTCCTCAAAAAGCATATACGATAAACCAAACAAAATGATTATGTTGATAAGAATGAACACGGGCATGAACAAAAGAATATGATCAAATAACATCATAACAGAAATCATCGCACCCATTGTGCCGCCCATCACACCAGCCATCATACCTTCCATGATACCCATCACTCCACAACACTTTCCTGCAAATGCTCCTACGGCAACTCCCAAAATCATTCCAACAAGCGCCCCTGTAAAGAATCCATTTGTTGCACCAATAACTGCGCCCAACATCATCCCTGTTTGCATGCCAAAGGTCATACCAACCATCATACCAACCATGCACGTAATCTTTGCTTTGTATGAAGAGAAATGCCACAATGCTGCGGTAAGCGCAACAACGCTAATGTCCAAATATAATATCCACCAGCCATACACTGAAATAAAATTTGGAATATTTTTGAGAAATGCAAAGTATGCAGTTACTTGCAAAAGAACAAGCAATAAAAATGTTGCAAACGCATACGAAATGCCTTTAAGTTCTAATTCATATTTAGTTTTATTCGCTTTTAAATCTTTTAATCTTTCTTTAATTGTTTTTCTTTCAAACGGACGAACATCTGCTCTGAAACCAAGATCTTTAATTGTTTGCACAAGCACTTCAGGCTTTACCAATGATTCATCATACGTTATATCTGCAGAATCATCATGCACTTTCAATGATTCTATGCCCTGCACTGCTTTAAATTTTCTTTCAATCAATTTAACGCAACTCTCACATTCAATTTCCGGAACGTAAATTTTGACTTTCATGCCATATCCCTCCAGCGAATACATTTACACTTGCACTTTTGTTTATGATATTTATCAACGTGCTCATCAATAATTTTCAAAAGCGGAATCATTAATTTTGGTTCAAGAGCATATTCTCTTGTTTTGCCTTTAACTTTACCAACCACAAAACCATGTTCTTTAAGCGTGCGCAAACCATGACTCACTCTGCTTTGCTCATAACCAAGTTTTGTGCATAAATCAGAAACAGTAAGCGGACCTTTACTCAGTAAATTTATGATATTCAACCTACAATTATCAGCCAAAACAATGAAAAAACTTTTGTATGCGTGACAAATCATATGAAATAGAAATCATGCGCTATTTATAAGATTTGTGAATTTGTAGTAAGGAAAAGAAACGTCAATTATTCGCATTCTGGAAAAGCAAAGCAAGAAAAACGCCGAAGCAGAAAAACAAAAAATGTTTTTCTTTTCGTCATTAACTTCGTAAACGCCGAAGCCGGGATTTGAACCCGGGTCGAAAGCGAACTGCTTACCTTTGCAATGCTCAGATAGTCGACAGGCTTCCGTGCTAGACCAGGCTACACTACTTCGGCATACACTTTGAGAGAAATGAACCATTTAAAAATCTTACGTGTCGGTTTCTACATAGATATCAATTATTCTACGCGATAAACGTCTTGCGCTTCCTTTTGGAACAGATGGTGCGCCCTCCAAGATCTGTCTGAGCTCTCCATCAACATCAGCCTCAAAAACAATACCTTCACTCATAGTTACAGACCGAACAAGATACCCTCTGCCTCCACGAACAAGCTCTACACCCATTGATGTTCCCCTCGAATCATTTTTCAAGCCATACGCTACTGATAATTCTCTTCCTTCACCATCTCTTATCATCTCAGAATATACCGTACAACCAACATCGCTTGCTGTGCCGGCAATACGCTCAAACGCTCGCATTCTTGCTTCATCAACAGGGTTTACAAGTATTCGTTTATTTCCATCAATTTTCAAAAAATAAGGCTCAGTCACTCTAGTTCCATACATTTTTCACTCACCAAAAAAGTTAACAAAAAAGTTGCTTTAAAAAACTTTGCATTAATCTACATTAAAAAGCTACGAACTTTTTTTAGGCAACTTTGAATTAGTCAGTTTTTTAGTGAATGGCGTGAACGCCCTATGATCTTTGTCGTCGATATTCAAAGTTGGCTTAGGGAACGCTAAAAAATTTGTCTTACAAATTTTTGGCGCACCAAAAAGCTTTGCTTTTTTAGTGCTTTGACTCAATTAAGATAGTTTTTCAAAGTTCCCTTTACGAAAAAAACTACTTCACAGCCAACATCCCACATGCAGCCTGCGTATCAACGCCTTTTGTTGTGCGAATAATTGTTTTGTACCCTGCATTTATGAGAATTTGCTTGAATTCTTCTGCTGTTGCCAACGAAGGACGTTCATACCCAATGCCTGCAACAGAATTATAAGGAATAATATTAACCATCACATTTGGAAGAATCTGCAAAACAGTTGCAAGCTCTTCTGCACACTTTTGAGAGTCATTAACTCCCTTAATTAACACATATTCAATCATTACTGGCAAATTGTTCTTCACAGGAAACTCTTTGCACGCATCCAATAATTCTCTAATTGGAAAACGCTGATTAATCGGAACTAATTTAGAGCGTAATTCATCATTCGGGGCATGCAATGAAAGAGCTAAACAGCACTGTGTATCTTTTGCCAATTGTTTTATTTTATCAGGCAAGCCAACAGTAGAAACAGTAATTTTTTTCCAGCTAATTTCTCTTTTTCTAAATTCATTCACTGCATCAACAACATTATCATAATTATGCAAAGGCTCGCCCATGCCCATAAACACAATGTTTGTGATTGGTCTATCACAAACAGACTGCAATAAATTGAACTGGCCAACAATTTCCTCTTTCGTTAGATTTCTTGAAAAACCCATCAGTCCAGTTGCGCAAAAACTACACTTCATTGCGCAGCCAACCTGCGAAGAAATGCAAATGCAAACAGTTCTTTTATGAAAAATAAGAACAGCCTCAATTTTCTTTTTATCATCTAACTCTATTAGAAATTTACGAGTGCCGTCACTTGATTTTGTTTCAGAGGAGATTTGCATGAAAAAATAACCAATTTAGGGTTTTAAGAATGTTTTGAAATACTTTCTGTTAGCACAAGTAATTGCTTTGAACGCAAGATTTAAGAACTAAACCCGAACAAATAGCCACATGGCACTAACCACATTCCTTGAAAAAGTTATCCTCAAAGGATTCTTCAAAATAGAATTATCTGGAAACGAAAGAGCCATCGCACTTGAATCGATAAGAGATAAATATGCCAAATCAATACGACGATCGATTATTGTAAGCTTGCTAATCCTGCCAACCATATTTTTCTTAGACACAGAATTGCTTGCGCTCGTGTTAATACCAATAACAATGGTTTCTGGAACAGCATGGTTTGCAATCTCTCTAGCAAATATAAAAAAGAAATTTGAAAGCTTTGGCTTAGAACTCACAACAAACATGTTCACAAGTTTTGTGTCATCATTATCACTTCTTGCAATACTTGCAATTTATTCTCTAAATAATGACTTATTTTCTCCAATATCAAATCTTAGAACTTATTCTCCACTAATTCCAATAATTGCAGGAATTCTCGGATCAATAGCAATGCTCAAAATAATTTACGATTTATTCATCGGAGCACTCAAATACGACATCAACGACAGCATGCTATCCGGACAACATGAGGCAGCAGAAAAATTCTACAAAAGATCATTATCTTCCTTGCACTTTGCAGCAGAAAACCTAAGATCAGGAAAAGGACTACAAGTAGCAAACTACTATATCGGCGTATCATTTGACGAAGTCTTTGGATTCATCAAAAGAAAAAGCGGCGAAATAAACGGCATAGACAATTTAATAAAAAAAGCACACGAACTTAGAGACAACCCAAACATGACACAAAAGAATGCAGACGCGATAAGCATAGAACTGCTGGAAAACTTCATTAAAAAATGCAAAAACGTACAAGGAAATGCAAAGAAAAACTATGATGCGATAACCCGAGAAATACACGCGCTAAAAACAAAAATAAACGAAGACCAATCAATGATAGATACACGTTTTGCAATGATTTTTGAAGAAATGGCAGACTTACTTGAGAATCAAGGCGAAAGTTTATTCAGAAAGAAATAAAATCACAGTCTTATGAAAATCATCCTAATATTAAAATATTATTTTGTGCAAAGAAGCACGCTGGCTGTCAGATTGTCTGCTTTAACCCTTGCAAAAATACAGAATGATTTTGGAGTGCATATATGAGCTTTGGTGAAGATATTGCTAGAAATCTTGAAACGATTAGAGAGGAGAGAGAACGACGTTATGTTGCAGCACATCTGTTGCTTGACGTTTTAGGAACAAAATATAAAGAAAGCGGCGTTGTTTGCGAAGTTGAAATACATAAGGGGCACGACGTTCACGCATTCTATCGACTTTCAGAAAGAGCTGAACGAGTTATTCATGTGCAAGCATACCCTGGATTGAGTACAGACTCTGAACTCCTCATCGCAACACAAATACTCAGCCATGGACGCATGATGTCCCTAAGAGCAGCAGGAAAATGCTCAATTGGAAACGAACATGATGCAGTCATCAAAAACCAAAGACAGACAAGTAATATGCGCGTTCCGTATGCTGTTGAAGAACTGGAAACAAAACTTGCAGAGATTTATGGATTACACACCTGATGTTATATTTTTAACATTCTAAAATCTAACAAACTTCAACTTTGGAACAATTTTTCTTGCCTGTTCAACTTTTTTATTAAAATCCTGCATAAAGTTAACAATCAAATCACTGCAGGACTGCTTATCCTCTTTGCACAACAACTTTCCAGCCTTGCATCTTTGATACACGCTATCTAAATCTTTATCATCCTCAATTAAATGCTGCTTATACAATTCAAACACAATGCACTTCTCAGGCTCGCCACCAATACGCTTTTGTTCTTCAATAGTTTCCCTGCCACCTGTTTTTGTTGCTTTCATTTTCTTTCTCAATAACGATTCATCTTCTGGCAATTCAACCATTGAAGACGGTTTTGACTTAGACATTTTCAAACCACCGTCGAGACTTGGTGTAAATTTATGATACATAGACGCAAGCGGCGCAAACCCATATTTTTCTTTTGTGCGTGCAATAACATCTCTTGTCAAACGAATATGCGGATCCTGATCAACACCAACAGGAATAATGCCTGGCATTTTCTCTTCCAACTGCGGATACAACATATCACCCATCTGTGCAAGCGAAGAAGCAATTCTTGAAGGATCAGCATTCCCATATACTGCTTTAAATTCATTTAATGTAACATGTTTAGAAAAATCATAACTCAAACGCATAACATCAATATTTTCAGACTGAAAATAAAAAACCGTTTTCTTAGGATCAAGACCTAACGCAATATATGCAGGAATGTGAAACTCCAATGCCCTCCTTCTGCTTTCCTCCAAAGAAACACCTCTTGCAGCAGATGCTTCCAAGTCAGCAACAAGCATGTACGTCTTTGCGCCATGCTCCTGAAAATAACGCAAATTAGAAACACCAATAGAATTACCAAAATGAATCCTATCTGCAGAAGGAACAATTCCTGTCAACGCATAAAATGGCTTTTTGTTCTTAATGCAATCAGCAATAACCTTAAAATCCCTGCCTGCAAAAACAGTACCCCTGCGCATAACCTTATTTGGATTAGGAAACATATTAGAATCAAACGCTTCCAAACCAAACTGATTGATTATCTTATTATAATCCTCAACTAACACAGAACCCCACGGATCAATCACCCTTTTTTCTGCCATGAACAAACCCTGCCAATAACACGTTTTAAACCTTTCGGCAAACTTGCGCCAGCTCAATCCCATTTATCTACAAAAATTTTTTTCTCTTCCTGACCTAAATCAATCAACTTTTCCTTGACATCATCAACAAACGCATCCGGACCACAAACGTATGCTTGCTGTTCTTGTTCATAATATTTGTTCAAAAAAACAGGAACTCGTTTGTGTTCATGAGCTAAATCAGAACAAGAATCATATGTAAAAGTCAACACCAATTTAAAATTTCCATCATTCTCAAACTCATCAAGTTTATCAGCATAAATAACATCTGCTTCTGTTTTCACACTATAGATTAACGTGATTTTCTTTTTTTCATCCAATGCTTGCTTAATCATTGGCATAAATGGGGCAATGCCTGTACCGCCGGCAATAAACAAATATTTTTCAGCAGGCTTTAACCAAAACAAGCCAAACGGACCATCAATTATAACTTCAGAACCAACAGACAAATCCTGCAAGTGTGCACTTAATGCTTTTCCTCTTGCGACACAAAGTTCAATGAAAGGCTCATCAGTAAAAGAAGCTATGCTGAATGCTCTTCTCAAAGGTCTGCTTGTTCCATTCTCATGAAAATCAGCACAACACACACCAATCCATTGACCGGGAAGAAAATTGAAATTATCTGGCTTTGAAAGCCTAACACGTTTTACATTCGGTGTTTCCTGGATTGATTCTACTATTTTGACTTGATGCTTTTTCATAGTTTATACGTGCAAATTTCAGTTTATAGAAGTTTTGGTTTTGAAACAACACAGAAAAATAATTTGAACAAGCATGTCAAGAACCACTGGTGATCGCACTGCGGTGCTCAACACCAGTGGCATGACTGTTCAGAAAGTCATAAAATAATATAGTCTAGTGGTTCTTGATCATGCTCGGAATGCCACTCGCTCCAGTAAACCACTCGTGAAAAAACACGAGTGGCATTCCGACATGTGAAAATATTGTTTCAATATCAAGAGCGTGTTAAATGATTCTCAAGAAAGCTCCTTTTGCTAATTATCTACGAAGTGGAACTGGAATGACTCGATTACCTGTCTCCAGTTCTTTTCTCATAATAGTATTAAGCTATGAAATTTACTGCAGTTAACACGCATTTAAGCCCGACAACTATCACACTTCGCCCTAACACGCTCTTGCGCAATAGTCATAGCAGCAACACGAGGAATAACATGATCTGCCTTAGATTTCTCAAGAACTAACTTTGTGTTTTTGCTAATTTTTTCCTCAACCAGCTTCCACATATCATCAGGGATGCCGTCAATAAACTCCACATAACTTGAAATAACGCCGCCGGCATTTGCAACAAAATCCGGAACGACAAGAACTCCTTGTTTTGACAGCAGTTCTTCACACTCCATACTTGTTGGAATATTACTACCCTGAACGATCAATTTTGCTTTGATTTTTGAAACATCAGTTGCATCAAACAAGTCAGGAATAGCAGCAGTAATTAACACATCAACATCCTGAAAAATAATATCCTTGCCAGCAAGAAGTTCCCCTTCGCCATATTTTGTAACAGTGCCTTGATTCTTTTTTGTTTCAGCAAGTTTTTCAAAATTAATTCCACCTTTCACAACCAGCGTGCCTTTACTGTCAGAAACTGCAACAAGCTTAGCGCCTGCTTCTGTTAAAAATTTACACGCAAACTCGCCCACATTACCAAAACCTTCAACCGCAAATGTGACTTCACTTGGTTTTTTATTCATGTGTTCAAGCGCAACCTTCGTGGCAACAACAACACCAAAACCAGTACTGCCAAGCTCGTGAGGAATGCCTCCCAAATCAGCAGGCTTTCCAGTAATAGATTTTGGATTTCCGTTCTCTTCAGCAAATGCACGCATTTCCTCTTCCGCAGTATTAATATCAGGAGCAGCAACATATTTTGCAGGACAAACCTCTTTGATTAATCTCGCAAATGCGCGCATCCATTCAAGTTTTTCCTCTTTCGTTAATTTTTTAGGATCGCCAATAATGCCTGATTTACCACCACCAAAAGGAATATCTGCAAGCGCACACTTCCAAGTCATCGCTCTTGCAAGTCTAAACACTTCTTCTTTGCTGACTGTTGGAGTAAAACGAATGCCGCCCTTGCCAGGACCTAATGCTGTGTTATCAATAACAGTAACCCCGCGCATGCCAGTCTTAGGATGATAAACCTCAATAATTCTTTCTGGACCGAAATCGTCGAAAAGCTCATCTTTTTTAACCATTTTAGTCAACCCCCCTCATCGATCGCTTTTCTTCCGCATCAAAAACGTTTTGCGTTTTCGATACGTCGAACATTTCGTCTGGTTTCATGAACACCAAAAATGTTGAGAAATTTATAAAGGTATTGTTTAACAATTCACACCAATATTTTCTGGAATTATGCCTTTACTTCTCAGAAAGTCATACACTGCCTTTGAAGACTGCCCGCAATCAGTTCCTCGAAAACGATCAGAGAAATTACAAACATCTGCTCTAGAAATATCTGCTCCTCTTATTTGCTCTTCAACAAATAACACATTAGATTCATTAAGCGCGTCACTCGACCCAACTAAATAAACAAGTGAACAAACATACTGTCGTGCAAGCAATTCTTCAGCATCATCTCTATTTTGCCTCTTTTTTATTTGATCCGATAAAAGCCATGTTTCTTCAGCTCGTGGCAACACCTCGCACAAGTTGACATATCCACTAGGAAGATACAATTCTGGAGCGTGTAATGCACCAACAAAAACGCCATATACAATATCTCCACCAATATCTGGATTTTCTTGTCTTATCAACCGCTCAGTTCTATTCTCCTTAATTGTTCTCGCTATAGAACGATCCATATTTTCTATCAAGTTATTTAACAACCTGGATCGTGCCCACGCAATATGCGCATACTCATCAAACGACTTAGAAAAATCAAAAGGAGTAACAGCATACCCAATTCGATATAACTCTTTAAGTTGTGCAGCTTCTATTGTTCCACATCTAATTGCAGGAAATATCCTCTTATCTGAACGTAAAACTCTTCCCTGCAAGTCACGCACGAACCCCCTATCAACTACACCTGCACACAGCATATCTAACGCACGCTCATGTAACCTCAACTCACTTTGAGCTGCTCTAAAATCCGCAGCATGTTTTCTTGCGTCTCTCTTTGTTCGTGGATTTTCATCAACACTCAAAACATTACAGTCGTTTAATGCAGCATATGTTTCTCGCGCTTCATCAGCTGTTTGATGCCAGGTTTTAACAAGCTTCACCCTCATAAAAACAAATCAAAAATACGCAATTAAAAAAACCTTCCTTTTTAACTATTTTTGAGCAATAACCTTTAAGCAATTAAGAATAAAAAATCCCAATCGCAGCAAGCTGCGGGGTATTTTGAAAATAGTTGGGATTTTTTAAGCCTCGAACTGAGTTGCGAATCGCAGCAAGCTACGGGGCATGTGCTAAAAAATCTTTTATTTTTGGCACTTTGTGAAGCTAACGCTTCAAAAGAACCCAGTTCGAGCAATCAAATTAGTTTTTCCCCAGTCTCTTCATCATAAATATGAATAACTTGAACAAGACAGACTTCTGCACATCAGCCAATACATTTATATACCACCTGCAACATCAATGTTTCGAATGATACAAAAATGGAGCAGATACAGAGTTTTAGAGCAATTCTTTGATTATCCTAGAAAATCATTTTTAATAAGAGAATTGTCGAGGAACACGAAACTAGCTGCAACGGCAATAAGGTTGCACCTAAACGCATTAATGGCAGATGGGCTGATCAAAAAAGAAAAAGAAGGACTCTATCCTTCATTCAAAGCAGAAAAAGAAAGCAAGTTTTTCAAATTGTTAAAAGCTCAAAACATTGTGTTCCGTTTGAATCAAAGTGGACTCGTTGAATATTTAGAAAAAACAACATATCCAACTTGCATCGTATTGTTTGGAAGCGCTTCAAGAGGCGAAAATACTGAAACCAGCGACATAGATTTATTCATTCAATCAAAGAAAGTTTCAGTTGATCTCAACAAATTTGAAAAAAAAATAAACAGAAAAATAAACATACTTTTTGAAAGCGACATAAAAACTATAAGCGATGAGCTACTGAATAACATTTCAAATGGCATCATCCTCTACGGTTATTTGCAGGTGGCATAATGGAACCATGGAACGCACATTCAGAAAAAGTAAACAAGCAAAGAGCAGATTTTGAAAAAGCAAAAGCTTTGCTAAAAATGACTGCACTTAGAGAACAACGCACACACCTAACTCCACTACCACAATTCACCACATTATTAGCAGAAGAATATTATGAAATCATCAAAGAACTCATAACTGCAATCATGAGCGTAGATGGCTGGAAAACAACCAGCCATGAACTTCTCATAGGATACATTGCAAAATTTTATCCAGAATTCACAAACTCAGAATTAGCACTCTTGGACCAACTCAGAGAAATGCGAAACGACATTGCTTATCGAGGAGTTATGATAAACCCAGAATATCTTGAACGAAACCAAGATAATATTCATGCAGTAATCCAAAAACTCAAACAAGTTCTTAATATGCGAATGACTGGACAGAGATAAAATATCAAATCAACTTCTCACCAGTCTCTTCATCGTAGACATGAATAACCTGTACAGGGCATACTTCTGCAGCCTCTAAATTTAATTCCAATGCTTTTTTCATTGTCTGTGTCATTTGATTTTCAGTAATAATCAGAATTTCCCTGCCGTTTTCATCTGTTTCTGCACCAATTAATTTTGCTTTTCCATCTTCGTCCATTTCCCAGAACTCAGGAGCAACAGCAGCACACGCTGCAGCACCAATACAAGCAAGCCTATCATATACTATCTTGTAACGTTTTTCTTTGATTTGTCCTTGATTACTTAATTCCACCATAAGTTAAAAAACTCGGCGAGAGAAATATAAAGGTTGTTATTTTACAGCCGTTTATCTTCTGCAAACAATTCATCCATATCAACAATAGGCTTTCGCTCATCTAAAGCACTATCAAACTCTCTCCAAAATCGAAGCTTATCCTCTCCTTGCTGCCAGCACAACAAAACTTCTCTGCCATTCATTTTGAAAGGAAAATCAATCAGACCTTCATCAATATCAGTAACAATAACACCAAGCTCTGCAAGCTTCTCAAGAACACCATACAATTTATAATACAACTGATGAAACTCCCTGTTCACCTTCACTTGCTCTGTAACAAACAAATGAAAACCAGTTTCATTATTCACTTCAACAACAGGCTCATGACTTTCCAAAATCCACTCAACTTTATCACGAAGACGCTGAGCTTTGCGAACTAACTTATCAACAGAAGGCAACAAACGCTCTGCCTGCTCAATACTAAAAGTTTTCAATTTAAGTTCTCCAAGAAATGGGTCAACAAGCGAACACCAAAACCTGTACCTCCTTTCACATTATAATCAGTAGGAGATTCATCCCAGTCAACATTTGCAATATCCATATGCACCCATGGAGTTTTTTCAACAAACGCAGCCAAGAAACACCCTCCCATAATGGTTCCTGCTTCACGTGCATACTTGCCCATATTATACACATCAGCAATATCAGATTTCACCATCTCGTGATATTCTTTATAAAACGGAAACTCCCAAACACGCTCATTTGTTGCAAGACCAGACTCTTTTAGCTTAGAAATCGCATCTGAACTCGTACCCATAACACCAGCACAAACCCTGCCAAGAGCAATACTGCACGCACCAGTTAAAGTTGCAAGATCAATAATACAATCTGGCTTCAACTTTTTTTCAGTGTACGCCAAAGCGTCAGACAAAACTACTCTGCCTTCTGCATCAGTATTACCAATCTCAATAGTTTTTCCCAAATAACTTGAAATAACATCCCCTGGCTTGTAAGCATTTTCGCCAGGCATGTTTTCTGTTGAAGCAAACACGCCCACAACATGAACAGGCAATCTCAGTTTTGCAATACAATTGATTGTTGCAATAATTGCTGCTGCGCCACCCATATCACATTTCATTGTTAACATACCGTCAGCATTTTTTATATCAAGACCACCAGAATCAAAAGTGATACCTTTGCCAACTAATGCCACCTTCTTTTTTCCGCCGCCATCATACTCCATAATAACAAAACGCGGCTCATTCACAGAACCCCTATTCACTGCAAGCAAAGCGTGCAAACCAAGTTTCTCTATTTCTTTTTTGTCAAAAACAGTAACTTTAACTCCAAATTTTTCCAATTTTTTAGCTTCGTTAGCAAGCTGTTCAGGAGTCAAATTTGACGCAGGCTCATTAATAAGATCACGCGCTAAACAAGTTGACCCACTAATAACTTTTCCTTTATTCACTGCTACATCTGAAGCGTTTAACACAATTAATTTATCAACAATTTTTTGTTTATCAATATCAACAGTTTTATACTTATCGAACCTATATTCACCAAGCACAAATCCTTCAACAGTAACTTGTGCGCGTTCATCCACAGAATAATTTGGCAAATCAACATCATGAAGTGCAGATACAATTATTCTTCCTGTGTAAATATCCCGTGCAGCTTTTAACGCCAATGCTGCCGCATTTCTTAACGTCTCAAGAGTTGCCTCTGCTTTTTTGCCAAGACCAACCATCAACACAACTTTTGCAGGAATCTTCCCATTTGTTGGAAAAGATCTTCTTGATTTAAGCTCCCCTTTGAAATCTTTATTTACAAAAGAAACAATATTATCTGTTTTTTCACCAATCTCTTTCAGCGATGCAGAAAGTTCCTCTTCAAACAGACCTGCAATAAGCACATCACATGCCACATCTGTTACTTTTTTCTTTTCTATAAGAACTTCCATCGAAAACTTTACGGAGTTATGCTTTATAAGTTTTTCTTCTTTACAGAGGGGACTTTTATGATCTCGCTTTATCTGTTTAGCGATGCCCCTCTTGTCAGGAATTAACAAGAATAATTTATAATTGTGTTAATTCCTGAGCACGCTCAGAAAGGCACGCAATTATGATTTATTAATGTG
>PCYA01000012.1:0-45012 GCA_002762795.1 Candidatus Woesearchaeota archaeon CG10_big_fil_rev_8_21_14_0_10_37_12
TGTGCGCATAATATGCTGAGTTGAGTGGTTATGCGAACTACTTAGAACTACCCAAACATATTCAAATAATCGGTGCCTTCAAGTTCAACTTCTGCAGCAACTTTATCAATGCCAGCAAGCAAATCAGCCTCAGAAACATTAGTTCTATCATCACGAATAGCAAAATAACCAGCTTCAGTACAAGAAGCTTTAATCTCAGCACCACTAAAACCTTCCATCTTCTTCAAAATATTGCTCAAATTAATCTTGCCAAGCCTCATATTCCGCGTATGAATTTTAAAAATATCCTTCCGCGCATCCTCATTAGGCAAATCAACATGAATCAACCTATCAAGACGACCAGGCCTAGTAATAGCAGGATCAAGAATATCTTTCCTATTCGTACAACCAATAATCTTCACATCACCAAGCGCATCAAAACCATCAACCTCAGCAAGCAACTGCATAAAAGTACGCTGCACTTCACGTTCACCAGAAGTACCAACATCAATTCGCGTAGCAGCAATAGCATCAATCTCATCAATAAAAATAATACTCGGAGACCTATCTCGCGCAAGCTGGAAAATTTCCTTAACAAGCTTTGCACCCTCACCAATAAACTTCTGCACAAGCTCAGAACCAACAACCTCAATAAAAGTACTATTAGTTGAAGCAGCGACAGCTTTTGCCAACAAAGTTTTCCCAGTACCAGGAGGACCAAACAACAAAATACCCTTCGGAGGCTCAATACCAATTTTCTTAAACAATTCCGGCTTCAACAACGGAAGCTCAATAACTTCCTTAATCTCACGTTCCTGCAACGCAAGACCACCAACTTGCGCCCATGAAACAGTCGGCTTTTCAACAATTACAAACTTATCAGCATCAAAACGCTTGCTTCTGTCCATCTTTCTTACCAACGTAAGATTCTTTTGTTCAGCCAACACAAAATCTCCAGACTCAAGCTTACCACAACCATCAGCAACATCAACTAAAAACTCATTCCCATTCGGCAACTTAACTAAAGCAGTATCACCAAAACACTCACGTATTTCACAGGAAATAAGAGGAGTTCTTCTGAACTTCTCAAGTTCTTTCTCCAGATTATCAACACTCTCTCTTAAAAATCGATTTTCTTCCTCTAAATCACTCACATCAGTCTGAAAGCCAAACGAAAGAGTATCTTTACCAGCCATGAACAACATTCATTAAATAAGGTATTTAAATCTTTTTATTGATACAAATAAGCTCTTTTGTTGACTTAGTAAGCACCTCTGCCCCCGATTTTGTAATCAATAAATCATCTTCAATACGAATACCAAACTTGCCAGGCGAATAAGACCCAGGCTCAATAGTCACACACATCCCCTCCTGCAAAATTAACGGAGACCCCTGCACGTCATGCACTTCAACACCTAAGCTATGTCCAATGCGATGAACAAGCAATGGCAGCTGTTCTTTTGCAAAATCATCAATATCATCAAAATTTTTGCCTACTCTTGCTTGACTGATACACTTAAGCTGAACATCCAAAACATCAGCATACAATTTTTTTTCTTCTTCACTTGGAAGTCCAACAAAAACAGTACGAGTCATATCAGAACAATAATTATGATAAATAACACCAAAATCAACAATTGTAAAACCCTCAAGTTTTTTATTTGTAGGTATATGATGCGGTACTGCAGCATTCTTTCCCGAAGCAACAATAGGAGAAAAACTAGGCTCTAAACCCAACTCATTAATTTGATTTTTTATGAAATTTGCAACTTCCAGCTCAGAAGTATCATTTGTCAGCATATCACAAACATTTTTAAATATTTGATCAGTCAAGTCACATGCGTTTCGTATCTGTATTATTTCTTCAGAAGTTTTTGTTAAACGCAATCTTGTACAAAACTCATCTATACAAACCACAGAACAATTCCAATCTTGCAGTTTTTGCACAATTGAATAAGAGATATTATTAGAAACAACACCGCACTTTTTTCCAGAGACAATACTCTTTAAATCATCCCATAACTTTGCTTTCTTAACAAGAACACGCGCAAACTTTTCTAACCTGCCAGCTTCAAAACCAGGAATCAACAATAACGGCAAACTATTTGCAGGTACAATTAAACAACCTTTCTCAAACGAAACTCCAGAAAAATATTTTGCATATGCTTCATCTATAAACAACGCAAAATCAATACATTCTCTTTGTAAAAACTTCTGTAAGTTTGCAAGTTTCATCGATCCGGATACGCTTCCATAATCAATTTTTCGTGACCTTTAACTCGCTTACGAATTGTTCCCAAAAGAACATTAACTTCTTTTGCAACAGCTTTTTTCAAATCCTGCGGATGCAATTTCTCAGCAACATAATCCCTCTCTAACTCAACGTAAGATTTATACGCTAAATCCCCCCCGAATTTTTCAGGACGCTCAACAACAAAAGACAAATCATTATCTTCCTTATGGGGTATTACAACATACTTTACAAATGCCAACACGCCGTTTTTTTCAATCTTTCCAGGCTCACAAAAAGCATCACCAATTTTCTTATTCACAGTAGGTTCATCATCCAGCAAATCCACTTTTGAACCAGCTTCAGAACTTGACATTTTGCCAGAGGCAGTCAAACCAGGAACAAGCGGACTAAGAACTTCCACACGCGCTTTATATCCAAGCTTCGGAAGATTCTCTCTATCAAAAACAAAAATCTTCCTCTGATCATTACCACCAAACTGCATGTCAGCTTTCAAATACTCTTCATCCAACGCCTGGAAAATAGGATACAACAAACCAGACAACTTCGGACTCTCACCCATCTTCACAACTTCTGAAGCAGCCTTTGTACAATCAGCAACACTCACCATTGTAGACATACGTAACACATCAAATACATACTCCTTGCTCAACTGATAATCAGATCCTTTCACCAACTCCAACTTTTTCAAATCAGCCCCTAATGATTCAAACAGTGCAGGAATAACAATCTTGTAATAATCGTACCTCTTTTCTAATAACTCCCAAGGACAATTGTCCAAAGCACCATGAATATCTGCCAACAAAACAATAACTTTACATCCAGCTTTCATAAAATCACACATCTTCTTTACCCACACAAAATAACCAATATGTGGAGTGCTGGTAATTGCAGTGCCAAGATAAATCACGGGCTGCTTTTTTGTTTCAAAAAGATTTTTTAATTCTTCCTCTGTGATAATCTCCTGAGTGTTTCTTTTAATTAATTCCAATTTTTCCTGAACATTCATGCATTATTTGAAGAAGAGATGCTTTATAAATTTATGCAGAAAATAATTGAAGCGTTTGCAAAAAAGCAAACTATAAAAACAAACAATCAACTCAAAACAAAATGGATTCTCTACCAATAACAGCACTCTCACTATGGACATACTGTCCAAAACAATTTTACAAAGCATACATTCTAGGTATCAAAGAACCAATCAACAAAGCAATGCTTCTCGGATCAATCAAACACAAAATACACGAGCTAACTGTTGCAGAACAACAAAATATAATCTTACAAAACCATTTAGATGATGTTGAAACACTTTTCAAAACAAAATACACAGATATTCTCAGAAAAATAATCATAAAACAAAAATACAGTCTCAAACAAGTACAATTACCACTAACAGAAGCATTCCAACAAGCATTACCAGTTGCACTACATCAAGCAAGCGACCACGCAGAACAAGTACAACAACACACAAACAAAGGACTATCTGGTGAACAACTCTGGGAAACCCTAACACCAAAAATAAAAACAGAATATACAATTCGAGGAAAACAAACGCCCCTTCACGGAAGAATAGACAAACTTGCCTGCTATCCAGAAAAACTTATTCCCATAGAACTCAAAAGCGGAGAAACGCCAAAAGAAGGAATAAGAGAATACCACAAAATACAAGCAGCAGCATACGCCTTACTGTTAAACGAACAATTTGGCAATGTAAACCAAGCAATAGTTCATTACATAGACAGCAACACCCAACGAGAAATTAAACTCAACCCATACTTAATTGACGAAATAAACCAATTGATAAAAACAATACAAAACACACTTAAAACAAAAGAAACACCAAAAGGGTGCCAACGAGAAACATGCACGGCTTGCAACCAACAAGTAACGAAAGAAAGAAAAAACAACAACATATAGTTCTTTCTTTCGGCACAGAAAACTTTAAATAGAGTCTTCAACTGCAAAACTGCATGGCTGACAGACAATTCTCA
This sequence comes from Candidatus Woesearchaeota archaeon CG10_big_fil_rev_8_21_14_0_10_37_12, assembly GCA_002762795.1. Classification (GTDB taxonomy): domain Archaea; phylum Nanobdellota; class Nanobdellia; order Woesearchaeales; family ARS49; genus 1-14-0-10-37-12. The sequence goes on from PCYA01000012.1 coordinate 4,222, forward strand.
AAAGAAGTAATAGGAAAAACAGTTGTAAGCAGAAGCGGCAAACGATTCGGAGAAGTAGGAGATATTATCTTCGAAACAAAATCAGGAGAACTAATCAACGTCGTCTTAAAAAACCCAACACCATACGCAGAAAAATTAGAATTAGAAAAAGCCAAAACAGGAGAATTGCTCATCCCATTCAGCGCAGTACTTGCAACAGGAGACTACTTACTTATTTCTGAAGAAGACTTAGTTTAGTTAGAAATTTACTGTGCCCACAGAAACACAACAAATTATTTAAAGAGCCTCAAAGAATACAACAACATGTCAGACATAACAACCATATGGACAGAAAAATACAGACCAAAAACATTTGAAGATCTCACAGGCCAAACAGAAATCATAAAAAAACTTAAAGCATTCATAGAAAAACAAAACATACCACACTTACTCTTTGCAGGACCAGCAGGCATAGGAAAAAGCACACTTGCTTTGATCATCGCACGCACGTTTTTCGGAGAACATTACAGAGAAAACTTCTTAGAACTAAACGCAAGCGATGAAAGAGGAATAGACGTTGTACGAGTAAAAGTCAAAGATTTTGCACGAACAAAAGCACTCGGAAACGTACCATTCAAAATCATCTTTCTTGATGAATGCGACGCGCTCACAAAAGAAGCACAACAAGCACTCAGAAGAACAATGGAAAACTACACCAGCACGTGCAGGTTTGTACTTGCAGCAAACTACAGCAGCAAAATAATAGACCCAATACAAAGCAGATGCGCAGTCTTCAGATTCAAACCACTCAGCAACGAACACGTCGAACAACTAATTACAAAAATCGCAACACAAGAAAACTTGTCCATAGGACAAGAAGCAAAAAACGCACTAATAACCATTGCAGAAGGAGATTGCAGACGAGTAGTCAATTTATTACAAAGCGGAGCAGCAGCAGGAGAAATAACACCTGACAATGTCTATTCCCTCGCAAGCTATGCAAAACCAACAGAAATCAAAGAAACACTCAACTTAGCACTAGCAGGAAAATTTGTGGAAAGCAGAGACAAACTCCTAAACATCATGCTAACATATGGACTGTCTGCAGTTGACATTATCAAACAAATACAGTCAACAATCTGGCAATTAGACATTTCAAACAGAAAAAAAGTACAACTCATAGACAAATGCGGAGAAACAGAATTCAGAATAGTAGAAGGAAGCGACGAATTTTTGCAATTAGAAGCTCTGTTAGCGCAGTTTATTCTGAATGAGTAAAGAGAGGACAGTAGCTCCTCTGGCTCTCTGTTTTTCGCAAGGTCCTCTCCTTAAACCTCACCTGCACTTCTGAAAGTAGAAAGCCAGATGATTACTTGTGCTTTAATATCGTTTGCGCTACCGCCCCAAACGCGATGGTTTGTTGTGTTACTTTTTCTCAACGGTTTTTAATGCCACCAAGCCTACTATTGTGACTCCGCTTTGCTACGTCCCAAAATATTAATTTCGCTATCGCAAAATCAATACATCCTCAGCAAAAGCAAACATAAAATGACTGTTTGCGTTTTCTATTTTTAGATAAATGGGGTGCTTTAAAGAGGGAGTCTCGCAAAAATGGCCAAGCGCAAGTTCTTCCTATTTATTGAAAATCAGACGAAGAATTTCTACAAAATTTATTCTCCAGAATTCTGAACTCTGAGCGTTGTCTGGGTAATCTGATTATAATCATAACCAACCTCAACACCAACAATCTGCTCAAAATCAGTACCAGTGTTCACATCCTGAGAACAAGTAATTGTTTTCTGACCATTATACAAAGTAACCTCCCCTTCAACACCTTCTGTTGTTTGCGACAAACCAGTACACTGCAAGCCAGGCAAAGAAGTAACAACACGAACACGCGCTTTATTCTCAAACGCACGAGAACTTGTATCACAACCAGAACCAACCTGATACAAAGAACCATCACCAACATTCACAACATCAAAAGAAAAACCAACCTTATTTCTACCCCTTGATGCTTCCTGGAAATTTCTAACCTGAACAGGAGAACCGCTGTTAAACACAGACTTTGACTCAGTAACTTCGCAAAGACTTTGCCTTGTTGACAACACATTCTCCCTAATACACAACTTGCTTACTGCACGGCTGGCATACGCATAACACAATTCAGCACGCAACGGGAACTCTGCAACAGCACCAGCAATCCTCGATGCGTGATTCAAACCAGAAAACTCAACAAACACTGGTGGGCCAGGAATAATATTTCCAGAAGGCTCTTTACGCGTTTCCAGCACATCATCAAGAACAGGAGAGATAAGCAACTGAGCTTCTGTTCTGCCAAACTGTGCAGGATTAAAACCAGATAAGCGCACTTTAACCCTACTTTTCTCAACTAAAGTTTCACCTTTGTTTTCTAAACGCACAACAACACTAAACGGATCAGTACCACCATCAAAAACCTCAGAACGAAAATCCTGAAAATTCATTATGATTCCCTGCGAACCACCAACAAAAGGATTACTCACTGTTGTAACATCTCCATCCTGCCCTTCGCAAGCTAACAAAAACAAAACCATTATTGTCAAAATAATTATTTTTTTCATCTTCCAGTAGGACGAATTTCAATAGGTGTTGAAACAGACGTTCTATAACCATAATCAAGCACAACACTCAAAGGAGTAACAAACGTTGAATCCCCTTGAACACCAAGTGCAGCATGTTTTACTTCGCAATACAGCACTCCTTGCCCGTTTACTAACCGTAAATAATAATCTCCCTGATTCTCTCTATCCTGTAACAACGGACGACACGCCTGGCTTGTTCCGGGTGCAAGGTCCAAAGCAATTCCAGAAACTTTCACTTCACTTATCTTCACATAATCAACTTCATCAAAACGCAAACCGCCCTGATACGGACTACACTTATCAATTCTTGGTAACAGCTGAGGATTTTGATCATTACTACTTCCCAGCACAGGACCCTGACCAAGTTTAAACACATCGCCAGATCCAACATTTGAAACACGAATTTGCAACCTTGTGAAATCAGGTGTAGGCTCAACATCAATACTTGTTACTGCAACAGGAGCGCCCTGACTCCCAAGACTAATCGGAGCAGGTGTACACACTCTTGTACGACGAGTAGCACTAAACGGAGAAGGATCAACACAGAAATTTGCAGTAGCAACTGTTTGATATGCATAACAAGCAGTAGCAAGAACATTTGTTGCGTATTTATCAACACCAAACCCTCTCAAATCAATTCTGCCAGTAAACGTTATAGTATCAATACCGCCTTGAGTAATAAAAGGACCTCTACCACTCAACTGCGGCAATTGTTGATCGCGAGGTGTAGCATCATCTAATTTTATTATCTTATCATCAAAACCAGAAAGATGAATATTGCCACTATTTGGATCAACTGTATGTGTTCCCCTATTCTGCACTTCAACTAACGCAACAAACTCCTGATTATCAAACAATCTCGGAGACGGAGCACCAGGAGCAAACTGAATAAACAAACCTTCAGTACCAAAACGAAAATCCTGCACAACAGGTTCATCAGAATTAGTGGACGGCTGGCACGCTAACAAGACTGTAAATAGCAAAACAACCATCACACTCTTTTTCATACAACCAATTAACTAATATGCTTTTAAATACTTTGTGTTTTTAAAGAGAGGAGAGAAGCTTCTCTGGCTTGCAATCTGTCAATGCTGTCCTCTCCTTAAACTACACCTGCAATTCTAAAAAAGGAAAGCCAGATGATTAGCTTACGCTTTGATGTTGTTTGCTTGCTATTTATTGTGTCCATATGCTTTTGCATGACTATTTGCCCAATTGTCATGATGTCTTTTAAGCAATTCATAGAATCTCTTTTCTTGAGCTTGCAAGTCGCGTATATGTTCTACTTCTCTATTCACATGATCACGCTGTTGCTTCCTTTTAAGATCGTATTCGCGAGCATCCTGCCGCAAAATTCTTTGCCATTCCCTTTCCCTCAGTCTCTCTTCCTTATCCAAACGCTCATAAGTCTTTTTCGCAACATACGCGTTGACTCTTTGCGCCATGTCAGCTCCATATTTATCAACAAGCTCAGAATAACTCAATTTACCAACCTGTTCAACAAAATCTTTACCGCCTGAAAACGGATTTTTTGTATGAATATGATGCAAATAAACGCCAGCAGTCAGACCCCACACAGAAAGAGAAAAAACAACAGGACTAATATACTCATTTCTCAACCAACCATAAATTCTACTCAAACCAGCTTTAACAACCATACCAACAGAATCACTTTTTTCTTTAACACATGCACCAAAATCCAGTAAATTACGACACGTAAAATCAGCAGCTCTAACACCTGCGATATAATAATTAAACTTGCTTAACAATTTTTTTGCAAATTTTACATCTTTCTCATATGCTTTCTTAAATAACGCATTATCGATTCGCTTCACAGCACTATCAATACGCTGCCGATTCTCCAGTTCCCAAGCACAAACTTCATCCTCAACAGGCTTGATTAATTCAAGCCAATCAGCACCAGCAGAAGCAGTACAAGCAAATAATGTTTTCTTTTTTTCAACAGAATCATAAAATTCACGCTCTAACCCTTGCAAACTTTTAGCATTACTGAACGCGACCTCGCGTAACTTCAAATTACTCACCACACTCTTAGCACGAGCCAAATCAAGTAAAATAAACCTATCATAAAAACGATCTCCAAAGAACTTCTGGAAAAAATAAGAATGACACTTTACCCTTAAAATTGCACGTTTCAACCTATCACTAACATCAATAACTTCCTGACAAGCACTTTGTCTACATGTTTGCCAGTCACGATTAACAAAATCTTCTAATCCGACAAGCACGCGTTTAACTTCCTCTTTTAATTTCTGTTTTTTCTCAATAAAAGAGTCACTTGCAACAACTTTCAACGCATCAATAAGAGGTTTCTTTTTTTCAGCCCATTCTTTTTTAATTAACTTTTTTGTTGAATTAATTTCGTACATAGCTTGTTGCTTCTCTTTTTCACTGTGCACATCGGCGAATTTCTTTCTCAGCAACCTTGTTTTCTCTTCAACCCACCTGTCAAAATCAGCCACTTTTTTCTTCGCCTTAGCAGCATTTTCAAGCAACCCAACATGCGCCTCAACTTTGTCATATACGCCCGCGGCATACCACAAATAATCATTAAACTCAACCAAATCTTCACTAACAAAATCAACACTGCAAAGTTCTTCAAGTTCATATTCGCCTTTCTTGACAGCATCCCTTAAATCATATCTTAAACTCATAACCGGCCTCGTTTAATATATATTTTCCGACTATTGACTGTTAATAACTGACACTAACTCCTGCGCTAAACAATTCATCAGTATCATCACCTGAACGATTTACATAATCAACAACAAAACCAATAGGAGGACTATTCATACCAGCTGAATATTCTAAACCAAAACGCAAGCCAACATCAAAAAAATCCTGCTTAAAAGTTTCCTTCCCAATGATCTTTTCCTTAACAGATCTTACATAAGGCATTAAACCAAGCACGATACCCGCACCATTTTCCACTTGACCATTTAAGAAAGTACTATAACCATTAACATAATAATTTCTCAAATCAAAAACACAAACAACTCCAGTCTGCAAACTCAACACATCATAAGAAAACAATCCATCATGCTCCACTCGTCTAAAAAAACCAGAAGATGCAGAATAAACTCCAATACGCTCCTTGCTGTACCCGCCAAACAAACTAAAGGGGTCGCCACTAAAACCATAGTTAAAAGCACGATCCAACCACTTTGAATCAGCCAAATCATAACTGCCTGCGCGCAAATCTTTCTTACCAACCCCGAACAGTTTTTGTGACAAAGAACCATTAACCAAAAAACTCTTTAAATCTCCACTTTTTTTAAACTCAGGGTTATGCTCCTCGCGTTCAACAACGAAATTATCATCAAACCATTTGCCAGTAAGCAACACACCATTTAGTTTCTCTTCAAGATTGTATTTCCCATTTCCTGCCTGCACAGTCAAATCAGCAAAAGCAACACCCGGAACTCTCAAACCAACATTCAAACCATAAACTGAAGAACGCGCAACCAACTTTCTGTCAATACTCGCATCAGGCGCAGAAACCAACTCTCCATGTGTTGTCATTTGATTTGTACCTACAAAAGGCTCCAAATAAAACAAAGGAATACCATCAACAAAAAAAGAATCCAAACCCAAACCAAACTTCACTCCCAAACCATTAGTACTCAAACCGTTATCAAGCAACTCTCTACTGCCAAACAAACGCAACGTGGGATGCACAGACTGACCATCCAACAAATTTCCTCGCAAATATAACCCGAGCTGACCATTCTTAAAATCATTTCCAACAGTGCCGCCAGCAAAAATTACTGCATCAAGCAAAGACAAATTAATATCATCCCCTTTAATGTCCTTGTCACTATTTTCAACTGGCAGATCAACTGGCTTGGGCTGCGCATCATAACAATCAGGCAAAACAGCTGCGATTTTTTTATGACCCCTTTTTTCAGCCTCAGAAAGCCAAACACGGGCTTCCTCTTCAATAAACTCTTCCTTGCAAGGCACTTCAACCCCTTTGCTCGCGTCAACTCCAATAACTTCTTCCTCGTCATGTGACTCACTCTGATACACTAACTCGCATCCCTTATCAACAAAAGACAAACACTCTCCAAGCCTTGCTTCTAAACTAATATTGCTGCTTCCACTTAAATCAGGAGATGAAAGCACATTACTCTCAGAAGCAACAACTTGAATAGCTGCATCAACCCTGATCACGTAATTTAATTCTCGCACAACATCTTCTTCAAACTCTTCCGAATAATCATCGCTTGTCTCAGACGAACAATCGCGCACAAGAACGCTCATTTTCTCTATAGGCTGTTGTGAATAATTTTCTTCTGCATTATTCAACGCACTTCTTGGAGAAGTCTGATTGTTTTTTATGGATTTTTCAAAACTATCTATAACTGGTGAAACATCTTTACTCTCAATTACCCCCGAGAGACGCTCAAAATAATCCTTCACATCACAACTATAAACACCCCCGAAAACCCCGCAAGAAGATACCAAAGCAACAGCAGTGCGCACGACCAACGCCTTGTTCACAAACTTTACAAATTTTGAACACCAACTATTATCCGCGTACACGCCCCTCAAATAACCATTAAACTTTTCAGTTAATACCTCTACACGCTTCAAATCATAATCAACATCCAATACTTCCCGTGCACCACTCAATCCCTTTAACGCACGCTCTGCTTCAGACAACTCATCAAGAACAACATCCTTGTTAACACCAACAAGCCCATCTAATTTTCTCCTAACATCAATAACAGCAGAATTCAAACCAGCATACACAACATCATGCTTAGACTTTCTTTCAGACTCTAAACTTTTGCAATTCTCAACAAAACTATACAACAAAGAATTTTCCACCTTCAACAAATCAACAAAACCTGCAAGATCAGACTCAACACAAGCCTTATGATCCAAAAAATCAGAACTAGCAACTCTATCAACAACAGATTTCCCGTCAACACAATACTTATTTTCCCACTCAATAATACGCTTCTGAACACTCTGAAGTGCTTTCCCAGAATCACTATCTAATGAATTATTTAAACAATCACGAACAGAAATTTCCAAGCTTCTGATTTCTGCAAGTTCGGCCTTGGCACGCTCAGCTTTTTCCTCAAAATTTTCACATCCCTCATACACTTTCAAACAAGCATCAGCATCATAAGCAACAGACTTTAACTTAACAACGCGTTCATCATCAAACAACCCATTGCGGCAAAGCACCTCAAGAGTATCATTAACATCCTGCAACGTACGTTCTAAATGTTTTTTCACACTCATAAATCAAGAAAAAGCACATTATACTTTCTTTATTTAGTATATAATTCTTAAGATAGTATAAGCTTAAATAAATTTTTTAATAGTCAACATAAACGATTTAGAAGTAACATACCCATAATTAATTTTGATCGATAACAAACTTGTAAATGTTCCTGCAGAAACATCAAGCAAAGCATTATCATTTACACGGCAAATGATAGCTGCATCTTTACCTTTCTCCAATAAAATTGCAGGATTAACACCACAATCAAGATCCCCACTAGGCAAACTTGCAGACACAGAAACTTTATTGAAACCAGCACTACCTATTTCACCAGTTACAGAAGTACCGCGCAACAAAGACAAACCTCCCTGACTGCCACACGCAACATCCAACAAAGAGCTATCAACAACGTGTCCGTTGCCAAGATTTCTCATGTTAATAACAAACGTTGGTCTGATTTTTCCTGTTGCTTGATCGCGACTGAAAATTTGCTCCACACTTTCAATAGCAACAGGAGCACCCTGACCACCTCTCAAATTTATCGTATCAGGTTTGCACACCTTTCTTGGATTTGCCTGCTGAATATCAGTATCAATGCAAACATGAACTGTCGCGTTTGTTTTATACGGATAACACGCCAAAAAAATAACGGGAGTATCGTACCCTTTAATGAGTTGAGGGAGCAGCTTTGCAGTCATCCTGCTTTCAACGACAGAAAACCCACCAGAAGGATCATAAGGAGTTCTTCCCTGCAAATCAAAAACGCCCTTGCTCGTTCTGCCTTCTGCAACAACATAATTCTCTTCAGTTATCCAAACATATTTTCCTTCATTTATATTGGCAGCCCCGTGATTTCGTAACTCAATCAACATATCAAAATATGAACTTTCAAAAACATCAACAAGATTTGTATCAAAAAATTTAAGCTCTAAACCAGACGTGCCAGTATGAACATCAACTAATTGAGTCTGCCGCAACCCTGGCTGGCAAGCAAATAACACCAACAATAAGAAAAGTAAGTATTTTTTCATGGCTGCACCCTCTCATGATACACAGCAACAGGAACTAGCTCCTGCAAATTATATGTATAACTAGCAGCAACTTCAATGTTTCTAATCGCTAAAGGAGCATTACCCAAAAGGACAGCAGCATCCTTTACATCTGTATTAATCCGTAACGTGCTAATGCCTGCAATTTCCTGTTTCTTTGAAAACAAACTATCAATATCATCTCTCTGCAGAGCACATATGCAAGGATCACTTGTTCCACAAGCAGAATCACAACCAGGCCTATTTTTACCCTCTATGGCTGTAACAGCCAATCCAGGAGGAAGCTTGAACGAAAAAGATTCAACATTCCCGAGTCTTCCTTCCCAAAGATCCTCAACAGTAATTTTCACAGTAGGACCATGCATATCTTCTGCAACAGGAACAGGCAAACTACCAAGCCCCACACCTATTCCAACAGGACCAGAAGTAAACACAGCTTTAGGATCCTTATCAGAAATACCAAACTCTGCAAGAGGATCAGTCTTCTCTCGAGTGTACGCGCGTAACCTTGTCTGCTCCATAAAGTACCCACGCATGTACGCCTCAGTTTTGAAATTAAACGCAACATCAATCACAATCATATACTGCCCGTCACTAAGATCTCTTGGATTAATCACACAACCAATATCTATTGGAGGATCACCATGAACCATCACAAAACTATCATCCGGTCTCACAAGCCCACTCACATTACCTGTAAGATTCTCAGCATGACAAGTAATTCTCACATTAACAGGAGCACTATCTTCAAAACCTTCAAGACTTAACTCACCGTATACCAAAATAGGTTCAGTAAACCTGCCCGGCTGTTCAGGAGGAACAAACACCCTCTTACTATCAGTACCAACATTATCCAAAAACAAACCCATTTTTTTCACAGCATACTTATCAACTTTACCAATCTGAATATCCTCACTATAAATTGCAACCTGACGCTGACCAAACTGTTTTATCCTGCCAGGAACATCACGAAAAGTACGAATAAACCTAAACCAAAGCTCCTGCTGCAAAGCAATCATACGCCCAAAACGACTATTAGGATCAACAGCAACCTTACCTTCTTCAGGCTCTTCTTCAACACTAATCAAGGATAAAATAACCAAAAAAAGAACAACACTAACAATACCCACAATAACTGCAACTCCAATACTTTGTTTCTCCCAGCCAAGCCAAATACAACCAGCAAGCAAACCAACAATCCCTGCCCAAGGAGAACCAAAAACCCACGCAGTTATTGTCATCAACACAAGCGGAGCAAGATAATACAAAAAATTAATTCGTCCATGTTTCACATCAAGATGCAACAACACATAAATAATCGTTACAACAAGAGTTATTACAAATGCAAAGAAAGCTGAAAACATCCCACTAAAATAACCCGCTAATGTAATAATCAAACCAATAATAAAAATAACAACAGTATTGCGAAGAACATTCCTATTCTCACCGCCCCACAAATTTTGTATGACTTGACGCAATCCAGGAGCATTCATGAAAAGCAACAAAATTACTGCAACACCCACAAGCCCTAAACGCAACCAAATTGAAAGAAAACCACCACTAAAAAAAAACAAACCCAAAGTTACAATAACAAAAACTACATTTGCAAACACTTGTCTGCTTGATTGCGTAAACGCATGAATTGCTGCACCAGTCCTGCCAGATTCACGAACAACATTTCCAGCACGCCTCAGTCTGCCACTCTCACTTTCTGAATCATGTGATTCAGGAGCCCAGCCGTCAGGACTTCTTCTTGGACGTTCTCTGCTTTCTTCAGGTTCAATTTCATGTTCTCTAGAATCAAGATCAAGCTCTTCACTACTCTCGCGTGCATGAGAACCCGATTCAGAAATCTCTGAAGCAGCGCGTTCAGGCTCTTTACGACCTTTTCTCCTGAAACCAGTTACCTCTCCACTTTCCTCATCAACAATATCTTCAAATTCATCCTCTGCCATAGTTTACAAACCAAGATTATTCAACACGCACTTCTGCACGAACAACTTCAACATCGCTTAACGGAAGCAACTCAATGTAATTGCTGCCCTCACGAACAACACGAGAAATCTCTCTTACAAAAAAAGGAGCGCGCTGATCAATCACATCACGAATACCATTCACACTGGTTTCCAAACGCTTCACACGATTATCATCAACAAATTCAATCTCCAAAATTACATTTCTGCCCTGCAAAATATCCTCATACAAACTCGCATCAACATGGAAATACTCAATAAAACCACGACTAGGTTTTACATTTGTACGCACGCGAATCTGCTCAAACCTATAAGATCCCTTATCAATACGCATAACCAAAGTATTTTTTCCCTCACGCAAATCATCAGTGTATAATTCCTGCCTGTTCAAACTCTCACACGCAGGAACAGAAGAATAAACTACATTACCATTCAAAGTTAACGTCAACAAACCAGCCTCATTCTGATCACAAATTGGATAAAACAATAAATGAGCAGAATCAAAATTGCCAATCTCAACATTAGACAAACTAAACGTACTTACAGCTTCCCTGTTTGACACATCAAGAATATCACCAACAACCTTCACATCAGTTAAAGAATATTCACCACCAAACAAACCACCAGTTACAAAAAACTCTAATTCATTAATCTCGCGCAACAAATTTGTAGGCAAACGAACAGGAGGAGGATTACGAACAACAATCTCATTCTCAAACAAAAGCTGACTGTTTAATTTAATTCCCAGTATTCCACCATCCTGTGCAGAAACCTGAAACGTTAAAAGCACATTATCAACTTGTTTCGGATTATCGAGATCAAAACGAACCACTTTTCTATCTTCACTAAAAAAACTTTTGCGAACAACAAAAGGATTTTCTTCTTTCAACACTTGAGCATTTTGACGCTCAACCAAAAAAACATTCGGCAAAGGATGATCAAACTGACCAGTGGACACAAAAGATAATCTGCCAACAGACTCACTTAACAAAACATGCTCTCCAAGATCATATGAATCATTATCACCGTACAGCGTTCCTTCTTCCAACAACGAACGCCTACTCTCACTCGGCAAAAACAAAATATAGAAAACAAAAATTAAGGTAATAACTCCTATCAGACCTACAGCAGAGTTGCCTTCACCTCTTTTTTTCATTTAATCACCTTTGCTTTTAAATAGCTAAGAGCATATATAAATCTTTTTGAACTCTGTTTTTAATCACTTTCTTGTGAGTATTTTATCGACGTAAATTTTATATAACCTTTACTATTTGTAAGGAGTGACGTAGGGGGATGATTATGAAAAAACTATTGCTTTTTGCTTTGCTAATATTATTTATTGCGCCAAGCGCATTTGCATATTACAGCTACGGGTATCCTGGACAATCTAACTATGGCTATTCTAATCAAGAATCATCAACATACGCAAGAAACTATGAGCGAGTAAATTATCAAGAAACAGAAACCGGAAGCAGACACAGAACAGGCTGTGGTTATTACTATTATGACTGCGGATATTCAGAAACAACTAGCAGAAGCAGAAATTTTGCATTTGAATCACAAAACGAGTATGAGAGCCGAAACAGTTACACTAACAGCTATTCACAACCATACTATAATTATCCGCAATATTCTTACCCATATTCGAGCTACAAACCATATGGCTACAGCAATTACAAATATTATTCGTACCCATCAGGATATAACTCATACTACAAACCATATAACAACTACCAGTACTACTAATGACATCAAAAATAACATGTTTGTTCTTGCTGCTTATTTTTTCTAGTCCAACATTCGCATACGAAATTTTCTTTTACAACAACCCAGCAGATATGCAAGATAACATTGCAAAAGCAAACCGAAACCAATACGATGGATATGATGCACAGGACTTTGTAGATTTTGATGATTATGCGTGCATCAGCCTTGATGATTATAACTATTATGCAAATCTTGACTCGCATGACAATCGAGACCCATTAACTGCAAAAAATATTGGAAACAAAAAATTCAAAAAACTAGGATATCAAGACCAACTCCTTATCATTAATGAAAACCATAACGATAAATGGGACAATCATGCAATCAACGATTACAATGATATGGAGTGCTGGACACTCAAAGATTACAACCAATTTGCAGCAGAAAAACAATCAGACAAATGGGATGTTGCAAACTTCAGAGACTTTGATGACTTTGAAATAGTAGAACATGTCGGCGTAAAACGATACGGATTTATCGAACCAGACGATCTAGATGAATTTGATCTACACTACACGCACCCAAGCGCAAGAGAGTATTATGATAATTACTATAATGGGTACTCGTTTAACTTCTATGAAAACAAAGCGCCAAAGAAAAGCTGTGACTATGACTACAATGGATGTGCAAGAGAACCACCAATATTTATTCAATAAGTATTTTTTGGTCCAATTATGTTCAAGTATGAGTGAAGAGGGGACATTAACTCCTCTGTAAAATAAAGTAAACATTTTAATACGCTCAGTCTAGTAAGAATATTATGCGCATCATCAAAAAAGATCTCAGAAACAACAAAGTAGTATTACGAATAGAAACACCAGAAGACTTATGGTATTTATCACAACTCATTGAAAAAAATGACTTGCTCACAGGCAAGACAACACGCAAAATAAAACTCGCAGAAGATGTTAGCAAGAAAACAATCACACTCACAATCAAAACAGAAAAAACAGAGTACACAGAAACAAACCTGCGCGTTAACGGAACAGTACAAACAGAAATTGAAGACATACCAAAAGGAAGCTACCACACAATATCCATAGAAGCAAGCAACACAATCACACTACAAAAAGAACACTGGCACAGTTACCAGTTAAAGCAACTGGAAGAAGCAGCAACACAACAAGCCGCAAACATTCTTATTTGCGCATTTGACAGAGAAGAAGCATACTTTGCAAGAATGAAACGATCAGGAATAGAAAACCTAAGTAAGCTAACAGGAGATGTGCAACGAAAACACCTGGAAACAAAAACAACCAAAAACTTCTATGCAGAAATAATCAAACAAATAGAAGAATATGATAAAAGATACAATGCAGATAAAATAATAATTGCAAGCCCAGCATTCTGGAAAGAAGAACTGTTCAAAATACTCACAAACGAACAACTAAAGAAAAAAATTATCCAAGCAACATGTTCAGCAGCAAATGAACGAGCAATAGATGAAGTTATCAAACGCGATGAAGTAAAATCAGCACTTAAACAAGAAAGAACAACAGAAGAAATACAATCAGTAGAACAATTAATGCAACACATTGCAAAAAACAGCCTTGCAGTTTACGGATTTACAAACACAGAAAAAGCAGCACAAATTGGCGCAATAATAACTTTGCTGGTGACAGACACATTAATTCATGATCTTAGGGAAAAACAAACATTTGACACGTTAAATGAGATCATGAAACTTGTAGAACAAAACAAAGGATCAGTAATAATTATTTCCTCAAAACACGAAGGAGGAAAAACACTTAACGGATTAGGAGGAATAGGCGCAATACTGAGATACAAAATCATTTAAAATTTTACAGTTAATAGATAAACATAAACAACTCAGCATAGAATAAATAGCATATCAAAACCATAACGTTGTACACGCTAAATGTTTAAATAGTATTTCTGTTTGTAATTACATCAACCTGAAAGTGACAACCCGATACGTGCAAAACGCATTTTTCCGACGACAAAAAAAGAAAACAAATTTGTCAACAAAAAGTAACAAACCAAAAGGCTTTAATATAAGATTGATTTACCGCACAACAATAACAAAAACATGTTACGGGGGGCAGGGAGTAACTCATTAAGTATTCCTTTCCGTCACAAAAAGGGGGGTAACAGATGATCGTAAAAGAAGAATTTTTAAGCAAACTAAGACGTTATTTCGTTCTAAACCTTTACGAGGTCAAGATTTGGACTGCATTGCTATCAAGAGGTGTTGCAACAGCAGGAGAACTTTCTGATATTGCAAACGTGCCAAGAAGCAGAAGCTACGATGTTCTGGAAAGCCTTGAACGAAAAGGATTCGTTATCATGAAACTAGGCAAACCCATAAAATACATTGCAGTAGCACCAACAGAAGTTCTTGAAAGAGTTAAAAAGAATCTACATGAAGATGCACAAGAAAGAGTAAAAAGATTAGAACAACTCAAAACAACAGAAGTTCTCCAAGAGCTAACTACTTTGCACACACAAGGGGTAGAACTTGTAGAACCAACAGAATTATCAGGTAGCTTACGAGGCAGACACAATTTGTACTCTCACCTTGAACTTGCCATAAGAAACGCACAAAATAGCGTAACAATCATGACAACAGCCCAAGGTTTTATGAGAAAAGTAGAAGGACTCAAACCAGTCTTTGAAAAACTCAAAAAGAAAGGAGTCAAAATACGAATTGCAGCACCAATAACAAAAGAATCGAAATCAGCAGTTCAAGAAGTATCAAAAGTAGCAGAAGTAAGACACACAGACGAAGGCGCACGATTCTGCATTGTAGACGGTAAAGAACTGGTTTTTATGGTATTAGATGACAAAGATGTTCACCCAACATACGACGTAGGAATCTGGGTAAACACACCCTTCTTTGCAAACGCACTAGAAAGCATGTTTAACACAACATGGAAAACAATGAAAAGCACAAGCGCAAAATAAATTATTTTTACCTCTATTTTTCTTTCTTTTTTGCTTCACGAAAAGTATATAAGCAATACATTCACAATCACTTATAATCATGGAACTCAAAACTATTGCACAAAGTTTACACGAATACGAAAAGAAAGTTCTCCCAAGAATACGACAAAACCCTCTACTAAATCATTTAGCAGAAGCAAGCGGACTGCAAGAAGTAGAGGTGAGCAGAGCTCTTCAATGGCTGTCAAACAAAAAACTCATTACGGTTAACACAGAAGAAAAAGAAATAATAGAACTTGACGAAAACGGCAAAAAATACCAGCAACAAGGACTGCCAGAACGAAGATTATTAACAGAGCTCACAAACAAACCAACACCTGCGAATGAACTTGCAAAAAAAGCAAATCTCAACCAAGAAGAAATGCACGCATGTATTGGTCTATTAAGAAGACAGAATGCTTTTCACATAACAAAAAATGAAGACTTGCTATTATCTATTACTCCACAAGGAACAAAATTGCTTGCAGAAGGATTTCCTGGAGAAAATATTCTAAGAAAATCATTCCCACTAAAAACAGTATTTCTTACAGATCAAGAAAAACAAGAAATAACAGAACTCACTAAACGCAAAAAAATAATCAACATTGAAAAGAAAAAAATCATCAGTGCGCAACTCACAACAGCAGGAGAAAAACTACTTGCAGAAGAAAACCTTGATACGGATTTTATTGAACGATTAACTCCAGAAATGATTAAAACAGGAAACTGGAAAGGAAAAAATTTCAGAAGATATGATGTAGAAGTACAAGTGCCTGCAATTAATGGCGGAAGAAAACACTTTGAAAACGAAGCAGTAGAATATATCAAACGTATCTGGCTAGATATGGGCTTTAAAGAAATGACAGGCAATTTTGTACATTCAGCTTTTTGGGATCTTGACGCTCTATTTGTCCCACAAGACCATCCAGCACGAGAAATGCAAGACACATTTTACATTCCAGGAAAAGCAAAACTGCCCGCAATCTGGACAAAAATAAAAGAAGCACATGAAAACGGAGCAGGAACAGGAAGCAGAGGATGGCAATACAAATATTCCAAACAAGAAGCAGAAAAAATACTCCTCAGAACACACACAACAGTATTATCTGCAAGAACAATAGCTAATCTCAAAAAAGAAGATTTGCCTGCCAAGTTCTTCGCTGTCGGAAAAGTATTCAGAAACGAAGCACTTGACTGGAAACACTTATTTGAATTCTACCAAGTAGACGGAATAGTAGTAGATCCAAACGCGAACTTAAAACATCTAAAAGGATACCTAAGACAATTCTACAAAAAAATGGGATTTCCTGGAGTACGCATGCGACCAGCACACTTCCCATACACAGAACCATCACTCGAAGTAGACGTATTCCATCCTGTAAAAAAAGAATGGGTAGAATTCGGAGGAGCAGGAATATTCAGACCAGAAGTAGTTAAGCCTTTGCTTGGCTTTGACTGTCCTGTGCTAGCATGGGGACAAGGAATGGGAAGATACGTATCAGAATACTGGAAGCTTACAGACATACGACAATTAAACAATAACGATCTCAAACAACTACGCGAAATAAAAACATGGTTGAAATAGAGGGAACTTTGAAAAATTAATAAAAATACATCAAAGCCCAAGAAAATTAGAAATTTTCTGGGCGCAACATAAATCAAAAATTTATGTGTGCACAAAAAACACTGTTTTTTGTTGCGCAGAAAACCAGAGTTTTCTTGCGTTCCCTAAGCCAACTTTGAATATCGGCTACAAAAATAATGGGGAGTTCACGCCATTCACCAAAAAACTGATAAATTCAAAGTTGCCTAGAGGAAAAACATGCCAAAAGTAACATTTAGCAAAAAAGAAATCGAAAAAATAATCGGTAAGAAATTACCTATTGAACAACTTAAAGACAGAATAAGCATGATAGGAACAGACCTCGAAAACATAGAAGGAGATGAAATAACAGTTGAAATCTTCCCGAACAGACCAGACTGGCTCAGCGAACAAGGATTCGGAAGATCCCTCGCAAGTTTTCTCGGAACAAAAAAAGGGCTAAGAAAATACACTATCAAAAAAAGCAATTACAAAGTTATAGTAGATTCATCAGTCACAATGAGACCATACACAGTTTGCGCTGTAGTAAAAAAAATTACATTCACAGACCAAAGAATCAAAGAAATAATGCAGATGCAAGAAAAACTAGCAACAACACACGGAAGAAACAGAAAAAAATCAGCCTACGGAATTTACCCACTAAAAAACATTCACTTTCCAATAAAATACATTGCAAAAGATCCAAACAAGGTAATGTTCCAACCTCTCGGTCATGATAAAAAAATCCCAGCAATACAAGTAGAAGAATTACACAAAACAGGCAAAGCATACAAACACATCGCACAAGACTGGAAAAAATACCCTTTCTTCATAGACTCAAAAGAAAATGTTATGTGCATGCTCCCATACACAAACTCTCAAGATACAGGAAAAGTGGAACTTGACACGCATGAAATATTCATCGAATGCACAGGAACAAATTTAGCAAACATCAAATCAGCACTCAATATGTTTGTTACCATGTTTGCAGACATGGGAGGAGAAATACACAGCGTTGAAATGATTTGCCCAGAAAAAAAATTTACGTCACCAGACTTAACACCAACAAAAATGAAAATAGACATAACTTATGTTAACAAAATACTAGAACTCAATTTAAAAGAAAAAGATATGAAACAACTTCTCGAAAAAATGGGTTACGGATATGAAAAAGGACACGCACTTATTCCAGCATATCGAGCAGACATATTGCACCAAGTAGATTTAATAGAAGATATTGCAATTGCTTACGGTTACGAGAATTTTGAAGAAGAAATACCAAACGTCTCCACAATAGGGCAAGAAGACCCATTTGAAATACTCCTCAGAAAAATAAAAGAAATCATTGTTGGAAGAGGATTCATAGAAACAGAAACATTCCACTTATCAAACAAAAAGATACTTGCAAAAAACATGATGAACAACGCACAACTCATCAAACTACAAAATTCAATTTCAGAAGACTTTGACTACTTGCGACATTCATTACTGCCACAACAACTAGAAATATTATCAAAAAATACACACAATGAATATCCACAAAACATTTTCAGTACAGGGAAAATATTTTTAGAAGATACAACAACAGAAACAGGAATCAGAGAAGAAAAACACCTTGTTATGCTGCTTTGCCACGCAAAAACAGACTACACAGCAATACGACAAGAGATTGAACACATCCTCAAACTTTTAGATAAAAAATGCACGATTAAAACAACAGAACACCCAAGTTTTATCTCCGGAAGAACAGCAACAATTTTCTACAAAAACAAAGAAATAGGAACGCTAGGAGAAATACGCCCACAAGTTTTAGAAAACTTTGGACTAAACATGCCAGTTGTTGGATGCGAAATTAACTTAGAAGACTTTATTGGAGAATAAAAATAAAATTACTCTTTTTTAACAACCTTTTTCACTGCTTTCTTTTTTGGAATAGTTTTTGGTTCTGCTGGCTTTGAAACAGGAACTTCCTCTGTTTTTTTCTCAACAGGCTTTGCAACAACCTTTTGCTTTACTGGTTTAGTCGCTTTTGGTTTAACCTTTCTTACTTTCTTCGGCTTTGCAGCAGGTTTTTTAGATTTCTTTTCTCTTAACTCAATACCCAAATCTTTGAATGCAGAAACAATTTTATCACGAGAAGCACCTTTGCTAATTTTAACTGTTTGAGCAAGTGGTTCCAAATGCAACATATTACACTTGCGCCTTCGTGTTTGCCCATCAATTAACACAAACTTGCTATCAAGAACATCAATAACAACGCACCTTTTACCAGCGTCTCTGCCAGCAATTTTCACACAAATTCTTCCAACTTCAATCATTTTAACCCTCCATTTGTAAGTCGTTGCCGATACTTACAGGTCTGTTTCAAGCTTGATTTCTTGCCTTCGCAACAATTGTTTTACGCATACAGGCACTACACAACTGTCCGCCATATGGTCTCTCAGGACGCCGCGCAGACTTTGGCAAAGCACGTACTTGAGTTTTTGTACCGCGCGCTACACCAGGCAAAACAGCCTTACACAAAGCACAATGCGGCTTCGCATTCTTTCGTTTCTTATATGTAAGCTTTGTTTCACCGCCAGGAGTACGTACAAATACTCTCCTGAACGTCCTTGACCTAAATCTCATTGCTGGCATATACTTTTGGCAAAAAAAGGGGTTTATAAAGCTATCGGTAAGAAAAACTAGTTACAAAGCTTAAAACATAATACTTAAATAATATTAATTCATTTGTTAGATATTAAAAAGAGGGTAAATGAACATGACAGAAAAAATATTGTTCGGTGCTGTTATTTTAGTGGCAGTATTAGGACTTGTTTTTGTTTTTACAACAAATGCAACCAATGGACACGCCATTAGAAATGCTGATACTACTTCTTTGAGCATCCAGCCCAGGATAGAAGACCCTCCTGAAGTGATTCATATACGGCTCGGCGAGATTATCTCGAGATCAGATTCTTGCGATCAATCCGCTCCAAAATGCCAAGAAAAACTCCATTGCACAGTCTCAACTGTTATCAGATTCCCAGAACATGGCGAAACTGAACTTACTTGGGAAGGCAGATATGTACGCGAAGGAAAATGTAGTTTTGATAAAAGTAATAGATGTGGTTGTTCAGGAGAAAAATGGATCAGTAGAACATTTAGAAAAATAAAGTAATACTAACATTGCCAAAAACTAGTACTTGTTACACTTACTGAAACTTATCTTGTGTAGTTAGGAACCTATTTTTTGTTGTGAAAATGAACAATATCTTGAAGATTTAGCGCGCTCTAGTATTCTGATAGGTTCTTGATTTTTGAAGGCTTGTGGAATCTGATGTCTTTTGTGTGATACTTTTAAACAACAATTTGTAGATCTAAACAATTATAAATGTCTCTGAAACTAAAGAATCATGCAAGTTTATCTAGACAACGGAGCAACCACAAAAACAGCACCAGAAGTAGCAAAAGCCATACAACCATACCTCACAGAACAGTATGGTAACCCTGAGAGCATACACGCACTTGGAAGAAAAGCACAAGAAGCACTAGAACAAGCAAGAAAACAAATAGCCTCAAAACTCAACTTTCAACCGCACGAACTCATTTTTACAAGTAGCGGAACAGAAGCAAACAACCTGGCATTATTTGGCGTTGCACACGCCATGAAAAAACAAGGTAACCATATTATTGTAAGCAACATAGAACATTCCTCAATACTTGAAGCCTGCAAACGCTTAGAAAAAGAAGGCTTTGAAGTAACTTATCTGCTCGTAAACAAAGAAGGACTTGTTGATATAAAAAAACTTGAACACGCAATAACACCAAAAACAATCATTGTCAGCATTATGCACGCAAACAATGAAATAGGCGTCATACAACCAATCAATGAGATTTACAGCATTTGCAAAAAGAAGAAAATATTTTTTCATACTGATGCAGCGCAAAGTTTTTGCAAAACAAAAACGCCAGAAGCAGACTTAATTAGCATCAGCGCACACAAAATACACGGACCAAAAGGAATAGCAGCACTTGCAGTCAAAGAAAACGTGCCAATACAACCACAAATTCTCGGCGGAATGCAAGAACAAAATAAGCGCGCAGGAACACATAATGTCCCAGGAATAATTGGATTTGCAAAAGCAACAACGCTTATTACAGAAAAAGACATCCAACACATGACAGAACTCAAAAATTACTTTATTCAACAACTATTAACTATTTCAACCCTGAACGGAAGCAAAAACAGACTATGCAACAATATCAACTTAACATTCCCTGGACAAGAAGCAGACTCGTTATTGTTAAAGCTTGATGAACAAGGAATAGCTTGCTCAGCAGGAAGTGCATGCAATACAAAAAAAGCAACACCTAGCCATGTACTCAAAGCACTCGGACTACCCAAAGATAAACTCAACAGCACACTGCGATTTACACTCAGCAAATACACAACCAAAACAGAAATAGAATATACACTTAAAAGAATAAAAGAGCTACTATGAAACAAACAATATTGGTGAGATACAGCGAAATAGGAACAAAAGGAAAAAACAGAAAATGGTACGAACAAAAACTAGCAAACAATATTCAACACTTTTTATCAAAAAAAGGAATATCTGCAGAAATTGAGCGCAGATACGGCAGAATACTTGTTCATGTTGAAAAAAAAATTTCAGAACTCAAAAAAATATTCGGCAGCTCATCATATAGCTATGCAATACAAACACCGATTGATATTGTCAAAATGGCACAAGCAGCAATGCAACTCGTGGAATTACACAGAAACATTAGTTTTCGAGTAACATGTCAAAGATTAGATAAAACAATACCAATGAACTCTCAAGAAGTACAAAAACAATTAGGAGCCGAAATAGTAGCAAAAACCAAAGCAGAAGTAGATTTAGAAAACTATGATGTTAACATTGAAGTAGAACTCATACATGGCAACGCATATGTTTTTACAGAACGAATCAACTGCTTTGGAGGACTTCCAGTAAACTCACAAGGAACAGTGCTTGCATTCACAGAAACAAAACAGGACATTCTAGCAGCAATACTGATGCTTAAACGAGGATGCACAGTCATACCTTTATTTGAAAAACAACAACCAACAGAATTATTACAAACATATGGAGCAAAAATATCCTGCCAACTCAACAAGAATCAAACAATCAGAACAATTGCACAAGAAACAAAAGCCTTAGCACTGGTCAACGGACAGACACTTAATGAACTAGAAGAAATAGAAACAGAACTGCTTGTACTCAGACCACTCACTGGCATAAACGAAAAAGAAATAGATGAATTGTATCAGATGTTTGAAATGAGCAGTAAACAATAAGAAGCATGAAATGAACAGTAAACAGTAAGAAGTAAAAAAACCAAGGGTGAAAAACATGAAAGCAACAATAGGACACATCGGAATAAATCTTTCGAGCAAAAAATCATTTCAATTCTGGAAAGACTTGCTAAATTACCTTGAATTTAAAATTACTGAGGATGGAATGCATTTTGATGCTAACGATGGGAAAAGCTATCTGTGTGTAAACGTAACTTCAAAGAAATATAATAAAGAAGGATTTCACAGAAAACGCACAGGATTAAACCACCTTGCGTTTAATGTTTCATCACCCAAATTTGTAGACCAATTTGTTTCAGAATTTCTTAAACCAAGAAAAATCCAACCCTTGTATGGAGGACCAAACGAATATCCTGATTATGCTAAAGAATATTATTCAGTTTACTTTGAAGATTATGACAGAATAAAAATTGAAATTGTCTATGAACTTACGTGAGTTATTTGATTTAAGCTCTCAATTTCCTTTTCTGTCAAAAAACACCACTTACCCTGCTTCAGATTACCAAGTGATAATTTGCCAACTCGTGTACGCACTAATTTTACAACTTTAAAACCAAGCTTTTCAAACAATCTGCGAACAATACGCTTACGACCCTCATGAATAACAAGCACAACTTCTTTTTCTTTTACATTTATTTTTGAAACCTGAACAGGCCTGTTATCAATCAACACACCTTTCTTGATCTTATTAACAACAGAATCAGACAGAAAGTTATCCAATGTTACAACATACTCTTTCTCAACTTCAAACTTAGGGTGAGTTAATTTAAATGCAAAATCTCCATCATTGGTCAACAAAAGCAAACCCTCAGTGTTTTTATCAAGCCGGCCAACAGGAAAAACTTTTTCATTAACCTTAACAATATCAAGAACGGTTTTCATACCATGACTTTCAGAAACAGTTGTAACAAAACCTCTCGGCTTATTCAACAAAACATAAATTTTTTTTCCAATAACAAGTTCTTTCCCATCTACTATTATTTTATCTTTTTCAGGATCAGCAGAATCACCTAATTTGACAATTTTATTATTCACCTGCACTCGACCTGTACGAATTAAATCTTCACATTTACGCCTACTGGCAATACCGGCCATGGCCAAAATACGCTGAACTCTCATACGTCATTTCACCAGAAAGTGTTTTAAATACTTATCCAAAATAGTAAGCGGTAAACAGCAAATAGTATAAAGTAATAGTTTAGAGTAGAGAATTAATCGTAAATATATATAGCTAGACACTTGAGGCCTGAAGTAAGAAATATAACTGGAGACATAATTAATCATAAGAAATGTTATGTCCCCTGAATATACCAGAGGCCAATAATGCTCAAACGCTAAAAATTTCACCATTCTATTGAATGGTGGTTTACTACGTAAACCATATATACATAGGTGGAATTTTGGCGTGCTCAAGCCAAGAAAATGCTTTGCATTTTCTGGCCCAGAAAATCCTCTGGATTTTCTTGGGAACCACTGATCATTACAAGCGAAGATGAAGCTATCGCTTCATGCCACCCGTCTATTGACGGGTGGTTCTTGACATATTTGTGGCCTTTACTATAGAACGAGACTAAAGCAATGATAGATATCGTATTTCCAAACAAAAACGAAGAACAATTTATTGAACTAGCCAAAAAACTTGGCATAAAACAACTTATTTTTGCTTACGCAAACCAAAAAGAATTCTACACAAAAAAAACAAACTTTCCGACAGAAAACTTACTACTCACAACACCACAAAAAATGCCCAAACAAACCAAAAATAAATACATCTGTAAAGGAAACAGAGAAGCACTCGAACAAAGAGCATATGTTGCATATGACTTTGAACAAACAGAACGATCAGACCACACACACTACAGACAATCAGGGCTAAACCAAGTACTATGCAAATTAGCAACAGAAAAAAACGTGCGAATAGGATTCTCAATGTCGTCAATACTTTCTGTTACTGGAGTAAAACAAGCAGTATTGCTTGGAAGAATTGCCCAAAACATTCAATTCTGCAAAAAATACAAAACACCAACAAAAATAGCAAGCTTTGCAACTAAACCAGAACATATGAGAAGTCCGGAAGACCTTGCTTCCCTGTTTACTATGCTGGGCATGCAAAAAACAGAAATTAAACTAGCTCTTGATTGAAACACATATCCTGTTCAGCCAACGTTTTTGCATTTTCTAAACAAGATTCAAACCCAACATATCGGTTCACTATTTTACTGCATAACTCTTGCTTGTTAATTGCTTCAAAAGATTTTTGTTGCACGGCAAGGCATAACAATACATCATCTCCTGAAAAATTTTCACAATCGCCATTCAACACACTCACACACAACCAACTTTCACAAGCAGCTAACCTTCTATCAACAACAGCATTACAATTTACATCATCTTCACATTCAACAGCCCCAAAATAAGCCAAACACACATTCTTTACACTCTGATCATCAATACCATCACACGACTCAGCATCTTGATCGAGTGCAGCAATAAGCTTTAGCAAATCATCAAACTCGCCAAAACAACTATTTAGTAAATTTACCTCATTGAACTCCACTTTTTGCAACTTAGCACCCCTTAAATATAGAAAAACCCCTAATACTATTAAAAACAAGATAACAACACCCACCACAACTTTTCTCATATCTTGATTTATTTGAACAAAATATTTAAAGGTTATCATCATAAATGGTTATATGATCAAAAAATGTTTTTTTCTTACACTATTCTTGTCTGTTACTGTAACTGCAACACCATTCGATTTTGATTTTATTCAACAAGTAACAGGAAACGGATGGTTAACCAGTTGTTTCACAAACGGAAACAGAGGCGGACTCAACATAGACAATTCACCAATAGTACTAAAATTAGACTTTCCATACACAATAGAAGCAAGATCAATAAACGCACACTGGGGAATGCACCACAGCCAATTCAACTCAGGCATAGGCATTTACAGAAATGGACAACGAATAAACTACTCCATCGCAGCAGGAGGAACAAAAAATGAGCCAAAAATAACACCATGGGTTATAGAAACAGGAGACGAAGTAAAAAGATGCGCATTTGACTTTGTTGGAAGAGGAAAAAGCCAATTCAGAATACACTACGACGATTGGTGGGTATACACTATCCCCGGTTTTGTATACGATTTAGTGAGCAATATATGGGTGCATGATCGTTCATGGGGAGGACCAGAAAACACAGGAACCTACTGGATAAACCTAAGAGCAACACACACAGCAAACATAACATTTGGAGAAAAACAAAAAAATCTTGGAACTATCCAAGAACTCGCAAGACCATACCTGCTAGACGAACTATACAATCCTGGCTTTTACGCAGAATCTGACAAGCCTGAAATTTTATTTGAAATAACCACACAAGTTTTAGCGTGTCTTGATATGGATTTAAGCAATGCTTGCGACTATGAACAAGCAGATGCCTGCTCAGGTGCTGGTGGAGATTGGGCAAGCTATTATGACCCTCAATTACAAGCTACTGTAGGCACATGCTGTGGAATTACACCAACACACACACCAGATACTTGCCAATATTCACAACAATTTAATACACTCTGCGGCAAAAATAATGAACAAAACTGGCAATTTGCCTCTCTAAGCATGCCTGGCATCATCAAAAATTACGCCTGCCCAGAAAAATTTTCAACACTCAGTACAGGCACAGAACTCTATGCCTGCGGAAACAACCCATACGGACTTCAAAACATGCAAAAAATAACAGTACTAAATCATGAATTTATTTGCGTTCCTGACCAAAAAGACATTTATGAATGTATTGGAAACAACACATTTCCATTAGTAACAAACAATCCCTTCAGAGAACAAGGAGAACACATTGTTGCAGGATCCACAACATACGAATGTCAGGAAAATGCAACCTGGACAACATACCATACGCCTTGTTTATTAGGTGAACAAAGAATAAATAATGAAACAGGACTGATTGAGTTTTGTTCACCAACACAAGGATGGATAACTGACTTGGATGCAGATGAGGGAGCTTGTCGTGCAGCAGGAAGATTGTATAACACTATAAGATGGACGGGAACACAATGCTGCGGGGATCCTTTAGACAACAACACACCACAAGCCATTTACGAAGAACAAAATGGACTCGGAGCTTGCTTGAACAACACACCAATAATGAGCGGACAAACAATCACCAACAATACAATCATTAATCATCAAGGACAATTCTACCAATGCCAAGGAACCCCCCCATCAACAGAATTACAAAACGCAGGCATCACACCCGCACATCAAGGAGTTTGCGGACAACCCTTACTCAACACAACAAGCAGCATACACAGTATTTGTTTGCCAAATGGTAAATGGTACCAAACACCATATACAACAGTACACCAAGTAAAATCCATAAACTGGCAACCCTTAGCAACACAAATCAATCAAGGATGCTGCCCAGAAAACAAATGCTGGGACGGAAACACCTGCAAAAACCCCGGAGAATACTACCAAATAGAAAACCAAGGATACCAATGCCAAAACTAAAAAAGTGGAAGACATAAATAAAACATATAACTGTTATGCCTTCCAAACGTTAGTAATAGAATTAAATTATGCGTTATTATTGTCGCTTACTAAAAAACAAAAAAATAAATTAATATAATTTACGCATCAACATGATCAACAAAAAAATATGGCTGTTTATCATCACCATTTTATCAGTTTCTACTCTTGCAACAGAATTTAATTGGGTACTCACACAAGAAGTCACAGGACAAATAGGAGGAGGAAGATGTCATTATTCACCTTACCATGAACTTGTAGACTGGGGTCACAATAATAACTTGCCCTGGGCATCAGCATACCATCAACAAAGTTCATTCTCAGAATCAAACTCAAGACAACTACTCAAATTACCATACCCATACGAAATATCGGTAAAAGGCATGAATGTACATTGGGGACTGCATGATCTAGAAGAAGGTTATCAAGGAGGAGTATCCATATTTTCAAACAATAGATACGAAACAAGCGCAATCGCAACAGGATATACAAGAAACACATATGAAAACACCATCTGGATAACAGCCACAGGAGACGAAATAAGAGGATGCTCATACGATTACCGAGGAGGAAGACAACCAGTACAACAAGGCAGATTCTGGGCACGCATGAATTCAAGCCCATATGCAAATACAATCATCTTTGGTGAACAAAACAAAAATATAGGACCCATTGCACGTTTTGCAAGACCTTATTTGCTTACAGACGAAGAACCTGTATTTTATGCAACACCAAATACAACAAACATACTCCTTGAAGTAACATCACAAAACATAATTGCGTGTACTGATTATGATGAAAGTGGCAAGTGCGATTATGAACAAGCAGAGGCTTGTGACAACACAGGAGGGGATTGGGCATGGTACTATGATTCTAACCTGAATAAAACAGTAAACACTTGCTGCGGCATAAGCATTGCTCCAGACACGTGCACTTATTATTCGCAAGACAACTTAATTTGCGGACAAAATGAACAACAACAATGGCAAACATTATCAAACCTACAAAAAGGAATAACAAAAAAATTACAATGCCCAACAAACATATCCGTGCTAAGCACAGGCCAACAAATACTAACCTGCGAAAAACCCAATGAACGCGCAACAACAATCCCAAAAAATAATTTCACGCGAACAACCCTTTACGACAGAGAATTCATTTGCGTTCCTGAACAAGCTAACATATATGAATGCATCGGAAACAACACTTTTCCATTAGTAACAAGCAATCCATTCAGAGAACAAGGAGAACGCATCATTGTAGGACCAACCACGTATGAATGCCAACAAAACAGCACATGGATTGTTTACAGAACACCATGCTTAGCAGGAGAAAGAAGAACAAACGATGAAACAGGACTGATTGAGTTTTGTTCACCAACACAAGGTTGGATAATTGATTTGGACACTGATGAGGGAGCTTGTCGTGCAGCAGGAAGATTATATAACACTATAAGATGGACAGGCACACAATGCTGTGGAGATCCTTTAGACAACAACACACCACAAGCCATTTACGAAGAACAAAACGGACTCGGAGCTTGTTTGAACAACACACCAATAATGAGCGGACAAACAATCACCAACAACACAGTTATCAATCACCAAGGACAATTCTACCAATGCCAAGGCACCCTTCCCTCACCAGAATTACAAAACGCAGGCATCACACCCGCACATCAAGGAGTTTGCGGACAACCCTTACTCAACACAACAAGTAGCACACACAGTATTTGTTTACCAAATGGCAAATGGCATCAAACACCGCACACAGAAATACACCAAACAAAAACTGTAGCGTGGCAAACACTACCCAACCAACTACAACAAGGCTGCTGCCCAGAAAACAAATGCTGGGACGGAAACACCTGCAAAAACCCCGGAGAATACTACCAAATAGAAAACCAAGGATACCAATGCCAAACATAACAATCTTGCACAACTTTTTCTCAACACATCAATAAAGAGAGGAGAGTAACTCCACTGGCTTGCTGTTTTTCGCAAGATCCTCTCATTATAACCTTACCTGCGAATCTAAAAAAGAAAGCCAGACTTGATCAGTTCGCGCTCTGATAATGTTTGCGCTACCCCCAAACTCAATTGTTTATCGCGCTGTTCTTTCTCTACTACCTTCACTCCACCAAAGCCCCACCGGCCCCCACGAAAGCAAACACAAAAGGGTTGTTTGCGCTCTCTACTCCTCGGTTAACGGGGTGTTTTAAAGATGAGCAAACAGAAACACAACAAGCGCGATGGGCGCTTCCTCCCCCTGTAAAGATAGCCCGAAGAAGAAAAACAGCAACTTAGTACTTACAAAAAACACCCTTATTTTTAAATACCAGCACTCTTTAAACACACAATTATGGCAAAAAAAGGGATGTGGATACTACTTATAGCACTACTCAGCCTTAGCGCAGTAGCTCTACCAGCAACATGGGTACAAGTACAACTAAAATACAACTGGGATCACACAAGTTCAGGGTTGTGCAACCAACAAACACAATGCCTTGTAAACAACCAATCAAACCCAACATTTGACAACCAACCAGAAAGATACTGGACACAAGCAGGAATAAGAGACAAACCAAAATGCATCACGCACGGACAATACATCGCAGACCATTATTGCGAAGTAGGACAATGGACAAGCAGAACAAAACTCGTAGCAGAACAATTATTACAAATACCAATACAACAAGGAGACCAACAATACAAATTATACTGCGACACATACGTCAACACACTTAACAGATACAGCTACGTAACAAGCTACGGAGCAGTAAACACTTTCTTAGACAGATACTGCACACAAACAGGAGGACAAAGAAGTACATGCGTTAATAATGTGTGCGTTCTTAGCTACAGCAGAGGCACAGCATTTGGAATGGCACTCAATGAAGACATAGACGGCAGAAAAAGCCCACTCCAAGCATTAGGATACTCAACAACCAAATGTGATGTTGCAAAAAATAATGACATGGATTATGATCACTGCGGAGATAACATTTGGTACAACCACAACACAGCAAGTATTATTTACTCACCAAACGCAACAATACAACCAACAGCAGCAAGCACACATGCACTATTCATGGACAGTTATTACAAACTCAAAGCATATGTTGCCCAATACGTACACAACCCAACCATACAAGGATTTAACTATGACTTTTACGACATTGAACCAGCATTAAACTTTGTTTACTTTGCAAAACAAAACGACAAAACATTCTACAGCTTCAAACAACAAAACATGACAAGAGACAACACAGCATACGCAGGATGGTACTACAAAAACATACAACTACCACAACAAACATGCACAAAATTCATCAAACCAAAAGACGGCAACGCACACTGTGAACAACAACCAATCCAAACAGAATTCTACATTGCAACAGCAAAAACACCCTTTGACTTATTCACTACATCAAATCTTATTGATTCATGGCACGACTTAACCAACTATGCAGGGATATCATGAAAAAAGCACAAATAACATTATTCATCATCATAGGTATACTCGTACTCATTGCGTTTGGATTAGTATTCTATCTAGGAAGCTTCAACAATCAAACACAAAAACAACGCAAAGAAGCAATACAAACACAACCCTTACAAGATTACATTATTAGCTGCTTAGCAATCACAACCGCAGACGCATTTCTACTCCTTGGCAAACAAGGAGGAACAATTTACCAGAGTCAAGGAGGAATAACTTCTGATCAGGCAAGTACAAATCAAATCACAAGATCTGATTCGCGTTTTGGAAACCTCAAAATGAATTACGCAATATTGCCTCCAGAAGGAAACATCGGAACATTATTCTCAGCTACAATACCAGAATATCCATTTCAAACATTTCCCTACACTGAAGACCAAATCATTTTTACAGGCTATTATGGCATAAACAAACTCCCACCACTTTACAAAATAAACCAAAAAACAGGAGAACGAAACATAAACAGCATCCAAGAAACTATTGAGACATACATTGCAAAAAAAATAAAAGAATGCACTGATTGGGAAACTTTCACCAGCAAAGGATACACAATAAAAACAGAAGAACCACAAGCCACAATTATGCTCCCAGAAGATGAAACACAATTGTCCAGAGAAACACAAACAACAATACAAATTAACTGGAAGATAACAATTGCTAATCAGAAAGGAGAACAGACAACTCTCGAAAAGTTCGTTCACAAAATACCACTTCAATTCGCAAACACATATTATTTTGCACAAGCAATTATTGATTCAGACGTAACAGACATTTCTTACCAACCAACAAGCACTGAAAGATACCAAATAAACACTCAAGACAACACGAACTACAGCATAATAACAATAACAGACACTCAAAATACAGTGAACAATGAACTTTACACATTCACTGTTGCACGAAAAAACAGAGCACCAGCACTCTGGCAAATAGATCACACGCAAACAGCCAATTACTTATTCCACATCCTACCAGATAACTCAGACGGGCCAGAATTAGCAATCACAAACAATCAATTAAAAATAATAGATATAGGATGCCCAGACACTCAAGAGCTCACTTTTTTCATTAATGCAACAGACCCAGACGAACAAACAATAATGTATGATGTAACTCCTAAAAAAATCACACAACCAGGACTAACACCAATCAGAATAACTGCAAAAGACAGCAGCACAAACACAGCATTTGATTATCAAGAAATACCATTACGAGTAACACTATGCGTAATAAGCTAACACTAACAATACTTTCCGCATTCATTTTTTTAGCATTAGCTCTGCCAGCAAATGCACAAACAGGGTGCTGCTGCGACCCAGTTCTTAACAACGGAAGCTTTGAAACACAAACAGCATGCCTTGCAAAAGGATTCAGCTACGCAGGAGTACCACCAAGCATTACCACAACATGCGACCAACACTGCCAAACAACAATAACACCAACACCAGTAACAACAATTTGCGGAGACAACATTTGCCAAGCAACAGAAACACCAACAAACTGTCCAGCAGACTGCGGCGTAGCACTCCCAAGATGCAACGATCCAGGATACAAACCAGCACCAGCAAATTTCAACGCAACACCAATACAAGGACAAAAAGCAACACGATTAACATTCACACCAGAATGCCAAGTCAATTATCTCACTGTCTTACGATGCGAAGGGCAATGCAGTGATTTTCAACCAGTAGCACAAATACCTGCACAAACAACATACATCGATGAAGATCCAGCACTAAAATTTAATCAAGAATACACATACGCAATAACAGCAAACTATGTTATATCGGGAGAAAGCGCACCAGCAATCTCTACAGTCAACCTCGGAGACATAGAATGCTGGCAAAACACAGTAAACAGCCCATTCTGCTCATCAACAGCATACTACGAGCGATACAAAACATACCTACAAACACATGGTTATGCACAATACACAGCACAAGAATTCTTACTAGATTTTAGCAGGAAAACAGCATTAACCTTTGCAACAAGACTAAACAGTGCATGGCAATGCACAGACAAAAACAGATTAGTACCAACAACACCACAAGTACAATGCAGTGCGAGACAAAACGAAATATGCGTAGCAGACGAACGCGGACCAAGATGCATAGTACAAGAAAACTGCGGCATTAACTTTGACCCATTCGGATTATTCGCAACACAAAACACCTGCGAACAAGGATTACTCCCAAAATACTGCTTTTATGATAAAAGTCAAACAGTTGTAAATATGTGCTACTCGTGCAGCCCAAGAATGAGTTGTTATGATTACAAAACAGAAGAAACATGTCAAAGAGACAACTGCGGAGCAGGACAATGCCAATGGCACAATACCATACCAGACTTAGGAATAGGAGTTTGCGTGGACAGAAACAAAGCCAACTGTGAGTATTGCAACAGCACAGGAGCACCAGACTTGCAAAATAAATTCACAAGCTTATGGGATCAATGCACTGAACAAAAAAGCAACGCACTAAGCACACTAAGCAACATTTGCTTTTACGACAAAGATTTCAAAATCAGCAAAAGCTGCGATGAAGTAAGCTGCCAAGACTACACACGAGACCAATGCAACTCACCAGCAAATGGAATCACCCTTAACTCAGACAACAGCCTGCAATCAGCAAGCAATGACGTCTGCCATTTACGAGTATGCGAATTCCATGACACAACAGGATGCGTCAAAAACGCAGACGGAAACACAGGACCAGGATTCCAGGATTGTCTGCCAGGAAACACTGCCTGCGAACGTGACTACTTCCCACCAATCACAACATTAATCCCAGAAGGAACAGCAGGAAAAGTAGAAAAACTTACAATAAAAATATTTGACAAAAAAAATAAAACAAGCTCACCACAAGACTATGCAGGAAGAACAAACTACAAAACATACTTATGCGTACAAACACCAACACAAACATGCACACAAGCAACACAATACCCAACACAAGTAGAAACAAACGAATTACTTCTTAAAAACGGCGAACTAAAAAATGGAAGAACAGTACTAACAACAATAAACCCAGGACAAACAAGTATTTATTATTACAGCAGAGACCCAGCAAACAATATTGAAACAGTAAAAAATATCAGCGTTGTAGTATGTGATGCCTGCAACGGACCAATCCTACTCAACATCACAGTCACAGGAGGAAGAACAGTAGGAAACAGAATATACACATCCTACCAAAACCCAACATTCACACTCTACTTTGACGAACCAACAACAATAACATACGCAGGACTAATACAATCAGGACAAACAATACCCTTAACACACATCACTCCAGGAATAACAGATACACACCAATTCACACCAAGTCAACTATTAACAGGGCAGTACAATTTCACAATCAACGGACATAATAACAGAACAATTTATGTAGAACCAGAACTAAGCTACGCGCTTTTCGTTGATCCAAACGTAGCACAACTAACAATCCAACCACCAGACGGAACAATCTTCAACACAACAAGATTAGACATAACCTTGAACTTCAGCACTCCAGCAGAGCTCCGAAACGTTGTTCTCAGAAGAGATAAAGCACACCCATACGCAAAACAATACGAAGACAAAACAATAACATCACAATTCACAACTACCAACAATCAAGCATACACAACAACACTTACAGAATTAACAGGAGGACTGCATACCCTACAAATAACAGCCAAAGGATTTAATGAACTAGACATTTACAGAGAAAGCACATTTTTTATCGCCACACAACCACCAACAATAAGATTAGTACACCCGAGCTTCGGAGTCACACCATATTCTAACTTCAACATAACACTAGAAACACCACTAACCAGCACGTGCGCATACGTATACGATACACCAACAGCACCAAACAGCACAGACTTCAGATATTTTACAGCACTATCAGGAAACAACACAATGCACACAGCATCAGGACTAAGTATACCATTCGGATCAAAACCAAAACCACTGCACGTGTACTGCGACTTCGAAAACTTAGGAATCAGCCAAAGAACATTCAACATAAGCCTAGATTTAGAACCGCCACGCATACAAAAAGCATTCGCAGAACCAGCAACAATAGCAGAACAATACATCCCAGGACAAGAAATATACAGCACAACACTTAACGTACAATTAGACAAGCCAGGATTCTGCAAATACAGCTTAACAACCAGTACATATGAAGACATGAACGGAACATTCCCAGGAGAAGGCACAACACCAAAAAAAGCACACACAGTACCAATAAATGTAACACAAAAACAAACATACCAGTACTCAGTAACATGCAAAGGAGAAAATGAATTGCTGTCAGCACCAACAGTCATACCATTCACAGTAAACTTAAACCAATCACTCATAGTTACAAGCAGCACACCACAAGGATTCTCAACATTAAACTTTAGCATAGGAGTAGCAGCAAACAAAAGAGTCATATGCCACTTTGGTCAAGAAGCCAGCACAATAAATGCCTGCATGGGAAGCTGCTCAGCAGACTACACGCACAGACAACCACTACAAGTAAACAGCCCAGGAAAATATGATTATTACATAACATGCACACACCCAACAGGAGAACAATCAGACGTAATACACATACCAATTTATGTTGACACAAGCCCACCAGACATGGAATACGTACGCGATGACAGCGTATTAGATGACCCAAACATTACCTGGTCACAAACAAAAATACGCATCGCATTCAAAGGAAGCGATCCAGAAAGCAACATCTCTCACTACTTAATCAGTTTAATCAGCCAAACAGAACGACAACCAATATTTACCAACTTACTAAGCAACGAAACAAGCGGAGAACCTATATACATCACAAGAAAACACGACGGAACACCATTCAGACTTGTTAATGAACAAAGATACCAATTCAACGTAAAATCAGTCAACAAAGTAGGCTTACAAAGCCAACAAATGGAAAGCGACGGAGTAAAATTAGACATTACACAAGCACCACAAGCATGCTTTGATGGAGACCTAAACAACAATGAAACAGACATTGACTGCGGAGGACCATGCGAAGGATGCATAGAAAACAAACAATGTCTAATTAACACAGACTGTGCAAGTAATTTCTGCAACAATGGAATGTGCCAACTCGCAAGCTGTCAAGACAGTATCACAAACGGATTGGAAAGTGATGCAGACTGCGGCGGAAGCCCCTGTCCGTTGTGTACCAATGATAAAATATGCATTACACACCAAAACTGCCAAAGCAACTACTGTGACTTATTCCAAGGAATATGCACAGATGCACCAGCATGTGCAAACAACCAGTTCAGCCCAGGAGAAACAGATATTGACTGCGGAGGACCATGCGATCCATGCAATGAAGGACAACAATGCAAAAAACACAGCGACTGTTCTGACAGACTATTATGCAATCCAGACGAGATGATATGCACATCAGAACCAGTAGGAGACCTTGACCAGGACGGCATACAAGATGAACAAGATACCTGTTTGGACACACCACTCGGAGAAGATATAGATGAAACAGGCTGCAGTGCCAGCCAAAGATACACACTCGGCGACCAAATCAACGACAAATGGAGACTAGACTACTTTGGCTGCATAGAATGCGAAGAAGCAGCACTCAATTCAGACCATGACAGAGATGGCTTAACAAACCAAGAAGAATACAACCTTAAAACAAACCCAACACGCAAAGACACAGACGGAGATGGATGGACAGACGGAAATGAAGTTAAACAAGGAACAGACCCTCTGAATGCAGAAGATCATCCAACATCAATTATTGGAACAGCAATCAAATATTTGTTCATACTCTTAGTTATTGTAGGACTAGCATATTTAGGATACGGCATTTACCAACATCTACCAAAACCAAAACCTACAAAAAAAGAGAAAAAAGAACTGGAAGTACCACTATCACCAACCAAACAAGCAGAGCTCGAAAAATTACGCAGATTCGCAAAAAAAGAAGAAATACCAGATAAAGACTGGATAGATTTAGAAGAAAAAATAAAGAAAAAATCACTATCACAAAAAACATTTGAAAATGCACTTGACAAACTCAAAGAAGTCGCACACAAAAAAAGCGATGAAAAAAACCCAATACAAAGGTTAAAACATATTGTAGATGATCTCGGACAAAAAGAAAAACAAAAACTACAACACAATATAGAATTGCTCAAAAAAGGAAAACTTGACACTGAAGAACGAGATGAATTATTTGAAAAACTCCAACTAACAAAAGAATATTATGAAAAACATAAAAAAGAACTCACAAAAAAAGTAGAAAAACATGCCAAAAAATAAAATAAAATCAAAAAAAGCACAATTAATATCCCACGTATTAATATTCATTATTTCTGCACTAGTTTTCATTTTAATTATCACCTATGGCTATAAAGCCATCAACAACCTCCTTCAAAAACAAGAACAAATACAACTATTAAATTTCAAAACAGAACTAGAAACAGCAGTAGAAAGCGTACGAAGAGATTACGGAACAATACGCAAAGTAGAACTAAACCTCCCAAGCAAATACTTAGCAGTTTGCTTTTTTGACACAACAACCTGTGCAACAGAACAACCAATTTTTGAAAAAGCAAACCAACAATACGATTTATCATGGGCACAAGATGCATGCAAACTAAACGCGGCAAACGTATTCACGATACCAAGAACCACAGATTTAGATCTACAATTTATCTCTGTTGAACCACCAGGCTATTTTTGTGCCACCAATACAAACATCATCCAGCTACGCTTTGAAGGCATAGGCAAAACAGCACAAGTAAGCACTTGGCCAATACAATCCTCATGACAATGAACAAAAAAGGAATAGAAATGCAATTCCATTGGATATTCATACTCATCGCAGGAGCAATCATACTAGCATTCTTTTTTTCAATGGCATACAAACAAAAAGCACTCAGCACGCAAAAACTAGAATTAACACTTGCAACAGACATAGAAAACATTATCACAACAGCTCTCATAAGCAAAGAAACAGCACAAAGAATACCAATACCAACACAAGGATTAAACTTTGACTGCACAGAATTCTGTGACTGCGCATTCAATATAGATGGCGCACAAAAAACAATCATACAACCCATATTTGCCCCAGAAGAAATCACAGGAACAGAAGCAGTATTATGGACAAAAGCATTTAATTTGCCATATAGAGTCACAAATTTTTTGTACATTTACAGCCCAGAAACAAAATACTATTTCATCCCAACAGATCAAAACGCAAATGTACAGCTGTTACAACCAATTACAACAAACATTCCTCCACTTATTAATTATGAAATAATAAATCCAGAAGAAATAAGCCAGCAAATAAACAGCGATTATGAAAACACTTATTTTGTTTACTTCACAGGAGAACAAAACTACCAACCACAACCAGTACACAGAAGTTTTGAAAATGCAAAAGCACTTGTTATCAACCAAAACTTTGTACAATTCTACAAAAAAGACAGAAATAACTTCCAACTCATAAAAGTAAGACCATATTTCAACCAAGCAACAATATACGCGGCAATGTTCTCAAAAGATGACATCATGTACGAATGCGGACTCAAAAACGCATTCAACAAGCTTGCCATAATCTCTCAAGTTTATGCAGAACGAGCCAAAAAATTAGAACAACAACTCGTAAACAGCGGAAAAGTTTGGTGCACATACGGACAATGCCAAAATCAAGCAACAATTGTCGGACAATTATGCCAACAAAAACAAATCGCAGAACAACTAAGTCAACAATTAAACCAGCAAGAATTAGCACAACTGCAAACAATACAACAAACACTGCTCACTGCCAATCAAAATTTTGCAAGAAACAGTTGTACGGAGCTATTCTAATGAAACGCGCGCAATTAAAAATGTTTGGAACCAAATCTCACTATTTGGGGCGTGACATAAGTGGGGTGTTCGCTTCGCTCAACCCCACGATGAATGAAGGCACTTCGTGCTCGTAGGCTTTATCGTAAAGAAAGAAAAGAAAAAGATGAAAACAAAAAAAGCACAACTAAAAATGTTTGAAACATTCGGCGTATTAATCATATTCTTCTTTTTATTATCAATAGGAATCCTATTTTATTTCAACGCACAAAAAACAAGCATCAGACAAGCACAAGCAGAAGCAAGCCAAGAATATGCATTCCAACTAGCCCTCAAAACATTACATCTACCAGAACTAGACTGCAGCTTTCTCAACACGCAAAAAGAAAACTGCATTGATGCAATCAAACTAGAAAAACTCGCACAATTACTTATTATACAACCAGATATTCTTGAAACATACTACACAGAACTAGGATACTCAACTATAATTGTAACAACAATTTACCCTCTAGAATTAGGATTTACTATGTACAACAACACTCCACAACAAATAACAGACCAATACGTGCACAGAAATCCAATACTTCTTTATGACGCAACAAAAAACAGATACATATTCGCGGTACAAGAGGTAACAGTTTATGTATAACCGTGCACAAATGGAAATTTTTGGATTAGTTATTATCGTTATACTGCTCACTCTGGGAACACTCTTCGCAGTCATTATCTTAACAAACACATCGACAAAAAACATCCAATACGTCAAAGAAAGCACACAAGCAGCAAATTATCTCAGCACAATCACAAGCACCACGCCAGACTGCGGAAGCTATCAAAGCGTGAGAGAACTATTACAAGACTGCTCACTCTCACCAAACTGGCAAAACGCTCCGCTTTGTACAGGAACTGCAACAACAGTCTGTCAAGAAGCACGGTCATTAATAAAATTAACATTAGAAAAAACACTTGGCGCATGGGGGAAAGATTATGAATTCATTGCAACAGGAACACCAACAATAGAAGAAGTACACATAAAATCATCACCAACAGCCTGCAATGAACAACAAGAAAAAGAAGGAAGCAGCAGACCAGAAAAAGTACGACCAGGAATAGATATTATTTTGACACTGCATATTTGCTCATAATAAACTTGCTCATCAAACCTAACACAATCAAACCAGCGGCAGCAACAGTAAATGAAACTAAAAATACACTTGTCGCAAAATACAACACTCCATACAAAACAACATTCGCAAACATATAAATTACATTTCTATACGTAGACATATTCAACATATTGGCTTTTTTGCCTGCCTCTATCAACTTTGAATCCAAAGGAACATTGATTATTACAGACAACAAACCAGTCACAAGAACACTCATATACGCCACACTTAACGTTGGAAAAGAAAGACGAGTAACCCAAACAGCCAAACCAATAAAGCAACCAAGCATTATTAATTTATTCTTATCAAATTTATCACTCAACCTGCCAATATAAAAAGTGAATATTATGCTTGCAACAGCAGCAACCATGGGCAATGCACCAACACTCTCAATACTCTGAAAAACTACGAAAATAAACAACGGGAACAAAACACCCTCTGTCTGCTCATGCAAGCCATGGAAAAAAATAGAGATACAATTTAATTTGTTTGTTTTATTTCTGAAAAAACTAAAAACATTCCTTTTAGCACTCGGCTTCTTATGTGTAAGTTTCATCCTAGACAAAGGAATCAACGCAGCAATAAAAAATAAAATAGTAATTACAATCAAATAATCTTTACTCAAAAAAACCAAAAAAGCAGCACCAACACCAGGACTAATCAAACCACCAAAACGACGTATGATTGCCAAAGTACTTACTTGTTTTCCTGTACCTTGCCTTACTTTAACACACTCATTAAACACGAACCAATGAGCAACCCAATAAAAACTATCATAAACAGCCCAACTCAAAGCCAAACCCAAAAACGTAAACCAATCAAGTTTTGCAAAATACAAAAACAAAAAATAAACAATCTCCGCAAAAATTGCCAAAGTAATTGTCCGCATTGCACCAACATGAATGACCAGCCATCTCGCAACAAGATTCAAAGGAACATCAAAAAAATTAAACAAAAAGAAAAACAAAATAATATTCGGAATACTAAAACCAACCTTCAACAACAAAACAGGAATAAATACTGCAATAAGACTCCTGCCAACAGTTTCAAGCCAAACACCAAGCTCAAACAAAGAAAGCTCCGTCTTAAAATAATGATGAATATTGCTATGGTAATGAAAATAATTCTGCACAAACCTGAAGAGAATGGGTGGTATAAATAGGTATCAGTTGAAACGCTAAAAATTCCACCATTCCGATGAAAATCAAAGATTTTCAGCGTGCAGCGAAAA
>PCYA01000012.1:45081-121905 GCA_002762795.1 Candidatus Woesearchaeota archaeon CG10_big_fil_rev_8_21_14_0_10_37_12
TTTGGCGCACAACAAAATCTTTGATTTCGTGTGCAGGAAATCTCTATGATTTCCTTGCACCAAAAATGCAAAGCATTTTTTAGTGTTTTGGCGTGCTCAAGAATCACTAATTGCGCGAAGATAATGCTATCGCTTCATGCCACCCGTCAACAGACAGGTGGTTCTTGACAGCAACCAAAAAAATAATTTAACTACAGGAATGCTCCAAATCAGGAGTCATATAAAACTCATGCATTCTAAGCTCATGATCTCCGCAAATAAGATACTTCCTTGCAGGAGCATTGTCTGCACCAGGAACAAAATCTTCAGAATCCCAAAGCCTGCGCAAATGATACGCAGCATCATTGTCTCTGCTCATCAAGGCAGTCAAAATTTCTTCTTTATGAATCGGTTTATCCCCCAAATTCGGAACTTCTATAATTACACACTTCAAACCATTTGATTCAGTACGGAAAATTAATTGCCAGCACTGATACAATTGATTTACAATAGATTCTTTGATTTCGTCACGAGTACCTTGCAAACGCATGATTTGAACAGAACTAGTGTACTCATCAACTTTATCATCAGGAACGTTCTTTTTAATTGAATCAAAAATATCTTCTTTTGCACCAGTAATGCCCTCCCTCGTAACAGCAATAAGCAAAAAAACAGCAATAAGCGCCAAAATAATACCGCCGATAACCCAAAACATATTTCCTTTCTTCATGGAAGCCTACCTAACAATTGATCCAACATTTCACCACTTGAAATAGCAATACCAATAACAATAAGAATGGCTGCAATTACCAAAATCCAAACAACAATCTGCCACGACAAATCTCCCTTCTTTTTCATTTAATCACCTATAACAACAGCACAATGCGTTACTTTAGGCACAAAGCCTACAACAGGAAAACCAATACCAGTCAAAGATATATAATTGTTTTCGTCCATTGGAGAAACAATCGCTGTTAACAACCTATCGTACTCAGCAATAATTGCAGAACCCTGCGAAGAAGTCAACAAACTTTTTTGCTTATCAACACGAGCAGCATACAACACAGCAGTAGGCTTTGTCACATCAATGTGCACATTATCAAAATACGAAATATGTGAATCAATCATATTTTTTGTCAAATAATTATAATATTGCTCTCCTGAAATTAAGTTATTCTCCAACCAAGGCTTTACTGGGAGATAATTACCTGATATTTGACTTGCCACAGAATTATCAACAGTAATTCTTGCACACAAAATACACAAATAAGCATCTCTGTCAACAAACAAGTTTGAATGCCTTGTCATTCCAGTAAGATCAACAGCATTCCTCAAACCCTTATTTGAACACGCAACAAGCTCATCAGCAACAGTTTTTAGAATAACAGATTCAGGATTTCTTCCCTGCACTAAATCTTGGCCAATATTAATATGCTTCATACGGCATTCTACGGGATAATACACCAAATCACCAAAATTACGCAAAATAGAAGACAAAACAATATCAAACTGACACTTTGCATCCTTGCCAGACTCATCACTTTTTTCAAACAACGTCAAAATTTTAGGAAACAACGCCAAAATAACAGCAAGCGAAACTAACGCAATAAAAAACCAAACAATGATCTTCGTTGAATCAGCTTTTTTATTCATCTTATGAACCTATTAATATTTTACACTTTGCCGGAATGCGAGTACCAAGAACTGAGCTAGGATAGGTATAACCAAGATGAGTAGTTAAGGAACTATACTCAAGTAAATCAACTTGACTTTCTACAAAAACAGTCTCAAAACCTCTCTTTTTTGTAAGACTTGCAATAAATACAACTGCTTGCGTTTCATTAGGAGAAATATAAACTCTATTAACACCAGCACCTCTTTCAGCTTTATTCTCAACATTTTCCGTTAAGTAATCATAATAAGTTCTTCCTGTGTACATCATTGTCTTAAGAGGAACATCACCAATTATTACTGGTTGCAAATCAGCAGCATATGTTAACTCACTACAAAGAACACAATACTCATCACCTACTTTATGATCGCTAAAAATCTTTGTGACACTTGCACCAACTCCTAAATCCAGCTTTTCCTTCCAACCTTTACTCAAACACTCAACAAGCTTTTCAGCAACAAGTTTCTGCGCAGCAAGACGATACTTTGCATTTTCTGAAGAAGCAAATTTTTCAGTTGATTCTTTCTCATCTGGAAAGTATTTTTTATCATTCAACAACTCTTTTGTAACATAAATGCGTTCTGTGTCACAAGAACCACTATGTTTACCAGTTGTAATAGCGCGCAACAAACTTACAGCACACTCAGAACGCTCCTGCGTTTTCTCTAAAGCAGACTGAATACGAGGAACAACAACAAAAATAACAATACCACCAATAGCAATAGCAATAACAGCGACAAGCAACGCATTCAACTCAGCTCGTCTCATGGAACCACCCTGCGCATCACAACAAACAAAATAACAGCAATAATCGCAGCTATTATTAACACAACAAGAACATTCAGAATAGATGATTCAGCTCTCTTTTGCATGACGAATAGAATAGGAATTGTTTTAAAATACTTACGTCTTTATCGTTCCATTCTTACAACAAATCTCAGTTACCTTCAAATCAGGAAAAGCACCATAAATGACTTCACAATCAGTACCAATAGACTGAACAGTCTGATCACACTTTGCAGTTGTTGCCTGCTTAATACTCTCACTTGATTCTTTTGTTGAATTGATAATCATCCAAATCACAACAGCAGCCACAACAAGAAGAATAACTGCTATAACGATATACTCCAAAGGCAGTTCGCCCTTACGATGAAAGGAAAAAAAAGATTTCATGGTCAGATACAACAAACATCACACGAGTACTCAGTCCCTGCACCTCGCGGAGCAGCATTTGCTATAAATTGCCCTCTTATTTCACGCTGATTCAATGCAGGATCACAACCAACACCACGGACAAACAGACGATCATCAACACCGGGAGGAATCACTTGCTTCACACACTGACCAGGACACCTGTTCAAATCCTCAGCAAATAATCTAATCTGACCAGTAAAAATTCCCGAGATAATAAGATATGCCAAAATACCTAAACCAAGCACAATGATGACCCAAATCATAGCATCAATCCCTTTTTTGTCCATTACAACACCTCGGCTTTATTTTACTATTACACCTATTTAAACTTTGCTGAAGAAAGCTTCACGTTTATGCTCGTTAAGTGTGTAATGAACTTGTTTTTGAATTATCGGAAACTTTGTTTCAAGCTCATCAACAAATTGCTCCAATAAATTCATATCTTCAAAAACAACCTCCATGAGCAAATTCCAACCATTATTAATCTGATAAAGATTGTTTACATTTGGATGCTCATGAAGATACGCAAACAAACCCTTTTTTCTTGCAGGATCAACACTAAGCAAAATATGTGCTATTGAAAGATAACCCATCAATTCAAAATTCAACAAAGAATGCGGTTTAAGCAAACCTTTTTTCAAATAAGACCTTAACTTGTCATGTAAAGTAGTAACAGGAATATTAATCCGCCTGGACAAATCTGTTAATGCAATCCTTCCATCACCTCGCAAATGCCTTAAAACCACAATATCGTTTTTATTCATACAAATCACCTCTAAATACGTTGTTGAAAAGAAAATCATATGTGGCTTAGATGTTGTGTTTAAGAAATATAAGCTGGTTTAAACCAACATAAGACAAGTATAAGCAATATATACTAAGTAAAATGTTCCTTGAGTTGCTCTAATCCTTCGCGCAAA
Source organism: Candidatus Woesearchaeota archaeon CG10_big_fil_rev_8_21_14_0_10_37_12 (assembly GCA_002762795.1). Classification (GTDB taxonomy): domain Archaea; phylum Nanobdellota; class Nanobdellia; order Woesearchaeales; family ARS49; genus 1-14-0-10-37-12. The sequence goes on from PCYA01000012.1 coordinate 48,847, forward strand.
TCAGTATAAGCTTGTTCATGTGTTTCGTAGTATTTTGGATCTTCTTTTTCTAATAGATTAATTGCGCGAATTGCACGCTGGATTGCAGGAACTCTATATTGTTGTCTGTTTCTTTCTGGTGTTGACCACGCTACTGCAAGGCAGATCATACGATGAATGACTGAATTATAATACGCTCTAAGTAGCTGTGTTCTGTTCAAGTAAGAAAATTGCAGTTCATCATTACCTAACAAACTTCCTTCATAGCGTATTCTTTTTGCATAGTTGAAAACTTGCTCTCTGATCTCTTTTGGTGAAAGGGTATCTGTGTACTCAAACAAGTTTGCAAGGTCAAATGTTGCAGGAATCAAACAATTTATTTCACAATCAATAACTCCTATGGGCTCTGCAACAATCCAGTTTTCAGGGTGTGCGTCTTTGTTTGCAACCCAAACAGCATTTTCAGTAACAGCTATAATAACAGGCTTATAATTAGCTAATATGCGCTCCACTGTTGGTGCGGATAAACTGAGCAAAGGCTCAGCCAGTTTATCTCTGAGTTTTGCATAAATGTTTAATCTTTCTAAATTATCAGAAGGATATCTTGCATGAACGTGTGCTAAAGCATGAACTACTCGTTCCAAAGAACCAGTGTTGCCTTCTTCAAATTGCCGATAAAGCGTCTGCCCAGACAGCGCCCGCATAGCATAAACATAATTTCCATCTATTAAATCACTCGTAAGATGCAAAAGCCTCGGAGTTTGCACTGCAAAACAATATTTTGAAAGTCTTTGACTGTTTTCAATTTCTCTTTCCAATTGAGACTTATCAGCATGCTCTTTGAGCAATAAAGTGTGGTGAAAAAACAATGCATCTTGCGCATTTGCACGAATAACTTTTGTTCGCGATCCTTGTTCGTGCCACGCAGCAAGTTGTTTAAGTTTTCTGATTGCGTATTCCCAATCAGCTGTTTCTTCTGAAGAACGTAATGCGCTTGAAAGCATTGCATGTGCAACAGCAATATGTGGCAAAGTTGGGCTTTCAAATTTTTCTGCAATCTCTCGTGTAGCACGCGAATATCTCCAACCAGAAGCAGGATCAAGTAAAGCTTCAACCATTGCACGCGTCAAATGCTTAAGCAAATTTCTTGGATGAATGTGTGTTTCTACAAATGAACTAAGTTCGATAAGTTTCAAGTTTAACTTTGAATATGTATCTAATTTAATTTCTGAACCACCAGATAAATCAAGTGCATCTCGCAAACACAAAAGCGAGCGATCTATCTTATCCGGGATTAAATAAACCAGAGCTGCTGAGACTAAAATACCAGGGTCTTTCTTTTTTCTTCCTTCTTCCTCGTACTCTTCAGGTTCAACAAATAATGGATCAGCATATACAGTGGCTACTTTTTCTTTCTTATACCTTTGCGCAAAAACAACAGGATAATCTGCAAAATCTGCAAAAGTTTTTCGTGTAAGAGCATAATCGCTCCATTTTGCTCTTTGATAAACAGGATGATCATATGTCCATGCTGCCAGAACTTTTGATGCTCCGATTGTTAATCCGTATGCAAAACCAGGTGAAAAAAGATGTACTGCAGCCATAAAACTATCATGAAAAAACTGATATTGCCGAGGTGGAAAATAATCTAAAAAATCAGGACAAAACCATGCTGCAATTCCTAGTGCTGAAGCTTGCGCTACTCTTTTTGGATTATGCATCATTTTTTTATAAACTGTGTTTACTCTTTCTGACAATCCCACAAATAGAATTACTATTCACCAGTTGATATATTTTTATAAGCTGAAACATATGAACCAGAGTGTATGTCTCGACTGAAAAAACTCTGTTTAGGCTCATTAGGCATGGGCGCAGCAGCAATCGGTTTTAATGTACTTTGTGCGAACGTTTCTGCAGTTGCTGAATGGTATGCTACAAAGATTTACCCGGCTATACAGAATGGTGCTGCCGGCATTTCTAACCTTACAGAAAAAACAGTTCATGACGGTTTTGAAATAGGAAGGTATGCATACCTTGATGCTTTTCTCGTATATGCAAGCATTTACCTTGGCGTTAAAGCATATCGAAAATTAAAACCTGTTAAAAAGCCAAAATGGTTCAAAAAACACTTGCTGAGAGACCCTGTCTTTTACATTTGGCTTACAGGTTCAGCAATTGGTGCCTCGTATGTTTTTTTAACAACAAGAGCAATTTCGCATCGTCCACCTTTGGAAGCAAGGTTAAATATTGGTGCTGAAGAATATTGTGCTGATTTAAAAAAATCAATAAGCGAATTGAACACGCAGAAAAGCAGTATTTATGATTTTCCAAGCGAGGACGAAATAGAAGAAACCTTAGGTTCTGTTGCAGAAGAATACTTTAAAGAGTATGGATTCTCAGGAAGGCACAGACTCAAAGAAACATTTCTGTCTCAGACAACAAGAAGAGATACTTTTGGGTATAGTTTTGTATCAGCAGAGATATTACAACCAGAAAATTTACAAAACATACCAAGACTGCTTTTCGCTACTGAATATTCAAGAGGGCTTTGTTTTGCTGCAGGATTTTCCGATTCTGCTGCACAAACATTCCATATTTTGCGATTACTTAATCAAGCAGTCAAAGACAACGCGTTTTATGGATATGCTGCAAACATATTCAAAATAAAGTCGTATCAAGACGCATTAAACTTTCCTTGGAGAGAAGATTTATTTTCTGTTCTGTCTGATCCTGCATCAAAAGATTTTGTTGAGTGTTATAATTATCGTGCAGTTGCCGAACAAGCAGCCGAAGATAAACAATATGAACTCGCTTCTCGTTCATTAGCACAGAGACTTCTTGATGTGCGTTTTCCTCCATGGACAGCGTTCGATAACCCCACTTACAGAAGATTTGACGATTGGAAATTTTCTGGAGAAAGAAAAGCGGTGGACTTGGATGATTTTCTTCCAGAATTTATTCCAGGAGCTCTAGACGGTGAGTACATAAAAGCAAAACTTGACGCATTAATTGCAGCAAATAGTTATCATTGAAAGACAATTTCAAGAGCATATCTTTATATAGATTAAACAGTAAAATAAGCTTATGAAACGTAAGGTAATCCAGCTAGCTGGAAAAACATTTGTTGTATCACTTCCAACAACATGGGCAAGAGAATGGGGAATAGAAAAAGGAGATGAAATAGAACTCACTGAAAGAGGATCAGAAATAATTATCGGCACACAAAGAGCCAGAGATTCTAAACGAGGAACCGCTGATGCAAGCAACGTAAACGAACGCACACTTCGCTGGATGCTTTCATCAATGCACAAAAAAGGCTACGATGAAATTGAAATCAAAACAAAAAATCAAGAGCACGCAAAACTAATTGATGAATTGTTAAAAGATTTATTTCTTGGTTTTGCAGTAGTACACAAGTCCGATTCACATTGCGTAGTACGTTCAGTATCAAAAGAACTCGATGACCAATTTGAAATTATTCTAAGAAGAGCATTTCTTGTTACACTAAACCTCGCAGACGATTCCCTAAAACTAATCAAACAGAAAAAATTTGATCAACTACCTGATTTGATAAGTTTAGAAAAAATGAACAATCAATTAACAAACTTCTGCCAAAGATTACTTAACAAAAGAGGCCATGAAGATCCAATGAAAACAAACTTCATGTACGTTATAGTATGGAACCTTGAAAAAATAGCCGATGATTACAAATATTTATGCGAGCACTTATCAAACAAAAAAAACGTAAGTAATGATGTATTGAATTGTTTAGAACACGCAAATGAATTAATAAGAGGATACTATGAATTATTTTACGGATTCAATATCGAAAAACTCAGCGCATTGGCTGAAAACCACAAAAACCTAAAAACAGAAATACACTCTGCTCTAGAAAAAGGAAAAGATGCAGTAGCACTAAGCCATATTTTACATTCAATAACTAACACAGCCGACTTTTCTGCATCAATGTTTGCAGTGCACAACTGACACGTTTTAATAAAAAATGTTTTTTCAACGGACTATAAATAAAGAGAGGAGAGTAGTTCCTCTGGCTCTCTGTTTTTTGCGAGGTCCTCTCCTTAAACTACACCTGTGAATCTTAAAAAAGAAAGCCAGACTACTGTTTTGCGCTTTCAAGTTATCGGTTAATGGGGAGTTATGTACAGAGGGGCGAACAGAAACACAAAAAGCGTGAGAAGTGCTACCTTTCTGCAAAACAGATGGATTTAAATAACAAAACACAAATATGGCTGTTATGAAAAAAGGCGAAATAGGACCAGGATACTTGCTGGCAATAGCACTCATGGTAATCGCAATATTTATTTTCGGTATGTGGTTATACCAATCAGCAACAAAAGGAGGCAAAGACATAGATTTCTACCAAGAAAGCCTCAAAGGAACCAACTGTTATTATCCTACAGAATCAAGAGGCTGCTATGCGGGAAATGATTGCATAGCATATGATTTGGAAGAAGTGAAAGGTAACTGGCCTGACTGCTCACAACAAGATAAAGAAGGAAACAAAATACAAGTCTGTTGCAGACCAGTTGTAGAAGCATAGGCTCTATAGAAAATGAGGGGTGTTTTAAAGAGGGGACATTGTCTGAACAAGTTATCTAAACCAACCAAGTTCCCCTCTTTACTGATAATCCGACGAGAAAGACTTCATACATAGCCGAAGCACAGCCAACATTTATAAACATCTTTAATCTTAATTGTTTATGCAAAAAAGAGGATCAACATTAGTGCTTGCATGGCTCGTAGAATCAATACCTGGCATAATAGTACTAATACTCCTTTTATCAACAATCGCAGCACTAATTTACCTTTTCGTCTACCAAGAAAACCCTGAAGAACAAGATTTCAAAAGAATACTAGGAGACATAGACGCAATCTTAGAACAAGGCGAATTAACTTCCCCAAGACCGGTACCAATACAATCAGAATCTCCATTAGTAATTGTGATGTACCCAGACAAGTATCCCAACGCGCCGCAACAATGTGAACAAGAGCCATGCATTTGCCTGCACACATCAGGAGATGAACGCGCTGTGAAATGCAAGCAATACCCGCAACTACAACCCTGTCCAACCGCGGATTGCAGCGCAAATAAATTCTGCATAAACAATTATTTTTCATTCATACCAAAACACGAACAAAAAACAATTTACATAAAAAAAGAGTGCAATGAACTTAATATCATCTAAAAAAGGCGATGCAGAATTCGCAGAAATGATCACAAGCCCACTAATCATGATCGCACTAGGAGTATTTGTACTCGTCATAGTACTCGTTCAAGTCAACAAACTAGGAAGCTCAACAGACTACCAAGAAAACTTTTACGCACGAGACTTAGCATTACACTTAGACAGCATATACGCAGTACGAAAAGACGTAAACTTAGCAACAACATATGAATTGCCAACACAATTTAATACATTATTCAATTCAGGAGAAATTAAACTCTACCAAGACTCCCCCCTTACAGGCAAAACATTCTGGTACAATCAAGATTACCAATACAAACCACTAAACAATCTGAATATTGCAGGCAGAACAAGAGAATATTTACATTTTGCACGACAAGGAAACAAAATAAGCATATCAGCAGACAAACCAAAATTATCAAATAATCCTTACTGTGAACCAGACAACAAAAAATTCAATTTAGAAACAATACGATCACAAACAGCATTCGATAACATTGAAGAAGGAACAGAACTCGTAACAGGAGACCTAACAGTTTACGTAAAATTAACACAAGGAGAGCCAGAATTAACTGTTTATACAAGCCAACACACAAATACCATAATGATCGCATGCACAATCACACAAAAACTATATGGTACTTTGCCAAAAATAACTGAGCACGTAATTCTCCCAGTAAACAAAAAATACCTTTCTGCGGATGATATCAGAAGAAGCATTACTGATTCGGAAGAACCAGCTCTTCTTATCATCATCAAGTATCCTGAAATAACAAACCAAGTCAAAAGTGTAATCGCAGCAGCACTCCAAGCAGAGGTGAACGAACGTGCATAAAAAAGCCAGTTCACAATTAACAGACGTACTCTTGTTCATATTTATTTACATTCCAATGACTATAGTTATTGTAGCATCTCTTGTAACAACACCCTCAAAAATATTAACACAATCACTACAACCTATGCAGCTAGATGCAACAATCATGCATGAACGAATCATCCAACAAATAACCTATTATTCTCCATTAACTGGAAGCCACCAAAGAACAATTGAAGGCATACCACAATTTTATCCCACAAACAAAAGATACGCAAATAGAGCGAGTATTGGAGAGCAGCAATATTATTTTAACAAACTATTTTTTGACACAGCATATCCTCTTGCTCCTGTTGTGTACAACAAACACTCATATTACCAACACATGAACGGAGAAAATGAAATACTCGTAGAAACAATACATGTGTTCCCCAAAAACTATGATACATTCAACTAAAGGAGAAATACGCATGCTAAACGTGCTCATTGTTATTATCTTAATAGCACTTATCCTATTCGTGCTTAACTTCTATCTGGCAGGAAAAGTAAAAGAAAGACAAACACAAGCAGAAAAAGAACTTGTCATGTTACGCGTAGACAAATTAACACTTGATTTTTTTTCAAGCATGCCAATTACACAAAACGCTGATGAACTAGAAACAGCACTCAACACGTTTTATACAAACAATGCGTTAGCACCAAACATTGACTGTAGCAAAACAAACAAAATAACCTGTTCAGGAAACCTTAGATCAGACTGGAATGTAGTCCTTGGAACTACGTATCACAAAAAGTTTTACTTGCCAACAAACAAACCAGAGATACTACAAGAAATAGAACTAAACGCACTACTCATAAAAGCATTACCTAAAGAATTCATATGATGAACAAAAAAGGATACTACGAACTCATCATGGTCATCTTAGTCATAGCAGGAGCAATGATGATATTTGTCGCAACAAACAGACAACTCGCAACAACACACAATTACTTTGGAGACTCACAAAAACCACTTCTTGAAATAAACTCAGAAATAGGATACCATGAACTCTACCTGCGCGAAGCAGCAAAATACGCACTGAACAAAACAGCACAAGAACTAATTGAGAATATTGAATTACAAGGCTTTCAAAAAAACATTATTGCAGCAACATACTGCCCAGTATTAAATGATCCTGAAAACCCAGAACAAAACATCTTCAAAATACATATTGATAAAGGAATCACACAATCATTTAACAAACACATGAACAAATATCTTGTTACATATTCACAAAAAAATGAGCTAACAATCCCCTTAAACAACTTTGAAACATATGCAACAAATGACCAATTCATTGCAAGCGCACGAAAACCAATCATAATTGGTGCAGAAGGACAAAGCATGGTAACTATTTCTTATCAACCAAAAATTAGCATTAATCACAACTACCAATTTGACATTTATGCGGATAGCTATGACATCCTTGAAAACATCTTTGTAGATTGCAGCTTAATAGACCAACCAGAACAATGCGTATTACAAAAAGCACCTGCTGCATGGACACTAGAAAACATCAATGACATGTACAAATTTACAATTCCTTATATGGATACTGTTCTTTGTTATCATTTGTATATTCCGAGCAAGAAGTAAGATGTTTGAAGTTAGTAGTTAGCAGTTTACAGTAAGAAGTTCAAGGCAAGAGATCAAATGTTCTTAGCTTTTTTGCCAGTTATTTTTTTTTAATACGTTTGTTTAGCAAAGGATTGAAATGATGCTTATACCTTTTTTGAAGGTCAGACAATTGCCAATCTCTTCCTGTAACAATATGTCTGCACAAGTTTGTTCCACACTTGCATTCGCTTGGCAGTTTATAATCTTCATCAAGAACAAACATAGCATAATCGATAGTTAGTTCTTCTCCCTGCGTTATAGCTCTTCTTGCAATTATTGTTACTTCATCTTTCATCCAAGCATTAGGATCACAGGAATGATTGTGGTTATAACTCGGATCATCATTTCGGGCAGTATAATCAAAAACCTCCCACAAAAACTCATCAATTTGCTGAATTGCTTTCCCTTCTTCTTTTGCTTTTCTAGCTTCAGATTCACTTACAAAATTTCCTCCCCACACAACAACAATTTCTCCTTCAGCAATATTTTCTTTAGCAAAAAGACCTTTTCCATGAAAGTTAGAATCTTTAACTTCAACTTTCTGACTAATCCAAGACTCTCGTATATACTTTTTCCTCATCATAAAACCAATAAAAACAAACTTGCTTTTAAAGTTTATATTAATCGTCGACATTTATTTTTCTTTATAACTGAGCAAGTTATTCTCACGTAACCTTTATGATCATCGTCGATAAAATTACGTATTTTTAACCGAAAGGCTTCTTAAGAAGTAAGATACTAAGAATGATAACGGCGGCGTCGGATAATCCGGTTATTCCGCTGAGTTGAGAGCTCAGTTCCCTAAGGGGTATCGGGGTTCAAAAAACTTTCGGTTTGCCGAGGTTATGAAAGTCCCCGCGCCGCCGTTTCCTCTCTTTACAAGCACATAAATCTTTATAAAACAGTAAATTTTCTTAAACTGCAAGGGGGAATTACATGATACGAATGCCACTACCAGACATGATAACAAAAATCAAAGAAGCCAGTGGGCTCAGCGACGAAGACATAAAAACAAAAATAGACGCCAAATGCACAGCACTATCGGGACTCATTTCTAAAGAAGGAGCAGCACACATTATTGCCAATGAACTTGGCATAAAACTTGTAGAAAGCAACGGCAAAATCAAAGATTTACTACCAGGCATGCGCAACATACAAGTACTTGGACGAGTCACACAAGTATATGAAATCAGAGAATTCCAACGCGCAGACGGAACGCCAGGAAAAGTAGGCAACTTCCTCCTAGGAGACGAAACAGGAAGCACACGAATCGTCTGCTGGGGAAAACACGCAGACATACTCAACGAACTAAGCCCAGGAACTCCTGTAAAAGTCATGAGCGGACAAGTACGCGAAAACAGAGGCTACGCAGAAGTACACCTTAACGACTACAGTAAAATACAACTTAACCCAGAAGAACACATTCCAGAAGTAGCAGAACGAAAAATAGAACGAAAACAACTCAACGAGCTACAAGAAAACGGACAAGAAGTAGAAGTCATGGGAACAGTCGTACAATTATTCGACCCAAAATACTTTGAAACCTGCCCACAATGCAGCACCCGATTAAAAGACGTAGAAGGACAATGGAGTTGCGGACAGCACGGAACGGTAGAACCAGACTATAGCTATTTAGTCAACGTGTTTTTAGATGACGGAACAGAAAACATGAGAGTGGTTTTATTCAGAAACCAAGCAGAACAATTATTGAGCAAAACAAAAGAAGATATGCTCAATTATCGTCTTGAGCCAGCAAACTTTGAACCACTCAAAACAGAATTACTCGGAGAACAATTCAAATTCATCGGCAGAGCAAAACGAAACACATTCTTTGACAGAATAGAATTCATTGCCAACAAAGTATACAAAGCGAATCCAGAAGAAGAAATAGCACGAATAGAAAACAATGGATGAAATCAAAAAAATTCAACACCTTTTCAAACTCAAAGAAGTATTCAGAACAGCCTGCGAAATGGGCGACAGGCCAGAAAGCACAGCAGAACACACATACAGTGTTTTGATTTTAGCACAACACTTTCTTCCCAAGATATCCCAACAATTGGATAAACATAAAATTATGCAATGTTACTAGCACACGACATTGTTGAAATTGAATCAGGAGATGTATGTACGTATGACAAAGAAGCAAAAGCAAAACAAATAGCAGAAGAACCTCGAGCATTTTTACGATTAAAAGACAAAATACCTTCACAACTGGGTGAAGAATTTCACTCCCTCTGGCTAGAGTATGAACAATGTCAGACACTAGAAGCAAAATTCTGCAAAGCAATAGATGCACTAGACCCAGTTATCCACAACATATTCAGACCAGAAAACTCTCGAAAAATAGGAGTCACCTCACAAAAAATACGCGACAAAAAAGAAAAATACTTCCACGACTTTCCAGAACTCCTTGCAACACTTAACACTTGTTTAGCCTACCTTGATAAAAATCTTTAAACGCTAAAAATCCCACCATTCCGATGAAAATCAAAGATTTTCAGCGTGCAGCGAAAAATACATTTTTCGCGCACAGAAAACCTCAAGGTTTTCTTGTGCAAAAAATCTCTGATTTTTTAGCATATTGAATGGTGGTTTACTACGTAAACCACAGTTACATAGGTGGAATTTTGGCGTGATCAAGCCAAGAAAATGCTTTGCATTTTCTGGCCCAGAAAATCCTCTGAATTTTCTTGGGAACCACTGGTCATTATAAGCGAAGATGAAGCTATCGCTTCATGCCACCCGTCTATTGACGGGTGGTTCTTGACAAGTTAATTTGATGGAGCGGCGAATCACCAGCAATTTATTTCTTAGGATCTTTACTCTTTAACAACCTCCTCAACACTCTTTAACTCAATCTCAGGTCTGGTTTCTTTCAAATCTTCTAACGTAAACTCATGCGTTTCTTCATCAAACGCAACACAAGTATTAGTTATTATTGTAATATCAAACCCTCTGTCATACGCATCAGAAACAGCACTACGAACGCACAAATTTGTCAAAATACCTGTTATCACTAATTCATTAACTTCAAGATCTGCTAAAATCTCATCTAAATCTGTATTGAAAAATGGTGAAACAGCATACTTTGTAATCAACGTATCTTTACCTTTCTGAAACTCAACACCATCCATTATTTCAACTGCTTTCGTGTTCTCTTTAAATCCAACATCATCTTCTTCAATATGACGCACAAAAATAACTGGCAAATTTTTCCCTCTAAAACTTTTGATTAACTGATTAAGCCTTGCTATCTTATCAGAAATATCGCCAACAAAATACTCAGAATCCTTGTTAATCCATTCATTTTCATAATCTACGATAAGCAAGGCAGATGGCATGTCATTGATAGCTTTTCTTTCAGTTAAATACTTTACGCTAACTTACTTCCATTCGGAACAGGACGTTCAGGAACAGCTAATACAACCTCTTCGTCCAGAATAAAACCTGTTGTTAACACTTCAGACATGAAAGGACCAATTTGTCGCGGTGGAAAATTACACACGCACAACACTTGTTTGTTTAGAAGGTCTTCTTTTTTGTACAACTTTGTGAGTTGCGCACTTGATTTTTTAACACCTAACTCTCCAAGATCAATCTCTAACTTGTACGCGGGCTTTTTAGCCTCTGGGAAATCCGCTATTTTAATCACAGTTCCAACTCTTAATTCTACTTTTTCGAAATCTGGCCATGAGATTGTTTCCATACCTTGTTTTTCTAAATAAGGATATATAAAATTAACTTTCCCCTAAGGAGGAAAGCAACAAGTCGATCTATCAATCAATCGAATAAGCATTTCCAGCAACCGCACTTTGCTCATCAGAAACATCCAACAACACCTTTAATACTGCGTCATGCTTCTTCTTTGCATTTGTTACTGCATCATCAAGCGTGCTTCCTTTTACAAGTCCTTGCACTTGCAATTTTGTTTCAGCACGACCCTTTAACTCAGCAGGAATAATAAGCTCATCAAGCTTCTCGTTATTAAGATAAAACACAATATTTTCTGACAAATGCTCATAAGGACCTTCAGGCAAATCCATTGTTAACATATCCAAAACGCTGGTTGCTTGTGCAAGACGCTGTGCAGCATTAGGAGTTACTTCAACAGCAATACCAAACGTGCACAGAAACTGATTATTTTCCTCACTGCACAAAGTAGGAACAACGCCATTATTTGGAAGCATAGTTATTTGCAAAATATCAGGACCATTTGTGAAAACAACTTCATCACCAATCATTGCTTTAAACGTTCCTTCAGGCGTGTTTCCCTGATAATCAACCGGCAAATCAACATAGACCTCATTTGCATCTACTTGTTCAACGTCCACTTGCTGCTTAATTATGCCTGTTGAATCTTCTTCAGAACTAATTTCCGTTTGTTCAGAAACTGCAATAATTTTATCCTGCGTATCAATACCTGAGACTTGTTCAGGAATCTTTTCATCCACTGGAACAATTTTTGGAGGAGCAAACGTAGCATACACCAAAAAACCAATAACGATAACAGCTATTGCAATAAAAAGAATATTTTTGTTCTTCATCGCAACTGGTTTTTGTTTCTTGTTTAAAAATATGGCGGTTATGAAATCAAGAGTAAGAGCATAGTGTTTAGAGTAGGAAGTATTAAAAATAATACTTAAATTTGCAAACTTATGAGATTCAAAGACAAAGTAGTACTCATAACTGGTTCAAGCAAAGGAATAGGAAAAGCAACAGCGTTATTATTTGCAAAGGAAGGAGCACATATTGTCATTAATTGTTCAAACTCAGAAGAACAAGGGAAACAAACTGTTGAAGAAATCAAACAATTAGGCAGAAAAGCTATTTTCATCAAATGTGATGTTTCTCAAGAAGAACAAGTCAAGAACATGATAGGTGAAGCAATCAAAAAATTCGGCAAACTCGATATTTTAGTCAATAATGCAGGAATCGTATTTGATGTTCCACTATTTGACAAAACTGAAGAACAATGGAACAAAACTTTTGCGGTTAACGTACGCGGCGTTTATTTGTGCTCAAAATATGCAAGCAAACACATGAAAAAAGGAGCTATTGTTAATGTATCCTCAACAAATGGCATTGACACAATCAGCCCAGAATCAGCAGATTATGACGCATCAAAAGCAGCAGTAAACAGTTTGACAAAAAACTTAGCAAAAAAACTAGGCCCTGCAATCAGAGTTAACGCAGTTGCACCAGGCTGGATTGATACAGAAATAAATAAAGACTTGCCTGCAGATCTTGTTGAAAAAGAAAAGAAACGAATCATCTTTAATAGATTCGGAAAACCAGAAGAAATAGGTCACGCAATATTATTTCTCGCAAGCGAAGAAGCAAGCTTTATTACAGGCAGTATTTTAGTAGTTGATGGCGGGTATGAATGACCATTAAACCTTTTTCTCTAAATAATGTCAAAATGTTTTTGGCAGGCTCTATAGCCCGTTGTAATAATAAAATATTATTTCCAAGAAACTCACCAAATCCTTTCGGAAGAAGAAAATCTTTTTGAAAATCAATAACTAACAAAGCAGTATGCTTTGGATCAAACTCATATTCGTAAGGTTTTGCTTTTATTTTTAGCATACTTACTTACTCATCGCCTGCTTTCTTAAATTTTGAGGCATCTTCTCAACAGCATAACGCAACGCAGTACGAGGCATTGTAGCTTTATTTTTCATTACAAAATCAAACACTTCTTTCTGAAAATTATCTGCCGCAACTTTTAACATCCAGCCATAACCTTTCTGCACCAAATCTTCTTTGTCGTGTAACAAAATTGTCGCAACGTCAAACACGTCTTTCAAATATGCATCATGCACGCTCCATGCACTGCCACCACGAATAAACCCAACAGCAGAAACACGACGCTTCCACATATTCTTGGATTTTGCCCACGATTTCACATTTGATTTGTACTCAGGAAACTTAACAATAAAATGACTCAACACACTCAAACAAAAATCATCACACTTACCCCAATTATCAATATATTTATCAACCCATTTTTCTAACATCTTAAAATCAGCAGGTTCAAGCACTTCTTTGCAATATGAAATCCACTGAATTGCAACAGTTGTTGTTTCTGTATAATTCTTTTTGAACAATTCTTCACAGAGCTTGAAAATTTCTTTCTTACTCTTATTTTTGACATCCTTAAAATACACTTTTGCAATCTTTCTTACAACAGGCGTTCTAACACTGAGCGAGGAAACATTCTGCTCTCCCTTAAAAAACACTAAACTATCTTCTTTATACTTCACATCAACATTCTTTTTCAAGTCAGCGATAATCTGGTTAATAAGAGACATGATGTCTTTCTTTTCCCTTTATTATTAAAGGCTTTGCGCTTGTTGTTGTCCAATGGGAAGTGATACCTTTGACATGTCGGAATGCCACTCGTGTTTCTTCACGAGTGGCTTACTGGAGCGAGTGGCATTCCGAGCATGATCAAGAACCACTGGACTATATTATCTTATGACTTTCTGAACAGTCATGCCACTGGTGTTGAGCACCGCAGTGCGATCACCAGTGGTTCTTGACAAATCTACTCAAAAACTTTTATTTTTTTGAATTCTTTATCCAATGTTGCTATGTTGCTCCTTTTTTCAACTTGCATTAATGCACACTTGTACAATCAGTGAACCTCAGTGAATGCTGTTTTTTGAATAATTCCCAGAACTTTATTGCTTTATCAAGATCTTTTACACAAACATAAATACACTCTAGCGCTGAAGTTGTCATAAACGACAATATGTACAATTCATTTATTAACTCATTGTTGGCATAATTCAATAGTGAAAAATAAAAGATTATCAATTAGTTTATTTTTCTGATCTACAATTTTTACATAAATCATAACAAATCAGAGGTAAAAACTGAAATGATGGGAAGAACACACGCAATAATAGGACTACTGACTGCGTTAGTGCTATTTCCTTTCTTTGACATACACTGGGCGCTATTTATTCCATTAGTAGTGCTTGCAAGCTACTTGCCAGATGTTGATCATGAGAACAGTAAAATAAACAGAGTAATTCCATTAACACGATTAGTTCCAAAATTTTTCAAACACAGAGGATTCTTTCATAGTGCATTTCCGCCGTTACTTATTTACTTGATAGCATGGCATTACGGATATTTGCACATTGGAATACCAATCACAATAGGATATTTGAGTCACTTGATATCAGATAGTTTAACAAAACTCGGCTGCAATTTTTTACATCCCATCAGCAACTTCAGAATATCCGGCTTTGTAACAACTGGCGGCAAAATGGAATATCTTGTTTTTGCAGGAGCAGCTATTCTTAGCCTCTTGGTAACGGCACGAGCGCTAGGTATACTCCACTTGTAGAACGACGACGGTGACGCGGTTGATCTGCTTTCGTAACCATTCCTTCTCGCTCTTCATACGTTATTGGACCAGACCTGCCAGACAACTCCTTAAGCAAACCATCAAATTTTTCCTCCTGCTGCGCCTTAATAATAACACTTTCTTCAGTTAAACCTAACCTTTGTAGTACTTGATCATCATGGTCGCTTATAGCTCCTGTATAAAAGAAAAATCTTTCTAAATTAACACCACGATCACGCAAATGAACGTAAACTTGTTCAGGAGCATTAGATTCAAAATCAGTCAAATCAAGACAATTCTTTTTAAGTTTCATATCAACAAGATACGCACGAGGCAAACTCTCTTGTGCACAAGATCCTAAATAATCCAGCGCTTCTTTGCCTGTTGCAAACGCCCTTGCGCGCAAACCATACGATTCTGCACGAGCTACTGCACACTCTCTCACAAAATCAGTATCATCAACAATGAACAAATCAAGTGCACTCACACTCACAGAAATAGGCTCTGGGCATTCGGCCCGCTCAAGATCGCGGTCTAGCGCCATACATCTACATATGATGAACTAACATATAAATATATTCCTATACATTTACGAAAAAAAGCCTCCTGTTACTATATCTTTAAATACCCCCTGATTTCTGCAATTAATACAAAATATAAATTAGTGAGGTAGATAATTATGTACGGAGAATTCAACTATCTTGCTGTGTTAATCGCAGCAATCGTCAGCATTGCACTAGGAATGATCTGGTACGCACAACCAGTATTCGGCAAACTTTGGCTAAAACTAAACGGATACACAACTAAAGACGCCAAAAAAATGAAAAAAGAATGCAGTGGAAAAACATACATTGCAGCAATCATCGCAGCACTTGTTACAGCAGCAGTTTTAGAACTAGCAATGAATTACATCAATGCAGTAACATTCGCTAATGGATTATACGTAGGCTTTTTTGTCTGGCTCGGATTTGCTGCCCCAATCATGCTTGGAAGCGTACTCTGGGAACAAAAACCAGTCAAAGCATACTTGTTGAATGTTGCATTTTACTTAGTTAACCTCTTAATCATCAGCGGAATACTGGCTGCATGGTAATATTTGGTAAGCAGTATACGGTAAACAGTAGGCAGTGAGCTGTAAGAAGTTTATTTTTGTTTTTCCTTTCAATCCAAACTTATTCTTTTTATTCCACTTATTCCTTCAAAGTCTTTGTCGTCACTAATAATTTCTTTTATTTCATGCTTGATGATTGTAGCGTAGTGAATAGCATCTCTTGGATCTAATTTTGCGTTTTCTTTTAAGAGAGTAATTGAAACTTGAATTATGTGTTTATCCATGGGGAGAATTTCTAAATTACTAATCTTGAGTATTCTTTCACATTCTCTAACTGCCAGACTTCGATCGCTTGTTTTCTTCCAAATTACGTGAAAAACCTCATCAATAGTCAACGCACTTGTTGCTGCGCGTTTGTTCACTTCAACAATTTCTCTCAGATATGTCCTTGCAACGTCACCTTTACTTCCGTCGTTCAAACAAGCAAAAATGAATACATTTGCATCTATATACTCCATTTTGCATATCTCCCTGAGTATTCTTCTTTCCAATTCACTTGTTTTGGCCAAACAATCTTCTTCTTCCTTGCTACTTCAAGTCCGTCTTTAAACAACTCCTCAAGAACGTCTAGTCCACCCTGTTTTTTTTTAACAATAATATTCTTATCCTCAACATCAAAGACAATTTCTGTGTTTGATGAAATATTAAACTGATCTCTAATGGGTTTTGGAATTACAACCTGACCTTTCTCACCAACCTTTGCAGTTAACTGAATTCCTACCATAAAGTATGAAAAGGTCATACTGCTATATAAGATTTATGGTTTTAAATTTCTTTAATCTCCTTCGGAGTCGTCAAAAACATAGTTTTTGAGCGTGATCAAAAATTCACACTATCATATTATTTTTGTGAATTTCTGACATAAATAAATTTATTGGGTTTAAAACCCAAACTTTTAGGTCTTTAATTAAAATAAAAAAATTAAACAATATGTTTTCCAATCCAGCTTTTGTCGAGTATTTCACGAAGCGGACTTGTTGTATGGGCAAGTGCGTCCAGCCAGGTTTGAACTTTTAATTTATCTGTTTCGTTTTCTTGCTCGGTTGGATCCCACAATGTTCGTGCATCAAGAAGCCCTTTGCTCCTGCGTCCAAACGTATTTGGTGCTACTCCTTTGTATAACAAACTTTCAATGTTACACAAACTACTGTCTTCAGGTAGGCTATCGAGCGCATAACGTATATAGCCAAGTTTGCCTGCATGACGTTCGCCTTGCGAAACAATCACAACAGGAACATTGCGGTCTTTACAATAGTTTGCAACACCAAACCCATGCGGAAACTCACCTTCATACATATTGCCACTCAATAAAGCATAGCCTCTATCTGCAGCATCACACATTTTTTCAAGAGATTCACGAAAATTGTCAGAACAACCGTCTAACGATGCTCGCATTTCATCAATTCCTGGTTTTATTTGTTCACAGATCGTTTTAATCCAACTCGTATGTTCTCTTGCACTGCCTTCAGAATCACCAAATGGGAAAAACAAATCAGAGATAACTCCATCATATTTTTGTTTTTCTAATGTAATGATCGCGCTTGAAAAATCAGGAGCATATGTTACACTGAATTCAGGAAGCCCGTCCATTTTTGCTGTTCTATTTACTCTCCTGACTGCTGTTTCTGCAACAGTACGATACTCAGCATTGTCTTCAACGATCAATATTTTATAGTTTTCTTTTGTCATTGTCTTCACCTATACTCTCATTAAAACGGTCTTTTTGATACGCACCACTATTCTACCAAATCAATTCGACTAATCCTGTTCTCCCAATACCCAACTGTCTTCTTCAGACCACTTGTTACATGGAATAACGCGTCAGCCCATACTTGTGGTTCTCTTTTATCTACTGTTTCTCTTGTTTCATGTTCACTAAATTTCAGTCCTCTATCTCTAGGTTCGTCAAAAAGACAGGGTACACTACCATGATAAAGAAAAGACGTCTCCATTCCAGGCACTCCTAAAGATTTGTCTATTCCATAAAGTGCACTATGCAAATCGCCAAGCTTCCCTTTGTGACGTTCCCCTTGAGAGATTATAGTATAAGGGATTTCTCTTTCAGCACAATATCTGGCAATACTTAATCCATGAGGAAATTCTCCAATATACTGATCTTGACTTAATAGCTCTAATCCTCTTTCAACTCTTGAAATAAGATCGGCTTTCGTTTGCCAAAACTCATCTTTGTTAGGATTACCGTCTAGTCCTACTCTTGATTTAGAAAGGTTGTTCACAATACTTTCCACTACTGGTCGTATCCAACCACTATACTCCTGCATAAGTTCACACACTGCCGAACGATCAATAGAGGAATCGCTAGCGGGCATGAATAAATCAGAAGCTACACCATCAAATTTTTCAGTTTCAAGAGCGACAATACCATCCATAAATGTTGGAACATGTTTCACGTCAAACAATGGGACAGCAGGTTTGTTTTTCCCCATAAATTTGTTGATTCGAGCAAAAGAAGCTCTAGCTGCCTCAACAAATTCTTCTGTGTCTTCTATTACTAATAATTTGTAATTTTCTTTCGTCATAGTTTTCACCTTTGTTTTATTACTAAGAAGGAGTACACATTTGAAGCATATAAATTTAGAGCCCCCCATAAGGGGTATTTTTAGAAAGCTTTAAGAGCCAAAGATATATTAAATAAAAACATGAATCTTTCACTCCTCAAAAATATTGGACTAACAGACTCAGAAATCAAAGTCTACTTAGCACTTTTGGAACTTGGCTCAACAACAAAAGGACCAATTGTAGACAAATCAGGAGTTGCATCAAGCAAAATCTATGAATTGTTAGAAAAACTGCAACAAAAGGGGCTTGTCTCTTCGGTTATTCGTTCAGGAGTTAAACATTTTGAATCAGCACCGCCAAGCAGATTACTTGATTATGTTAAACAAAAAGAAACAGAAATCAAAAAACAAGAAGAACAATTACAAAAACTCATACCATCATTAGAACTCAAACGAAGCCTTGCAGGAATAGGATCAGAAACACAAGTATTCAAAGGAATGAAAGGAGCAGAAACAAGCTTTGCAGACATACTTAACACTCTGAAAAAAGGAGATGAATACTATGTTCTTGGCATATCGAAATTTACACCACACTTTGAACGATTTGTAATACACTTTCATGAAAAAAGAGCAAAAGTAGGAATCAAATGCAAAATAATTGTTAATGAAACAGCAAAAGATATTGGCAAAAAACTCGAAAAAATACCACTTACAAAGATTCGGTATGTGCAAAAAGAATTATTCACACCAGTTGTGTTTATTATTTATGCAGATAAAACACTCATCAGCATAGGACTGGATGAAATATTTATACAAGTCACATCCAAAAATCTGACAGGTGGAATGAGAGCTTATGCCAAATACATGTATGGGATCGGGAAAATTATGACTTTTTCTTTTTGAGTTATATTAGATTCCTAATATGTTTTGCTTTCTTTCGTTCACAAATTTTTCAAACCAGAGATAATTCTCCTGACTTTTTGAGCCTGTTTCATTATCACAACGATAAAAGATCAAGTACAATTGAGCATTATCTCTTAATTTTACAAGAAGCTTTTCTGCACGTGCCTTTGCAACTTCCCAATTTCCATCACGAGAACCTTTTTGCCATGCATTATACGCTTCATCATGCAATTCAAGCAGTTTTAACACCACTTTGTCTTTGATATATTTTTCAGCAAATCGCCTTGCTATCATCCCATGATGATTTTCTCCCATTTTAGGTTTTGTGATATCTACTTTATGCTTAAAAGTGTCATGAAGAAGCGCAAGAAAACGAAGCTGTTCTCTATTCTCAGAAAAGCCATACTTCTCAACATTATCCAGCACCTCTCTAATATGATACCCAACTTGTCCTTCCGGGTGACCTTGCCTAGGCTCTCCCCAAAATGCGCCTTCCATAAACTCTTTATCACTAATAATTTTTCTCTCTATATCAGTCTCTGGCAAAAGCAATTGAACTAATTGATCATGTGTGCTGAGCATGCCTTAATAGAATAAACAAGAGTATTTTTATTACTTTCTAAGTATCCAATAATTAGTATCATCGAAAGATCCGCTATCTATTATCTTTAGCTCTGGTTGTATTTCTAAAAACTGCTTTGCAGAACGTATTTGCCCTTTTTTTAAGTCAAGCTTTTTTTGGTCAAACTCAGGAGCTCCTTCAGTTAATACAGGATCTGCCCATTTTTTAATAAATTCATCAGGCTCAAGAACAATCACAAGCCCTTTATCTTTCAAATGGTTAATCACTTCACTCCACGCTTTCCCAAACTTAGTAAAGTGAAAAGAATACGCAAACAAAACAACATCATATTTTTTATCAAAAGGAATTGACTCTGCAACACCTACAACATATTTTGCTTTTGAACTTTGAGATAAACTCCTTTTTGCTA
The DNA here is from genome assembly GCA_002762795.1 of Candidatus Woesearchaeota archaeon CG10_big_fil_rev_8_21_14_0_10_37_12. Lineage (GTDB taxonomy): Archaea > Nanobdellota > Nanobdellia > Woesearchaeales > ARS49 > 1-14-0-10-37-12. Next base: position 69,389 of record PCYA01000012.1, read on the forward strand.
ACTCAACATACTCTTCATCAGGATCAAACCCATCATACGATTTAAATTTATTCGCTAAAAAACTTCCACAGCGACCATTCCCAATACCAACTTCCAACAAATCAAGGTCTTTTGTTAACTTTATTTTCTTACACGCAGTAAGTATAAAATCTCTTTTCTTAGCATTACTCTCACTTAAACCAGTATTGAACAATACTTTCGTCATGGACTGTAAATACTTCGATATGTCGGAATGCCACTCGTGTGTGTCACGAGTGGTTTACTGGAGCGAGAGGCATTCCGAGCATGATCAAGAACCACTGGTCATTACAAGCGAAGATGAAGCTATCGCTTCATGCCACTGGTCTATTGACTGGTGGTTCTTGACACTTTATAAATTAAATCACTGGACACTGGACAACCTGCTTCTTGAAGTATTTAAACAAAACAGTGTATTAGCATAGTATTGCGAGCACCTCGCTCACAACAAAACCGTTGTGGGTGTGAAACAAAAAGCGAATAGCAAATGAGGTGAAATAAAATGGAACAAAAAAACCAACCGGAAAAAAGATTTAGCACAGGAGCAATTGTAGCCACACTGTGGAAAAACAACTTAATAGACAAACAAGGAAAACCTTTTGAAACTCACAGCGTGAGTCTTGAAAGACGCTACAAAGACAACCAAGGAAACTGGAAAGGAACCAGTAGCTTACGACTTAACGATCTGCCTAAAGCAGCCTTAGTGTTGGCTGAAGCCTACAAACATCTCGTTCTAGCGGCCAACACACCTCAACAACACATGCCAACCCAAAGCCCAGCAGCGCAAGCTGCGGGCATTTCATACTAACAAGAGGTGCTGTTAAAGTTGAAAACTTTACCAGCACCTCCTCGTTTCAATCGGAGGTGAACCAAATGGCCAAAACATATAAAGAAGATACGGAAATATTAGAGATAGAAACCCCAGAAGGATTAGTACAAATAGAGAAAAAAATGGAAGAAAAGAAAGTACAAAGCTTAAACGACTTGCCGGGCGTAGGACCAGCAACAATAGAAAAACTAGCAAGCGCAGGATTCAACGACCTACTAAGTATTGCAGTAGCAACACCAGGAGAACTCGTAGGCGCAGCAGAAATGAGCGAAGTAACTGCAAAAAAAGTAATTGCAATAGCACGAGCAAACCTCGAAATGGAATTCACATCAGGAACAGACATGATGAGACGAAGAGAAAAAATGATCAAAATAACAACAGGAAGCAAAGAATTTGACAAACTCCTTGGTGGAGGAGTAGAAACAGGAGCAATCACAGAATGCTACGGACAATACGGGAGCGGAAAAAGCCAGCTTGCACACACATTAGCTGTTACTACGCAACTTCCACGAGAAAAAGGTGGAGCAGAAGCAACAGCAGTTTACATAGACACAGAAGGAACATTCAGACCCGAAAGAATCGTAGAAATTGCAAAAGAACATGGATTAGACCCTGAAACAGCACTTGCAAACATCAAAATTGCACGCGCATTTAACTCTGATCACCAAATGTTGCTTGCAGAAAAAATCGATGACTTAGTACAACGAGGAACAAATGTAAAACTTGTCGTAATAGACAGTTTAACATCTCATTTCCGCGCTGAATTTATCGGACGAGGAACACTTGCAGACAGACAACAACGAATTAACAAACACTTACACGCGCTAATCAGGGTAGCTGAAAAACACAACGTGGCAGTGTACGTAACAAACCAAGTCATGTCAAAACCAGACCAATTCTTTGGAGACCCAACAGAAGCAATTGGCGGGCACGTTGTAGCGCACGCAAGCACATACAGAATATATTTACGCAGAGGCAAAAAAGGAACAAGAGTAGCAAAAATGATAGACGCGCCAAGCCTGCCAGAAAGCGAAATAGTATTCGTACTTGCAGAAGGCGGAATTAAAGACGCTTAATTTTTTTTTATGATATTTTACAAAGATTGCTTTTTTTTTTTTAATAGCTAGAAATAATTATAAGTTACCTGAGCCCAGAGCTTTCAAAATGGACAAAGTTGTAAATAAAAAACCAGTAGATGTGATATACATAGAAGTACCAAGCCCCCAACAATCAAAAGAAGCATTTATACAATTGGAATCAAAGTTACCAAGTCTTAAAGGAAGAAAATTTTATGGCATTGCTTTTTCTGACAAATACTTTGTTGCAGTAGAAATACACGATGAACAAGAACCAAAAAAATATGGTTTGCCAACATACATCATTCCAGGAGGAAAATACGCGAAAACAGAAGTAAAAGATTATATGCAAAATCTTCACAAAATACCAACAACATTCGAAAAACTTGAAAAGGAATATCCGCGAGATGAAACAAGACCGGCAATTGAATTTTATGAAAGAGGAGACAAACTGATTTGTTTATTGCCTCTTAAAAGTTAACGGACTGAATTCTAATCAAAAGCATACTCTTCAAACTTATAACACTTAAGATTGATCACGCTTTGCCAATCTGCAATCAAGTCCTTGAATTTATGTCGAATTGTTAAATATGTTTTTTCTAATTCTTGAGTGTTTTTTGCAATAATCACACAAGTAAAATCAAAATGACCAAGCGTTGTTAATAAGGACGTAACATTAGGATGCTCTTTAAGATATGAAAGAAACTCATTTAACTCTTTTTCACTAACATTTTGAAGCTTTATCTGAACATTTGCAACAAGGTCATAGCCTGCTTTTTTTGGATCAATAAAAACGCTAAACCTTCCAATCGTTCCATTTTCATACAATTTCTTAATGCGCTTATTTGTAGAATCTATGGAGAGGCTCACTATTTTTGCAAGAGTTGTTAATGAGGCTCTGCCATCCATTTGAAGTTTTCGCAGAAGCTTCTTGTCTTTATCATCGAGTCCCATAAGTCTTAAATCTTAAGATGTATATATAAAGTTTTCTTAAAAAATTAAGTTTTTTTGGCATAAATGCTTATTAATTACCATTTACATTTTTTTCTTATGAATAGAGCACTAATTCTATTGATATTGGCCAGTATATTTGGCAATGCAGCAGGAGCGCTTTACACGCCAATTCATGCAGCATTTGTTGATAAAGTTGGAGGCAGCCTAGTTGATGCCGGCTTGACGAGTAGCGTCTATTTTATGACAGTTGGATTTTTAATATTCGTATTTGGAAAATTAGCTGATAAATTCGGAAAATACAAACTCTTAATTACAGGGTTCATACTTCTAACTGTTGGAGATGTTTATTTTATTTTCATACAAAACACAACAATGCTAATAGTTGGGCAAATAATTTTAGGCACTGGTCTTGCAATGACAAATCCCTCATGGAACGGGCTATTCTCGTTGCTTCTTGAAAGCGGAAAAGAATCAACGTGGTGGGGAACGTGGGAGTTATGCATAAGCTTAAGTATCGCGATCGCGGCGTTATTTGGAGGTTTAATCGCAACAAATCTTGGATTTGCTGCGGTTTTCATCGGAAAAGCAATCCTTCACACGGGATCAACAATTGCAGCATTTGCTTTGGGAAGTGAAACATGCAACAAAAAATACTAAATCATTATTTACAAACTGGAATATTTACCAACGCAGGATGTTATGCCAACTATTTCAAAACACTTCCTGATGATATCAAACAAACAGGACTGCTCATTAGAAAACAACTTATTCATCGAACAACACTCAAAGCAGGGAATGTTGGAACTAACAAAGACTTACGATTTGGGGACATGAAACGCGTTCCCTGGTGGAGATTGCGCTGTGAAGATGATATCTTGCCAACAGCAGCGTCAATGCTAGCAGAGCTTTTCAGAAGAGACCCAAAAGGGATCCATTCTGCACGAAAAGCAGAACACAAATTAGTGGTAACGTGCAGATACACAACAATTCTTGTTGCAGCAATCTTAAAATCAAAAGGCATTCCATGCCGAGCAAGATCGGGATTTGCATCATACTTTTTAATCGGAGATGGAAGAAGTTGGGACCATTGGATTAATGAATATTGGAACGTAAAAGAAAAACGATGGGTAGCAATAGATATTGATGGCTGTATGAGCATGCAAGAAAAATACAACCCTTTTGACTTACCACAAAACAGTTTTGATTACGCAGCACCAACATGGCTTGCGATACGAAACAAAAAAACAGATGAAAAACAATTTGTTAATGCAAGCGGACATGCAGGCTGGAGACCAGTCATGTGGGCAGTATTCTACGACTTTCATTGTCTAATGAACAATGAACTTATTTACAATCAATGTCCAGCATATGTTAGCGGATTTGATACAAAAATACCAGAAAAAGAACTCAAAGAAATAGATGAACTAGCGAAGCTTATGCTAAATCCAGATGAAAACTTTGACAAACTTAAACATATCTGGGAAACAAAGAAAAAATACAGAAAACTTGTAAGCCCGTTAGTAAGTGCAAAGGATTGGAAATAAAAACCCTTAACTTTTATAAAGATCATATTTAATCTCACACTTCATGCCATATCATCATAACCCATTCCATTTTGTATTCAACAAAGAACTGGATGAACTTTATCTCAGCCTTGCAATACGAAACCTTGCATTATCAATGATAGGAATATTTGTTCCAATATACTTGCTAAACCTAAATTATTCTTTATCATCAATACTCTTTTTTTATGCAATAGTTTACGGAGTGCACACGATCATAACACCAGTCACAGGAAAGTTCGTCTCAAAATACGGATTCAAACATAGCATGTTAGTAAGCATACCATTACTCATAACATTTTTCTTACTGCTCAACACCCTCGAAAATCAACAATGGCCACTCTGGCTTCTCGGAATATTCTTAGGAACACAACTTGCATTCTTCTGGACAGGCTACCACGTAGATTTTTCAATAAACAGCAGTAAGAAAAAAAGAGGAACACAAATAAGCATGGCAACATTATCGTCAGCAATCGCCAAAGCAGCAGGACCATTATTAGGAGGACTGCTCATCGCCTTTGTCAGCTTTCATTTTGTATTCATTCTCGTCATATTCTTGCTAGCAATAACAACACTGCCGTTATTTTTTACAAAAGATGAACACAAACCAATAAAGTTTTCATTCAAACAATTACTCAAAATACAAAAACCAACCGAAACACTCAGCATATTCTCCTTCGGAGCAGACAATGCAATGAACGGAATAGTTTGGCCCATTTTCATTTACATGACAATACTTAACAGTTATGTCGCCTTGGGATTCACATCATCACTTGCACTCCTGTTCTCACTAGGATTCATACTTATTTCAGGCAAATTTGCAAACAAAAAACCAAAAAAAACACTCAAACTAGGAAGCATATTCTCATCGATCATATGGATCGTCAGAAGTTTTGTCATAACACCCTTTCAAGTATACGTTATCGATGCAATCGCAGGATCAGCACGAGAACTCATGAACGTATCATTTGACGTCAGAACATACGAAAACGCAAACAAAACAGACATAGTAGGGTTTGTGATATACAGAGAAATTTTACTCAGCGCATCACGAACACTATTGTTCATCTCATTAGGATTATTTACTGCACTCGCAACAAAGTTTTTCTACATTGGCGCAATATTATCTCTCATGCAATTACTGATTTGATCAAGTTAATTCAACAAATTTTCCATTTCTTACAGTTTTCATAATATACTCCTTCCCAACATCCCAAGTTTCCTTGTTAAACGTCATTGTTCCAGAAGCACCTTCATACTCTTTTAACTGTTGGATTTTTTCTGAAGCGCACTCGCTACTGAAGTTTTTGCACTGTTCGAAGACATAATCCAGAATATTCAATGCATCATACGCACCTGCAGCAGCATTCACTGGCAAATCACCATATTGTTCAACATATGTTTCTTTGAATTTATCAGCTATTGTTACTCTCGGAAACGAATACAGAAAACCTTCTGCATTTTCTTTTGCAATACGTAGCATTTCAGGATTTTCTGCACCACTTTGGCCTAATACAGTTACATTTATGTTCAATTCAGCTAACTGATTCAAAATTTCACCAGGATTACTATATGCGATAAACAAAACATCAGCTTCCTTTGTCTTTAGTAAGGAACTTCTAAAATCAAGATCGCTATCGGTAAACGCTTCACTTACTAACAATTTGCCACCTTTTTCTTCAAAATACTTTTTGAATGCATCTCTATGGAACACTCCGAAAAAATTATCATGATACAAAATTGCAGCAGTACTCGCATTTAACTCTTCAATTGCAAACTCTGCAAGAAGTTTATCTTCACTCTCAACAAGACCAAGCATATTAAAAAAATACGTGCTCAACAAACCAAAATTAACATTCGGACTTACACCAACTAATTTATTTTCATCACTAAACTTTGACGCAACTTGTATAGGCGAACCACAAAATGGGCCAATATACGCCACAATATTATCAAAATTCTTTAATTTATTCAAACTACTAATTGTCTTTTCACCCTTACACTGCGTATCTTCATAAATAAGCTCAACAAACTGTCTGTTAATTCCGTCTTGACTGTTAACATCAAATTTTGCTAACTCCAAAGCATTTTGAATTCGCTCTCCAAAATCAGCAAACGGACCAGAAAGAGGAATAACAACACCAATTTTCACTGTCTCTGTTTTCTCTGCACAAGCTGTAAATAACAGCGCTATTGCTATTATAGTCATTATCTTATTCATTTTACCACCCCATGAAACTTATATTCTCAAGAATATAATAGGAAAATATAAATATTCATCCTCCAGCACTGTAGGAGTATGAATGCAAAAATACTGGAAGATCTTGGATTAACACCAGGCGAAGTAAAAGTATATCTGGCTTTATTGGAACTCGGGCCAAGTAGCGCAGGGGATATTATAGATAAATCTCATTTACAGAACTCAGTTGTGCACTTTTGTCTCAACAAATTACGTGAACTTGGGTTAGTGAGCTATATTAAAAAAGGGAAAAACAGAGTGTATCAATCAGCAAACCCAGAAAATTTATTGATTATGCTTGAAGACAAGAAAAAATCACTCAAACAAATTATGCCTGAGCTCAAAACAAAACAAACACTTGCAAAACAAAAACAAAGCGTAGAACTCTTTGAGGGAGTAAAAGGAATAACAAACATGCTCAACCAGCTCATCGTAGATGGCAGAAAAGGAGACGAATTTCTCTTCTTTTCAACAGATGTAGCAGAACATAACGAAGAAATACAACAATACTACGAACGATACGATGCAAAAAGATCAGCTAAAAAACTTGTTGTAAAAGGCATTGCAAGGGATTACATGAAACAATTTTATGTGCATAGAAAGACCATCACTATGAAGTATGTTGACAGCCCGATACCGGCCAATGTTGCGTTATTTAAAGACAAAATCGCATTAATGACTTGGGGAGAATACCCACAAGGAATATTAATTAAGTCAAAACAACTCGCAGAAAAACAAAAAGCTTTTTTTAATGAAGTATGGAAGAAAAATTAAGCCTTTGCAACTTTATCCCACAAATATTGATGATATTTTCTGTAACTATCAGCAAGCTCTTTACTCTCAATGACAAAAGCAAAAAATTCTTCTGTGAATAATAAATTTGCAACTTTATCACCATAAATAAAAATAACATTTGGACTTCCGTTGAACTCTTTTGGCAGAAATTTAATCGTTTCATATTTCATCGCTTTTGTTTTACCGCGCAAATCATCTCTTATTAAGTTTAACCAACGAACTCGTTTTTCAATTCTTCTTCTGTTAAAACTTGCAAAATAATGCGGCATCTTAATCGGAACATATCTGCCAGAACCAATAAATCTATTTTCTTTGTAATTTAACATATCGTCCCAAACAGCCTTAATACCTTCTTTTCCCCTATAAATTTCAGCATTAATATTCAGTTTATTGAAATCAAACTGCTTTATGATATTTGGCAGTTCTTTTTCAACATCTTTTTTTATCCGCTCAACATTTTGCGCTTTTTCATCAAGATAACCAAAAAGCTTAGAAGGATGTGCAAGCTTGAAAAAACGCTTCTTGTTTTCTTTAACGTATGTTATTACTCCTTTTTCTATCAATTTATTTAAAATATCATAAATGTTCCTTCGTTCAATGCCTACTTTCTCATGAATCTTGTTAACAGGAGCTCTTCCAAGGTCTAACAAAGCAAGATAAACTTTGATTTCACCTTCTGACAAGCCGATTTTTCTTAAAAGATCCTTCATAGCAAAAGTGTTTCTTTTTAACATTTATAAATTTAATGGTATTGTAACAATACTACAAAATGTTATAAAAAATATCTTTGGCTTAACATCTATGAAATATGGGTTGGTGGTAATTGCACTCTTAGGCATGGTTTTGCTTTCTTGCACACAAAAAGAAGAAATCTCAATAGGAGCAATATTGCCTTTAACGGGAAACGTCGCCTACGTAGGAGAAGATGCGCGAAATGGAATGAACTTAGCATTAGAAGAAATAGGAAATCTATTCACCATTATTTATGAAGATAGTGCAGGAGAAAATCAACAAGCCATAGCAGCCTTTCAAAAAATTACGCAAGCAAACAATGCCAATATTATAGTTACTAGCACAAGTTGGATAAGCAACGCACTTTATACTGAAGCAAAAGAAACAGAAACATTACAATTAGTTATTGCAAGCGCAGTATTTCATCGCGAACAGAACGATAAAGCAATTAGATTTACTGTTGATGTTCTCAATGAAGCAATATTCATTGCAGAATACTTGCAACAATTTGAACGCGTTGGACTCCTTTACATGAACAACGATTTTGGACAAGGATGGGCAGAACAACTCGGGAATAAATTAACCAATCTTATTGTAAGTGAAGCATATGAACTTACAGAATTAGATGTTTCAACGCAACTCTCAAAAATTAAAGCAGCAAATGTTGATGCTCTGATGCTTGCAAGCGGTGGCAGAGAAACAGCATTATTTGCAAGAAAAGCAAGAGAAATAGGAATAACTGCACAACTTGTCAGCGCACGACCAGCAGAATCAAAAGAATTACAAGATGAACCTGCAACAGAAGGAATAATTTATAGTTATCCTGCATACGATATTGAACATCCTTTTGTTGAGAACTACGTTACTAAGTATGGAAAACAACCAACAATATTCTCAGCAGAAGCATACGATTTAATCATAACACTTAATGAAGCCATAAAAGAATGCAAAGAAAACACAAAATGCATACACGATTGGTACAAAAATAATTCTTACAAAGGAGCACTCGGCACAGTAACATTTGACTCACTTGGAGATGCCAGCTATTCATTTACACTAAAAGAAGTAAGTAATGGTAAATTTGAACTTTATGAGGAAAAAAATGCTAAGTAAACATCAAACTGTCATCTTCTTAATTTTAAGTCTTCCCATGCTAACAAGCTGCAACTCTGCAAGCGAAGAAACCTACAAATTCGGCTTTGTTTTACCATTAACAGGAACAAACACCTTCTACGGACAATTCGCAAAAACAGGAGCAGAACTTGCCATTGAAGATATTAACACAGCAGGAGGAATCAACGGCAAACAAGTAATTGGAATATATGAAGACAGTGGAGGAGACAAAACACGCGCAACAAACTCAGCACAAAAACTCGCACAAATAGATGAAGTTAATGGACTATTTACAGTCACAGGACCAATGGGAGGAGCAATATCGCCAATAGGCGAAGAAAACCAAATACCAACAATATACAATGCAGCAACAGACGCATTTGCTGAAAACAAAAAATACGTGTTTAAAGACTATCCAGACTCAACAGACATCTGCCAAACTCTTATGAAACAAGCAATCAAAGACGGACATCAAAAAGTAGCATTATTTGGAACAAACGCAGAATTCACACAACTCTGCAATCAAGGAATGGAACGAGAACAACCAGTTACCATCTTCGAAACATACGAAATTGGAGAAGCAGACTTTAGAACACAATTCACAAAAATCAAAAATTCAGAAACCACAGTTTTAGTTTTGTACATGTTCTCAGAAGACTGCTTGAACGCATACAAACAAATACGCGAACTTGACATGAATGTTACAATTTATGTCGGATTTCAAAGTTTAACCTGTGGAACACCAGAACACTTGCAAGAACACTCAGACTTATTTATTGGCGCATACGGTTCTGACGTTGCTCTTGATGAAACACGAACAGATAAAGAATTCTTATCGTTCAAACAGCGAGTACTTGAGAAAGGAAGCTCACAAATCAAAGGCAGCGCAATGATGTATGACAGCGTCAGAGAACTAGCTTTTGCATACGAAGGATGTGAAATTGCAGAATGTGCAACGAATAATATTCGTGACTTGCAAAACTATCAAGGAATGTCTGGGCTGATAAGTTATGAAGGACAATACGTACAACGAGAAGTGATGCTGCTTAGATTTGAGGATGGAACATGGATTTCAGCAGAGTAACCTTTCTGACCCTGACTTGTGTTCTTTTTATTCAAGCAGCCATTTCCAAACAGGCTTAATAATGATCTTTTTACCTTCAACAATCTCTTCACCTTCCTCGTTATATGTTAGAAAAAAACTTCGTTTGATTTGACAAGTTTCTATTTGTAATGGGAATTATTGGCCTAAAATTCCTATTCCGAATGGAGATTTTTAATGGGAACTTACTTTCAATTCCCTAAAACCAGTTATTTTATCAAATTCTCTGATATACTCAATATTATCAAGTTCGCCAATAACAATTTCAGCAGTGCTGTAAATTATACAATTTTCTTTTAAATGACCACCAATAGCAATTCCTTTTTTATTTGCAAGAGTTATATGAATATGATTTCCATCTGCTGATAACGTTCCAGAAAGACCAGTAATTTCAAACTTTTCATTAAATGTTTTTGTAACAGACTCATCTGCCAAGCGAATTGTTGCTTGTTTTAAGCTTCCCACACAAGTTAAAATAACTCCTGCCCTGATTTTTCTTTCTTGTACAAATTTTTCAATTTCAGCTTTCAAATCCTGCTCAGGAACCAATCTTAACGTATGTATTTCACTTAATTTTGTCATATGCTCATTTCAAATTTATTCTATTTAACCCTTTCTGAACCAAAACTTAATAAAAACACTCAACTAAACAACCAGTAAAGAGGTGAACACATGGCAAAACATGCAAAACTTCACGTTATCAGCTTTGGACTTGCACTCGGAATTATCTGCGCAATAGCAATATTCTTAACAGGAACACTTGCTGGCATATTCCAAAAAGGATTCCCAATCGTTAACGCAATCGCAGAATGGTACATTGGTTACGCACCAACACTACTTGGAAGCATCATCGGTGCAATGTATGCATTTGTAGACGGATTTATAGGCGGAACATTATTTGCATGGATTTACAACAAACTGCAAAACTGATATGCAAAACTGGCTATTACTGGGACTCATCGGATACTTATTTTATGCCATCTCAACAACTATTGACAAATACATTCTCAAACACAAATTTGGATTTGTTCGCATGGAAGCATTCAAAATGTTTTTTGACGGAATGGTGTTGCTCATTATTGGCATCATCTTTTTTGATCTTTCACTTAACAAAGAATTATTGTACTGGACAATACCCTTAGGAGCAGTTAACGCAGGAGCAGGACTCTTCTATTACAAAGCATTACAACAAAGAGACTCAGAAGAAATAACACCAGCACACAGATCAGGATCAATACTCTTGGTCTTTCTTGCATCCATACTATTCTTATCAGAAACAATACATCCTGCCAACTATCTTGGACTAATACTCTTGCTTGCCGGAATTTATGTAATTCGTTCAAAAGACGGATTTCACTTTCCACCTATAGACAAAGTGTTTGTTCTTGTCATGCTTGTTGTATTTTTTGACGTTATTTATGCACTAACTGCAAAACAAGCACTCGCAACAATACAACCAATAAACCTTGCAATACTCATGTACTTCATGACAGCACTCACAGTTATTATTTACGACACACTGAACAAAAAACACAGACTGAACCACTTTTACCACTTCAGAAAAAACATCAAACTAACATCATTCTCAGCACTATTTGCAGCAACAGGAACGCTCCTCATATACACTGCTCTAACATACGGAAACGCATCACAAGTATTCCCACTAGCTGCAGCAGAACCAGCAGTTCTATTCATTTTTGCAACAATTTTTCTAAAAGAACAATTCTCATGGCACAGACTATTAGGAACACTTTTTGTACTTGCAGGCATTATTTTTGTAGCTATATGACTCCCAAAACATAAAGTAATTAAATACCATTCAAATAACAAACAATATGATTCTAACAACAACGCCGGATTTGCCTGGAAAGAAAATCAAAGAAGTACTAGGATTAGTCAAAGGCAACACTGTCCGCGCAAAACACATTGGCAGAGACATACTTGCAGGACTAAAACAACTCGTCGGCGGAGAAATTAAAAGTTACACAGACATGATTACTGAAGCACGCGAAGAAGCACTCAAACGCATGGAACAAGACGCAAAGAAAAAAGGCGCAAATGCAGTTGTGAACGTTCGCTTTGTCACAGCAGAAGTCATGCCAGGAGCAGCCGAAGTACTAGCGTATGGGACTGCGGTTAAATTAGGAAAATGATCATGGCTTTGCAATCTTCCAAGTAGCATAAAAATAATTCCTGAAATTATCCGCAACGTCTTTTGACTGGATTAAAATACCAATTGGTTTATCACTCCAAGAAATGATTAGGACTTTGTCGTTAAGAATATCAATATTTCCTGGAACTGGATAATTTACATACCTCTCATCAACCCAAGAAGGATAGTTTTTTGTCATCTCAGCACCTTTATGTTCTCTATTTGCAATCCCTAACGCTTTAATTTCGATCTTGCTCATCCACGTCCATGTTTTTCCATAAAAAATAGTTGCTGGTTCAATGTATTTTGGGCTGCTCATGTAAAAATAAAGATCAATATCTTCTTTTTTTGCATCTTTCAATAATATCTTGTACGCGGTTGTAATGCCTTTCATACCAACAAAAACTTCAGCATCTAATTTGCTGCCAGTCAAAGCCTTAATGTTTTCCAACGAAGGCAAAATATTCGTAAGAGCTTTTTTACTTCTCTCGATTTCCTCTTCCTTCTTATCAAGAAATTCTTGTAATCTTGATGGTTCGACAGCCTGAAAAATCTTGGTTTTTTCTCTTGTAATAAAACTCACAAGACCCTTCTCAGTTAACCTTTGCAACACTTCATAAATATTAGAATATGCAATTCCAGACTTTTTAACAATAGGACCAACTTTTGACGCACCAATAACAATTAATGCTTCATAAACTTTCGCTTCTCCGTCAGTTAAACCAAATTGCTGCAATTCTCTTTCAAACATGCTTTTGATTTGCTTATTTTCTATAAAAATCTTGTGTTATATACCCTGTACAAGGGTGATGAATTATAAAAATTAGTTGTTACTTTTTGGTAGCAATGAAACAAATAATTGTTGCTACGAGCATTTTGCTCTTACTACTTTCCTGCACGATAACAGGGCAGACAACGCTAGAAACAGAAAATATCCCAATCGGAGGACTTTTTTCCTTAACAGGCGACGGTGCAAGCTGGGGAGGTGATGAACTCAAAGCAGTGCAGCTTGTTATAGATGAAACAAATGAAGAAGGAGGAATAGATAGAAAACAAATTGATTTTGTATTTGAAGATGCAAAAACAACATCACGAGATGCAGTTACAGCATATAATGCACTAAAAAGCAAAGCGGATGTTACTGTTGTTATTGGCAGCACATGGGAACAAACAACAGAACCAATAGCACCACTTGCAGAACAAGATCAAATAGTCCTAATATCGCCAAGCATATCTGGAGTTATTGAAGATGACAAGAATTATAACTACTTGTTTACAACATGGTACTCAGAACTTTCTGGAACTAAACGCGTTTTGCAAGAAATGAACAAACAAAACATTGGACGCGCAGTCATAATTCACAATACAGGCATCTGGCCAACATTTGTGAGCAATTTATTTGAAAAACACTCGGAAGAATACAACATAGAAGTGTTACAAGCAAAAGAAATGAAACCAGATGCAATATACACAGGCTTCTCACTAGATGAATACTTACAGTCATTCATGAAACAAGCACAAGAGTTAGGATTAACTGTCCCAATATACAGTGCATCTGCGACAGAAAACGAACTTTTGCTTGAATGGTATGGACAATACAAATATGGAGTCTATCATCCAGTGCCAAAAATAACTGAAAGACATACAGAGTTTATTGCAAAATACAAAGCCAAATACGGAGAAGAACCAACAAGCCCATCAGCAGCACCAGCATACGACGCAGCAAAACTTGTTATTGCAGCACTCAAAGACGGAGCACGAACAGGAGAAGAAATAAAAAATTGGCTGGATAACGTACAAGACTTCCCCGGAACCGTAGTGGAAAAAATAACATTTGACGAAAAAGGACTACTGGATGTAGGAACAGACGCATTTGTCATCAGAACAGTCAAAAACAGAACATTCAAAGACATATAGATTTCTGATTACAAACCTTTAAATACCTATCAAAATAGCATTTTCTTTGTGGATAACCACAAAAATATACAGAAGGTGAAGTAAAAACATGAATAGATTTGGAAGTAGAGGGTCTCACGGAGGAGGCAATATGACACCACCAGTAGAGGTTGGTGAAGAAATCGACGTTACCATCGAAGCGGTGGGAGAAAAAGGCGATGGAATAGCCAAAAAGAACGGTTTTGTGTTATTCGTGCCAAATGTCAAAGAAGGACAACGTGTACGCATAAAAATTACAAAAGTGTTACGCAAAGTCGGATTTGCAGAAGTTGTTGGCGAAGCACAAACAGCATCAGAAGAAACAGCTGAGACATCAGAAGAACCTGCAGAAGAAGACAGATATTCTGAACCAGCGCCTGCAGAAGAAGACAGCGAAGATTTTGGTGAAGAATCAGAAAACTTTGAAGAAGATTCTGAAAATGCAGGAATAGAATCAACACAAGAAGAAGACGAAGATAAACAATAAATTTTTAATTTTTCATTTTATTTTTCACTTTTATGACATTATTTATTTCAATACGATTACCTGATGAAATTCAGCAGTATGTGCAAACAATACATAATTTGTTGCCTAAGCAACACAGCACCTTTGTTCTTTCAAAACAATATCATATTACTCTAAAATTTCTTGGCGATGTCGACAAGGAAAAACTTGAACAGATTAAAACAAGATTAAGCAGCATTTTTTTGAAACCTTTTACTCTCCATCTTGCCCCTATCGGATACTTTCCAGACACTCAAAAAATAAGAGTCATCTGGCTAGGTGTAGAACCACAAAAAGAAGTAGGGCAATTACATGAAGAACTTGAGAAAATACTGAAAGACCTATTTACAAAAGATGAGCGATGGCATCCACACATCACCTTAGCACGCGTAAAAACCATACAAAACAAGAAATTATTTGCAAATATGATGCAACAAATACAAATAGAGCCAAAAGTATTTACAGTGCACGAATTTGTTCTAATGGAAAGCAAACTTGAAAATGGAAAATACAATCATTATGAAATAGAAAAGTATAAAGTAAACGGTAGCAGTTAACAGTATGAAGTAGAGAGTAAAGAGTTTAGAGTTTTCTACCTGTATATTTGATTGGCGGAATAAATAAAAAGAATAGCTCGCTTGCTTTATTTGTGACAAAAAGACTCATAGTTCTTGCTGCAGGTGCAAGCGGCGGTGGTAAAACAACTATTGTTGACAGATTAATTGCTGAACTCGGAGTAGGAATAAAAATTCCTCTCGACGAGTTTTATCATGACCAAGGACCTATTGATACGAATAGAGCCGAGCTAGACATACGAGCACGAGTAAATTATGATCACCCTAGCGCGATAGATTTTGAATTAGCGAATAAACTTCTTGCAGAACTTTATTCTGGACAAACAATAAATTTACCACAATATTCTTTTGAAAGACACACGAGAAAACCTATTACTCTAAAAGTAGAACCAAATAAATTGATTTTTGTAGAAGGCATATTTGTCCTACGAGATGAATTGAAGGTTCCCGAAGCATACCGCGTTTTTGTCCAGACAGACCTAGCCATAGCATGTACAAGACGACTTGTAAGAGATGTTAATGAAAGAGGCAGACGACTTGAACAAGCAGCAGGACAACTAGAAAGAACAGTCATTCCAGGATACAGGCGATTTGTAGAACCAACGCGTCATGATGCAGATTACGTTCTAAGCTGGACAGGAGAAGTAGATGGCAAATTCAAAGATTTGTGTCACATAATTCGTGCACGCATGAATGGGGAACATTAGCACAAGCTTTATAAATCCCCATTTTTGCTTTATTCTCAGAGCCGAATGGGTTGTTTGACTATAGACTATCCAAGTACAACGTGAGGCGAAAAAAAACGTTGGAGGAAAAACATGACAGAACAATTATTAGTACCACAAGACCAGTACTTAAAATCAGGCATACACATAGGAACAAAATTCAAAACAAAACACATGGATAAGTTCATCTACAAAACAAGACCAGATGGACTTAGCGTTTTAAACCTACAAAAAATTGATGAACGATTAGGATACGCAGCAAACTTACTCAGTAAATACACGCCAGAAGACATTCTTGTTGTCAGCAGACGAGAAAATGGATGGAAATCAGTCAAAGCATTCTCAAAATTCATAGGAGCAAAAGCATTTGCAGGAAGATATCCTCCAGGCATATTAACAAACCCAAAATTGGACACTTACACAGAAGCAAAAATTATTGTAGTAACAGACAGCTGGCCAGACAAAAACGCAGTAAATGACGCACTCAAATTGGGCCTTCCAGTCATCGCACTTTGCGACACAAACAATCAAGTAAACGATGTTGACTTAATTGTTCCATGCAATAACAAAGGCAAAAAAAGTTTAGGATTAATATTTTACATCCTCGCACGAGAATACCTAAGAAAAACAGGAAAACTAGGTAAAGACGAAGAACCAAAATTCACAGCAGAGGATTTTACAGAAGAATAAGTTTTTATTTCTCTTATGTGTTTCTCTTTTCGTATGGCAGATTTTATTCCACGAGTAAAACCACTTCAGTATATTACTAAATCTGAAAACAATCAGTGCGGCGTCTACTCACTTGCGAACATCATTAAAACCTACACAAAACAACCATTTTCAGACCCAAAAACACTTCACACATCTTTTCTTGGCAGAATCTTCGGTTGGACATTACCCTCTGAAATGATCAAAACACTCCGTATGTACAACATTGAGGCTTTTTGGTCATCAGCACGAAAAAAACAAGCAAAAATTGTTTTTCTCAAAACACTCATTCGGAAAGGCCCAGTAATAATCCGCATAGACCTCATAGAAAAAGAAATCAACCCGCTCTGGGGAAGAATATCAGGACATTGGATTGTTCTCTGGGGCTTTTCCGATAAGCAAAACAGTTTCTACACCTATGATTCTCGAAAACAAAATAAAAACAGCTTGCTTGTTGGAAACTGTTTATACTCTTATGCAGATATAGAAAGACTATGGAACGGACAACGTTTACCAATCTATTTCAAATATATTTTTGTAGCAGTTAAAAAACAAAATTAAGTTTTCTCAACCTTCTTAACACCTTTATCATAAATCTCAAACAAAACCTGCTGGCCAGACGGGACACTTCTGTGCTTGTGTAAAGTTAACTTTCTTCTTCCATTATGCAACTGTTCAACTTCAAGTAAACACTTGCTCGCATACGTCAAAATATCTCCGCCAACAATCTTCACTTTATTCGAATCAAAAGAAGAATAAACCTGCGAAGTCAACAAAACAGGAATATTATGCTTTCTTGCAATCTCATTCAGTTGCAACATCTGTACGCCTAAATCACGATTGTATTCCTCATCTTTAAAACTTCTTTCCAAGCGATACAACATAGTCATTGTATCAACAACAATCAGACCAATCTTGGTGTTAACTAACTCCTTTAATTTTTCTATTGTCTGTTTTTGCTCTTCAAACGTTGTAGGATTAAGAAACATAATGCGGTCAAATAAACGCTTATAATCAGGCATAATCTGCTTCAACCTATCAACACTAAAGCCACCTTCAGTATCAACAAAAATAACTTTTTTGCCAGATTTTGCAATTTCAACAGCAGCAAGCAAAGCAAAATTTGTCTTGCCAGCACCTGCAGGACCATAAATAGTAGTAATCGCATCAGTTTCTAAACCACCAACTAAGTCATCAACTATTTTTGCTCCACAAGACACTTTTTTCATAGAGCATTTTATACAACAAAGATTTATAAACCCTCCTCTTTAAGATCATAATATGGAAAAACAGTGGATGTGGCTCGCCCTATTAGTTTTTCTTATCTTAGGAGTGCGCCTTTACTTTGCATACGAAACACAACATTTTGCAACAAGCGAATCTTACTTACACATAAGATCAATAGAATCGTTAAGTACAGGCAAACTACTTGTTAATGATCCACTTGGCTACGGCGGAAGATTGCTTATTGAAAGTCCGCTCTTCAATATGATCATCACATTCTTTACACTTTTTCTCCCATTCAACTTTGCACTAAAATTTATCCCCAACCTTTTTGCAAGCATATTGATTATTCCAATATATCTTATTTCATACAGACTAACACAACAAAAAATAATAAGCTTTTTTACAGCACTCTTGGCCAGCATTATTCCAGCATATCTTGCACACACATATAATCACGTTATCCCTCTTACAATTGCAATACCCTTATTTTTTACCATTATTTACTTATGGATGCGTGCACTTGACAACACACTGACATACCTCTTTGTGCTGCTGCTTTTAGCTTTTTTACATCTCTTATCGCTAGTGTTTGTTCTATCAATAGGAATTTACATTATTATTGCACTAATAGAAAAAATACAGGTGACTTTAGCAGAACGTGAACTTGCAATATTCACATTCTTTTTTATGATCTGGGCACAATTTATCATCTACAAAAAACTAATTCTCTTTCATGGCCCGAGTGTTGTATGGCAGAATCTTCCAGATCAAATATTAACAACATATTATTCAGGAATAACTCTTTTTGGAGCCATACTACACATAGGAATTTACCCTTTATTTGAGGGAACCTATGCACTCTACAGAACGGCATTCAAAAAGCCAGACAAAGACACACACATATTACTAAGCTTAACACTAGCTTCAGCAATTTTACTTGTATTCAAACTCATAGACCCTATAACTGGATTCATTCTGCTTGGAATTACCCTTGCAATATTATTCGCAAAATCAGTAGTGCTGTTAGATAATTATTTCAAAAAAACCAAACTTAAAAAATACACTATTGCAATAGCATCAATAAGTATTTTTCTTGCAATATTAACTACAGCATACCCAGCATACACTGCCATACAATCAGAAACTGCAAACACAATCACAAACGAGGAAATCTCAGCCCTTAAAGAACTACAAGAAACTAACGCAACAATAGCTTCACCTGCTGATTACGGACATTACATAACAGCAATTACGCACCAAAAAAACGTAATAGACTCTTATTATTTCCTCAGACCAAAAATTAATGAACGATACGACGATATTTCCAGGCTATACAAAACAACATTTGAAACAGAAGCAGTAGAGATTGCTGACAAATATAACATCACATATATTGTTGTACCCCCAAAAATTTCAGACCTTCGTTATGGAGATAAAGAATGCTTCAAACGAATACACGCAACAAACATTAAAATCTACAAAAAAAATGATGAATGCCATTTGGTAATTGTATGAACTTTGAACTCACAACCAAACAAATCATAGGTATATTTATTATAGCGATCGCTCTTTTATTATTGCCTATACATCTAAGATTTCAAGCAGACAACACTGCACTCCCTGGAACAGAACCCTACTATCATGCACGAATTGCGCAACAAATACAGCATCAAATACCTTCTAAAGATGAATACATTCTTCAGTCACGCGAGTACATTCTTAATCCGTATCATCTATTTCTCGCATCATGCTTCTTTCTATTTGGAGAAAAATCATTTGTGTTTATTCCAGTAATCCTTGCAGCTATTTCAATCATACTTCTCATAGTTAATTTACAAATCTATAGCGTTCCTGAACATATGCAACCATGGATACTTATTGCATATGCATTATCGCCAGCATTACTCACAATAGGAGTTCTCACAACGCCTTACGCATTTATACTTGTATTATTCCTTGCAGCAACTGCACTGGCTCGCACAAAGTTCTGGACATTCAGCATAATTTTTTATGCAATAGCAAGCTTACACGGAATAACACATATCATATTAACATTCTTAGTCATTATTGCAACTTTCTTATCTCACAGACAAAAATTCCGCACTATTTACTATGCAATACCAAGCATACTTATATTATTAGCAGGAAAACTACCATTACTCCCATCAATAGATTACTCATTAACCGCAATAACTGATTTTGGGGCATTATACGGGTATAGTATCTTCGCAGCACTTCTTGCAATTGTAGGCATAGCCAATTTATGGAAATACAAAAAAAAGCATTACGCTGCGTATGTATGCACACTTGTTATCCTTATTTTGAGCTTCTTTTTCCAAGAACTTATTCCATACACAAATATTATTGTATCTGCACTTGCAGGAATAGCTCTCGCAATCCTAGCAAAACGAAAATGGCACATTAAATATTTAAGAAACGCAGCACTCCTTGTTTTATTCTGCGGACTTTTATTTAGCAACATCGCGCATGCCAAACATCTTGCAGAACTGCCACCAACACAGGAATTTTTTAAATCCCTTGAGATAACTCAAGGAAACATCCTTACGCATAAAAACTATGCATTCTGGGTCCAAGCAGCAGGACACAAAACACTCATAGACCCAATAACTACACAACCTAAAGAAGCAGACGTAAACCAAATATTTTACTCAACAGATATTGAAAAAACCAAACAACTTTTGTACAAAAATCAAATAACGCACATTTTGATCACAAAAGAAATGAAAACAGGGTTAACATGGGAACGAGATGAAACAGGATTAGCATTTCTCGTCAGAAACAACGAAACATTTAAAAGAATTTCATCAGTAAATGATTTTAACATATGGAAGGTAAACTGATCAATGAGCAAAAAACAAACCGTATTAATTACAGCATTACTTGTATGCATTGTTTTCGCACTGGGAGTTATAGTAGGCAATTCATTAACTCTCGATGATGCAGCAATATCAAAATTCATACGCCAATCAGAACTAAACTCAGAAAGTTTTCTTATAGAACAAGATTTATTCCAAGAATTCGAGACAAGATGCCCACTTGCAGAAGAAAGACTAGCAGCATTAAGCTCTGATCTCTGGAAACTAGGAAAACTCCTTGAAACACCAGACTCAAAGACCACTCTTGGAGAAGAAACCTTTGATTATCTTAAACGCAAATACCACCTTCTACAAATCAGAGCATATACACTTCACTACAAACTATCAAAAGACTGCTCTGGAGCAGCAAACGTCATACTTTACTATTTCAAAAAACAAGATGCGGCAAGCCAGCAACAGGGACAAATACTGGACGAGTTAGTAAACGAATATGATTTACACATATTTGCCATAGAGCATAACTATTCTCCAGAACTGTCTTTCCTAGAAGAATATTATGATGTGAAGCAAGCCCCAACCATTATTGTCAACTTCCAACAAAAACTAACAAGCCTTTCAAACAAAGAACAAATCAAGGCAGTTCTCAAATGAAACAAAATAAAATAATTTGGCAATCACTCTTTCTTACGATACTGATTTTTGCTGCAGGCATACTTATTAATCACGCACTTGATTATTATAGAATATCAACAATTACAAAAGTTATGACTGAGCATGACCTTAACACAGAAGCATATCAAACAGAGCATTTTTTTGCAAAAACATTTCAAGAAGAAAGCTGTAATATCATGACGACCCGAGTAGCACAACTCAAAGAACAAGTAAGAAAAGTAGGGGAAGACCTCGGCACATATTCAAGATTCAGCATCTTCAAAAAAAAAGATTATGACTACCTCAAAAGAAAATACTTTCTGCTTCAGTTAAGATTCCTAGCTCTTGTCCAGGAAGTAAATAAAGAATGCAACAAACCATACTTGCCAATACTATTCTTCTATGAAATAGACCAAGATGACAGCGAAAAACAAGGATATGTGCTGCAACAATTAAGCAAAGAGTACGAGCAACAAATAATCATTCTTACCTTGGACAAAAATTACAAAGACGAACCGCTTGTACAACTCTTAGCACAAACTTATAATATAACACGAGCACCAACAATAATCCTTGAAAACACAGTTTACTCAGGATTAACTTATACAGGACAGCTTAACCAAACAATTATTGATTACTTACGCAGACCAGATCCATATGCACAAGAACTTGATTTTAGTTTTACTCCAAAAGCAGCAGGAATTAACATAACATTACTCATTGAACAAATGGAAAATATAGCAAAAAATGAAACTGTGGATCCTTTTGCACGAGGAGACGCAACACTTATTCTTGGCAGATTAACGAATAAAAAAAGAATATGTGACAGCTTACAATTTTATGATTTAGTTAATGCACGGAACCATGAAGAACAAGCACTTATTCATGAAACAAGCGCATCACTTGGATGCGGAAGAAACAGAAACACATTCCTACGCGCAGCAGCAAAAGAATGGAAACTTGCAGGCAACGCATACCGAGCTGATCTATTGGAGAAATTAGCAAACGGGCAAAGATTAAATCTTAAATTTGACCAACAAACTATCAATGCAAATAATACTGTAATAAGCGGTTACAGAACATCAATCACGCCAATTCTTCCAGAAAATGCAACAACAGTAACAATTGGAAATACTACAATAACACTCAGTTCAGGAGATATTCTTATTTCTCAAACAGACAGAGTGTACAGAGACTGGCTTGGAGGACAAATTGCCAATCCTTACGGTCCTGAAATTTTAGTTACATTCTCAGAACGATTGAAATATGATGAAACAGAATTGTTACCAGAAATCGGATGGCACGAAGGAGCACGAACAAAAGACATTAAAAAAGCTATTAACATAACACATATCCCTGCAGTCGGAACATTGGTTGCAAAAAAAGGAAACTCATGGTATGCATCAGATGAACAAGGAATTTTTAGATTCGAAGTTCCAATTGATAAACTAATGTATCCAACAACAAGATTCTTAAGATCAGACATTGCAGTAATAATTGATTCTCACGGAGTCAACATGTTAGTTGAACAAGCAGTGCGCTACAATGCAACTGTTGTTTTGAGTGATTGTGATCATCCAGGAAAAGTTTACGCTGCAAAATACTTAAGTGAGAAAAACATTTCAGTTATCTGCTACCCAGACAAATACATCTATTTAGCAATCGGGCACAATTTATCTTTAATAGGAAGCCCACCAACAACACTTGGAAATGAAACAATAACTTTAGGAGGAAGACCAATACAAATAACAACATCTGATATTATTCTTGCAGTTAATTCAACATCAGAACAATACGCATTATGGTATTACCAAACACCAACATCGTACTTTGAAGTAATTGGAGATGCAGTTCCGATTAACATACAATATTATCAATTAACAGACTTTAACCAAATGCAAAACGCAACAAAATATGCACGATCAATTAACGCAAACATTATTGCCACGCGTGTTTTCAACAGCAACGATTACTATGCATTAACCATTTGGCTCCAAGAAAGACCAGAAAATAAAGCAATACTCTTCCACACAGCAAGTTATCCATATGGACAGAAATTATTTAATGAATACGTAAATCAAACAAGCTTTGATGATCCGAATCCGGTGTTTGGTGAGCAGTAAGTAGTTTGAGGTAAGCAGTATAAGGTGAGTGGTGAACAGTAATTGGTTCGTAGCTTGCGGTAAGAATTTAGAACGTTAGCAAATTAGAAAGTGTGCATCTAATTATTATTCTTAACTGTAGATGCAACACATAAAACATCACGCTGTTATGTGGTGAACCTGCAAGGCGAACGAGGGAGCAAAGCGACCGACAGTATGACGCAGAGGATCACAGACTATCTATCATTTTAAGAATTTCAACAGCTTTTTTAGGGTCTCCTCTTCCTACTGGAAAATAACAAGGTATTATTTTTGTCTTGAAACCATTATAATCTATATCAAAAAATCTCAGTTTTCGGTTTTCCATAATTTCGAAATAATAATCCACTAATTTAATTTTTTGATTGGTCATATTTTCAAATGGAATGAGTCCAAAAGTCACAATATATTGAGGTTGAACAATCTCAATTTCTCTTTTCAAAATTGGCAAGAACAGCTTAATTTTCTCTGAATTTGGCAAAGCAGCATCAGAGCCAGTCCATTTTACAATATTAGTAAGATAAAATGATTTTGACTTGAGAAAATTAAGCACTTTGCCGGTAAATTCTAAAGACCAAGATTTTGAATTATTTATCTCTCCAATGAGCTCATCATTAAACATTCCAGCACGATGAAAAATTCTCCAAACAGGCTTTGTTCCAATAAAGGGAAATCTTGGTCCTTGCCAATTTTGGTCTGAACTAATGTTTGCACGTGTTGGATTTATGAATACAAACATGATTTTTGGACGAAACATTTTGCCATTGCCCAAAATCGGTTTCAAGCTATTCTCCGGAAAATGTTTTTGATTCAGCTCATCAACAATATTCCATAATTCGTCTAATGTTTGATGCTTTTGATACATATATAATTAAGGAGAGGAGACCATTTTATATAAATTTCTGTGAGTCCCGAGAATATTGCATATAACAAGTGTTAAGAGTATACTTGATAATAAAAGCACAATTAATAAAAAAAATTATCTCCCGAATTAACATTTTCTCCAAAAACCTTAAAACCATCAACTTTATCAAAAAGTTCATGTCAAAAAAACACCCTTACATAATCTTAATTATTCTGCTTCTGGCATTAATATCAAGACTTATTTTCGTATTTACAGTCGAAGAAACATTGTGGGATTCCGGCGTTTACATTGGCATGGGAAAATACATTTACTCAGGAGGAGAAGCCGGATTATTCGAGCACATACGACCATTATTCGTGCCATTTGTACTTGGAGGAATTTGGAAACTCGGTTTTGACCCAGTGTTATTTGGCAGGCTGTTTGAAATACTATTAATGCTGGGCATTATTTGGTTAACGTGCCAACTTGCAAACCATTGGTTTAATGAAAAAACAGGAGTTATTGCAGCAGCATTACTCGCATTCAGTCCAATTTTCTATTACTTGAGTTTTCACCAATACACAGAAATTCCAGCAGTATTTTTTAGCTTACTCGCACTCTATCTTTACACAAAAAATCGACCGATACTTACAGGAATAACAGTAGCACTTGCATTTTACTCAAAATTTCCAGCAGGAATATTTATTATCGTATTAGGACTTATGTATTTTTCTAACAAACAATACAAACAAAGCATCAAAACAGGAGTCACGTTTGGACTTTGTTTACTTCCTTACGTTATCTGGAATGTTATAGCTTATGGCAACCCATTCGCAACTCTTATTGCAGCAAGCAACACAATGAAACTAGCACTCGGATGCAATGTACTTCGCGCACAACCTTGGTGGCAATATTTTTACTGGCTGATTTTTTCTGAAACAAAAATCCACTTATTTTCAATCATAGGATTATTCTCACTTGCAAAGCAATGGAAGAAAAAACATATCTTGCTTGCAACAAGCATTATTTTGCCACTTCTTTATTTCATACAACTCCCGTGCAGAGATTACAGATATATAACCTTATTTTTGCCATTCGTCATCATTCTTACTGGACTTGGACTAGCGTGCACATACGATCTCATTACAAAAAAATTAAAAAACAAAACAAAAAACAAATTATTTATTGTGATGCTATTTGTTATACTTTTCTTAACAGCATACACAAGCTATTTGTTCTTCATAAAAAATAACCAAACAGTAAACCCAGCAGAAAAAGGATATTATGAATATGCAGAACAAAACAACATTACGGGAGGAATATGGATAGCAAACCCAATTATTGCAGTACACACAAACGCAAAACTTGAAAAAATATACTATCCCATTTACAAAGCAGAACTATCGCTCTCTTTTTACAATTACATAGCACAAAATCAACAAAACATTGGAGCAGTGTTTCTAGATAACTGCGGAGGCGGCATGATCTGCCCACCAAACGATGCTGTGTGTGAACAGCAAACACAACGCATTTTGTCTTCACTAAATGACAAATTTGAGCGCGTTCATGATGCAACGCATGGCAGGTGTTGGTATAGAATATGGCAGTAAGTCATTTTTTCGCAGATTTTCAGAGAAGTATTTATATTTCATTCTCTTTTTAGTTAATTAATGCGAAACTTAACAACAGTCGCAATAGCACTAGCAGCAACAGGATGTACAGAACCAGAAATAGAACGAGAAAAACCTCCTGTTGTTATCGCACCAGCTCCACTAACACTGGAACAAGCTGCTTTTACTCTTGACGCAAATCCTCCACAAATTGTTGAACACGGAGGTTATTTCTTCCACCAAGATGATAGACAAATATTCGATCACGCTTCGAATTATTACAGCGGACAAATAACTTCACAAAACACACCATCATTTTTGAACTTTTACGGAAGCCCAAAACACAGTGCTGCAATGAGAAAACTTCTTCCACATGCAGATGATGATGGTAATAAAATAGTTAGCAGAGCAGAAGCAAGAAGATATAGAGAGCAAATAACCGATTTGGAAGAACAATTTATACGCGAAGGCACTCCTGACGGAAAACTTACTTTTGTTTCTGCTCCAAACCTAAAAAGAGCAACAACACTTCTTGGCGTTTCAGAAGATAAGCATTCCACCCAGGAGGCTATGTAAGCCTAAGAATTCATGAATATATCCTTTATTTAGGAGCAGCAATACATGCAGAACTAATTGATCTGGAAACAGTACGCAAAGAAAGAATTATGCGAGTTAAACTTCCTGAGTTTCCATTAGACCAAAGACCTACATATGCAGCATTCCTCAAATCAATAGACAGACACGGAGACAAAATAATAACCTGGGATGAGGCAAATACGTATGAACAAAAATTAAAAACTAAACTTGAACAAATCTCATTAGTGCGCGCCAGAAATTAATTCTTCTTGATACGGATAATATCCCCAATAGTTAATCCAGAACCTTTGTCTTTCTCTTTACTGGAAAATAATTCGCCTTCCTTGTTTTCTTCGATTTTAATTAATTTCACATGCAACAATTTCTCAAGTTTTTTGGCTAACATCAATGATGGGTGAAATGTACCATGTTCAAGCTTTTGCACCAGACTTTCTTTCTCATTTAATTTTCCAGCAAACTCTTTTTGCGTCAATCCGGCTTTTTCTCTTGCTTTTAAAATAATATTACCAAAATCAGAAACAATAGTTTCAACAGGGCCATCTTCGACCAGGTCTTTCTTCTTTTTTGCGGAAGCGTAAACAAATTTAGGAGCTGTAACAACTATGCCAAATTTACTACATTCTCTGCACAAAGTCATCAATATTCCTTCTACTTTTGCTGAACACAATTCAGATGAAGCTCCGCACATATCACAGGAAGTCATAACTTTTCATAATCAAAAGAAATATAAAAAGATTTATGGTTTGAAGTAAGCGTAGACAGTAAACAGTATGCGGTAAACAGTATGAAGTAAGCGATATACAGTAAACTGTAAGAGGTTAAGGATATTGCCTATTTGTTGTCTTCTCCAAAAGCTAAACTGGCAAGGAATGCCTAACTCAAAGGTCATGCGTATTGATTTACCACTTTTTAATGACTTGAGAAATCTTTTATCGCTTTTTAGTTGACCACTCTTAAATAGTCACGTTTGTTTTTAAACATAAATCCTCTAAAAAAAATCTATGGATGAAATTCTTCAAGAACACATAAAACTCAACGCAGAACGAGGGATGACACGCAAAGAAATACAAGAACTTTTGCTCAAATCAGGATGGACAGCAAAACAAGTAAACAAATACATAGAAAAAACATTCAAGCACCTTGAAACAGGAGTTCTTGTACGCATTCACGGTATAGCAAAAAAATTCGCAGAAAACCAAGTGCTGGAAGATGTTAATTTTGATGTTCGCGCAGGAGAAATACTTGGCTTAATAGGCATGAGCGGCTCAGGAAAAACAACTTTGCTCAACATTCTTGTAGGATTTATCAAACCAGACAGAGGAGACGTGCTCCTTGCACTCAACAAAACAAACCATAGCGTTGTAACAGATCCAGACACAGTAAAAAAACACATGGGCTTTTCAACACAAACACCAAGCTTTCACCCAAAACTCACAATCCGAGAAAACATAGAACACTTCGCAACACTTTATGGATTCACAGAAGCACAACTCAACAAAAAATGCAACTCATTACTTGAACTCGTAGGACTCACATACGCACGAGACATAGAAGCATCAAAACTCAGCGGAGGAATGCAAAAAAGACTGGACATTGCCTGCGCCCTCATTCATGACCCACAAATACTAATTTTAGACGAGCCAACAGCAGATTTAGACCCAGTCATGCGCAAACAATTATGGCAACTCATCAAAGAAATAAACAACAAAGGAACAACAATAATCTTAGCATCACATTTCCTTGCAGAAATAGAACTGCTATGCCATAGAATAGCAATACTCCAAAACAAAAAAATTCTTGAATTAGGAACAGCCAAAGAACTACGAGACTTATACTCCAAAAATTATGAAATATACATACAAACAGCAACAAAAGATTATCGTGAACTTATAGAGCTGCTTAAACAAAATGAACTGGTCGTAAATATTAAAAAAGATGACGATGAGCTAGTCATACAAACAACACAACCACAAAAATTACTACCAATACTCGCAAAACAACTTGCCAATGAACAAATACAAACACTGCACATTACAAGACCAACACTAGGCAACGTATTTGAAAAGGCGGTGAGCTTATGATCTGGCCACTGGTACAAAAAAACCTAAAAAATCTACTTCGCGCAAAAACAGGAAGCTTGATCATCATTCTCGGGCCATTGCTTGTTATATTACTTGCAGGACTCGCATTTGACAACAGCAACACATACTCAGTAAAAATTGGAATACACAGAGAAGCAACAAGTACAACAAATATGCTTGTCAACCAATTAGAAAAAACATTTGTTATCACAGAATATAAGACCCAAGAAGAATGCATTGCAGCAATAAAAAATACTGACATTAATGCTTGCATGTTATTTTCACCAGAATTCTCAATAGGCATACCAACAAAAAACCAAATTACATTCTACGTTGATTATTCACGAGTGAACTTGGTGTGGACGATAATGAACACAATGACAGAAGAAGTAGGAGAAAAAACACTAGAAGCAAGCCAAGATCTGACCAAAGTACTTCTCAAAACAATAGATACATCGCAAAAACAAATAACAGAACAACGTAAAACCCTTGTACAATTATCAACACAAAACGAGCTTATTGCAAAAAACACGAGAAACCTCATAGCTGAACTAACAGATATCAACCTTGAATTTGATGACGGCGAGTACCCTGTAGAAGAATTAACCAGCGCAACAACACAAGTCAAACAATGGGTAGACAACGCATTACAAATCGGCCAAGAAGGAGTAAACGAAGCAAACACTTTCTTAAGCGTAGCAGAAGAATTTTCTGCAAACGCAGCACTTACACAAGCGCAAAAAACAGCATTAGAAGAGTTCAAAGCAGATGTAGATGATCTTAAAAAACTCAAAGAAGATCTTGCAACAACAAAACAATTAACGCAAGAATCATTTGAAAATTTCCAAGAACAAATAAATTCCCTAGTTACAGGAATAACAAACACAAAAAACAGACTCCTTGAAGCAGACACAAGCAGAGAATACAGCATACGAATACTTGACTCAATAATACAACTACTTGATCAGACACTAATAAATCTACTGGCAGTACAACACGCATTTAACACAATAGATACTGATATTAATAATATTCAAATAACAGATCCTAACGCAATAACACAACCAATAGTTACAAACATCAAGCCAATAGTACAAGAAGAAACATATCTAAATTATTTGTTTCCTGTACTTATCGTTCTTATCGTTATGTTCACAGCATTGCTTGTAACACCAACACTTATTTTAATAGAAAAACACAGCCCTGCAAACTTCAGAACATACATGACCCCTATTAAAGATGCAAGCTACATTGCTGCAACTTTTATTACGGCAAGCATTATATTATTCTTACAAATAATAATTGTTCTTGCAATATCAAGCATATTTTTCTCAGGACAAGTATTATCAAACGCGCTCGGAGCAATAATTCTTCTTATTATCATTAACTCGGTGTTCATCTTAATAGGCATGATCCTTGGCTACTTGTTCAACAGCGAAGAAACAGCAACACTTGCAGCAGTAAGCATCGGAGCAATACTATTGTTCATCAGCGACGTAATTATACCAATAGAAAGCATGCCAAAAATAATAGGAACGCTCGCAAATTTCAATCCATACGTCATTTCAAGCACAGTATTACGAAAAGTATTATTGTTTGATATTGGAATATTAAACGTTATACCAGACATACTAGCACTCATAGGATACATAATACTCTTTAGCCTGCTTGCAACAGGAACTTACATGATAATGAGACAATACTCGCTCCAACAACTCAGCAAGAAATTTGCACCAGTAATGGCATACGTGCATTTACCAAAAAGAAGTAAACGGTAAACAGTATACGATACGCAGTAGGAAGTTCAAAACGTTTATATATTTCAGGCATACTTTAATTTTTATGCAAACACAAACTAAAAACGTAAAATGTTGTTGTTGCTAGTTCTTAGACCATACATAAAATTCACTGTTTTTCTTTTTGCCAAGATTAATAAACACATAATGAGGTACGAGTAACATGCCACTAAAAATATACAACACACTAACAAGAAAAAAAGAAACATTCAAACCTGTTAACGACGAGCTTGTGAGAATGTACACTTGCGGACCAACAGTTTACAACTATGCACACATAGGGAATTTCAGAACTTACCTCTTTGAAGACTTGCTCAGAAGATGGCTAAAGTACAAGGGATACAAAGTAAAACAAGTGATGAACCTTACAGACGTAGATGACAAAACAATCAGAGACAGCCAAAAAGAAGGAAAAACTCTCAAAGAATTCACAGAATTCTACTCTCAGGCGTTCTTTGAAGATGTTGATGCATTAAACATTGAACGAGCAGAAGAATACCCCAAAGCAACAGAACACATCAATGAAATGATAACAATGATCAA
Source organism: Candidatus Woesearchaeota archaeon CG10_big_fil_rev_8_21_14_0_10_37_12 (assembly GCA_002762795.1). Classification (GTDB taxonomy): domain Archaea; phylum Nanobdellota; class Nanobdellia; order Woesearchaeales; family ARS49; genus 1-14-0-10-37-12. The sequence goes on from PCYA01000012.1 coordinate 100,736, forward strand.
ACTACTCCTCCAAAAAGAACTTGCGTACAAAACAGAAGACGGAATTTATTTCTCAATAAATAAATTTAAAACATACGGAGAACTTGCGCACGTAGATACAACACAACTCAAAGCAGGTGCATCAGGGAGAATACGCGCAGATGAATACGAAAAAGACAACGTAGCAGATTTTGTATTATGGAAGTTCTGGGACGAAAACGACGGAGCTGTCTTTTGGGAAATGGAATTAGGAAAAGGAAGACCAGGATGGCACATTGAATGTTCAGCAATGAGCGCAAAACATCTAACAAAAGCATTTCAAAACTCGACATTTTACCCTGACAAATTTGAAACAATAGACGTACACACAGGAGGAGTAGACAACCTGTTCCCCCACCATCAAGACGAAGTAGCACAAACAGAAGGAATAGTAAACAAACAATTCTCAAAATACTGGATGCACTCAGAACATTTATTGGTTGATGGCAAAAAAATGGCAAAATCAACAGGAAACTTCTATACACTCAGAGACCTTGCAACCAAAGGACACAACCCAATAGCCATACGATATCTATTGCTATCTGCACATTACAGACAAAAACTCAACTTTACCTTTGAAAGCCTCGAAGCTGCAGCAACAGCAGTCCAAAGAATAAACGATTTCGTTCTACGATTAGAAGAAGCAACTGGAAATAAAGATCACAAAGAAATAACAAGAATAATTAACCGTGCACAAAAAGAATTTGAAAAAGCATTAGATGATGATCTTGAAATAAGCAGAGCACTCGCAGCAGTGTTTGAGCTTATGAATGAAATAAACAAATTTCTGCAAGATACATCATTAAGCCAAAAAGATGCAAAACAAGTTATCGCATTTATGAAAACTGCTGATTCAATACTAGGAATATTGACACAACAAGAACAACTAACACCAGAAATACAAAAATTAATAGATGAACGAGAACGCGCCAGACAAATCAAAAATTGGTCACGTGCTGATGAAATACGAGACGAATTAGCACAAAAAGGAATAGCAGTAGAGGATACACCACATGGACAACGCTGGAAAAAAATTCTTTCTTAACCGATATAAACAACTCGGAGAAGAAATACAAGACAGTCAGATAAAATCAGCAATAAGAATCAACACACTAAAAACAACAGCCAGCGAACTGCTGCCAAGACTGGAAAAACTTGGAATAAAATTAGAAAAAATACCCTACACAACACAAGGATATTTTGTTAAAAAAACTAATTTTTCCCTCGGAGCAATCACAGAACACTTGCTTGGCTATTATTACCTTCAAGAAGCAGCAGCACAAATACCAGTAGAAATACTCAATCCAGAACCAACAGATACAGTATTAGATTGCTGCGCAGCACCAGGCGGCAAAACAACACAACTTGCAGCACTCATGAACAACCAAGGAAAAATAATATCATATGAACTAAAACCACACAGAATAACGAGCCTGATTATGAATCTAGAAAGATGCGGAGTCACTAACACAACAGTATTCTCCGCAGACGCAACAGACGCAAAAAAATTAGGAATACAATTTGACAAAATATTACTAGACGCTCCTTGCTCAGGAAACTACGCACTAGAAAAAGACTGGTTTGAAAAAAGAGACTTAAACGGAATCAAACAATCAAGCAGAATACAAAGAAAAATACTGCGAACAGCAATAGATGTGCTTAAACCAAACGGCAGTCTTGTGTACAGCACATGCAGCTTAGAACCAGAAGAAAATGAACTAAACATACAATGGGCACTTGACAACCTGCCTGTACACATTGAGAAAATAAATTTGCCTGTTGGAGATGAAGGAATAACAAACATATTTGAACAAAAACTAAACGATCAAATAAAAAACTGCAAAAGGTTCTGGCCACACAAAACAAACACTCAAGGATTCTTTGTAGCACGATTGGTGAAAATATGATCAAGAAGTTATACGCACAATTTGGACTAACAAAACAACAACACATACACAAACTTGGAAGAAGCTATTTCACCCACTCAAACGAACAATTACTTAAACACAGACCAGTATATGCTGGCAGGTGCATAGGACACGAACGAAAAGAAGGACCCATACCATCAATAAATGAACTCCAATGGATAGGAAAAAACACAAAAGAAAAAATAACAATAGATGAAAAAGGAGAATGGTTATTCATCTGCGGCAGAGACTTATTTGGCAAAACAATTGTTAAACATAACAAACAAGAAAAAAACACAATCGTAGCAGTACTAAACAAACACCAAGAATGCATAGGTTACGGAAAAGTTATCGGCAACTTATACACAAACAAAATAGCCATTCAAAGAATATTTGACATAGGAGATTTATTAAGACGAGAAAGAAAAAGTAAACGGTAGGAAGTTTGAAGTAAGAAGTTTGTAGAATTATTTTTTCTCTGATTTAAGTTGATTGTAAATTCCATCACTAAACTGTTTCCAATAATGAACTTTATCCTGAACCAATAAATCATAATGAACAATATACGGACCAATATCTTTTTTGAACAACTCTATGCTATCATTTAATTCTTTTGGATTGCGTGCATTAAGATAAAGCAACAAATCGTAATTTCCTAACGTGTTCCCTGCATAAAAAATATTTCTGAGTTGTTGAAAAGGTTTTTTTCTAATGTTTAAAGGAGTATCTTGAATTAACCTGACAAGAATATAGTATGTTACAAATCCAAGCTCAGAAAGATTTGGAATACCTCCAAAACTTAATATTATTTTATTTTTAATAAGATTATTGATTTTTCTTTTAACTGTTTGTCTATCTATTTTTAACATTTTAGACATACTAATCAGAGATTCATTTGGATTGTCTGCTAGCACTTTAAGAATTTCAACTTCATAACTTGTTGGAGAATATATATTAAATTCTCTATCAACAGGAAATTTTCGCGTAGTAAGCATACTACTGAATGAATGGTCGGATTTTTTCTCGAATTTAGTTCCTAAATCCAAAACTGGATTAAGCTGAGTAAATTCAAAATCTGAGATGTGCGTGAGCATAATGTAATCTTTTACTTTATTATTACATAATACAAACAACTCTTGACGTATTTTATCCAAATGAAAACTATTAGTTGCATCAACAATTATTTGAATGTCAAAACGACCTATGAACGTGTTTATCCACATTACAAACTCGTGTTTTCTTAAGAGATCATAGATTTTTTCTTTGTTATCAAGACCTTCTTCAAATTGTAATAACAAATGATATCTTGTGAAACCTAGCTTTCTAGCATCAATAAAAAGAACATATTGGCTTAGAACATCTGCTTTTTCTAACTGTTTTATTTTATACGCAACGGTATCTTTTGAAACATTAAGAGCTTTTGCTAAAGTTGTATGGGCTATTCTGCAATTCTGCGCCAACACCTCCATTATTTGCAAGTCCCTTTTATCCATATTTCGCATAATGTTGTTTTTACTATATAAATATGCTACTTTTTTCTTATTTTGTATTGAATTATTTATTATATTGTTTTATCTTTATTTTTCTTAGTGATAACAATGAAAATACAAGCGACGCAAGGAGAACTATTTGACAACAGCAAAAAACTACAAAAAAACAGTGGAGCAGCGATAATATGGATGAGTGTTGGAAACAGTTACTTCAAAAGAGAAACCATTACTCAACTTATTAAATTTGCTTCAACCAACTTTTCAAAAGTATTTGTATTAATGCCTGACAAACCAGCTGTACACACATACAAAGCAATAGGCTATTCACAAAATAAAGCAGAGAAAAAAGCCAGATTAACTGGCAATAACCTAAAAAATCACGCTCTGCACGCTATTCAAACTACAAAAACAAATAACACGTACATTATTGATTGGCAAACTGAGATATCGACAAAAAATATTTATCAACAGGAATTGAAAAAAATTCATGATTTATATGAAACAAATGCTTTATTCAGACAAAAAGTTCGTAGAACAACTTGTGAAGTACTCGAAGGAAAACTAAAACCTGACGTAACTTTAACTGCTGCTATTAATGAAGGAACACACTATTTGCTTAGCGAAATAGCTTTTCTTTCAGCAAGCCCAAAAATATTAAAAATAAACAGCACAATTTACATATATCACAAAAAATGGGAAATCTATGAACAATTCATTAAAGGAACTTTCACAGGATTGCCAAGAAATAATTTAGGATTTTTAGTTGTTAAATAAATAAAAAATAAAAAAACAAAACAGAAATTACTCAGCTAGTGCTGCATCAATAACCTGCTTAAATGCTGCGAACGGTTGCGCACCAGACACTAAACGGCCGTTGATAATAAAGCCAGGAGTTCCCTGAACACCAGCAGCACTACCATCAGCCATATCCTTTTGCACTTCATCAGCAAACTGGTCAGAATCAAGACAACTGTTAAAATCAGCGGTTTTCAAACCAAGATCTTTTGCGAACTTTTTGAACGAATCAACACCGCCAGCTACACCTGTTTCAAACAGTTTATCATGCATTTCCCAGTATTTGCCCTGTTCACCAGCACACTCAGCAGCCTCAGCAGCTTTTTGCGCTTGCGGATGGAAAGGCAAAGGATAATCTCTGTACACCAACTTTAACTTGCCGGTTTCAATGTATTCTGACTCGATTTGCGGCAATGTTTGCTCAAAAAATCGCGTACAGAACGGACATTCAAAGTCGCTAAACTCAACCATCGTTACAGGTGCATCTTCATTGCCTTTTACTGCATCATCATCAACAAGAGCAGCCATATCAATATCAGCAGGTTCTGGTACACTAGGAGCAGACGGTGTAGGTGTTGGCTGCGAAGGAGCAGCAACAGGAGCACCAAGCTTATCACTAATAACGGTTAACTGCACAACAAGCACAATCAACAAAACTGTTTGCAGCCCAAGAAGCCACAATTTAACATCATTACTTTTTTTCATATATTCACCCTCCAATACACCCAAAAAACAGTATTCTCCTTTTAAAAGATTTATGTACTGTAAAGGCAGGAAAGTCCAGTTCCAATAACTTTTTTTTTCTCGATGGATTATTAATAAAGAGAGGAAAGAGGCTCTTCTGGCTTGCTACTTTAAGCGAAGTCCTCTCCTTACACCTCACCTGTGATTCTAAAATTAGAAAGCCAGACAGATGATTTGCGCTTTGATGTTGTTCGAACCATATGTTTTGTTGTCTCCCTTGAGTGATTTAGAAAGGAAAGAGTTATATAAGTCCTATTTAATCTTAAACGCTATGAGCAAAGAATCACCGCTTGATGGATTAGTTGCAGATTTCTTACCAGAAAATGTTGGAACGTGGGCTTACAAGCGACCTGACGGAGCTACTTTACCATACGCAAAAGCAGTTCATTATTCACGAGGACAAGAAGGAAGTTCATTAACTCCAGAACAGCTTGATGAGAGAAATAACAGAGCTGCAAGAAGCGCACAAATAATTGGTGATGAGCAACTGTTACGCGCTAATGGACTATCAGTAGGACTTGCTGCAAAACTTGAAAGTGCAGATAAGGGACATACTCATCTTACATTCAAACCACCAGTGCCAATGGATGATGCACTCAGCGGAGAACAACCACCAATAACAGGACAATACCCATACGTAACATTTCCTGCACAAGGAGAAGTTCCATACGCAATTGTAGTAATGTATGAAGAAGGCGAACAATTTGGAACAGCACAAGAAATAGCAACAATAGAACTTGATAAAGACACTTGGTATTTGAGTGCGTCCCAACTACCTGAAGACACAAAACACAAAAAAGAAATCGAACAAGCAGTAAACATATTCAGAGAACGAGGCGATAGGTGTTTACACCCCGGAACATATAAACTCAACATTACTGTAGAAAGATCACCAGCAATAGCAATACGCATAGACGGGTACAGACCACTAACAGCACAACTATTATACGACGGACCAATAAGACAAGAAATACCAATCGGGGGTTTACACGAAATTATCAGCAGCAGTATTGCTAAATATGTTTCAGGTATTAAAATTCCAAACGAAATGAGCCCACTCGAACAAAAACCACCAAAACAACAAACAGAAACTCCAAAACCAGAAAAAAAATTAAGACCAAAATATGCAGAAATGTCACTTGTATTGCCCAGCGATGAACCAAACAAGCCATTCGGAATGTCACAAGCAACACTTGAATATCAAGGAAGAGAAGACAGAGCAGACTTAATATACGTAGCAACAAGACGCACAGACTCAGTCGGAGAAACTGATGCAAACCCTAATTTTGGATTAGTAGAAGTACAAATAAGCCAATTTTCCAAAGTAACAAACGTAGATATTGATTACAAACCAAAAAAAATAGAAGAGCCAGAACCACGAGAAACTACAGGTACTCCGTTAACGGGTAGCTTTTCAAGCGACAGGCCAAGATCATTTCCTTTGATGGGAGGAGGTTCTTATTCAGGTGGAAACTCTTATTTAGGCGGAGGAGGATATAGCGGTCTTCGTTCAGCTGGAGGTATTTCAGGGAATATGGGCACAAGAGGCGAAGATTTTGGAGGGGGATTTGATTGGGATAGTTTAGGCAGTCCATCAACATCACCACCATTAGTATCAACAGGCAGAACAAAACTTGGAACACCAAGAACAGGAAGTGTTTCACAAAAGTAAAAGGAACACTTGAAGCACACCTCGCAACATTCAGATTCTGTCTCACAAACGAAACAACCTAATTCCACAAACTTTTTTCTTGAGAAAAACTTAAATACTTGTACAAAATTCCAAGCAATATGATATCACAACAACAAACAAAATCAACAGCGGTTGTTGTAGTGGTATAAGTACGCTCCTTTATTCAGGAGAACGTACACATCAATTCTTCTGAAATACAGGAACTAACTGAGGATATTATGACAGAAAAATATAACCCACACGAAGCAGAAATTAAATGGATGAACTACTGGGAAAAACAAAACACATACAAATTTGATCCAAAAAGCAACAAGCCAGTTTACGCAATAGACACACCACCACCAACAGTATCAGGCAAAATGCACGTTGGACATTCATTCAGCTACTCACGTACAGACTTCATTGCACGATTCCACAGAATGATCGGCAAAAACGTATTCTATCCATTCGGAACAGATGACAATGGCTTAGCAACAGAAAGACTCGTAGAAAAACTCAAAGGCGTAAACAGCAAAAAAATGAAAAGAGAAGAATTCGTAAAACTCGTACTCGAAACACTCAAAGAAATCACACCAGAATTTATCAGCGATTGGAAACGCATAGGCGTTTGTGCAGATTATTCAATTTATTACTCTACTATTGATAATCACTGCCAAAAACTAAGCCAACTAAGCTTTATAGATCTATACAAAAAAGGCAGAGCATACCGCGCAGAAAAACCAATCATCTTTTGCCCAAACTGCAAAACAGTCATCGCACAAGTAGAAATGGAAGACAAAGAACTCCAAAGCACACTCAACTACATCAAAGCAAAACTCGAAGACGGCAGATACATCATCTTTGCAACAACAAGACCAGAACTCATGCCGGGCAATATTGGGTATAGCATAGACGAGAAAGGCAAATATGTTGATGTAAAAAAAGAAAATGAAACATGGATTATTGCAGCAGACGCATACGAAAAATTCAAAGACGAATGGCAATTGGAACAACCAAGCAAACCATACCTAGGCAAAGAATTAATTGGCAAAAAAGTAACAACACCAATCATTAACAAAACATTCACAATAACACACGACCAAAGCGTAAAAACAAACTACGGAACAGGAATAGTATACTTTTGCAGCTACGGAGGACTAGACTGCGTAGAATGGTTAACAAGACACAAAGAAGCAGAACCCATACACATCATGGGATTAGACGGAGTATACAATGAAAAATGCGGCGAATACCAAGGAATGAACACGCAAGAAGCACGATCAGCAATACTTGAAGACCTTGAACAACTCAGAGTACTTATCAAAAAAGAAAAAATCAATCATACAGTAAACGTACACGAACGATGTGGAATAGAAATAGAATACATCAGCACAGCACAATGGTTCATCAAAATACTTGACCTAAAAGATGATTTGCTGAAACGAGGAAATGAACTAAACTGGCATCCAGAACACATGAAAAACAGATACGACAACTGGACAAAAGGACTACACTGGGACTGGTGCATCAGCAGACAAAGACACTACGGAATACCAATACCAGTATGGTATCACAAAAAAACAGGAGAAGTACTCATAGCAGACGAACAAAGCATACCAATAGACCCAACAACACACAAACCACCAAAACACCTAACAGAAAACCCAGATGATTACATCGGAGAAAAAGATGTATTGGATACGTGGGCAACAAGCAGCTTAACACCACAAATCGCTATTGAACTCATTAATGATGAACACATGAAGAAAAAATTATTCCCAATGGATGTACGACCACAAGCACACGACATCATAACATTCTGGCTATTCAACACAGTAATCAAATCACACTTGCACTACAACAAACTACCATGGAAAGACACAATCATATCAGGCTGGGTATTAGACCCAAAAGGCAGAAAAATGAGCAAAAGCAAAGGCAACATTATCGACCCAAGAGAACAAATACAAAAATACTCAGCAGATGCACTTCGCTATGCCGCAGCAAACAGCAAATTAGGACAAGACAACCCCTACAAAGAACAAGAACTCACAGCAGGAATAAAATTAACTACCAAGTTATCGAATGCAAGCAAATTTGTGTTTATGAATTTAGAAGGATACGACTTCACAGGTAAAACAATAGATGTACTAGACAAATGGATTTTAACAAAGCTTGCAAAAACAATCCACGAAACAACAATAGCATTTGAAAACTACGATTACAGCAAAGCGCGCGCATTGGCAGATGAATTTTTCTGGCACGACTTCTGCGATTATTATTTAGAACTCGTTAAAGGAAGAATCTATGAAGGCAATGCCGAGCATAAATCAAGCGCACAAGAAACACTCTACCACTGCATGTATGCTATTCTACGATTATACGCTCCAATCATACCATTCATCACAGAAGAACTCTATCACAAACACTTCAAAACACAAGAACAAACTGATAGTATTCATTTAACCAGTTGGCCAACACAACCTGAAATACATGAAGACGCAGAAAAAATAGGAGATACTATAGTAACAATACTCGCAGACATACGCAAAAGAAAAACAGCAGCACAAAAAGGAATGAACGCACCAATCAAAAAACTAACCATTGAAAGCAAACTTGACTTAAGTCTGGCATTGGATGACTTGAAAGCAGCAACTTGTGCAGAAACAATTGAAATAGGAAAAGCACAAGAAGAAATTAATGAAGGATTGAAGATTAGTGTTGAATTCTGAATTATCTATACACAGCTTTAAACTTTTGAGTGTTTGACTCCACAACATCTGTTGAATCACAAAACTGATTTATAGACCCTATTTCCAATTTTATTGCTTTTATTCTTTTATCTTTAATCTGTTTTTTAATCTCTTGAGCAAATAGCTTCCCATTAATAACTAAAAAAGGCCTGTCGTGAAATTGTTCAACAGTTGTTTTCAGAGGCTTTGTAATCTTTAAAGAGTTATGCAGCTTTGCAAGATACTCATATGCTTTAGAAAGATATTTCTCCCGTTTTTTCCAATTATTAGCTCTAAGTATTTTATTAAGAATTGGTTTTAGTTCTTTTGCAGATTTTAGTTTACTGAATCCAGTTCCAAACCATTTTATGTAAGGCGTATATTTTCGTTCCATCAAAAAACATAATCTCATTATGTCTTTAACGAGTCTTGTTGCAACAATTTTTGATCCAATTTCATCATTTAACTCGCCACATCTACCCATAAAATGTTCCTCTTGAGAAATTCTTTTCCATTGGCACTCAAGAAGATATAACCAAACATCCCTTGGATAATACTTGAATCTTGCTAGCTTTTTATTCAATTCTAAATCATCATGAAAAACGTTTCCTTCCGAAATAGTCAATAGTTTATGTTCTGGAAAAATAAGCCAGTCATAAATTGAAATTTTTTTGTTAATATCAAAATGAAGATACTCTTTGAAAAAATATTCAATAGAATATATCTCGATTCTATGGCGAATTATTCCTTTGTTTATTTTTTTAGCTACCTTAACGCCTTTTTTATCAAGCGGTGTAAAATGAGTTGAAAAACCTCTGAATTCATAGGGCAGTTCTCTACTAAACACTTTAGATATTTCGGTTTTTTTATTTATGTCTTTTTTTGATAAGAATAACAATATTCTTGGCCCCCAATCATGATCCATTGATCGTTCAGTGTCGAAACCAATAACATCAGAACCAGGACCTAGTAATCCTGCAGAATATTTAAGATTTGGATAGAGTTTCTTTAAAGAAGGTTTAATTAATTCCTTAAAAAATAATTCGCTTAATTTTTTTCCTTTAACGAAGGAGATCATATTTTTGAAAGATCTTAAAGCGATATAAACTTTTTGTTTACTGCTTCTTTTAAGAAGCTACAATTTCACACTAAACCCAACAACCTTCTTCTGCCAATCTAAATAACTCAACTTTGCAAGCTTGCCAGAACGAATACGCTCACTCACCTGCCCAAGAAAACGAGTTAAACGTTCAAGAATCACATCTTCATCCTGCTTAAACCTGATTACCAAAGCATTTGCCAAAGGATGATTATCCAACGAATTTGGCTTATGCGAATCTTTTAACTTTTGCCGTAATTCTTTAAACCAATCAGTGGCTAACTGCTGCGGATCCTTAATCTCCAAATGCTTCACTAACGCTTTCTGCGAACCATCATCAACAAGCAACTGAATTTTAACGTAACTCGTCTGCGGATCAAAATCTTTCACTTCAAAAGACTTAATGGATACGTCAATGGTTTTCATAATAAAAAATGAGCAGTTCCTGTTTATAAATATTATAGCAGAGAAGTATACAGTAAGCAGTTGACAGTTTGCAGTTCAAAGTAAAGAGAGGACTGTGCTCTTCTGGCTTGCAGTCTCTCGATGAGGTCCTCTCTTTAGAACTCACCTGTGAATCTTAACATAGAAAGCCAGTAAATGTTGACTTTTCTGAAGCTAAAAACATATAAACCAAACAAAACCCTAAAAACACATGCTCTGGCTCGACAAATACAAACCGAAACTGGAAGAAGTACCGCAAAATACAACCTTATTGGAAAACTACGTCTTAAACTATCTGAAACAAAAGAAAAAAGCACTCTTAATTCACGGACCAGCAGGCACAGGAAAAACTGCAGCAGTGTATGCACTCGCAAAAAAACATAATCTCGAATTAGTAGAAATAAACGCATCAGATTATCGAACAGCAAAAGAAATAGAAGCAAAAATAGGAACAGCAATGAAACAACAAAGCCTGTTCGGAGGCAGCAAACTTATTCTTGTCGATGAACTGGACGGTATATCCGGCGTTAAAGACAGAGGAGGAATCACCGAGCTTGTCAAACTCTTTCAAAAATCAACATTTCCATTCATTCTCATCGCAAACGATGCATGGGACAAAAAATTCAATTCATTACGAACAAAAAGCCAACTTTTGGAATACTCTGCAATCGAAACAAACAATATGCTGCCTGTTTTATTGAACATTGCAACAAAAGAAAACTTGCCTGTTGACGAAATTGTTCTCAAAACAATAGCGCGACGAAGCGGAGGAGACTTGCGAGGAGCAATAATTGATTTACAAATTCTTGCTGCAGCAGACGAACTCACTATTGATGGAATCAACACGTTAAGTGAACGAGAACAAAGCGAAACAATCAAAAATGCCCTCGTAAAAATCTTCAAAACAACAGACCCTTCAGTCGCATTAGGTGCTCTAAACCTAGTAGACCAAAACATAGACGAAAGCATGCTCTGGATAGATGAAAACTTGCCAAAAGAATACTATGGAACAGACTTAGCACGAGCATATAACGCACTCGCAAAAGCAGACGTGTATAAAGGAAGAATTATGCGCTGGCAATACTGGAGATACTTATCATATGTCAACGTTTTAATTACAGCAGGAATAGCAGTAGCAAAAGACCAAAAAAATCCAAAAATGATCGACTACGAAAGAACACAACGAATTTTAAAAATATGGATGGCAAACCAAAAATATGCCAAACGAAAAAGAGTAGCAGCAAAAATAGCACACGCAACACACTGTTCTCATAAGAAGGCTTTGCAAGAAACACTACCAAACATACAGTATTTATTCAAACAAGGACATACAACCACAGATTTAATTGCAGAAGAATTAGACTTGGATGAAGAAGAGTTGGAGTGGTTGAGGAAATAGATTACTTCTCATGACCGCCCAAATAAATTTTCTTAATCTTATCACTTTTCAAAATTTCTCTGCCGCCGTGCATTGCAACACGACCTTCTTCCAACACATAAATTTTATCCGCAAACTCACACGCAGCTTTTGCATTTTGCTCAACCATTAAAATAGCAGTGCCTTCATCACGAATCTCTTTTACTTTCTCAAACACTTCCTGCATTGTTTTTGGAGCCAAACCAAGAGACGGTTCATCTAACAATAAAAGCTGAGGGTCTTGCATTAACCCTCTGCCCATTGCCAACATTTGCTGCTGGCCACCAGACAAAGAATATGCATTATCATATAATTTTTTTCTTAACACAGGAAAATGACCAAGCACTTCATCCATTCTAGTGTTGATTAATTCTTTTTCTTTAGTCATAAAAGCGCCCATCTCAAGATTTTCTTTAACAGTTAAACCAGAAAATACTTGCCTGCCTTGCGGAACAATTGCAATACCCATCTTAATCCGGTCATGCGTTGGCAATTTTGTAATATCTTTGCCTTTGTACATAACTTTGCCTTTATACACATCACACAAATTAAACATTGACTTCAAGATGGTACTTTTTCCTGCACCATTTGGACCAATAATCAGCGTAATATCACTCGGATTAATATCCATGTCAACACCAAACAAAATTTGCAACTTACCATAACCAGACTCAACACTACGAAGCTGCAAAAATTTACTAGTGTCCTTCACTGATTTTTTCTTTGCCATTTTACTTACCCAAATATGCCTCTAACACGCGCTTATCTTTTTGAACTTGCTTCGGAGTGCCCCTCATCAAAACTCTGCCTTCAGCCATAACAATAACTTCATCACTAATACTCATCACAAAATCCATATCGTGCTCAATAAACATAATTGTTTTTCCTTCTTTGTTTAACTGCTTTAAAATCTTCTTCAACTCTTGACGAACACTAGGATTCACACCTGCAGTTGGCTCGTCAAGCATTAACAACTCATGCGGGTGAAGCAAAGCTCTTGCAATTTCCAACAACCGCATCTGACCATAACTCAACGCACTCCCTTTTGTATCAATTGGTAATTTAAATGCAACCTTCTCTAACACATCCCTGATTTCTTTTTCTGAACAAGGACGAGAAATCGTCAAATTTTCTTTAACTGTCAAATTTTTGAATAACCTCGCTTGCTGAAACGTCCTACTAATTCCAACACGCGCAATCTTGTGCGTTGGAAGCCGAGTTATGTTTTCTTTTTTGAAATAAACAGAACCATCATCAGCACTAATAATATTACAAACTAAATTAAACATAGTTGTTTTCCCCGCACCATTTGGGCCAATAACACTTGTGATCTTACCTGGCTTAATATCAAAGGAACAATCCTTTACAGCATACACGCCACCAAAATGCTTTGCAAGATTCTTAACGCGTATCATGAAAAATCCACCTTCCCAAACAAACCTTTCGGCCTGTAAATTAATATGAGCAATAAGATCAGTGCAAAAATCATTTCCCGCATCGGACCAAGCACAGAACTTGGGAACCCAATAAATCTGAGGGGTTCAGGAATTAAGAACAAAACAATCGTACCAATAGCAGAACCTTTCACAGACGCAAGACCACCAACAATCAACATACTAAACATCAAAATCAAATCATTAATGCCAAAAATAGATGGATCAATAAACGTAATGTAATGCGCAAACAAACCACCAGCAAAACCAGCAAACAACGCAGAAAAACCCAACATCAACGCCTTATGTGCGAACGTATTCTTGCCAAGCATTTTCGCAGCAAGCTCATCATCACGAATTGCTTCACAAGTTAACCCAAACCGCGATCTGGAGATGTACCACATCGCTAAATAGCTTACCACTGCAAGGACCACAACAACAAACAAAAACTCAGTGTTTCCTTTCACAATCTTAGGAATGCCTGGAATGCCTAACGCGCCTCTTGTCACATCAGTCCAATTTCGCGCAACACTGCCGAGAATAAAAGTAAATCCTAATGTGGCTAAAGCGAGATAGTCACCTTTTAATCGTGTTGTAGGCATTGCAAGAATAATGCCCATTACCATTGCAGCCAACGCTCCAAGAGGAATGCTAATCCATAACGAAACACCCTGCACAGCTAACAACGCACTCACATATGCACCAATACCAAAAAATCCAACATGACCAAGATTCAACAAGCCAGTGAAACCCACTGCGAGATTCAATGAAAAGGTTACAATACTATAAATTCCTATGAGAATTGCCAAATGAATCACATAATTAATGAACGCCATTTATGCCTCCCTCACTTTCTTACCAAGCAAACCAGACGGTTTGAACAACAGGAAAATGAATAATAGTACAAATGCAATCGCATCTTTATAACCAGAAGGCAACCACCAAATACCAATGTTTTCTACTAAACCAAGAATAAACGAGCCCAATACTGCACCTGGAATACTTGCCAAGCTCCCAATAACTGCACCAGTAAATCCTTTGATTACTAATGAAACACCCATTTGAGGATAGAGATTCTGCTCGATACCTATTAACACGCCCGCAACACCTGCAAGAAAACTTCCAATAATAAACGTGTACGTGTAAATCTTCTCAGGATTAATGCCAACAGTCTGCGCAACTTCTTTATTATCAGCAACAGCACGCATAGCCTTGCCAAGCTTTGTACACTTCATCAACCACCACAAAGCAAGCAAAAGCAAAATTGATACTACAATGATAATAACCTGAATAAACGTAACTCTCGCACCAAGCGCATCAAACACAGGATTCACAGTAGGAACAGTCTTAACATCAGCACCCCAAATAGCAAGCACAGCAGCATTAATAAAAGTCATCAAAGCAATACTTGCAATCAACAACACTGCACTCGAAGCTTTAATCTTTCTCAACGGCTTGTACACAACCCAATTCATCACAGCACCAAACAAACTTGTCACCATAATAGCTAATACTACAGCAAGCCAAAAGTTAAGCCCAGCCATCACTGCAAAAGTATAAAGCAAATACGCACCTGTAGCAAGCACAGCACCATGCGCAAAATGCATAAACTTCGTCACACCATAAATTAACGAAAAGCCAGACGCAACTAACGCATAAATCGCCCCTGCAATAATCCCATTCAAAATCAGTTGTGTTGCAATACTCATTTTAATTCTCCGCAGTATTTTGTTAATTCTCTCGTTAACTTGGGAATTTCTATTAATGCCTCATTCACGGTTTCTTTGGAAACATCATCACCATAATAATTAATACCATTTCGCAGTTTTCTATACCTATCAAACTTATTGGCTGTTGTGTCCTCAGCAAGTATTTCCTTAAGGAATGCAGCAATACAATCATGAGAATTAAATTTATACCCTTTAATAAAACCAATTGCTTCACAACACTGTCTTAAACCCTCGTATAATTCTCTGACTATGGACTTGAACGTGCTTTCAGTTTTAGGAATTTTTGATGCAGTTAAAATTGCTTGTTGTGAAGCTTTTAATAAACTCTTTGCTCGCAATTTATCTACTGATACTTTTTTAACAAGCTCATTTTGCAACGCGTTTTCGAACTTCATGCAACCTCTAATTGTCCTGACAAGGTCATACCATTTACAATATTATTAACTAATTCTTTATTTTTCTTCTTTGCAGTTTCCCACTGCTTTTTTGTGAACTGATGAATGCTTAACTGTTTTCCTATTTTTTTTTCATACTCGTTAAGATTTAATTTCTTTGAAATATTTGAGATAATGCAAAAGTCAACATCGCTATTTTTGTCATCTTCTGCACGAGCAAAACTTCCAAATAAGATTATTGGAGGGTATTCGTATACTTTTTCCAAACATTCAACGATTTCTGACATCCTTAACAACTCCAAATTGTAATACAACTTTATGTTTTTATATTTTTTTGATTCCTGATTTGCAAGGAAAACTGAATAAGGCTTTCCTTTTTTCTGAACTAAAACCCCTTCTTTTAAATAATATAATATATACTTTCTGACTGTTGTATGATTGATAATTGTTTTCTTTGCAAGCTCTCGAATCAAAAACCCTTGATTGGGACTTTCGAAAAAGCTCTTCAAAATGCCAATATTTACTTCCATGTGGAAACTTTAATTTACGCATGTATATAAATGTTTCCAAATTACTCGGTTTCAAATTGGCTCACAATCAACGGAATAATAACATCCCCTTGCTCAGTAATACTCATTTGTTCGTACTTTCCATCAAAAGAACCCATCGCTTTTATTTTATCTACAACAACTGCAGGATTTTCGCTATTTGATTGTGCAATAACGTTCACCATTAACTCAATACTACCATAGGAAACAGGGTGAAATTGCACAGGCTCTTTGTTAAACTTTGCTTTAAATTTCTCAGCAAAACCATCATAACTTGTAAAATGTGAATAAGGATAATCAACAGAATAAACACCATCAACAAGCGCTCCTAGCGTGTACAGTTTCATAATTGGAAAAGCAATACCAACAACAAGATCGCCTTTGAAATTCAACTCTCTTGTTTGCCTTATTGCCAAAGGAACTGCAGGACCAAAACCGCCAATCACAAAAACATCAACATCATTTGTTAATTTTGTAATTTCAGAACGCAAATCAACAGCAGTCAAATCATACAACTCGCTTTTAACTTCAACACTTGATGCTTTGAGATTTCTTGTCAATTCATCATTAAAAACTCTTCCGTAATCATCATCACCAGAAAGAATACTGACTTTTTTTGCGCTTAGCTCAATAATTTTATCAGCCAATATTCTTGCTTCATCAGGCGCAACATTTGAATGACGCAAAACAAAATCAGCATTATCAGTTATTTGCGGATGGGCTGCATCAGCAAACAAAAGAACACTGTTTTTTTCAGCAACAGGCTTTAAAGCCAAAGCATGAGAACTTGTAATTGTTGCAAAAAATTTGATGTTGTCAACACTAATCATTTTTTGCATTGCAGACACAGCACGCTTCGGATCAGAAGCAGTATCCTCAACAACCAACTCAATTTGTTTATCAAGAATGTGTTTTTTATTCAAATCATCAACAGCTAACTGAGCACCTTCCAAATAAATATTGCCAATCTCAGCAGCAGGACCAGTAAGCGGAGCAATCAAGCCAATCTTTAATGGCTCAAAGTTTGAAGTTTGAGGTGAGAGGTTAGATGTACAACTAAATAATAATAGAAATATTGCCAAAGAACACAAAACTCGTCTCATTCTTTAACCTCAACAAAATCTCCATTTTGAACTTGCTTTAACACAAAACCATTATTAGTATTTCCTTTTTCATCAAACGAAAATGCGCCCATAAAACCCTTGTAATCTTTAACATGTTCTAACATCCAATCGTGAACTTTTTCACCATCATTTCCAACAGATTTTATTGCTTCCAAAATGATACGAGTTGTGTCATACGTTGCAGCAGCATGAAATGGAATTGCAGGCTCTGTGTTATACGTTTCTTTGTACTTTTTCAAAAATGCACGCCAATCAGGATTATTTACATCATAATCAGGATCATAAAAATACACCCCTTCCATGAATTCACCTGCAATAGCTTGCGCATCAGTATTTGTAACCGTAGTAAACGTTGTCACAATTGGCTGCTCTAAACCAAGCTCTCGCGCCTGCTTAACAAAATAACCACCTGTAGCACCAAGCTGACTCAACATCACAATCGCATCAGGATTTTCTTTTTTTATCTTTAGCAATAATGTTCGGAAATCATTACTGTCTGGCTCAAACTCTTCATTAAGCACAACAATCCCACTTAGTTTTTCAAACTCAGCAACAAAATGATCACGAATATCAATAGTGTATTCTCTTTGCTCTGTAACAATTGCTGCAGAAGTAAAATTAAAATGATTGATAAAATCCTGCGCAGGCTGAACTCCTGCTAATTTGTCTGCATTTCCTAACCTGAAAATATATTCTCCCGCATTATCAATATTACTGCCACCAGTAACAGGAGTAATGTACGGAATCTTTTCTTCATTCACATACTGAGCAGAAGCCATAGTATCATCACTACAAGTACCACCAATAACTGCCACTACTTCATCAACTTCAACAAGCTTTTTTGTTGCAGTTAAACCTTTATTTTCACCACAACCAGCATCTTCAACAACAAGTTTTACGTTAAGATTTCCTTTGTGCTCAGCTATTGCGAGTTCTGCCGCGTTAATCATATTCTGACCTGCTGCAGCAAATGTTCCAGACAGCAGTGTTGGAAGGCCGATTTTGATATCTTCTTCCAAAACAGGACGTTCAGAAATTGTTACAAAGGTACCATTCTTCACACGCTCACCAATAAACTCTCCAGGACCAGTAAACGGCTCAGAAACACCTATTTTAATTTTATTCTCATCAGGAGAACAAGCCAACAAAAAAGACAACAACAAACCCAAACAAATTATTTTCTTCATACTTCCACCCACTTACCATTTTGATACTGAACAATCCTGCTTCCTCTATCGGCATAATGCTTGCCATTAAATTGCACTCTGCCAGCAACACCAGTAAAATCAAGCTGCTCTAACTGTTCACGCAAACAAACATTTGTTAGCTCCTTACACTTCCTTGCAGCGTGCACAATCTCCTGAATATTATCATACGCAACTGCTGCATCCACCAAATGCTCAGGTTCCTTGCCAATATACTTCACAAGATCGGCTTTGAACTTAGCAAGCTCAGGAGTAGGCTCATCAGGATTCAAATTAGGATCACCAGCAAACGCATTCTTTAGAATAACATCTTTATCAAGATCTTTTAAAGAAGCAGGATTAGCAGGCAAAGGCAAACCAACAGGCAAATACAACTGAGGAATAAAATCTAACTCAGTCATTTGCTTGTAAATCAAATTACAATCAGGAGGCCAACACATTAGAACTACTCCATCAGGATTTGTTTCCTTAATTTTTATCAACGTAGTTCTTGCATCAGGATCATTACTCACCTTCATCTCATAAAGCAATTTTAACATGCCCTTGATTCAACGCAGTTTCACCCAACAACGTGCATTCTGTTTCAATATTTCTTAAATCAATAAAAGTCCACTTTCCTTTTTTTGCAAACGTTGGAACAGCCGTAAAACCAAACAAAGGAATTTCATGCTGCTCAGCAACAGCACTTGCAGCAGCAGTATTAGGAGTAGTAATAGCATAAATCACATCAACAGAATCCTGACTTATCAGTTTATTTGCAGCAGTACTTGCTTCAGCAGAAGTATCAGCATCCTCCAAAACAAATTCTATTGGCAAATCATTAACGCCTCCAGCAACATTAGCATGTTCAATACCCATCTCAGCAGACTGTTCAATAAGCTCACCAATCCATGCATTCGGACCAGTAAGAGGAGCAATAATGCCAACTTTCAATTGTGAATTTGTGCCTGTTGAACTGCAACTTACTAAAAATAGCAACATAATTATAAAAACCGTAAAATTCTTCATTTTATTCCTCCAAAAATACTTGTTTGCCATCAATAATGCTTACAATTGCAACAAACTTAGTTTCAGGATTACCATCTTCACCAAATTTGAAAGTTCCAGCAACACCAGACCAATTACTGTTTAACAACTTAGATCGTGCACAATCAACATCATCTGAACATTCTTTTATCAAACTCAGCACAATATTTGCTCCATCAAAACCTTCCATCACAACAAAAGGATCAATACCAGGATCTTTGTGCAAAGATAAATATCTCTCATAAAACGCTTTTGTCTCAGGAGATTTATCAGGATCAACATGAGGAGTAGAACCAACAGCAGACTCAGGAAGCAAACCATTTGTACGATCATACACTCCAGTACTAACAATTAAAGTATCTCCATAAATCTGCAAATCAATATTTAACTCATTCATTTGCTTAATTATCTGCGCAGCAGAATCAGGACCCTGCACACTAATCATAACCGCATCAGGATTTAATTCAGCAAGCTTTAGCAATTGTGTTTTGAAATCAGCAGTTCCTGGAGCATACGTTTCGGATAACAAAACTTTACCACCAAGCTCAGTAAATCTTATTTTGAAACTCTCAACAACACTCTGAGGCCAATCCTTCTCCTCATTCAAAGTCACAACAGTTCTTGTGCCTTTTTTATACGCATAATCTGCAAGTCTGCCATACAAAACCTTGGCAGGAGGATACGTCCTAAACGCATACTTCCCACTATTTGTAAAATCATTCGCACCAGTTGCGCCAGCCATCAAGAAAACATGATTCGCTTCTGTAATTGGAACAATAGACAAACTTTCAGTACTACAATGACCACCAAGAATATAATTAACTTTATCAACACTAATCAACTTGTTTGCAGCAGTTGTAGCCGCAGCACCTTCGCACTTGCCATCTTCAGCAACAAGTTCAACTTGCTTGCCATTGATTCCTCCATCACTATTGCTGTCTCCAACAGCAAGCCTTGCAGCATTCAACTCCGCAATACCGTACGGAGAACCAGTGCCAGTTAACGGACCAATGTAACCAATTTTTATTGTATCAATTGTTTGTTCTTGTACACATGCTGCTAAAAATATAATTGTTAACACAATAAATATTGTTTTCTTCATTTTTTGCCACCTTCCCTCAGTCTGTAGTGACAATAACAAAGAAATATATTCTTTACCCATATAGAATATATTCTAGTATATTTCTCTATTCTTTAGTAATATTTATATACTTGTGAGGTAAACGGTAAGAAGTAGGAAGTATACAGTAGGATGTATACGGTGGGAAGTAAAGAGTTAAGGGTTTAGAGTTAAGAAGTATGGGGAACTTTGAAAAACTATCTTAATTGAGTCAAAGCACTAAAAAAGCCAAGCTTTTTGGTGCGCCGAAAATCACAATTTTCGAGCGTTC
>PCYA01000012.1:121933-165315 GCA_002762795.1 Candidatus Woesearchaeota archaeon CG10_big_fil_rev_8_21_14_0_10_37_12
CATTCACCAAAAAAATGGCTAATTCAAAGTTGCCGATAGAAGTAAAAAAGAACTTGTGGTTGCGATATTGTTTGCTTGATCGTCCCCAACGTAATGGTTTATTGCACAAACCTTTTACGACGGCTTTTGCCGCCAGAGCCCGCCACCCGGGTGAAAGCAAACCAAATAGTGTTGGAGTGCAGCTTTCATGAAACGTAAAATAATCAAACAAGGAATAGCAACACTCACAATATCCTTACCTGCAAAATGGACAAAACAATTCAAACTCAACGCAGGCGATGAAGTAGAACTCAGTGAGCAAGGAAAAAACCTAGTTGTAAGCACAGGACAAACTGCAAGACCAGTCAGGGAAACTATTGATTTAAACCAAGCAAAAGGAATGCCAAGACTCGTTACAACCATGAAATACATCAAAGGATGTGACGAAATTAATGCAAAAATATGCAACAGAGAACAAGCACAACAAGTACAAGAAAGAGTAAGAGCATTACAAGGACTAGAAATAGTAGAACAAACAAAAAATGAGTTATTGATTAAAGACATCACAGAACAAGCAAACGTTCAACTAGACCCCTTAATTAGAAGAGTCTTTCACATGCTCAATACCCTCGGACAAGAATCCTTAACAGCATTCAAACACAAAGAAACAGATGTATCATATCTTGAAGACTTAGAACAAAGCATTAACAGATTTACACACTTATGTTTACGAACAATTAACAAACAAGGAATGGACAACATATCAAAAACAACAGCAACATACACCATTTGCTTCTTCCTCGAAGCAATTGCAGACGAATTTAAAGAAGTGCTGCAGTTTACCCGTATTAACAAACTGCAATTATCCAACGCATCTTTAGAAATATACAGCGACTTGCTTTATCATCTCAAA
The DNA here is from genome assembly GCA_002762795.1 of Candidatus Woesearchaeota archaeon CG10_big_fil_rev_8_21_14_0_10_37_12. GTDB lineage: Archaea > Nanobdellota > Nanobdellia > Woesearchaeales > ARS49 > 1-14-0-10-37-12. The sequence goes on from PCYA01000012.1 coordinate 122,826, forward strand.
CAATTCGAAGAACTATTCTATGATTTTAATTTAGAGAAAGCGAATACAATGGCAAAAACATACGACAAAATATTACATAAAATAAAAACAAACCTAACCAAAAAAACACCAAAAGACACTGTTGTATTAATGCACTTCAAAAACATTCTAGAATTCTTGATCTGGGCAATGAATCAAAAACTTGTAAGCGGCTAGTGGTAGACCGTAGTAGGTAAGAAGTCAGAGATATTAAGTAAGAAGTAAAGAGTGGAAGATTAGAGTAATAACGAACTTTTATTTAATTCCAAGATACGTTGTTTCAGGTGGAACACTTTGTTTTTCAGGTTCTCTTGTCCATCTTGCTTCTCTCTCCACAATCACAACTTTTACTTCTTTCAAATCAGCAAAATCAATACCTCGAATAATTCCTCTTGTTTCATCACAATCATTTGTAAACTCAAAACCACGATCAGTCCAAACACGATGACAAGGTATGCCAGTCATATCATCATAATAAATACCGCGCAACACATCATTCGCAAAAATTTCGCCCATTGAAAACAAATCTTCGTTTGAGTCGCCTTTTCTAGCATAAAATGCAATAAGCGCATCCTTCAATGCAAGACCATCTAAAACAGCATCAACATTTACAGCATATCTAAGTTCAGAACCTTTACCAATACGACCAGTAATTTCAGGATTTTCTGAGTAAGAATACAAATACCTTACAAGCTCCTGAACCTCTGAAAGACGAGACTCATCAAGAACTCTATAACCGGCTCTGAACTGATCCCTAAAACTCCCAAGCAATTCAACACCTTGCTCTAAATTCTCATGCATATCAACAGAAACAAACCTTCCAAAACGACCACCAATATCTCCCATTTCAAAATAATTCACATCTTTATACAATGGACAATTATTTTCACTACTACTCATACCATAATTTCTATTAACCTGGAACACTCTCCTTACAAAGTTATCAGTAAATCCAAATTTCTTAGTAATTTCATCAACAAACGGATCATCAGCTGGAAGCAATCTATTCGGTCCAGTACCACCATACGCAGTATAATACACCTTCTCACTACCAAATGGTTTGCCAGCATGATAATTCTGATGCGTATTAATCGCAGTTATAGCCATACTAAAATTCTCACCAATTCTGTTACAATAATATTCATACTCATCTGATTTTTCCTTACTCTGAATACGATCTTCTAACCTTCTTACCTTCTCTGCATCAGCACCAAACTGAACAGGAATTTTCTCAACAGCTCTTGCAAAATAATTCCTTACTCTTTGCACGTTATCAGTTGCAGCAACAGCAACAGTAGCAACTGCAACAAGACCAGCAGCAACAGCAGGCAAAATCCATCTTCTTTTGTGAGCAGTAATTTCAGCAGGTCTCAAGTGAGCTCTAAGCTTTGCAAGCTCATCATCAACAGACAATGCGGCAATTGCAGCTTCTTCCAAAGAAGGAACATCAACACTACTACTCATTTGCAAATCAACATCGTATTCTTCCCGCAGCTTATGATATGTGTTATTATCTAACTCCATCATGCCTTTGCTTGTAAAATAAGAACTGTACGCCTGAACAATATCGGCATCAATTACTCCCTGTTCGGAAACGCGCTGTAACAAACGCAATCCTTTATTGTACGAAACATTTGCCAAATGATTGCCATCTTCAGTTCCCAAATGTTTCACATGACGCGCAGCACTAAAAACTCTTTTACGAACTTCATTTAACCAGAAACGATGCCTTGCATCATTTTCTGAAACGCCATAACGTGATTGCAGCTCAACAACTTTCTGCATAACCTGTTCTTCTTCATCACGATTTAATCTTGCTTTTGAAACTAATTTTCCAACACCAAGCTCAACATATCCATTTTCAATAGTTTCCAAATCAGCAAACTCAATTTTACCATCAGCATGAATTGCGACATTTCCAGGAAGTAAATCGCTATAGATAACCCGCTTTTGCCCACTATATAATTCATTAAAAACAGGAGCAACCGCTCCAACAAGTTCAGCTCCATTCGCATTCAACATGTTTTGCAACGCTATTACAGGATTGCATAATGCAGGAAACTCTACTTTTTTTTCTGTCAGCTTATCAGACAAATCAAAATATGCTTCAATCACTCTATTAAGCAAGGAAATTTTTCCTTCAGAATCAAGCACAGGAATAAGCGTATCAATCCATCGTCCATTAATAACAGGAATAATAACTGTTTGCTCACTATCACTTTTGAACTCAAGTGCAGAAACCATATGCTCAAGTGAACTGCCTCGTAATGCTTCAGCAACTCTCTCCTGATTTTTTACTGTATTATCATATGATTTTTTATCACCAAATCTTTTCACAAAATGAGTAATTGTAGACTCTCCTTTCGTATCAAGACGAACTTCTGCGCGCGCAACATAACCGCCAGTTCTTGTATGTTTTGTTGGCTGTTCAATTGGTTCACAGTGAATTGTTAATGCATTTGTTCCCGCGCGCTCCAACGCAGCATTCATTTGAGTTACCACAGCAGGAGCAAGCTTCCCAGTAACTGCAAGTGATTCAAGCTGAGGAAGAATAACTCTTTCTAAATATTTTGACCAATCATTGCCAAGTAAGGTTTGGAGGTTTAGATTAACACTCATTTGGAACCTCCAAAATATCAATAGTTAATTTAACCACTGTTTTTGGCTTCAAATGTTTTTCAAGAATTCTCGGAACTACAATAATTGCCTGAGAACCATGCTTTGCTATCTTCTTTGTAATCACAAACTGCTTCACTGTCATCACTAACCTTTATGTAGTATTTATACATAAATTATTTAGAATTTGTTTATAAATGTTGTGATTTTTTAGCTTTGTTTTGGATTATTCAGGTTATTTCTTTGATTTTTTAGTTAAGGAAATTTTGAAAAACTATAAAATTAAGTCAAAATTTCCTAAGCCAACTTTGAATATCGACGATAAAAATAATAAGGCGTTCACGCCAAGCACCAAAAACAGACTAATTCAAAGTTGCCTTAAGGTACATTCAAACAAAAAATATAAATACTAGATGTGCTTAGTAATATTTACTATGGGAATATCGAAAATAACACGAAATTATCAAGTAACATTACCAAAAGATATCAGAGAAATCAAAGACTTAAACGTAGGAGATAAAGTATTGTTCGTCTTAGAAGGAGATAAAATTGACTTAGTTAAAATGAGCAAAGACATTATAACAAAAACAGCCGGTTTGTGGGCAGACTTAGCAGAAACTGGAGTTGAATATGAACAAAGAATGCGCAAGGGGTGGAAAAAACGCCAATTGTTATAGACACGAATATTTTCATAGATCACTTGCGAAATTACGCCCCTTCAGTACAATTCTTTAACTCTCTTGCAGAACGCGAAGACATTTATTTTTCAGCAATTACAGAAACTGAACTTATTGCAGGAAAACACAACAATGACAAACAAAAAAGAGAACAACTCTTACATTTTCTTCACAGATGGAACAAAGTAATTCTTACAAACCAACTCGCATTACGTGCAGGAGACATCAGCAGAGAATATAACTTGGATGTTCCTGACGCAATCATTGCAGCAACAGCCACATCTCAAAATGCAACACTACTAACAAAAAACATTAAAGATTTCAGAAAAGTTAAATCACTCACAGTGCAAGAACCTTACTAAAACTCACCCATCAATAGACCAAATATCTCTACAAGAATACCTTTTCTGACTAACCTTCACTTGCATCCGCGTACCCACTTTAATTCAACTCCGCAACAATTACATCGTAACGTTTTTTATTCATCTTCACGTACCTTTCCTGTAACACGCGCGACTAAATCATTAGACGGCAAATAACGCCACTCGCTTTTTTCTAAATCAAAGTAATGTGCAGTTCCTGGTTTTTCGAGCTGCTCATAAGAGCCTTGCCAACAATATTCTAATTCAGGCTCATTAAAACGCCGATTTTTTGTTACGAGAAAAAGATTCTGCGCAAAAACTGTAGCGTAACTCAACGAAACAGGAGGCTCAGGAACAATAACAAGTCCTGTACGATCCCTCTTTTCAACACAACTCACAAGACCATAAAGTTGGTTAGCTTCATAACTCACAAGACCATAACGTTGCCTAAGCATATACTCCTCGTGCAGATCTCTTCTTTTCAGAAAATCCATTAAAAGGATTTTATCATCAAGAGGTACATGATCTTTCAACTCAAATGCGTTGCTAAAACCAAGACCTGCACACGTAACCATTCCTGTGTTTTTTGTGCGCCAAGGCCTTACAATTGGAAACGACTCCCCAAGATGTTTAAGCGCATCGTCTTCTCTCTTTCTTCTCGTTCCAGTGAACCCATTCACAAGATATACATGTTCAATCATAATTCTTCCTCACTCATAAAAACAAAAATAAAGAAAAACACGCCCCATTTTAGTTTAAAACCTCAAGAACTTTTGCCTTCAGAATCGCAGCTTCAGCATGTTTCAATTCATAAATCCTATCAACCTTGAGGAAGTTATCATAATTAAATATTACAAGATCCTCGCGATGACTTTCTTGTTCTGAATAAGGATACGGAAGTTCTCTGATTTGTAAAATATTTACACGACCTATATCTTCGTCGTAGTTGATTCCATACTTGTTTGGTTTTTTATCAAACCTCACTTGCGCTTCAATACCTGGAGCATGGTTAATACTATTTGGTTTTTTGTATACCTTCATCCAATGAGTTGTAGGATCCCAATCAACACAAAAACCATGTTGAATAAAACGAGTCGCTTTTGCACGCTTGTACGTTTCCCACAAATTGTTAGGATCACAATATTTTTCAGCAAGAGTTTCAAGAGGAGCACGAACTTCAACAACTGCCAAATTATCTTTAATATGTTCTTTTTCAAACGTATTCCTATAAACCTCAACATCCCATCTCGGACGATCGTCCATAGAACCACCATTAACATTAACTAAGAATAAATTGTAAACAAAATTCAGATCTGGATTAAGACCCATATCGGACATTGGTTCAAAACCGCCAGGATCAGTTGCACAAAGAAAAGAAGCAACCTTACCAGACCTGCCCGCTTTATAATTTCCTCCAGACAAATAAAACGCTTCTGCAAGCTTAGCTAATGCTTCTTCTGGAGCACCATGATCATGATTATACAACATCACTTCATCAAGTAAATGAAAACGATTACCTTCACCATCACTACACGTCAACCCTTCCTGACTAATCTTCACTTGCATCCGCGTACCCATCTTAATTCAACTCCAAGATATTATGTGTTGTTTTGCTATGTGGTTTATAAAACTTTCTTCTTTTATCATCTGGCAGTAATGACTTTTTTTGTGGAATGCTATCATTTTTAATTCAACTCCTTAAGAATTGCGTTGTAGAGTACTCTAGCGTTTAGATGTTTGTTTAGTTCATTTCTGTCTTCCTCACTCATTTCGCCACCAAAAAAATTTGAAAATAAAAAAATAAAATCACGTCAACGTTACTTGTTTTCCGTCTTTAATCGTACGAACAACTGCGCCGCTTTTGACAATACCATCAGAGCCAACAGTCAATGGACCAAGAGCTCCGGGAAAATCCTTAATTTGCTTTAACTGCGCAGCAACCTGTTCAGTTGTAGGAATTGTTTTACCATCTCCTGCATCTTCAAACGCCTGCACAAGCAAATTAAACACGTCATACGCATTACCAGATGCAAACATAGAATCGTCGCCAAACTTTGTCTTGTACTTACTGACAAATGTTTCAGAAGGATCAGCAGCATTCACATACCAATATCCCTCAAACTGCTCAGCCTTATCAGACAATTCAAACGCTTCAATGCTTGTCAACTCTTCTTTAATTCCCAACTCCTTCATCTGCTTATGCAAATTATCAATCTCAGGAGAGAACGCCAACAACATGTACATATCTGGCTTAGCCTTTTTTGCCTTGATGATTATTGTTCGGAAATCAGTCGTACCAAACTCAAACGTCTCATCAAAGACAACATCAACAGAAGTTCCCGTTGTAGCTTCTTTTACTGCATCCATAATAGCCACTTCACCTTGTTGTTGCACACCAAGAATAGCTAATTTCTTAACGCCACGCTTTTCTGCCTCATTTACCCAAGCCTTAGCTTCCTCTTCAGGAGAAGTCCAATGAATAAAACTATTCTTATTCAGAGTTGCAATATTCGCATCAGAAGCAATACCAAAATGCACAACATTATTCGCGCTCGCAATAGGCGCAGCAGCATTACCAGTACCAGAAGAAATACTTGTCACAACCTGCACACCATCAATACTAATTAATTTATTGACAGCAGTAGTTGTTGTCTTAGGATCAAGTTTATCATCCTCAAAAATAAGCTCATAATTATACTTTGTACTCTTTGCTTTGGTTTCTTCCAGCGCCATAGACATTCCATTTTTATTTGCAATACCAATAAATGCTGTATCTCCAGTCAATGGAATGGATGCTCCAATCTTTATCGTTTGTTTTGTCACTTCTGTAGCAACTTTGTCAGCAGGATTCCCGCCGTTACAAGCTGCCAAAACAAACAAACTTAAGATAGCTAACACTAATATTTTTTTCATTTTTATTCCTCCGCAAGAACCCAGTGACCGTCTTTTGCAACTTTCACATCATAATTTGCAGACTTCAAATCACCAATTTCATCAAACTCAATAACAGAAGATGAAACACCGGCAAATTTTGTACGCGCAAGTGCATTTCTAACAGCTGTTTTGTCAGTACCAACATCCTTCATAACCTGCACAAACAAGTTAACAGCATCATAGCCAAGAGGAGTAAGCGTATTAATTGTGCCATCAGGAACTTCCTGCTTTAGTTTTTGAACAAATTCTTCAGGACTGTTGAATCGCCCAGCAATGAACATCACACCTTCAGTTTCCTTTTTTCCAAAGAACTCTTCAGCTTCAAAAGCATCACCGCCAATAATTGGAAGATCAATGCCAAGCTCTCTGACCTGCTTTACAAAAACCAACCCAACAGCAGGATACATAGGCGCAACAATAATTTCAGCACCAGAAGCCTTTAGTTTTGTCACAACAGTTCTCGCATCAGATTCTTCCTGAGCTAAACTTTCATCAAAAACAATTGTTCCACCAAGCTCTTCAAAACGAGCTTTGAATGTATCATGGATGCCCTGACCCCAATCATTCTTCACATACACAATAGCTACTTTTTTCTTTTGCATATTGTTTATCACATACTCTGCCAAGAACTTACCTGCAAAAGAATCAGAAGGATAAATACGGAACAAATAATCACCCAAACTTGTCAAATGAGGAGCAGACCCGTAAAAAATTGTAGGAACACCATTCTGCTGTGCAATAGGCAAGCCCGGACCAGCAGCAGACGAACAAAGCGGACCAATCAACGCATCAACATTATCAGCAGTTACAAGTTTTGTAACAGTTGTAACACCATCTCTTGAACATTTATCATCCTCATAAATAATCTGCAATGGTCTGCCATTAATTCCACCAGCAGCATTCACTTCCTTAACAGCCAACTTTATGCCCGAAACAACACCTGCACCAATACTTGCTGCTTCACCACTTAACGGCAAAGAAACGCCGATTTTAACTGGATTGTCTTCAGTAAGTTTTGTACTTGTCGTATCAGCCTGCCCGCAAGCAATTAATACAAACAAACTCAATATTGCTAACACTAATATTTTTTTCATTTTTCAGAACCTCCCAAATCAAGAATTACCTTGCCTTCCGGCAAATAGGTAATTGTTCTTTTTGCAATCACTAAATGTCTTAACATTGTAACCCTCCAATGGTGAAAATTAAGAAACAACGGTACATATAACTTTCAGCAATATTTTATATGCAGTATATATTTAACCGAAAAGTTTATATATTTTAAAGGCACTTCTTTACAGAGGGGAAGCACTCCTTGCGCTAAAGTAGTTAAGCAATACCCCTCTGTATAACTCCCCATTGACCAAAAGAGTAGAAAGCGCAAAAAAATCAGGGCTTTCCAGTTTTAGAAGTGCAGGTGAGTTTTAAAGAGAGTGCTGCTCTAAACCGGTCAAGCCAGATGGGTTACTCTCATCTCTTTACAATGAAAAGAAGAATAATCAAACTCGGAAGCAGCACACAAGTTATCAGTTTGCCAAAAAAATGGACAAACCACTACGGGCTAAGCGCAGGCAATGAACTGGATGTAGAAGAAAAAGGCAAACAACTAACAATAACAACAGAAAAAGATACAGACTTAGAAAAAAGAACAATAGACCTTACAAACTTACACCCATTGATAAACTTTGGGTTATTGGCTTTGTATATTGGGGGATTAGACGAGCTGGAAATAACCTCGCAAAATCCAGAGCATATTAGTAAACTACCCAAAAAACCAATCAACCAATTTATCGGCTATGAAATAATAGAACAAACAAAAAACAGAGCATTAGTAAAAGATGTAACAGGTATTAAAGAACTTGAACTTAACAATATTTTGCGACGAGTTTTCTTATTAGTAATATCATCAAGCGAAGAATTAATCAAATCAATCAAAGCCAAAGAAAAAGACTATTCACATATCGCAGCAATAGATCTAAACGTAAACAGATTCGCATTCTTAAGTTTGCGGTTACTCAATAAACGCGGAGCAGACGATTATAAACACACACCAGTCATGTATCACTTAGTCAGCCAACTCGAATCAATCGGAGATGATTATGATGACCTAACAGAATACTTGACAAATAAAAAAATTGTTCCAGACGGAATTGCTCTCGTGTTTTTAGAAAAAGTCGACCACTTATTGCGCGACTACTATTCAATATTCTTTAAATTTGACCTAGACAAAGCAACTAAAATAGACGCAAAATACAGAAAAATGCTCAAAGACTTTGAATTTTCAATAAGCAGAGCAAAACCAAACCAACTGCGCGTATTAGTATTTGCAGAACAAATAGCAAACAAAATAGGAGATATGCTGAGACATCAATTGGTAATTAGTTTGTAACTAGTGGTAAAGAGTAAAGGGTTTAGAGTATAGAGTTAAGAGTTCAGAGAAAAATTAATCAGAAGGTTTTGCTGCTTTGTTTAAGTCACCAATAATCGTGCTATAACCACCAGGAGCAATTTCAGTACTAATTTGTTTTGCACGAAGTTCTGCCTCTAATTTTTCATGATGTGCGTCTTCCACAGCTCTTATTTCTGCTTTAATTCTCCTTCTTCTTGTTTCCACAAAAGCAGAGTCACGTTCTCCAAGCCAAACAAAACTATCTATGTATCCACCACTAATGGCGTCTCTAATTCTCCAATTAACATCATCTTTGATATCTTTCCAAGCAGCACTTTTTTTAGCGTAAATAACTGGATACACAGACTCATAATCTAAATATGCAGCACATGCAGTGTCTTTGTCTTCAAAATGTCTAACCAATTCCTGTAGTTCCTTAACCTCTATAGCATCAGTAGTGTTGCTTCCGTATTTATTTGACCTATACAATTCAACAATACGCAATCGGTTATTGAACTCTTTATAATATTCAGTTTTAACTACTTCATCTTGTAAATTAGCCACTTTTTTCTGATACCACACCAAACCACCAGTAGCCCCCGCAACTAAAGTTGTTGCTAACGCACCAAGACCAACTTTCTTTGCTAAATTCCAACGAGACCTCCTTCTATAATCAGACAAGAGTTCTTTTAATTTCCCTTCAGCAAGCACAGGAAAATCAGGCTTTAAAACACTAAAACTACGACCTTCAGGATGATATGCTGCAAACGTTTCACGCATTTGATCATCATCCAATCGACCTTCAAACAAAGTATCAAGATGACTATCCACTGCACCTGAAAGATCTTTTCCCTGACGAGCTAATTCTTTTCTAAACAAAGTATAGAAATACTTGCTCAGCAAAATAGACTCGCCTTGCTTTGTTATTGTCGGAGAACTTGCCCACGCTTTATATCTTCCAGCCCACAACAAATATTGCTCAGCTTTCAACGAGGCAAAATGATTACGCATTTCAACTTCATTGAATTCACAATCAATACGAGACATTAAACCAGAAATATCATCTAATAATTGCGATTCAACTGAACGGCCACTGCTAAGCAGAAGAGCAGCTCCATCATGATCATACAAACCAGATTTTACCAAGCGCTGAACTGTTGTAGCCTCAGCAAAATCTGAACACGCCCACTCAAAATCAACATGAGTGTACGTATGATTTACAGATGAACCAAGCAATCTTGCTACAGTTTCATCATAAGTTGTTTTACCAACCATCGTATTTGTCGGCAAACCATCGCCCTGACTAAAAGATTGCTCACCGTTCAAACCAAGAACATCTGCTATCTCTTTTGCAACAGAAGAACTGCCGTTTCTCGCAAACACTTTTTCTGCAAGCAACGCATCATGATCTCTAGACAAAAAGGTTCTTCTCCACTTTCTGCCTTGTTTAGATGCTAAAAATTGCTTTGCATAAAATGCAGACGCAACATCAAATAAAGCAGTTGCACGTAAATGTTTATATTTTTCATCAACAGAAGCGTCAGCAAATACTTCATGTAAATCAATTGTATTAATAAATTGGTTTGCAATCAAGTTTTTCTTATCGTACACAGGAGTAACAGGGCGGAACTTATCAAGAATATTGATTAGTTCAGGGTCAGAAGCAGTATCGTGCATATATGCAGTTAACTCGCTCATAAACTGTTGGCCAGAAGCAGCTTTTTGACGGCGTTCATCATCTTCAAAAAACCTATAAAATGTTTTAAGTGTCTTATTACCTAATGATTTGTATGCGACAACCAAAAAACCTCTGTCCCAAATAGCAGCGCCACTTACTTTGTCAGGATTAACCTCAGAGAAAGCAGGTGCAGTGTTAAACTCTGCTAAGTCTGCTAAAGAAATTCCTGAAAGCTTGCCATCTTTAACATCTCTTCTGAGTGCTTGTAATGATGCTTCATTAATAACGCCTCTTGAACTTCCAGGCAAAACTTCCAAAACGTGCCTTGCAGATACTATTTCTTGATCAGTAGAAAATTGTCCTTTGAGAATTGCTTGATCTTCTTCAAAGCGTTGCCTAAGTACAGCTGGATCTGCAGCCAGAATTTCGTCCAATTTAGCATCTATTGATAGCACCATTTTTACTACTAGAAAATGACAATTAAAGTATATAAGGCTTTCGGTTGGCGGCAAGGAATCGAAAAATATTTAAACAACTGTTCATCTTATTGAACATATGTTTAAAGAATTAAACGATTTGTCTGTTTTCATCAATGAACCAGACAGAGAACTATCCATAAGAGAATATGCAAGATTGCGAAGGATATCGCCTGCAACAGCATTAATGAGACTGCACATTTTTGAAACTCAAGGATTACTGGTTTCAAAAACACTACGAAACAACAAACTTTACTCTGCAAATGAACAAAGTCAAAAGTACAAACTAACAAAAAAATACTACAGTATTCTTAGCATAATCAACACAGAACTACTCCAACATTTAATAGACTCGTTCAGAGAACCGCTTGCAATATATCTTTTTGGCTCTTATGCAAAAGCAGAAAACAGACCAAACAGCGATATAGACATATTCATATTAACAAGAACAAAAACAACTATTGACATTTCACAATTTGAAAAAAACATCAACGCAAAAATACAACTTTTCGTGTACACAGAAGAAGAACTCAAAAAAGCTAATAAGCATTTACTTAATAATATTATAAACGGAATAAAACTTTATGGATTCTGGGAGGCATTCTAATGTTTGAGAACTTTATCAAAACAGGGAAAGTAAGAAAATCAGAAGCTGATAAAGCTTTAGCTAAATCACTCATTGAAATGTCTCAAATTCATCTTGACTTTGCCTCATCCATACAAATAACTGAAAAAAACGCATCCCCTTTGCTAGTAAATTATTATGAATCACTACGAGAAATCTGCGAAGCAATATGCTCCTTGCAAGGTTATAAAGTGTACTCGCATGAAGCATTTACTGCATACTTAAACGAGCAATTGAAAGAAGAACGATTAGCAGAAAAATTTGACAGATTAAGAAAATTAAGAAACGGAATAAATTACTACGGCAAACAAGTAAGCAAAGAAGAAACACAAACATCAGCAGAAGAAATAAAACAAATAATAAAAGAACTCAAAGAAAAATATCTGAAAAATTTATTCTAGAACTACAAACTCTCCATTCTTCACAGTCTTCAAAAATAATTCCCGATCAACATCTCCATTCTCATCAAAGGAAAATGTGCCAGAAACGCCACGGTAGTCTTTTGTTTTGTAAAGCTCACTCTTTATACAGCCAGTATCCTCGCCGCAAATACCTACCATTTTGTCTATCAACACTAATGAATCGTACGCGTTGACAATCAAAAAAGTATCAGCATCATTGCCATGCTTTTCATTAAAACGAACCTGAAATTCTTTTGCAGATTCCATTCCCTTGTCGAATGGCGATGTATAAATAATTCCTTCAGCTGCTTCACCAGCAATATCAAGAAACGTCTGATCCTCCATGCCAACAGTGCTCAATAATTGCGCTTTAACTCCTTGCTCCCTCATCAGTTTTACAATACGACCAATATCCTCTGCAAAACCAGTAATGTACACTGCATCAGGAGCTGTAGCTTTAATTTTTGCAATATGCGTTCTTACATCCTGTTCGTCTTTCTCGTACGCTTCGTAAACAAGAATTTCTCCTTTGAACAACTCTTTGAACACATCAGTATACGTTAAACCTGATTCCTGATTTACTGGCATTAATGCAACAGTCCAATTATTCACCTCAACAAGTTCTGCAATCTTTCTTCCATGAATTTTACCTGTCTCACGAACTCTGAAAACATAATCGCCCGCTTCAGTAACCTTTTCAGCAGAAGAAGTTGGACCAAGAATAATAACTTTCTGCTCATTTGCCAACGGAGCAACTGTTAATAGATTACTCGATAATACAGGACCTACTATGATTTTGACATCATCCAACTCTGTCAATTTTTTGAATGCAGTTAATGCTCCCTTTGGATCACTTCGCGAATCTTCAATGATTATTTCTATGTGACTGGAATCTTCCAACGCTAAGTTATATCCGTTCAACAAATTTTCCCCAGCATACGACTGCCCACCTGTTAACGGAAGAATAATACCAACTTTAACCTTCTCTGAGCTTGTCGCACAACTTGCGAGCAAGAAAGCTAACACTACTATGAATATTATTTTTTTCATGCTAAAAAATTTCGCCAGGAATTTTTTAGTGGGGTTTGACACCCCACCATTCATGGCGAAATTTTTGGCATCCTGAAAATTCTGCATATGTGCGAGCCTCAAACCTCGCCCTAACAGGACGCTCGCTTTGCTCGCTTGGGGTTTGATGTGAGGCTCGCGCAGAATTTTCATGATTTTACCACCAAAAAAATAAAAGATTAGAGAAATATTTAAATACTTGCCGTCAAAAATTTACGACAAGATGATAGAGGAATTGAAGACTTTCGGATTATCAGAAAAAGAAGCAAAAACATACCTTGCAGGACTCGAATTAGGAGTAGCAACTGCAAATGATATTTCTCTCAAAAGTAAACTACCAAGAACACTCGCTTACGACATTCTTGAAAGACTCATACACACAGGATTAATGTCATACTCAATTAAAGAAGGAAAAAAATATTTCACAGCAGCAGATCCAAACGAGCTCAGAAGAATCCTCAAAGAGAAAGACAATGCGATCCAGTACATTCTGCCAAAACTTCAAACACTCTACAAAATGAAAGGTCAAAAACGACCAAAAATAGACATCTTCGAAGGCAAAAAAGGACTCAAAATGCTACTCAACGAAATACTCGAAACAAAAACAAAAACGTTGTTAGTATATGGAAGCACAAGAGCAAGCTCAAAATTACTGCCTGCATTCATGGAAGACTGGCACACAAGAAGAATACAGAAAAAAATATTCATCAAAGCTATTTACAACAATACTCCAGAGGCACGAGAACGTGTAAAAAGATTACCACAAGCATTCAAATATGGAGATTACAGATTCATGCCAATCACTGCAGAATCACCAACAGCAACAGCAATCTATGGAGATACGATATTCTTATTATCCTGGACACAAGAAGAACCATTCGCAGTTCGCATACACAGCAAAGAAATGGCAGAAAACAACAAACATTATTTTGAAGCGCTTTGGAATTTTGCAAAAAAATAAACTCTAAAACAAGAAAATAAAATAAGAAAAAACAAAAAAATAATGCTTATTCAGCATCTGTTGAGGTCATAGAATCTGCACTTACTTCCATTTCTTCAACATCAGAACCATATGCACTCCACTTTCCATCAACAATCTGGAACAAATCATAAGGCTTACTGACTTCACCATCAGTATCAAACGCATACGTACCAGAAGCACCAACATACTCGCCCATAGTATACAAGAAATCCTTCATTGCAGTACTTGTACAATCAGTTTCAGCACACGCTTTTGCCAAAATCATAACAACATCATACGCTTCAGGAGTGTATGCAGTGTATTCTTTGTTGAACTTCGCCTGGAATGCATTTGCAAAATTTTCCAATTCTTGAGATTTTGGAACGCCAGGGATAGTTACAATCATATTGTACTCAGCACCCTGAACAGCAGACATAATCGAATCATCCTTTAATGCATCAGCAGCAATAATCGTCTTATCAAAACCAGCTTCTTTCAATTGTTTTAACAAAACTGCACCATCTGCGGGAAATGCTGCAAGATAAATTACATCAACTTGAGCTGCTTTTACTTTTGCAACAATTGTTCTAAAATCAGTCTCGTCAGGAGCATACGCTTCAGCAACACGCACATCTAAACCAATTTCTTTTGCTTTTGTTGTAAACACATCATGCAAGCCCTGACCCCAATCATTCTGAATATACACAACTACAGCTTTTTCAGCACCCAAAGTATCTTTTGCTAATTCTGCACCAAGAACACCTTGTCCAGAATCAGAAGGTACAACTCTGAAAATAAAATCACCAGCATCCTTAATACTAGGAGCAGTTGCAGAATATGAAACAGTCAACACACCGTTTTCTTCAACAAGAGGAGCAGCAGCTAACATTGTAGGAGAACACATAGGACCAATAATAGCAGTCACTTTATCAACACTAACAAGCTTCTGTGCAGCAGTTGCACCATTTGCAGCCTCACATTTATCATCTTCATAAACAACTTTCATTGTTTTGCCAGGAATCAACTGCTTATTATTAACTTCTTCAACAGCCAACTCAACAGACTCCTTGATAGGCGTTCCTAATGTAGCAATATTCCCAGTCAAAGCACCCATCCAACCAAACGTTACTTCTTCAAGTTCTGTGTCTCCTTCCATAGGAGCAGCTTCTTCAGGTGCAACATCTTCCATCTTACCTTCAGGAGCAACAGGTGTTCCTGCTTGACCACACGCAGCAATCAAAAGCAACAAAACACCTAAAATTGCAAATAATATTTTTCTCATGTTTATTCCTCCAAATCTTCAACTAATTCTGGTTCACCAGCTTTCAAAACATAAATAGCATGTTCAACACCAACAGCCTCACCATCTTCATCAAACTCGACATTACCTGTAATTCCGTTGTATGCGTCCATGTTGTACAACCAATCACGAATACAAATACTATCTTCACCGCACGCTTTTAACGCATTCGCAATAATCATTGTACGATCATATGCCAAAGCAACAGCACTGTTTAATACAGGAACACTGCCGAACTTTTCTTCATATCTATCAATTAATGCTTTCCCGTTATCACTGAACTTTGGATCAAGCAAATCAGCCCAAATAAGACCTTCAGCTTTCTCACTAAGAACTTCTGTTACAACCCTGCTACCACCAAAATAAGCAGCATACATCTGCACTTCCAGTCCAAGATCAAACGCTTGCTTCATAACCTGAGCAAGACCAGTATCTGCCTGCGTATTAACAAACAACGCATCAGGACTCACGGCCTTGATCTTTGTTAACTGAGTCCTATAATCCTTATTATCAGGCTCAAAACTTTCACTAGCAACTATTTCTAAACCGAGCTCACCAG
This sequence comes from Candidatus Woesearchaeota archaeon CG10_big_fil_rev_8_21_14_0_10_37_12, assembly GCA_002762795.1. Taxonomy (GTDB): domain Archaea; phylum Nanobdellota; class Nanobdellia; order Woesearchaeales; family ARS49; genus 1-14-0-10-37-12. Next base: position 138,887 of record PCYA01000012.1, read on the forward strand.
CTCTCTTAGTGAACTCATCACGCAAACCCTGAGCATAATCAGTATTCTCAGTAATAATAGCAACTTTCTTGCTCTTACTATTCACAGCATCAGCAAGACGCTTGCCAAGAACAGCATCACTAGGAATACTTCTAAACACAAAATCACCAGCATCCTTAATCTTAGAATTTGATGCATAAGAAGTCAACAAAATAACTTGCGCTTCATTAGTAATAGGCGCTAAAGACAATGTTGCACCACTACAACTAGAGCCAACAACCACTTTAACTTTATCAACATTCACAAGCTTATTCGCAACTGTTGTAGCATCTTTACCATTACATTTATCATCCTCATAAATGAACTCTAACTGTTTGCCATTAATCCAACCAGCTTTTTCAATATCTTCCAAAGCCAGCAAGGTTCCCCTTTGCTCATCAATACCATAAGTAGCAGCATCACCAGTTAACGGCGCAGAAAAACCAATGCGAATAACATCCTCAGAAGTTCCCATGTCGCTTGTTTCTTCAGCCATATCAGCTTCAGAATCAGTTGCTTCTTCAGCCATATTTTCTGTCGCGTCTGCTTCATCAACCATTTCTGGTTCAGCAACATCAGCAGGTTCTTCAACAACAGCTTCTGGTGCAGAACACGCAACTAACAATACAAACAAACAAAGAATGCTTATCAAAATTTTATTCATATCTCTCCCTCCATCCAAATTAGTACTTTCTCTATATTTAGTATATATAAAGTTTGCCCGAGGTTTATAAATGATAAACCCCACAATCTTTTTAAACACACGATTGCCAGAGCAGACCTATGGCAACATATGATCAAGTAATCAACCTCGCAGTACGAAGAAGCATCTTTTACCCTGCAGCAGAAATATACGCGAACAGCCCAGCAGGATTCTACGATTACGGGCCATACGGAGTATCAATCAGAAAAAAACTCGAACAACTCTGGAGAAAAACATTCGTACAAGCAGAAGGATTTCTTGAAATAGACGGATCAATCATCCTCACAGAACAAATATTCAAAGCAAGCGGACACTTAGAAAATTTCAATGACCCAGTCACACAATGCAAAAAAACAGGACAATTCCTACGTGCAGATAAATTATTAGAAGATTTGGGAGAACAAGTTAATGAGGGAACTCCTGTAGAAGAACTAACCAAACTCATCAGAAAACACAACCTCAAAAGTCCAGCAGGCGGAGAATTATCAGACGTAACAAAATCAAGCTTAATGGTACAATCAATTGTTGGCAGAGGAGATATGAAAACTTACATGCGACCAGAAACCTGCCAAAGCATATTTGCAGACTGGCCAAGAATAGCAAAAACCATGCGCGTAAAACTACCATGCGGAGTAAGCCAAATAGGCAAAGCATACCGAAACGAAATATCGCCCCGACAAACACTCATGCGACAAGTCGAATTTATTCAAGCAGAAACAGAAATATTCTTTGACCCAAAAGAAATAGATGCAATTGAGCGATGGGATGAAATAAAAAATTATGAAATCAAAGTACAATTTCAAAAAACAAACGAAATAAAATCAATCACAGCAGGAAAACTAATAGCGGACAAAAAAATGAGCGGAAAACTAATCGCTTATTATTTAGCAAGAACACAACAACTATTTGAACGCGTGGGGATACCAAAAGAAGCGATGCGATTCAGACAAGTAGATGATGAAGAGCGAGCATTCTACGCAAAAGAAGGATGGGACTTTGAAGTCAAAACAAGCATCGGATGGATAGAACTAATCGCCAACAACTACAGAACAGACTATGACTTAAACCAACACGCAAAAATAAGCGGACAAGACATGAACTTCCTACGCGAAGACGGAAGCAAATTCATACCACACGTATGGGAATGCTCAATAGGATTCGACAGAACATTTTATTGTCTATTGGAACATGCATACAGAGAAAAAGAAAACACACCATCATTAGCATTACCTGTGAGCTTAGTTCCTCTCCAAGCAGGAATATTTCCTTTGCTAAAAAATAAACCCGAGCTTGTTGCTAAAACAAAAAAAGTTTATGAACTGTTGAAAGATTGTTACGAAGTACAATACGATGATGCAGGATCAGTCGGTAAAAGATACGCACGAATGGACGAAATAGGAGTTCCTGTTTGCATTACAATCGATTTTGACTCATTAGAAAAAGAAGATGTTACGATTAGAAATAGAGATACAGGAGAACAGAAGCGTATTAAGATTTCCGAGTTGAAGGATGTAATGTTTAAACTGGTTACTGGGACAAATTTTAAACAGATTTAACAGTCTTTTTCAAATCACTTCTAATCTTGTATGCTTTCTCTGCATCTTTCAAAATAGTTGTATTAATGTTTGCAACAACAAGCTCTTCTTTTCTGTACTTTGCCTTCTTGACAACGCCCTTTAATGGCATAGTCATTTGTGAATGACCAATAAGCTTTTCATTTTTCTTGCCATATCTTACTCTGCCCACGCCATTACAATACGCCAAAACAACTTCGTTCTCAAACGCGCGTTCGACACACAACGCATCAACAATTTTTTCATCTGATCTTGTACCGTACTTTTTATCAAACGAATAACAATCACCATCACTCCAATAACTCGGACAAATAACAAGTTCAACACCCTTTCTTGCCATCTTTCTGAAAATCTCAGGAAACATTAAATCCCAACAAATAATCAAACCAATTTTCCCATGTTTTGTATTAAACACAACAGACCTATGACCATCTGCCAGTGAAGCACGCTCGCTCAACCAAAGATGCACTTTTCTGTAATTTCCCACAACGTTCCCTTCAGAGTCAATATACACAGACATATTGTGCCTGCCACAATCATCCTCATGCACCATAGAGCCAGGAACAACATCAATTTTGTATTTTTTTGCTAACTCTTGATACGCTTTAATATATTCGCTCTCGTGCGCAGCAGCAGTCTTTAGCTTTATCTTAGTACCTGTTACAAAATATTCAGGAAACACAATAATATGTGCCTTTTTCTGCGCTGCTTTTTTGATTAATTGCTCAGCCTTATTTCTATTCTTCTCAGGAGAATCAGAAACTTCACACTGCGCAAGAGCAATTCTACACTTCATTTTAACTTCAAGATTATGCAAACTGACTTATTAAGGTATCTTTGTTTTAATTTTTTCCTTATTTTCTTCGATTAATTTTAACAAATGCGATTTAGAACTTTCTACAACTGCTTTATTTGTTTCAAACGTAAATGTTACAGCACGTTTTGGATCGTCCTTTAACCTTTCAAAAACAAGCAAATCTTTTGGTGTTACAAAACTCTTTACTCTATTGTATGCGGCAGTTAACTCAGTGACAGCATCAAAATGGAAAAACACATTCATCAACGTGCCACCATATACTGCAATAATATTGGGAGTTGACCTCGGAATTCCCAAGTAAACATTCATACCTAGCGATGTTAGATACTTTGCACAAAAGCGATTCACTACATTGTTATTCTCAATTAAAATATGACACTCATTTTCCTTTGCAAATGATTTCATAAACTCTTTCTGCTCACGATCAAGAATAAACAACCCAACGTTCTTAAAGTGACAAATAAACCTGTTTTCCTCAGTGTTAATATTGCCAAGCTGGGCATTCATTACAAAAAATTCAAACGCCTTACTCATACTCTCCAAATGAACACATTTCGCATTGCCGTCATAAACAGGAATGCCCCGTTTTTTATTCAGCACATCACCAACAGAAGCAAGCCAACTTTCTTCAATTGACCAACACCCTTTTTTGTTCGCAAGAATTTTCTCATTTGCTAACTGATTTAAAATTTTATGAACTCCCTGATACGTACAACTCTTTCCCAAATCTCTTACACTCTTTGCTATCTGAACAACAGACTGAGCACGCTCTCGCAGAAGTACATTCATAACCAGATTTTTCAAGGACTTCTTAGGTGGAAATATATTCACAAGCATATACTCACAGAGAAAATGGAATGTTTTAAACGTTTTGTTTCAACAGAATACAACTCTTGCTTTTTATTTCAAATATCCTCTGCACTTGTTAATGAGCCGGACACTTGACAGCAAAGTATTTTTTGCAATACCTGGAGAAGATCTTGATGAAAGAACGTACAAATTGTGGTTTGATTCAGCAATAATTTCTCCATGGTTGTTAAAGGAAGGAAACCATCCCCGACTTGTTAACTTTTTTGTTCGTGAACTTGCAAAAACGTGGAATCAGGATTACCCACTTAACGCATTATATAATGGTAAGAATGGTATTTGTAAATTCCGAAGAACTGATGATCAATGGGCAGGAGGCAGAGGCGTTATTGTTCGAGACCATTATGACGAATATGCAGTTGCACGTATTCGCATGGTCGCAGACAGCTTGGAAGCATTTCTTCAAGAAAAACAAATTCTATATAAAAGACAGAATTTTGAGAGGTAATACGGCAAACTTTATAAACAACTTTTGTTCTTGCTTCTTTATGCAAATAACCTTAGAACAAGTACACAAAGACCTCGAAGGTCTGAAAAAAAAGGTAGACCATATTGTTGATTTACTTGAAGAACCCTATGAACTTGCTGACGATGTTCAAGAAGAAATAAAGCAATCAAAAAAACGCTCCAAAGAAGCATTTGTTTCACAAGAAGAAATGCGAGCTGAATTTGGATGACGAAAATAGATTGGGATCCCAAAACAAAAGAGTTCTTGCAAAAAATAGAGAAAGAAATCGCACGCCGTATATTTAGAAAAGTGGACGTTGAAATACGTGCAAATGTCATACACTATTTGGAACCATTAGTTGGCAGATCTGATAAAAAAATAAGAATCGGAGATTATAGGCTTTTCGTAACATATGAATCGAAAACCGATAATTTAATAATACACGCCATTCGCCACAGACGAGATGCATACAATAATTGAGGAGGAAATAACATGCAAATATCAGACATACAATCAGGACAAGGAAAAATAGATGTTATTGTAACGATTGAAAGCATTGAAGAACCAAAAGAATTCAACAAATTTGGCAACACAGGAAAAGTAGCCAAAGCCAAAGCAAAAGATGATTCTGGTGAGATTACTTTTACGCTCTGGAACGAACAAGTAGACCTCGTAAAAGAAGGAAACAAAGTACACATCATAAACGGTTGGTGCAGTGAATACCAAGGAGAAAAACAACTCAGCACAGGCAAATTTGGCAGACTAGAACTTGTGAAAGAATAGTCATTTTAAGACAACACTTAAATAAGATATTCTATTTTTATTTTTATGTCTCGAATTCAATATTACAAACAAGAAACTACTTACATGTGCGGTCCTGCAGTTCTTCGTATGATTCTCGCAGCATTTGGAATACGCAAAACAGAAAGACAGGCAGCAAAACTTCTTGGCACAAATAAAGTGAGCGGTACAAGCAATGAAAAATTTCCTTTCGTTGCAGAGAAGTACAAGCTAAGTTATGTCGTTGGACGAAATGCCGTTCTTGGAGATGTTAGACAAACACTCGCAAAAGATTACCGTGTAATTATTTGTTATGTTCGTCTTGCTGAAGAAGAAGGACATTACGCAGTCGTTAACAAACTAGAAAAAGGAACGATTCATCTTTTCGACCCGTACTATGGACGCACTCACAAATATCCAATCAAACAATTCAAAAAATACTGGCAACGAAAAACACGATACGATAAAGAACGCGGCTGGTTCTTTGCAGTTAAACAAACAAACGGAACTTGATACAGAAAACCTTTTAAATGAATTCTAGTGATTATTTGCTATCCTTGGGCTGGTAGCTTAACCTGGGAAAGCACACGACTGAAGCTCGTGGTATTAGGGGTTCAAATCCCCTCCGGCCCATTAAATTCAAAATGAAAGACATCTTTCTTATAACAGGAAACAAGAATAAATTAAGAGAATATCTTAACTAAAAGAATTAAGGACTGCCCAAAACAGCCGCAACATCAACAATTCGTATTGCAATAAAATTAAACACTATCATCAACAAACCAGCAACCACTACGTACAACACAACGCTTGTCATCAAATTCCTGCCGAGCAAATATCTTTCTTGCAGTTTATCCATACCATTCTCAATACCATTCGACATGATAGTTAACAAATACACAATCTGAAAAACATACACTCCAACAACAACCTGAAAATAATACGTCGGCATGCTATCACCAAAAAATTGTGCAACTTGTGTAAGCTGTCCAGCCTGATCCTGACCAATCGCAGCAATATTCTTAGACAAACTACCAAGAATAAAAGTAATCATAGAAGTAATAGCAATCACAACACCAGCAATAACAGGCGTTAAAAACGCAATTTGCGATTTCATATCAGTAATCACATCAGACAACAAATCCTTCAACCGCTCATCAACCTTATGAATCTCCTTCATATACCGGGAAACACTCAACAACGCCTGAGCAGCAATCTTCGGACCTTTTTTAACAGACTCAATCAACACCTTCATCGAAGAACGAATAATAGAACTCGGAAAATACAATAAAGCACCAGTTTTCGGACTAAAAATAGCATCCTTAACACTCATACCAAGCTTGCCAATATTCGTAGCAACCAACTTAAAAAACCTTCCAGAAGTTGTATCCTCCAAAACACCAGCAACCTTCTCAAACGCAACCTCAGCAGGAATACCATCGCCCAACCTGTTGCCTAATTGAAATAATGAAGACGCAAACTCATCTTCAAGCTTTTTACCTTCTTCACGAATCTTCACAACATTTTTACTTCGCAACCTAAAATAAACACCAAATGCAATAGCCAACGCAAAAGGAATAAACAAAGACAATACAGAAGACCACAAACCAAAAGGACCAATAAGACCAACACCCACTTTTGAACTCTGCTGATAACCAAGCAGATCAAACCCAAAAATAGTAAGCTCAAAATCAGGACTCATGCTATGCAAAATTAATGGAAGAAAGCCTAAAAACAAAAAGGTACAACCCAAAATGACTGAAATAAAAATTGGATGAATCTGCAACTCAAAAGAACCAATATGAATCAAAATATTCCTATACTTTCTCGTCTCACCAAATTCACTAATATCAACCTCGCCGTATCCAGTAGGTCTTTTTGACAAAATACTCCTACCCAATAAATAAACAATAATCGGCAAAGCAATATTATACAACGCTGCAATATGATACCAACTCACACCCTCCATAAAACTCACAACTAGCGGAAGAATAACTAAACCCAAAATAGGCAGTACAACACCAAGCATATGCAACATCGTAATAGGACTTTTCAAATTCTGTGCATAATGCAACATCTTCTCATACGTGCCATCCAACATTGAATCAAGCGATTTCTCAAGCAAATTCAAACGACGCTCATCACTTGTTTCAAATAAAGAACTCTCAATTAAATGAAATGATTCAACAAACTCCAAATTGTATTTTTTCCAACCAGCCAAATAATGTTCTAACGACTCACGAATATTCTCAAACTTACCATTCTCAACATCCCATACGATTTTACGCAAATCCAAACCAAGCGGAGGGCCAAGATGCTCAGACGCAAACTCAATCGCACGCTCCAAATTTGAGGTATGACGCATATACGTAACAACATAAAAGATACACAACACCATCTGATTACTACTTTTCATACGCCAAGAACTTGCCAAAAAACCAGGCAGTTTTTGCAACACAATAATTCCGGTAACACCAATCAAAAAGAAAAACAACGCAAAAAACAAACTATCAAAAATAACTAAAAAGATTAACACACTCAGCAAAATAAACAAGACAGGCAGTATGATACTCGTTGCAAGCACACCAGCAGGAGAAACCTGCAAATGCGCAGACTCAATAAGCTCCTGCGTTTTCTCTGCAGTTCCAGGCTTTACTTTTAACTTTAACAAGCGCTCACAAAAACCACACACGTTTTCATAAAAAGTCAAACTCGGAGGAAGCACATCTTTTCTAAATTGCTGATATTCACGACTAAAAATAACATTCTTATCAGTACCAAGCTCATTCTGCAATCTTTCTTTGTATTTCTCAATCAACTCTTTTTCCATTTTTTAATTTCTCTCTCAAGCCAAGCAGACCACTCAAAAAATATTTTATCACTATCAAGCTTCCCTGTTTCCTCACGAACACGCTCTGAAACTCTATGAAACTCATCATTAGCCATAACATAAAAATCAGCTTCCAACAAATCAAAATTCTTTGAATCATTTGCAACCTTAACCAAACGCTCCTTTAACTTCGCACGCAACAAAATATTATCCCAAACAGCATCCCAATCACCCGCCCACTCCTTCACACTACCAGCAATAGCCTTCAATACCTCACTATCACCACGCAACAAACTATCAGTAGGCTGCAACTCATCAGTTTCCGGGTCGTATTTGAACAAATCAACAAAACCATTCTCTCTTAGCGGATCATCTTCCCAGTGCTTTCTTACTTCAGTAATCTGAGTAACACGACGCCTCTTATGAATTCCATCAGGACTACGAACAGGATTAGCAACAACAATAACATCAGTAGCCTTAAAACTCGTTCTTGGAACTTTCAAATCATTAACCACACGATCAAATACACCATAAGGACTATCACCGTGAATTGTACCAGCAACAACATTCGCAAGCGCACCAACACGCATAGCCTCATACAATGCCTGAGCCTCTACACTACGTACTTCTCCAACAATCAAACTCGAATCACCCAAACGCAACGTCGTCCTGATACCTTCATCAGCGCTCACTTCATTCGTACCTCTTGTCATCGCAGACGCAACCTTCATACTCTGAATATTATAATTTAGTTTACGTAATGCGTCGCAGGGGAGTTCGAGCGTATCTTCAATTGTGATAATTCTTGAACGACGCATAATCTCAACCATTACACTTCCGAGCAAACTTGTTTTACCAGAACTTCGTGTACCTGCAACTAACAATGTTCTGCTTCCATCAACCAAAAAACTTAACACTCCAGCAGCAAGAGAATTAATCATTTTATTGTTAATAAATAACGGCAACGTCCACGGCTTATCACGATGACGACGCAACGCAAACGCCAAACCAGAAGGATTAAGAGGAGCACTAATAGCAGCAACTCTTGCACGCACATCAGGCAAAATCAACTCTGTATCAAGAATAGGATTAGCTTCATCCAATGGACGACCAGAAATCATTCTTAATTTGGATGCCCAACTCTCGCCCTCAGGAACAGTCGGTATGATATTCGTTCGACAATCACCAAATTCGCTATGCACTAAAAACATTGGAGAACGACCCATTGGAGAATTGATAGTAACATCCTGCACTTTCTCATCAGCAAGCAATGTTTCAATCAACCCAAAACCAACAGTATAACGCACCAGCACATCAGCAAGCTCAGCAATCTCCTTAGAACGCAAATGCATACCCCTTTGCGCAGCAAGCTCCTCCAACAAATCACTTCCAACAGACATAAACACTTCACGCATCCGCTGCGGATCAACAAACTCAGAACGCTTAGGCTTATGCTCAGACAAAATAGATCTGGCAGCATCAACTAACTCATACTTCTCATACGACAACTTAAACTCAACAGGAACCAAATGATACAAATATTGAACAGTACCAGGAAGCTGAAAAATTGTAACTTCAGTATTCCCAACCTGATACGCTGCAAGCTCATGACCCTCAGCAGGAACAGCAGCCATCAACTTTGTAAACATAAAATCAGGCTTAATCAAAGGGGAGAACAACCTTCTATAAATAGAACGATCACCCAAAGAAAAACCAGCCAAAAACGGCTGCGCAAGCTGAATTAATTTTGTCTGCTCCAATGACTGAATAACCTGATTCACAAACTGCACATACTTTCGCAAACACAACACACCCTCTTGCGAAATAACTCCAGAAGAAACCTGCATTTGTTCATCACGCGCCAAACGCTTAAGCTGCACGTACGCACTAATCGGATCTTCCTTTAAAGCACCATACAATATGTTCTGCAATGTTGCAAGTTTTGGAGACACCCAATTTTCACAACCAGAAGAAACTAACGAAAACAAAGCACGATCTTTCACTAATGTTTTATACAAATGAGCAATCTCACTCATCAACATTGCTTGCGTTTCATCATACTCAATATCACGCTTTTGCACAAACACAATCTGCGTAATTTTCCCCACTTCAACAAGAATATCAACTAACATACTCATCAATCTTGGTTCATCCTCTAAACTCGGAAAAAACGGAAGGTCTAAACAATTAATACGCAGTATACTTTCGTCACCTTCACGAATAATATCATACTTCAACACAATACAACCTCTTTTTTGTAACTACTCAAACTAAGTTACGTAAGTTTAATATGTTTTCTTTCTTAAAAACAGCCAAGAGAACTATATAAACGTTTACCATGGCAATAGAACACGCAACAAAACCAGAACAAGGAAAACCCGCACCACCCCCACCAATAGATGATGATGAAATACGCACACTCACAGCAAGACTGCGTATCAACGAAGAAAGAAACAGCGAACTAAGACGGAAATTACTTGTTGTAGAACAAAACATGCTCACAAACCACAAACAAGCAACAAACGAAATAAAAACCGTACAACAAGAACTCACAGAACTACGACACACCATGCACATCATAGAAGACAAAATCATGACAGTAATAAAAGAACTACGACTAACAGCAAGAAAAGAAGACATACAACTCATAAAAAAATACCTTGAAATTTGGAAGCCAGTCAAATTTGCAACATTAGACAAAGTAGAAGAACTCATAGACGAAAAACTACACCCGGGAAAACACAGCGATCACGCACCTCCAAATTATGACAGTCCAAGATAACAGGAAACATATAAGAAACTTTTTTATATCAGCAAATAATATCAACTATAAAAGAGGTAAAAAATGAAAAAACAATTCTTAATATTCTTTTTAATAACAATAATAACAATAATTTTTGCGACAATCGTAACTGCACAAATAGTACCACCAAAACTAACCAAGAAAGATACTTGTTATCATCAACACTGGTGTCACAAGGGAGTCGAACCAAACGGAATTGATTCAGCAACTTGTTCGCAGGAGTTAATTAATCAAGCATATGATCAAATAGGAGACACAATACCTTCAGGAGCTAACCCTAGTCGCTTCCAAAACGGAAAAACAATTTCGGAAATTGATGTTAAACATACTCAATACGGAGGAGGAAATCGCTATTGGCTACACCATAATACTTGCGAAAATGCCGAAACAACCACTACGACAGATAGCGGAACAATATCACAACCAACAACACCAGAAGTCACCACGACTCCACCAGGAAATTCAGGAACAACAAGCACAGGATCAACGTGCACAGAGTGCGCTATTATTCACCGATATGCACTTCCCTGCACAGAAGCAGAGCGATACGAACATGTAACTTGCACGGGCTTTACACCAACATTCAAAATTTCAGGTGCCAGTGGCAACGCACGTTGTGAACGTTACCAAATTCACAAATGTCCAACACCAACACAAACGTCACCAGGAACAACTGTAACTCCGCCAGCAGATTTAGCAATCAATTGTCCAAAAGGGGTTTATACGGGGTATGAAACTTGCTTGAACAATTGTGAACCAATGCCGCCAAATACTTGCTGGCAGGTGCCTGAAATTACTCCGATAGGAGAACCAAGAATATTCAGAGGACACTGCTGGGTATGTGGCATACCGGCAAAAATACCTCCTGTTGCAACAATCGCTTATGGAGGAGAATCACAACAAGAAAGTCAACAAGATTATTCACAAGAAATTCAAAAAGGATATCAACAGCGCGTTATAGCAGGTCGAGCATTTGCACAACCATACACTGGAAACGGAAACACGTCATGGCCCATTATTACAGGAATATTATTGATATTAGCAACAGTATTCTTTGTATATAAATACCACAAACCAAAAAAATAAAGTTGAGAAGTTTGACTTGAATTTTATATTTTTTTTAAACTTCTATAATAGTAAATCGCAAAAATACTGGCTTTCTACTTGCAATTTACTAGTTTAGCAAATCTTACAAATGTTCAATAATTAATGAGATTTGCCATAAGAAGCACTTTGAATTCGACGGTAAAAAACAACCATGAATAGAATTTGATGCAAAACTATGAATCATTCAAAGTTCTCTTTTCAAAAAAAGACCAAACGTTTAAAAATAACAACACTATTTAACCTTAAAAAGAGCTGATACTGTGGCAATCCTAGACTTATTCAAAAAGAAAGACCCATTTGCAGACTTAAAAAACCAACCAGAACCAAAAATGCAACACACAATCATGAAACCACGAGCACCATCACCAGGAGAAATACCAATCACACAAGTGTCTCAGTTACAATCACAAGGACTAACAAACAATCAAATCGTACAAACACTACAAAGACAAGGATATCAACCAACACAAATATATGATGCATTAGCACAAAGCGAAGCAAAACAAAACATCGAACCATACAGTCCAGAACCACAACAAAAACAACCACCAGAAAACTACGAAAATTATTTGCAGCCGCCAGAACAACCACCAAGCATCTTACCACCTAAACGAACACAAATGCAACACCCAGACTCAGAAGCATTAGTAGAACAAATCGTCGAAGAAAAATGGTCATTAATACAAAAAGAACTATCAAAAATTACAGAATGGAAAAACGAAATAAACAGCAAAACAGACAAACTCGAGCAAAACATCACAGACATACGATCAGACCTCGAAGGATTACACAAAGCAATATTATCAAGAGTAAACGACTACGACAAAACCCTCATGGACGTAGGAACAGAAATCAAAGCAATGGAAAAAGTATTCCAAGATGTACTGCCAGAATTGACCAGCAATGTACAAGAATTGTCCAGAGTTACAAAAGGGATAAAAAGTAAACAGTAATCAGTATGCTGTAGGTGGTTCGTGGTTTCTAGTTGATGGTTAAAATTGAGAGACGGATTAAATTCAGAACTAAAATCAGGAGACGAAAACTCAATTCCTAATTTTGATAAGATTTGGAAACAAAAGCATCAATTTTTTACTTAACTTGCTCACCCAAAAATTTCACAGTAAACATTGCAATAAGTAAAACCAACACTAAACCCAGAACTTTAGGATGAAACAACGTCTGAAAAAAATCATACTCTTTCTCAACAACACTAACACGTCTACCCTGAGAATCATACCTGTAAGAAACATCTCGTGCACCACCTGAAGTATACTCTTTATGGTCAGTCGTACCATAAGCACTCACATTCCCATCTGCCAACTGCTCCAAACCACCAGTCTCCTCATTCAACACCGAAAAAAACGAACCAAGACCAATAATCAACATAATAGCCATAACCCAAGTACCAACACCAAACTTATCATCACTAACAAACGCAGTAACTGCTTTCTGATCAATACCCAAAGCCATATACGCCAAAATCATCAATGTAGCAAAAATAATAAACAAAACAAACCAAGGAGCCATCAAACTAATAGTCTTCATAGCAATCTTAGAAAACAAAGTCATAATTGCACACAAAGTAGCAATCATCGCAGCCCAACCCTGCTTATCCTTAAAAAAATCAGTACGAGCAAGAATAGCATATACGAGCACAAGAACTAACAAAAACGGGAAAATCCCACTAAATTGCTCCAGTGCTCCAAGATCCAATAACGTAGCCATTTTTATTCAGGACGTAAAATCACATAGCCAACCAAACCAAGTACTAATACAACGATCAAAAAGATTTGTGCAAGCGGATCATTCAATATGCCGCCGCCAGGGATACCGCCAGCAATAGCAATTAATGCTATCGCTAACAAAAAACCAAGCACAATAAAAACAAACAAATGCCTCAAACGAGGCGGTAAACTTGCTTCCTGCATCATATGTTTTTGTGCCACTAGTTACCACCTTTGAACAATTTTATTAGCTTATCAAGTGCAGAATCTTCACCCTCACCAGCTCCAAACAAAAATGCAATTAACACAATAATTACAAGAGCTATCAGAATCGCACTCAATACATACGGATCAGTCAACCAATCAAAATCAAACGGACCAATATCAGGCAAAGCTGAACCAAGCGCAGGCAAAATAACATAAATCAAAAACACACCAATTGCAACAATCATAAAAGGAATAGTAAACCATTTCGACGCACTGCCAAACGGCAAACCAATCAACACTAACACAGCAAAAATAATAGTCAATAAAACAGCAGTACTAGGCAAAAACTGATACATCATCAGAATAGGATTCGCATTTTGTGGATACAAATTTGCAAGATGAGGCACAACAATCATCGCAGAAACAACCAAAGCAAGCAAACCATTAATTTTTTTGTCAGGCTTGTCTTCTCCTTTTTTGAATAACTTAATCTTCTGCAACGCAGCAAAAATAATTAATGAAATTAGAACAAACGGCAACAAACCATCAGTCACCCGTAACTCAATAAGAGCACGCGCAAAATCACTCTGTCCTGACGCAAAAAACTGAAATATCATGTTAACCTCCTTTTTACTCCTTGAATTGCATCATCCACACCATATATAAAATAACACCGATTATTAAAAGTATCGCTGCAACAGACGTATTTGTATAAAATCCAGACAACCAATTCCAAAATACTTCCAACCAGGTAACTCCTGAATCAGTCTCAATAGCATCCAAAAAAATGAAAATTAAAGTAATAGCGATAACAACCATAAACCCATGCTTCCAAATACCAGTAAGCGTAATACCCTCCTTATCAATATCTGCTGATGAATAAAACGTACCAACCATCATCAAAAAGAACACAATAAGCATCAACAGCACGACAATTTCACTGCTCACTTTCGTAATAGTCTCAACCAACTTTGAACTTGCAATAACAAGAAAAGCTACAACAAAACTTACCATCGCATTCAAATTCTTTTTAGTATATTTTTTGTTATCAGAGCCACCTTCAGTGCCAAAAAGCTTGGTGCGTTCAAGAATAGCAAACATAACTGTAAAAACAAGCAAGAATGGCAGAAGTACATCATAAACTCCAAGTTGTTTAAAAAATATCAACACATTGCCTAATACAGTAGCCATTCAATAACCTCTTTTTCTTTAAAAACATCAATAGAAGTGTTTATATAAATGTTTTGGTCATAACATTTAAAAACACATCCACGATAAACAAAACCATGACAGACAAAAAAATATTCCAAGACATGCGCAAAGAACTCGAAACATTTGACCAACTAAGAGAACAACTAATCACAGAAAGCAGAGAAGTAATCAAACAAAGCAAAAAAGCAATATACGCAGCACAACGAAACAGCTTCAAAGACGCAGCAAAAAACCTACTTGAAGCCAAAAAACAACTATCAAAACTACACATCATTGCAGCAAAAAACGCAAAACTCGCAACTTTCAGCATGTACCAAGCAGCAGTAGAAGAATACACAGAAGCAGCACTCTTTATTCATTATCTGGAACACAAAACAGTACCATCGCACACAAAACTAGGAGTCGGAGCAGAAGAATACATCTGCGCACTCTCTGATATGATTGGAGAACTTGTTCGAAAAGCAGTCAACAGTGTCATTACAGGCAAAACAGAACTCGCAATAGAAATAAAAGATTTTGTACAAGACGTTTACGCAGAACTAATGCTATTTGACTGGCGAAACAGCCCAACAAGAAAAAAATTTGACGTCATCAAATATCATCTTGAAAAACTGGAAAACTTGGTTTTACAGATTAAGATGAAAGAATAATTGACAAAAAGGTTGAATTCTTCAATGGTTTCAAAATATCTACTACTTTAAAGCCCTTAACTAACTGACTATCAAACGAGCGATACACAACACCAGAAGAATTTGCTCCAACACGCATGATAATTACTGTGTTTTTGTTCACATTTTTTCTAATATGTTTGAGAATCTTCTCTTTTGGCTGTGCAAGCGCGGCGACGATTATATGGGTGAACTCTTTGAAATAAATAGAATCACCTTGCCCGTATTGAATCTTAATTTTATTTGACAAATTTTTCTCATGAATTAACTTGCGCGCAAACGCAACAGCTAAAGGATGATTATCGAGACCAACAGCAGAACAACCCGACTGATCAAAATACCCAAACAAAGACTCTGGAAAAGCACCACAACCGATGAATAACACTTTAGAACTTTTGCTCATTCTTGTTTTTTTAGCCTCAATTTTTGCCTGCACATACGTTCTTTTCAACGAACAAAACGAACAAAAAGACTTTTTGCACAAAACACTCTCATAACCCAAAGATTCAAGAAAAACCTCATATGCTTCGTATAACTGTCGAGCTTTATTAACAAACGCATCAGTAATGTCTATATTTTCTTTCAAATTTTCTATTTTTTTAATAATCTGAGAAGCACTTTGTAGGTTCCTCATTAACGGGTCCTGTAAATACTTCTCTAACTTTTTCAACAAATCATCAAATCTCATATTTGATTTCTTATGCAAAAGCTGGTTCATGAAATTAGCATAAAAAACAACATTTAAATACGTTAATGAATCTCATTATCAATAATGATATCGAGACAAACAAAACAAAAACAAATTATTTCTGAAGAACTGCATAAATTTCAAGACTTTTTCACAGCAGAAGAACTTTATCTATCCATTAGAAAAAAACAACCAACAATAGGAATTGCAACAATATATCGATTTCTGAAAGGGCTTGTTAAACAAAAACAATTACACACATACACTTGTGAACGACGAACAATATACTCGAAACAACATACAGAGCACAGTCATTTTATTTGTCAACGGTGTCAAGGCGTGCAACATTTTACAGTAAAAGACATCAGCTTCCTCAAACCAAACCAATACGGCAAACTCTGCCACTTCCAAATAGAACTGCACGGAATTTGTAAAGAATGTGCTAAGAAAGACTGAAGCATTACAACTTATTCCACAACAAATCAAAATTCTTTTTGTACCCCTCATATATCTCCGTATTCTCAATACGCACCAAAAAAGGCCTATCCTTTAACACTAACAAAATAACCTTTCCGTCAAAAATAAATGTTGTGGCTTGATTCTCTGCACTTTTAGGCAAAAACTTTGTTTTTATCTTCTTAAATTGTGTAATAGGAGTTTTCTTTGCAAACTGCGTAGCAATAAAACGCGCATTATGCTTCTGTTCTTCCTTTAATAAGTGAGGCGCAACATACGGAAGATAATCAAAAATAAGTCCAGTAACATTAAGAACACGCAAATCTTTCACACCATGAATCTCCTGCATAATTGTCTTAAGACCACCAATGCCCTCATAAACTTCAGCATTACAAACTTCTGCACACTTCGGCTTAATAGACTCAATCTTCTTGACAAGCAATTCTGCAATCTTTCTCTTCTCATTAATATTATTCAATAACGCCTGCGGATGAGCAACCATATACTCTCTCCTCTTATTTTTGACAACAAAATTTATAACTCCCTTCTCAAGCAACTGCTGCAAAACATTATACACAACTGTTCTCTGAGAACTTGTTTTCTTTGCAAGCACATTTGCCGTAGCACTTCCAAGTCGGACAAGCGTTTCATATACAGTTGCTTCCTTTGGAGAAAGACCTATTTTTTGTAGCTCTTCAATCATACCATGATTATTAATTGCAACATTAATAAATGTTGTCATATTATGTGACAACTAAAATTTATCAGGACTGTTTTTTTCATATAATCGCATGGTGGCGCACAACAAATATAGCACAGTGTTATTGTTACTCTTGTTATTCTTCTCACTACTTGTTTTAACCTCCTGCCAACCTCAACAAGAAACCATCAAAATAGGAGCAGTTATTGATCTTTCAGGCGCAATTCAATACTTTGGACAAGAAGCAAATCAAGGATTACACATGGCTCTTGAGGACATAAATAAAGGGTCAAAAATACCGTTTGAACTTATTATTGAAGACAGCAAAGCACAACCAGAACAAGCCTTAACAGCAGCACAAAAACTCATTAACGTTGATGATGTTCATTACTTAGTCACGTTTTCAGGAGCATCAGCAGCACTTGCAATCTTACCATTAGCAAACGAACAAGAAATCATACAAATGGAACTCATATGTTACGTTCCAGGATGCCACACAAAAGATGATTATTTATTCTGCGTTTCAGGAGCAGCACATAATGCTCCAGACTACATGGCAGAAGACATCTTATCTCTTGGTTATGAAACCATTGCTTTGATTTACGTTCAAAACGACCTTGGAGAATCAATGAGACAACGATTCACAGAACAATTTACAAAACTTGGCGGTAATGTGTTATTTGAAGAAGCATTTGAACAAGAACAAACAGACTTTCGCACACAACTCCTCAAAATACCAGAAATAGATGCAATCGTTACATTTACCTTTGAAGAAATAGGACACTTATTACAGGACAAAAACGAACTTGGCATAGAAACACCCGTTTATGCATTCTTCACCGTTACCAACCCTCAAGCAAAAGACATTGCAGGAACAGGATTGGAAGGTGTTTATACTGCATATCCTGGACATATAAAAACAAATGCACACAAAACCTTTGCAGAAAATTATGCAGTTCAACATGGACGTAATCCATCAATACATGCACTCAAAGCATACGATGCACTCACGCTACTTTACAAAGCGATAGAAACATGTGATTATGCAGAAGATACCACTTGCGTTAAAGAACAATTAGAACAAACACAAAACTATGAAGGGGTTTCAACAATCATCACATTTGATGAATGCGGAGATTTAATAGAAGAAACATTCCACAGAGAACAATTTGTTAACGGGAGTTGGAGAATATTATCTTAAACTATAATCCTTCTACTTTTATCTCTTTAATATTAGAAAAATCCTTGTCTTCTGTTACAATACTCGATGCACCTGATACTATTGCAGATGCAATATGTATGGCATCTCTTGGGTCAAGCTTATGCTCTTGCAAATAATAAAACGCCTTCCAAATAACATTTTTATTCACATCAAGAAACTCTAAATGAGGCATCTCAAGAAAATTTTTAACATACACATATGCTTTTTCTTTATTTGTTACTTTTCTCAACGCCCAAGCAACTTCATCAAACGTTAAAAATGAAGTCACGCTTTGAACCTCTCCCTTCACAACATCATCCAATAAAGCTCTCGCAGCCCTACCTAACGCATCATCATTTACAATTGCCAGAATAAACACGTTTGCATCAAGGTATTTTTTCACAAGTCAATACCTGCTCGCTTAAGGCGTGTTCTTAGCTGTTCGTCATACAATTTTTTCATATCGATTCGTCCTTTATGTTTGATTTCTTTCGCGGCAACCCGCGCTAGCTCAACAAAATTTGTAACAGGTTTTTCAATCAAAATACCCTTTTCTGTCTCCTCCAAAAAAACTGCATCCCCTGCATTAATTTTGAAATGATCCCTTAATAACTTAGGAATAACTACTTGCCCCTTTGGACCAACTTTCATCTTCTCTTTAAGTATTACCATTAGTTATACCAAAGTATTACTGCTATTTATACTTTTCTTTTCAAACTCTCCAAACGTTTATAAACCTCTTCTTTTCGCTGGTAGTTATGAAACGAACACACACTTGCGGTGAACTCACAAAAACAGACATACAACAAGAAGTAACACTCTGCGGTTGGGTACAAACAAGAAGAGACCACGGAGGAGTTGTATTTGTAGATTTACGAGACAGATACGGCATAACACAAGTAGTCTTTGACCCATCACACAATAAAAATGTACACTCAAAAGCAGACAAACTCGGAAGAGAATGGGTACTACAAATAACAGGAAAAGTAAGCTTACGACCAAAAGGAATGGAAAATAGCAAACTCAAAACAGGCGAAATAGAAATCATGACAGACCATTTAGAAATTCTCAACATTGCAGAAACACCACCAATAGAAATAGAAGATAACCTCGAAGCAGGAGAAGACACCAGACTGAAATACAGATACCTCGACTTAAGACGACCTTCAATGCAAAAAAAACTCATGTTCAGACACGAAATCATGCACGCAACAAGAGAATACTTCAAACAAAACCAATTCGTAGAAATAGAAACACCAATCCTTGTCAAAACTACACCAGGAGGAGCAAGAGTATTCAAAACGCCAAGCAGAGTGCACCCCGGCAAATTTTACGCACTACCAGAATCACCACAAATCTACAAACAATTACTTATGGTCGCAGGACTTGATAGGTATTTCCAAATACCAAAATGCTTACGCGATGAAGACTTGCGCGCAGACAGACAACCAGAATTCACACAAATAGACGTAGAAATGAGCTTTGTAGAAGAAAAAGACATACAAGACATGATAGAGGGCTTGTTCAAATACCTCTTCAAAACAGTATTAAATAAAGAATTACCAACACCATTCTCACGATTAACATTCTACGACGCAATGAGTAAATACGGAAGCGATAAACCAGACTTACGATTTGGACTGGAATTTGAGGACGTCACAGAAATAATCAAACACTCAGATTTTGGAGTTTTCAAATCCGCAGCAGACAAAAACGGACACGTATTTTGTTTAAACGCAAAAGGAGCTGGCGGTTTTAGCAGAACGGAACTCGAAGAAATAATAGACATCGGAAAACGACACGGACTAGGCGGAGTAGCATGGATGAAAGTCAACGGAACCGTTTTGGAAAGCAACATAGTCAAATACTTTAGTGCAGAAGTTCAGAAACAGTTAATTGAAAAAATAAAAGCGCAAGACGGAGACTTACTATTATTTGCAGCAGACGAATTTGAAAAAGCAGCAAACGGACTTGGACAAGTACGATTACACATAGGCAAAAAATTAAACCTGATTAAAGACGAATGGAAATTCCTGTGGGTAGTAGACTTCCCATTATACGAACAAGTAGAAGACAAATGGACAGCACGACACCACATATTCACACACCCAAAAGATGAAGATCTTGATAAATTAGAAACAGATCCTGGAACAGTCCGCGGAAAAATGTACGATGTAGTATTAAATGGTTGGGAACTCGGCGGCGGAAGCATCAGAATACATCGCAAGGATGTACAAGCAAGAGTTTGTCAAGTATTAGGCATGACATACGAAGAAGCAGAAAAAACATTTGACTTTCTTTTGAACGCATTCAAATACGGAGCACCACCACACGGAGGAATTGCACTAGGATTAGACAGAACAACAGCATTACTATCAGGAATAGCAGACATCAGAGAAGTCATAGCATTCCCACGCAACAAAGCAGCAGAAAACCCAATGGACGGAAGCCCACAAGAATGGAACAAAGAATTCTTAGATGATTTGCACATGAAATTGGATGTTGTGAAGAAACAATAAAGACTGTTGTTTAGCAAACCTTTTATAGTTCTCAAAAACAAAACCAATCATGGAAATCACACCAGAACTTGTTAAACATGTTGCACAAACAGCACGGCTAAACCTTAAAGAAGAAGAACTCAAAAAATACGCGGCAGAAATGCAAGAAATTCTCAACACATTTGAAAAACTATCAGAAGTAGATACTACTGGAGTGGAGCCGAGCTTTCACCCCATACCAATCAAAAACATAACCAGAAAAGACGAACCAAACGATTGTTTGCCACGAGAAAAAATATTAGAATTAACAAAACACAAAACCAACGAACACTTCAAAGGACCAAAAGTACTATGAGAATATCTGAATTTGTAGAAGCAGCAAAAAAAGGAAACATCAACATAATTGAACATACAAAAAAAGCACTCAAAGAAGCAGAAAAAATCAACGAAGAATACCATTACATCACTGCATGGGCAGACGTAGAACAACAAGCAGAACAATTACAAAAAAGACAAGAAGAAGGCAACGCAACAGGAAAATTATTCGGCGTACTCATTTCAGTCAAAGACGACATGTGCGTTAAAGGAATAGAAAGTTGTGCAAGCAGTGCAATTCTAAAAGGATACAAACCACTGTTTAATGCAACTGCAGTAGAACGATGCATTCGAGAAGGAGCAATCATCCTCGGCAAAACAGTCCAAGACGAATTTGGATTTGGAACATTCGGAGACAAAGCAGGCATTGGTTACAAGAAACCAAAAAATCCAGTTAACAAAAAACACTTCCCTGGAGGAAGCTCAAGCGGAGCAGGAGGACTAACAAAACTAGCAGACTTCCCACACCTCTCACTCGCAGAAAGCACAGGAGGAAGCACAGCAGCACCAGCAAGCTTTTGCGGCGTTATAGGAATCACACCCACATACGGAAGAGTCAGCAGATATGGTCTTATTGATTACGCAAACAGCATGGACAAAATCTGCACCATGGCACGCACGGTAGAAGACGCAGCATTATTATTAGAAATTATTTCAGGACAAGACGAACACGACAGCACCAGCGCACCAGAAAAAGTTCCTCAGCTCACAGACATTCCAGCAAACGTCAACGGAATCAAAATAGGCATAATCAAAGAAGCATTCGAAGGAGCAGACAACCACGTCAGAAAACAAGTCCTCGATGCAGTATACCAATTAGAACAAAAAGGCGCACGAAAAATAGAAATCAGCTTACCAATCACTATGAAATACGGCCTTGCAGCGTACTACGTCTTAGCAATGTGCGAAGCAAGCACCAACCTCGCAAAATACTGCGGCATGCGATACGGACAACACGAAAAATTATCTGGAAATTATAATGAGTATTTCAGCAGAGTACGCACCCAATACTTTGGAGAAGAAGTAAAACGCAGAATACTCCTTGGCACATTCGCACGCATGGCAGGATACAGAGACGCATTCTACACCAAAGCAGCACAAGTACGCACAAAAATCATCGAAGAATACAACAACGTATTTTCACAAGTTGATGTAATCATCACACCAACAATGCCAATCACTGCACCAACAGCAGAAGAAGTCAAAAAATTAACACCATTACAACATTACCTCATGGACGTCATCACGGCACCAATAAATTTAGCAGGACTGCCACATATTAACGTACCCTGCGGACAACACAATGAAATGCCAATAGGCATGCTAATCACAGGAAAACACTTTGCAGAAGCGAAGATAATACAAGTTGCGAAGGCGGTGGAAAACAATGAATAACTTCACAACAGACGTTGTTATAGGACTCGAGATTCATGTACAACTTAACACAACCACTGGATTATTTTGCGGATGCCCAATTAAACCTGCAGAACCAAACACTGCAACCTGCCCTATTTGCTTAGGACATCCCGGAGCAAAACCATTAGTAAACGAAAAAGCATTAGAATACGGAGCAAAAGTAGCCTTAGCATTAGGATGCAAAATAGCACCAACAATAACCTTCTCACGAAAAACATACTTTTACCCAGACCTTGCAAAAAACTTCCAAATAACACAATTTGAATTGCCTCTCGGAAACAACGGACACCTCGTTCTGGATGATGGAACTATCGTACGAATTGAACGCGCACACTTAGAAGAAGATCCAGGCAGCATTATCAGAGAAACAGAGTCAGTCTTAGTGGATTACAACAGAAGCGGAGTGCCACTGTGCGAAATCGTAACAGGACCAGACATGCACAGCCCAGAACAAGCAAGAGAATTCATGAAAAAATTATTGAACATTCTAGGATATTTAGGAGTTTATGATCCAAACACAGGAATCGTCAAAGCAGACGCAAACGTAAGCATAAAAGAAAAAAATTACACGCGAGTCGAAGTGAAAAACATCACAGGATTCAAAGAAATAGAACGTGCATTACAGTACGAAATACAACGACAAAAAAGCCAAGACGTAAAATTAGAAACAAGAGGATGGGATTCGGAAAAAGGAATCACACACTTTATGCGAAACAAAGAAACAGAAGCAGACTACGGATACATAGTCGAACCAGACCTACCAATATTTGAAATATCACAAGACTGGATACGATCAATACAAGCAAGCATCCCAGAATTAGGAGAACAAAGAGCAGCAAGATGGGTAAAAGACTGGAAAATAGATGAAACAGACGCAAAAATAATTGCGAACAATCTGGATGTTGCAGATTTGTTTGAGAAAGTTGCAAAAAAAAGCAAGCCTATTATTGTCTCTCGTTGGTTTAGAAGAGATATTCTGAGACAATTGAACGAGTCAAAATTAGAATTAAATGATACAAAATTCAATGAAAATAATTTAGCAGAAACAATTAACTTAGTTGATACTGGTGGAGCAACTCAGCAAGTAGGATCTAATATTATACAACTTCTTACTCTTCAAGATATTTCTCCAGGAGATTATGTGATAGAAACCGGTCTTCAACAAATATCTGACTCTAATGAGTTAAAAAAATTGTGCGTTGAAACAATAACAGAACACCCAAAAGCAGTAGAAGATTACAAAAAAGGAGAAGAAAATTCTTTGCAATTCTTAGTCGGACAAATAATGCGAAAAACAAAAGGAACAGCAAACGCGCAGAAAGTCAAGGAATTGTTTGAAGGATTGCTTAAATGATCAACGAAAACAAAAAAGTACAAATAACCTACACAAATTACAAAGGAGAAACTTCTCAACGAAACATTATTCCACTGCGCTTAATCTTTTCTTCAAATGAATGGCACAAAGAAGAACAATGGCTGCTTGAAGCATACGACTTAGTTAAACAAGCAAACAGAACATTTTCATGCAAGGATATTAGAGAATGGGACTGAAATTATTTCTTTATTTTTCTCCGATTTTCCATAAATGATCAAAAAAATTAATGTATGCTCTTGCTATGCTTTCCGAAACAATAATAACTCCCGTAGGATCATTTCCTGACCAAGAAATGATTACTGTTTTATTGTTGACCATCATCATATTTGGTGGAAGCGGATAGTCAACATATCTTTTTTTAACTATTGAATCTTTTGATGGAGCATATCTTGTCTTTTCGTGAAATAAACCTCTAATCTGAATTTTTTTTTCTTTGAATAATTTTTTTGTTAAACTAAAAACATGTTTTCTTGCAAGGTTATATTCTTTAGGATCCTGTACAGCAAATGTACGACACACATCACCTTTTTTTGTATCTCTTAAAAGCTCAGAGGTGATATTTTTTATCCCCTTGTATGTTTTATATAATTCAACAGACTCTTCTTCTTTTTTTTGTTGTCTTATTTTAAGCTCAGGCAACAACCTGATATACTCTGCCTTTTTCAAGTCAATATAATCAAGAATGACCTCAGGATTTGCAGCTTTGTAATACTTAATGTTTCCCTTTCGAATATGGGATATTAAACCTTTGTTGATTAACGAATTTATTGCGTTATAAACTGATGAACTTTGAAGTCCTGTCAGTTCAATTATCTTGCCAGCTTTTGTTTCTCCAAGCTCTAATGTACGGATGAACACTTTGATCTCTATAAACGACAAACCAATACTTTCCAGAACTGATAAATCCATAGTAAAAAACATTGTTTATCAATATATAAAAGTTACTCTCCATTTCTGGTGAGCATTTTTTTAAGTATTCTTCTGTGAATAGAAAGCGTATGACAAATTTACTTGAAAACGCAAAAAAATTTGCAGGAAAATTTCATAAGGGACAGTACAGAAAGGATGGAGTAACACCATACATTACGCACCCTGCAGCTGTTGCCCACATACTTGAACAAACAGGGGTTACAGATCAAGAGATTCTTGCTGCAGCATGGCTGCACGATGTTGTAGAAGATACTTCTGCAACCCTTGAAGATATTCTTAACTCATTCACGCAACGAGTAGCAGGGATAGTAGAAGTCCTCACAAGAAACTGCGACAGAGAAACGTATAAAACAAGAATTCTCAATGCAGGATATGATGCGCAATTAGTGAAAATTGCAGACATGGTACACAACTGTTCAGACATCGCAAAAGACTATTCTCAACTTCCTAGAACAATGGTCGAGACAAAAATCAAAGACTGCGAAGCAATTTACTTAATACTCGCGGAACGAGTCAGCAAACATCTCTATCACCAGTTACGCACAAGCTACGAAAGAGTGAAAGATCGGGTGATGGAGGAATAACATGGAAACGGATACAAAAAAGGAAACAAAAAAAGTTTGATATATGAGTTGGGAAGAATCTGAGGAGGACTGGGGAGTACGTCCAGATGGCTCTTCATTACATTTGTCTCAAAATGATTATCATAGATATATCAAAGAATACTGGCGTAAAATGCCAGATGATGTACCTTGCGAATACTCAAGACCTGCAGGAAGCTTGTGTGAAGCACAAGTAACTGATTCACTTTATCAAAGAATCCTCGATAAAAGCAGAGAATACCCGTATGGACTAAGAGTTTTTGATGAGAGACAACTTGAAGGACAAATAATGCTTGGTAAACAACGATCGGGATGGATGAAATTGGGTGGAGATTTAAGTGGAAGACTTTAAACGCTAAAAATTCCACCATTCCGATGAAAATCAAAGATTTTCAGCGTGCAGCGAAAAATACATTTTTCGCGCACAGAA
>PCYA01000018.1:0-108162 GCA_002762795.1 Candidatus Woesearchaeota archaeon CG10_big_fil_rev_8_21_14_0_10_37_12
TGCTTGTTCTGCTTGATCTCTATATGATTTCCAGTCATTTTTTTCTCTGTCGTAAATTTCAGTGGTTTCTGTTGTTTCTGGTTTTCCTGTTGTTCTGCCGTTTTCTATTTTCCATTTTTCTGTTGTTATTATTCTGTATCTGTCCGTAGCATCTTCTGGGTCTTCTAATATTGTTATAATGTCTTGTTGTGTTCTTATGCCTTGTTCTCGATGAATTTGTTCAATGCGTGTTCTGTATCTGTTTCCTATTTTTCTTTTTGAGTGTGGTATTGTTTCTATTCCATCGCATTCTGATTTTGTTACCTTCCATGCTCCTTTTACTTTCTTCCATGTGATGCGTCCTTCATCAAAAATATTGCTTATTTCTCTTTCATTTCCGTTTTGTGTGTATGTGTATTTTGTTCGTGTTTCTTGTACTATAAACGCATCTTTTTTGCTTTTTCGTTCGATGACTTCTTCTATGATTTTGTCTTCGAGTGTTGTTGTGAATGTGTATGTGTCTATGTTTTCTGTTCTTGTTTCTTCTTGTCTTCGTTGTAGTGTGCGATACGTTAAATCTTGATCTGGTCTATATGTTGTGACTGTGACAGTTTCACTATTATCAATATTGTCTGGCGTCCATATTATTTTTTTATCAAGTGTTTGGCTTGTTTGTTGTGAGTGGTAGCTGAATCTTTCTGTTATATTGTCTGCACTGTATGTTCTGACTACTGTGTGTTCAGTTAGCCAGTCTATAGTTTTCTGTCCTTCTTGTTGTGAATGTACTTTGTTGTGATTTATGATTTCTTCTGCGAGTGTTGGTTCTGAACTAACAGCGTATGATCTATTGCGTGTGTTGAGTGGTTGGCTATTCCATGAAGTCTGTCCGTTCTCATTGATTCGTACAATATTGCCTTGTTGTAGAATGCTATCTGCTCCGAGGACATATGTTGGCACGGGGTTTATTGCTGCGCGTTCAAATTCAAGTATTGCGCGGTCAGCGAGCTCATCTGCGTTTAATTCTGTTCTTGTTGTTGCTTGTTCAGGTTCTGGTGCAGCAGGAATTGCTGTTTGTGGAATTGGAGTTATATCTTGCCAGTTTTCTCCTTCCTTTTTTTCATAAACGCGTAGTGTTGATTTTCTGTTAAACGTTTCATCTCTTTCATCTATTCTATATTCGGTTGTGTCTTTTGTTGCTGTCCATTTTGTTCCTAGTTTTGTTTCTTGTTTTTGTGTTATTGTGTGCTTGGTTCTTCTGCCATCTTTTTCTTCATAAGCGTGTGTTTCTATTGTTTTGTGATTTTCGGTTCCTGTTATTTTTTGTGTTGTGTATGTTTGCTCTCCTTCTGGTTCTACGCGTTTCCATCCAAACAAGTTTTTTTCAAAGATAAACATTCCGTCATCTATGAGGTCAGGAACAAGTAATTCTTGGTCGTTTTCTTTGCGTACAATTCTGCTTCTGCGTTCTGTTAATTTTTTGTTTTTT
Organism: Candidatus Woesearchaeota archaeon CG10_big_fil_rev_8_21_14_0_10_37_12; assembly: GCA_002762795.1. Taxonomy (GTDB): domain Archaea; phylum Nanobdellota; class Nanobdellia; order Woesearchaeales; family ARS49; genus 1-14-0-10-37-12. Next base: position 1,466 of record PCYA01000018.1, read on the forward strand.
CTGTTGTATTCTTGGTTTACAATTTCTTCTATTTCGCATTCTTTGTTATCGACAATGGCTTTTGTTTTGAATCTGTATTCAGTAATGTCGGCTGTTTCTGTGCTGTATGCGTGTACTGTTGCTTTGCGTGGTGTTTCTGCATCTGTTGTTAATTCCGTAAGGAGCATTCCTTCTAGTCCTTGTGTTAGTTTTCCTGTCCAGTTGATTGTTTTTTTATCATTGTTTGATTCACCTGTTCTGATTGCGAATTTTTCAGTGATGGTGATGTTGTTTGCTTTAGCTTGGCATGTTCTGTCTAGTGTTGCTTTAATTCTGTCGTTTCCTGTGAGCGTATGGCGTCTTCTGTCTTCTATTAGTGATGGTCTTCTCAGCGTAATACCTTTAATTTTGTAGGTTCTCGTGCGATTGTCTTTTCGTTTTCTGCTTTCTCGTGTCGCTTCTTCTTCGTATTCTTTTGTTCCACTGATAATGCCAGTACGGTTTTCGTCAATTACTGTGTATGGTGCTGCTGGTAGTCCGAGTTGTTCTACGCGGTATTCTATTGGTAATTCTTTTGTTGTTGCTATTCGTATGCTGTCTTGTCGTGCGGTTGTTCCTGTGATTGGTGTTGGATCTGTTGCAGTTGTTTCTGATCTTGATGCAAGTAAAGAGGGGTCTGTTTGTTGTATTATTGTTGGGTCATTAGCTCCTGAAGGTTCGCCTTCTCCTAATGTGATTGTTGGAGAGTTCGCGCTTGCGTCTGCAACAACTGCTGGTGGTAGTGCAGTTGTTGCATCTGGTGGTATTGGTTCTTGAGCTGTTCCTGCATCTGCTGGTGGATCAACAACTTCGCCACTAATCTGCCCGTCATTGTTTGTAATTCGTACAGTAACTCGTGTTGAATCATGTGGTGCTGGTTCTGCAGGTATTGCAATTTCTTCAGCAGCAACAAGTCTTCCTTCTCTATCAAATTCAAAAGTATGTTGTCCAAAGAATGATGTTCCGCCAGGTCTGTCATCAGCTTGTGCAGCTGCTAGTTGTGGAGATCCTATTGTGCCATCATCTATTGTATTTGCTACATTTGCTGTTGCTTCTGGAATTGTTGGTCGAGGTAGTTCGTAAGCTAATCTTTTGTCATCGTCTGTTGGCCGTACTTGCCTTATTCGTGTGTTGTCTAATTCAGTCATAGTGCTTCAGGCGCTCCTGATTTTGGTTTCTGGTCAATTTCAAATGCGATCGTTTCGTGTTCGAGTATGATTGGTTCTTCTGTTCCTCTATACGCACGTAATATTCTGTTTTCAACAACTCGTGCAGGATCAGTTGTTGTCGGAATGGTGCATCTGGTTTCGATGATTTCTTCTAGTGATTCATCGTTTATTGATGTTCGGTACACGTAACCTATTGTGAGTACTGTTCCTTGATCAGTATCTCTTGATGTTCTGTATCTTGTAAGTTCTGTATATTCTTGATCTGCATCATATTCGCAGAGCTGTACATCTCCATCAGTAGCTGTTTGTGATTTTTTTCTGAATGTTATTTTTCTTTGGTGCAAGCCATCGTCCTCAGGTATGTACGTATCTTCTGTGACTTTATTAGCTTCGTATTCTCTGACGCAGGTTAGAGATTTGCATGTCATGCTTTCTCTTTCCAGTTCAATGCCATCAACACCATCTCCTGTTAGATAAGAACTGGTGTGTTCGTATTTTTCATTTTTGGTGGTTACTTGTACTCCATATCGGCTGGCAGTTATTGTGCATATTGGTTTATCAAAATTAAATGGAGGGAGTTCATCGTCTGAATAAGGCTCATCTTCGGATAAACCAGAAGGTCTGCCAGATGTTTCAGGCAATCGTGTTGATTGTTCTTGATCAAGTGTCCATTCGCCATCTTGTTGTGTCCAGACAAGTCTGCTTCCCTCAACAAAGGTTTTTTCGTCAGGAGTATCAGCGTGATATGTTTCCATTGTTCGCATTTCGCTGAATCTTCCTCGTGAAGGTGTGTGTCGGTGTTCTATTTTTTCTTCAAGAACTCGGCCATCCTCTTCAGGTGTTGTAAATATGTATCCTGTTACTTCTTTTCCATCATTTGTGAATGTGTATCGTTCTAATTCAGTGTTTCCATTGTTTGCTTCAAATGTAGTGACTTTTGCAATTCCATCTTCTTCCTCTTTGTCTGTTTCTGTCCAGACAATGCGTGATGTTTGGTTTGGTGTTTCATCAGCTGCTGCAGTACCTGCAAATGTTTGTTGAGTGATGACTGTTTTACCATTTCGTGTTTCATATCTTCTGACGAGCGTTTCTAGTTGGTCAAAGCGGGTTTTTTCTGTTCGTTCATTTGTAAGTGCAGGAGTTTCTCCAATGTTGTAAACGCGTGTACGAGCATAAAAGTCTAGTTGGTTGAGTTGTCTGTGCTCGTTTACACTTGTTTGAGAATCTTGGCGATCAATGCTGAGAATTTGATAATCTTGAGAATAGACTGTCTCTCCTCCAGATATTTCAGCAAGTGATTCAGCCAATGCTGTTCGAGGAATTGGTTCAGTTTCTGCTCGACTTCTCTCAGCAAGGTCAGAATTATTTGCAGAAACAGCTGCTAAAGAATCATCATTCTCTGCTGGATCTGGAACAACCATTGCTTGTTGTCCATGAGTTTCTTCGTCATCATCAACTTCAGGTGGCTCAACAACTATTTCCCACTTATCTTCTCTTTTTTCCCAGTAAAGTGTAGTTGCATAGTCGAGGTCTTTTATTTTTTCTGATGAGGTATGTTCTTCAAAGAATCTTTGCTCCCTGAATGTTCCATCATTAGGGTTGTAAATAAATCGTATTTCTTCTATTTCTTCTCTGTCGTTGGTGTTTCTTTTGTTAAATACGTATTCAGTTATTGAAACTCCGTCTTCTATTCGGGTGTATTTTTCAAGTTGAGTTGCTCCGCTTGCATGGAACTTTGTTTCAGTAACACCATCAATTTCTTCTTGTTCTGTTTCTGTCCAGATAAGTCCGTACTTGCGCTCTTTTCCTTCGTAGAAATCTCTTGTCACTCTTTCTTTATCATCTTGGCGTGAGTATCTCGTGACTGTTGTTTCTAATGTTTCTTTGCCAGAGAAATCTCTGCCTTCGAACTTTAATTCAGGAGTTTCTCCAGAAATATCATATGTTCTTTTTCGTGTATCTGATAGTCCATCAGGAAGAGTTCTTCTTTCAGTTACTTTGGCAAGTTCATTTATGTATTCGATATTACAAATTTCAAACTGTGGTTCTTGAATAACTGATTCTCCAAGCTCTGCTAATGTATTTGCTTCTCGTTTTGCAGGAGAGCCATCTCCGTCTAAAGGAATCGCTCTGTCTTGTTTTGCAAGTAAGTCTTCTAAATTACTTCCTGCTGGTACGTCATTCCATTTTTCTGTTTTTGGTGGGTTGAACCATTGTGCTGCTGCAGGGTTTGTTTCTTTTAATCGTCCTAAAGCGGATCCTATCACTTTGAAAATACCAGAGTCTGTTGATGTATCTGAGGGAATATATGTTTCATCTGTTCTTGTTGTAACTCGTACGCCGTTTGGTCTTTCTTCTGTTCTGTATCTATATAGTGTTGCTTGTTGAAAACCAGAGGGCGTGTTTTGTATAACAACGTGATCAACATATTTTCCTTTATTATCTGTTTCAATTGTACCACGATCGATTGTTATTCCTTCTTGCGCCAGAAGTTGTGTTAACCGCAGTCCTTCTTCTTGTGGTATGTGAGGGTCAGTCATTGAGTGCTACCTCCATACTTGTTAAAAAAAGCGTGTTATTATGTGTTGTCCAAATCATTACTCTCCCTCAAAACAGCATCACAAAGAATGATATATAAAGCTTTCGTCTTGTTACTACTAATAAATGACTTTTAAGAAGTTTCTTGCTTTAGGCAACTTTGAATTTGTCAGTTTTTTGGTGAATGGCGTGAACGCCCTGTGATTTTTGTCGTCGATATTCAAAGTTGGCTTAGGAAACTTTGACTCAATTTCAATAGTTTTTCAAAGTTCCCTTTACACTTTTAGCTTATTAATTTCCGCTGTGTTTTTGTTGTCCTTGCTTTTGCTCTTCAGCGCGTACTTCTCGTTTGTATTCGTTTTCTATTTGTTCGCGTTTCATCTGGTAAGAAGTTCTTTCTGCGCGAAGTCTGTCTATTTCTAGGTGTATTGTTTCTTGTTCTTGTCTTCCTAGTGCTTCTAGCTGTCGTCTTTTGCTCAGAATTCCTGATGGCAATCTGGTTCTTTCTTGAGGTAAACCATACATGTCTGCAAGTCTTCCTTCAAGATATTCTCTCCGATAGTTTTTTGCTCCTTTGATTGTTACTCCGTCTAATGTTTGTGTGCTTTCGTATGCAATGCGTCTCCAGAATTCAGCGTAATCTGCATCTGTTGTTTTCCATCCAGGTTGGTCTGCTTTTATTTTTTCCCAGAGGTTATTTACAATTGTTTCAGCATCCTCGTTGTTAGTGTATTGTGTTTGTATTTTGATTGTTTTTCCGTTGTTGCTGCCGGGCTTGATTTCTATGATTTTGAAGTCGCCGGATATTTTTCCGCCTTCGCTATTTTCAACGTCTGTTATACTGGTTTTCCTTGTATTTGGTGCAGTTTTTTCTTCTCCTGGAAGCATGTAGCAGCTTGCTATTGCTACCAGAGATCCTATGGTTGCGCTGGCGAGTAGTCCTCTCATGTGTTTTTAAAAAAGGATATCTTATTTAAATCTTTCCAGAATAACTACTGTAAAGTAACCACATATTTTATTTGTTGTGATACTCTGCTCCTTGGGGCGGTTGGGTTTGTCCTTGTTTTGCTTGCGATTGATGAGTATCATACGTTAAAAATATCCGGAGCTCTGCTCTCCGGTGTGATTTTTATTGCAAAGTTCGCAGGACTTTGCACTGGGGTTTAAAACCCCGCCCAGCTGGAAGTTGGAGACTTCCAGCTTGCTCAGAAAATTACACACCTATATGATTTTTGTAATTTTCTGACATTTAGGGCGAACTTTACAAGTAGAAAAACGCACGATAAAATACCCCGACCTTCAGGTCGGGGAATAGTGCATTTTTCTTTATTTTTGTCTCAACATTCTCCTATGCTTTCTGACTTTTTTCGTCGAAACGTTTATAACTGCTAACTTCTTACTTCTGACTGAGAACTTTAAAAGGGGTTTAAAGGGGGAAATGGCACTTGTTGAGAATGTTCATCTAAATTGGTTTCTTGAATTCTTAATTTTAACACTTTTGTTTACTTTGTTTGTGTATATGGGTGGAAAAAACTTTTTTGCGAAGGATAAGGAGATGAAAAAGCTTATGCGTTTCACGTCTGTTGTTGCAGGTGCTGTTGCTGCGCTTGGTATTAAAGCGCGAGTTGATGGTTCTATTCTTGAGTTGATGTATGAAAGCGCATTATTCTGGCCTGTTATGTTACTGGTTGTTGCTGCTGTTTTGGTGCGTTTTATTGTTGCGCCGATTGTGAAATCTTTTACAGGGCAAATAACTGGTAAGTGGAATTGGTTTAATGTTGGTTTTATTGCCTTGGTTATTGTTGGCTTGTTTTGGTTTTTCTGGGAAGAAATAGTTTCTGGCTTGTTTGGTGCAATTAGTTTTGGAAAGATTGGTTTTTTCTTGTTGTTGTCTTTTGGGATTTGGTTGTGGTTGAAGTATAAAGTTTTTGAAGGTGGTAAGGGTCTTGGTTACAAATCATTTGTCGTGTTTACAATTTTGTTTGCGTTTTTCTTTTTTGGTTATGGTGGTTGGTGGGGTTTGATAATTTTAGCGTTGATCGCTGTTGCTGTCGCGTTTGCTTTTTATTGGGCAAAAGTAAAATTGACAGGCGTTACTGGAGAGCTTAAAAAAGCAGGAAAAGAAACGTATGAGCGTACTGTTTGGGATACATTTCTTGGCGGGCGCAGGGAAGCTTCAAGCGATTTTAAAGTCAGTGAAATTACTGATAATATTTCTGCTGCTGTTGCTTCAACAAGGAATACTCCTGATTTGAGTTTAGCGTCTGCTCCTGGAGGAATTTTTATGAGGAAAATGATGCGTGATCTTGCAGCTGCAAAGATTGTTGTTGATCAGGTTAAGAAAATGAGTGGTTTGTACGCAATTGTGACAAAGCTTGCTCGTCGTGTTCAGGCGATGGGGACGCGTGTGAGTAGTGCTTTTGCAGAAGCAAATAGAGCAGGACGTGCTGATGAGGCCTTGCAGGGGCGCCAAATTGAATTGCTCACTCAATTAAATCTGAGGCAGCGTGGCGCTCCTCCTACTTTGTATGAGAATTTGCAAACGCTTGCTGCACAAATTCGTGAAGTTAGTTTTTCAAATTTGGAAGGGTTGTACAAAGCATATGAAGCAGCGCTTACTGCGTATAGTAAAAAACCAAGTGCAGAAGGAAAGAATGCTCTTGAGTCTGCAAGAAAATCTTTAAATGCAGAACTAAAAGAAGTTCAGGAAAATTCAGATATGATTCGCGCTACAACAAATCTTGAGAGGTATACTGCAATGGCTAACAATTTTGAGCAGGACGTTGAAGCGTTTGAAAGGGCTTGCCTTGGTGAAGTTGTTCCTGAAGAAGGTGAAGGTGCTCGTGAAGGTGCTCCTGAACCTGTTGCTGAATCCGGCGCAGTTAGTGCTGGCAAGCTAACAGAAAGTTTGGTTGATGATGTTGGTACTAATATAAAAGAGGTTTCTGATTTGGTTGCTAAAGTCGATAGTGTATTGGACGATCGTACTTTTTTGGAGGGCAAGGCGTGACTTTACAGGCTGAGTTAGAGCAGGAACTAAAGCGTTTGGAGAGTGAAGATAAAAAGAGTTTTCGAAATCTTAAGCCGGAAGTTGTTAAGTTAATAAGGCGTGCCAAGGTTGTTGTTGATGCTTTGGAGCGTGCAAGGTTTGCTAAGAAGCAACTGGTAGAGTTTGATGAGCGTATTAGAACTTTTCAGAGGACTGCACAGTCAGAAGTAAGGCGTCTTAGTGAGGCTGACGCGCGGGCAGTTATTGAACAAAAGAAACGCGCTGTCGCACAGTATTGGCAAAGTAAAAAAAATGATGTGCTTCCTGCTTTGAACCATGTTGTTTCTTCTGCTTTTTTAAAAGCAAAAGATGATCTTAAGCGTGACGGTGAAGCTATGTTTGCTCGTTTGAGGGGACTTCCTGTTGGCAGGGGTGAGTCTGATAGAGACTTTTTGAATCGCATTGCCAGTTCTGTTGAATCTATTGCTAAATCTACAGATGACTTTATTGCTTCTGCCAAAAACGTTTTAAAGAATATTGAATTGTTTTACCAACAGTTCAAAAAAGAGCTTGATTGGCTTAATAGTGTTCGCAATGAGTTTGCGGGAGTTAGTTGGTTTGATGAAGGTGTCAAATTTAATTCAGATCAGATCAATGATTTTCTTAAACAAGTAAAAAGTATTGAAACTATTGTAACTGACTATTTGACTGCACTTGTTGATTTTAAAAATGGCAGGTTGAGTAAGGCTGTTTCTTTTATTGACTCGATTAAGAAGTTAGGAGTTACAAAGATTGATCGCGAACGTATTGAATCTGGTTTTAGTGATCTTGTCAAAAGTTTTAACGTAGTTAATAAAGGGAATTATGGTAGTTTTTCTACTTATGTTGTTAGTGTTAATAACTACCTAAATAAAAGATCTGAGGTACTTGGTGATAATGTTGCTATTTTTAAGAAAAAATATGTTGATCTCAAAGGAGAAAATAATGCGGCATTATTAAATAAAAAATTAGCAGAACAGAAAGAAATTCTGCAAGCTTTGCAATCCCAAGTAGATGATATAAGTGAGTCTTTTGAAGAGTCTGATGCTTGGAGAGAACGCGCAGGTAAGTCTGTAATAGATATTGAAACTAAACTGAAAAAAACATCTATTGAGATTGATGCACAACATGCAAGACTTGAAGCAGAAGGTTTGGAGTATGAAACTAAAAGAGCAATAAATGAACTTAAAAGTATAGAGAAACAACTTAAAGCGAATAAACAGCTGCTTTTCGGGCTTGGTGAGTATGTTAGAAAAAATAAAGAGCGGTTTGAAGTTGTTGAGAATGAAGTGATTGCATTAGCTGGTCAGTTTGGAATTATTGAACAAGCTATTTCACAAAAAGTGGTTGATAGAGCAAGATCCATCCTAGAAGAAAAAATTGAACCAGGAATTGAGAAAGTGCAGAGAGAACTGGCCGATTTGAAATTTAATCTGGTTGTTGAAGAATTTAGTAAGTGGGAGTCTGCTTTTGGTAATGCTTTGGTAGTAATTAATGAACAGTTAAATAAGATTGAAGAGTTTATTGAATCAAGGCTTTCTGCAAGTTCTGGAGGCAGGCATTTTGTTAATGCTGTTGAGCGTGAGTCATTCCATAGAGAAACTGAAGAAGGATTGGAAGGGTTACGTGGTTTAGGTAGAGGAGGGAATGCATCTACAGGTGATGCGTCTGAGTGGGTATAATGGTGAGTTTTAAGCAGCAAGTTGAGGATAAAGTAAGAGAATTGCAGTTGTTGCTAAATCAGGGAATTGATACTAATTCATTGATTTCCCAATCAAATGCTGTTTTGAGAGAAGTGAATGAAATTGGTGATTTGTTGCAAAAAGGGGGTTTTAAGCAAAAGCTTGATGATCATTTAACTGAAATTACAACTCGTCTTGCAAAAGTTGAAGCTGCGCACAGAGCAATTCATGCGAATGAATCTTCTGAATTATCTCCAATGGATGTGAGTATAGAGATTAGAGATTTGAAACAATTGCGTGTAGAGTATGATAAAACGTTGAGGGAAGAAGAGCAGTTTAAGCAAAAGATGGATCGTGTACGTGCTGATGTGCAGGGTTTTCTTTCATCTGCAGATAAAATAATCCAAACGCATACTGCACAGTTTGTTGCAAAGATTGCAGAAATTAGAACACTAATGCGCAAGTTATTGGCGCAGCAAAAGTCAGCAAATGCTGCTGCAACAGATTTTTTGAGCGCATTTAATTCTTTTATGCAGGAGAATTTTTCAGCAATAGGCGAGCATAAGCTGTTGACGAGTTTGCTTGCAAAACTCCAGGAGCTTGATGCAGAAAAATCAACAATAGTGATTGTTGAAGGAAAACGTTTGCATCAAGATATCTTGCGTTTAGTTGCAGAGTTGTCGGTGCAAAAAGCTGTTGCTGAAAAGACTCAAAAAATAATTCAAGATGCAAAGCCATTAGAAAAACAAACAATTACGCTTTTGAAAAATGCAGGGAAAACTCCAGTATTATTGTATTCTGAACTTTTTGAGAAGTTTACTGCTTGGAGTGCAAGGTTAGCAGAGCTTCCTGATAAAACAATAGCTTTAGTGGGAGCAAAACGAAGATTGGATAGTGAAAAGCAACATCGTGCAATGAGTGTTGTTGCGTTTGAAAAGAAGTGCGCCGAGTTGATTGATGAAGCAGATAATTTGTTTGTTCAGAAAATGAGTGCTGAATTGCAGGAAACGAAGATTTTTGTTGAGGATGTGCTAGCTCAAAAAAGAACTTTTGCTGAACAAATGGCAACACTTACCGTTTCTTTTGCAGAGCAAGATGAACGATTGGCAAGAACGCGAAAAGAGCTTACAGATTTATTTGTAGAACGCAAAGAGGACAAAGATAAACGCGTAACACTGATTGTTCAGGCAAGCAGAATGTCTAGTGAAATAACAAAGTTCAAACAAGTGCTTATCGCGTTGGGAATGACATTGACAAGAGTTGAACAGTTAGATGTTTCATTTAAGAAATTAATCAAGCTTGCAACTGGTTCTATAGTAGCATATGAAAAAAAGGGAAGTAACAGGAAAGATGTTGAGTTGCAAGTTTCAGATATTCACAGGAAAACAATACAGGTGCAGGAGTGGTGGAAAAAACAAACAAGCAGTTTGCAACAGCGTATTGCAGATGCAATAGCACAAGTAAAGACTTTAACAGGGCTTGTTGATGAACATGTGGCAGTTGTGCAACAGTTTGTTGAGAAGGTTGCTGTTGCATCGCTTCCAGCATCTTTGGAGCGTGCAAAAGTAGTGTTGCAAACGTGGGGGAAGGACAGGCGCGAACAATTGCGTGCCGATACAATAACGGCGCGTGATATTTATGCAGAGCAGGAGGGCAGACTGGCAAAGCTTCTTGCAAAAGCGGAAGCGCTTGCAGGTTTGAATTAAATGGCAAACGAGCTTATTGAAAGTATTAAGAACACAAAAGCTACAGTTGCTGCTTTAAAGAATGCGTGTGAAAGGAGAATAGAATTATTGGGTGATTTAGATGCACATTTGATGCGTTTAAATATTGCAGTGACTTCTGGAAATACTGCGTTAGCAGCGCATCAACGGCAAGGGTATGAAAAAACGAGAAAAATTATTCAAAATGCAGAAGAGCTTCTTGGAAACCAGTTAACAAAAGTTTCTGAATTTTTTGAAAAAGATTGGAAACAAACTGAACTGATTCTGTCTCGTTGGCAGGTAGGTTCAACAGCAGTCAAGTCAAAAGTTGATGAGCTGGAAAAACAATTTAATGAATTTAAGGGTAAAACAGTTGAAGAAGGTTTGTTGGAAGTGAGATGGGGTGAGGCTTCGAGAGGTCAGGGTTTGAGCAGGGAAGAGAGGATGGTTGTAAAAGAACAGCAGACTATTTTGCAAAAAGCAGTTTCTGATGCAAATGAAATAAGAGTTTTTTTGGTTGAGTGGGAGAACAGGCTTTCTAAAACACAAGCAGATATTGAAGAGTTTGTTGTTAAAACAGTTGGTTGGCTTTCTTGGACTGATGGTGTTGGTTTGCTGAAACAAGTGCGTAATTTACGGCTTGAAGCAAGGAGAATACAAGGAAAGCGCATGATGGGTCCTAAAGAAGTTCAATATTGGCTTGCTTGGGATGCTAAAGCAGGTCAGTTAGAAAAAAGAAGTAATGAGGTTGTTAATTCGTTGCAGCATATGAGGCAGCTCACAAGGGAGCGTTTTGGAGATGCATTAAAAATTATTACAAAAGAACAGTCAAAAATTAGTGCAGCATTAGAGTCAGCAACTAATTTAGAGAGTGTAACTCGGCAAGCAAGAGAAACATTTGAAAACATAAAGTTCACGCTTGTCCTTCAGACATCGAAGGGACCGCAAGAGTTGGTTCTTGGTATTTCTGAAATTTATAATGCAACATTGAAGGCAAAAGACAGTTTTGTAAAACCAATAGACGGTGTCAAAAACGATTTTAATGCGGTTAGGGCTGGTTTTGAAGAACTGAAAAGTTTAAGGTCAAGTTCAGAGCAAACGGGTTTTTCGTCTGATGTTGAATTAGAGCCGGTAGGTGCAACATCTTCAGGTTTTCGTTTAACACCTGATGAATCTTATGATTGGGGAGAAGAATTGTTTAAAAATATTTGAGCAACATTTTTAACCAGTACATAATGTTTGATATTTATGCAAAAAATGTGTTTAGGCATTGAAAGCACAGCCCATACGTTTGGTGTAGGCATAGTTACGTTTTCAGGGGAAATTCTTGCGAATGTGAAAAGCACATTTCAAACAGAGAAAGGTGGTATGATTCCAATAGAAGTTGCGAATCATCATGAAAAAGTTAAGCAAACAATTTTTGATAAAGCGTTGAAAGAAGCAAACTGCACAATAAAAGATATTTCGTTGATTGCTGTTGCTGTTGCTCCTGGTTTGTCTCCTTGTTTGTTTGTTGGTTTGAATTTTGCAAAACAGATAGCAAAAGAAAATAATCTGCCTATTGTTGGCATTAATCATAGTATTGCGCATTTGACAATAGGTAATTTGGTGTGTAAGATAAATGATCCTGTTTATCTCTACGTTTCTGGTCCGAATACGCAGGTGATTGCAAAGTCTGGAAATAAGTTTAGGGTTTTTGGTGAGACTGTTGATGTTGGTTTGGGTAATATGCTTGATAAGTTTGCTAGAGAGATTGGTTTGGGTTTTCCTGGCGGCCCAAAAATTGAACAGCTTGCTAAGAAAGGAAAAAACTACATTGAATTACCGTATTCTGTGAAGGGCATGGATGTTTCGTTTGCAGGGATGTTAACAAAAGCTTTGCGCTCAAAAGCAGAGAAAGAAGACTTGTGTTTCAGTCTTCAAGAAACTTCATTTGCAATGCTTGCAGAGGTTGCAGAGCGGGCGTTGGCTCATACTGGCAAGAAAGAATTGTTGTTGATTGGCGGTGTTGCAGCAAATAAACGGCTTGGCAAAATGCTTGATGAAATGTGTAAAGCAAGAGGTGCTAATTTTTTTGCAGTTCCGCTTGAATATTCTGGTGATCAGGGTGTCATGGCTGCTTGGCAGGGAATTTTGCAATACAAAGCAGGTGAACGAACTGATATTGCAAAACTTGACATTCGCCCGTATGAAAGAACTGATGAAGTGGATGTTATTTGGAGTTCATAATTTTTTTAAACTAATTATTTACAGATATTTTTATGTCACAAAAAACTTTTGAACAAATTTGCGCATTGCTAGACAAACAAAATATTCAGTATGAAGTTATGGAACATGAGCCTGTACGCACAAGTGAAGAGGCAGCTATTGCCCGAGGAAGAACTCCTGAAGAGGGTTTAAAGCGAGGTGCAAAAGCAATGATTTTGCGTAGTGAAGGTAAGTTTTATCAGTTTATTATTCCTGCGCACAAGCGTATTGATCTGAAGAAAGTTAAATTGTTGTTGCAAAAAAAGAGTTTGAGTTTTGCAACTGGAGATGAGGTTGTGCAGGTTACTGATTGTCTGCCGGGTAGTGTTCCTCCGTTCGGCAACCTCTGGAATATTCCTGTGTTTGCTGATTCTGGATTGAATGAAGAACTTGATTTTAATGCAGGACTTAGAGAGAAATCAATTACGATGAAAAGAGTTGATTGGGAAAAAATTGTTCAGCCAAGAATTGTTGAATTGTGTTAATTATCTTCTTTTCTTTTTACTTGCTTTTTTTCGTGCAGGTTTTTTAGCAGTTCGTTTTGCTGCTTTTCTGTTCACTGTTTTCTTCTTTGCTGTTTTGCGTGCTTTGCTTATTGTCTTTTTTGCAGTTTTTTTCTTTGTTTTTGGTACTTTGTTCTTTGATGTTTTCTTTTTACTGCTTACTGCCGACTTCTTGTTGTTTACTTTCTTGTTTTCTCCTCTGTTAATTGTAACTTTTGCAGGACCTTTAATTTCTAATGGTTTGATTTGTTTGATTTCTTTTGGTGTTAAGAATTTTTTCATTGTTTCATGTGTTTTCTCGTAAATGGCTTCTTCTGCTGGTGTTAATGGTTCGTAAATTAAACCGCATTCTCTGCAGATGAGTTGGTCTCTTGTTGTGCTGTGTATGATGTTGTGGCTTGCACAATCTGGGCAGTCTTTTAGTTGTTTGATGTCTTTGATCATGTGTTTTGCCGTGTTTGTTTGTTATTTAAATTTTGTGTACTTACGCTCTGGTGAAAAGCAGCTTGTTCGTCTTTACTTTAATTTCTTAAGGATGTCTTTTTTGCCTGTCCAGTCTATTGCTTGTTTGAGTACTTCGTTGATGTGTTCTACTGGTATTATTTTGATTTTTTTGAGTTTGTCTTTGTCCACAACAATGTCTTGTAAGTTTGTTTTTGGTACGATTACTTGTTTTAATCCTGCTTCTATTGCTGCTTCTACTTTTGCGCTTACTCCTCCTACGGGCAGTACATCTCCTCGTACGCTTAGGCTTCCTGTCATTGCTGTGTCTTGTCTGACTGGTACTTGTTGTAATGCGCTAATAATTGATACTGCCACTGCTATGCTTGCGCTGTCTCCTTCAACTCCTTCGTATGTTTGGAGGAATTGCACGTAAATATCGTGGTCTTTGATGTCTTTTGCAAAGTATTTTTTGACGATTGGTGTTACGTTTTTGACTGCTTCTTTTGCTATTATTCCTAGTTTGCCTGTTGCTACGATTTCTTTTTCTTTGCCCCATGGTCCTACTGCTGCTTCTATTGGGAGTATTATTCCTGAGTGTGTTGCTCCTCCTATTACTGCTAGTCCGTTTACTCTTCCTATTTGTTTTCCTGTTGTGATTATTATTTCGTATTCTCGTTTGCGTTCTATGTATCTGTCTGCAAGTTGTTTTTCAAGTGGTCTTGCAAGGTGTTTTCCTGCTATTACGTGTTGTTTTGTGACGAGTTTCGCGTTTTGTTCTTTTGCTAAGTCTCCTGCTGCTCTGACTAATCCTCCAAGTTCTCTGAATCTTAGTGTGAGGTGTTCTTTTCTGTTTGCGAGTCTTCTTGCTTCGTTGATGATAGTGTCAATTGCGTCTTTGTTGAAGTGTGGTATTTTTTGGTCTCTTGTTACTTCTTGTGCTATGAATTGTGCGATTTTGTGTTGATTCTCGATTGTGTCTGGCATGGTGTCTTTCATGTATATTTCGTATCCATAACCTCGTATTCTGCTTCGTAGTGCTGGGTGCATGTGTTGTATTGTTTCTATGTTTCCTGCTGCTACGAGGATGAATTTGCATGGTGCTGGTTCTGTGCGTACCATTGCTCCTGCGCTTCGTTCGCTTTGTCCTGTTATTGCGTATTTTCCTTCTTGTACTGCGGTCAGTAGTTCTTGTTGTGTTATTGGGTTTAATGTTGCGATTTCGTCTATGAATAATACTCCCATGTGTGCTTTGTGTATTAGTCCTGCTACTACTCTTTCGTGTGCTGGTGTTCCTAAGCCTCCTGATTGTAGTGGGTCGTGTAGTACGTCTCCTAATAATGCTCCTGCGTGTGCTCCTGTTGCGTCCCAGAATGGTGCTTGTTTTTTGCCGTGGTTATCTACGACTATTTTTGGGCTTTCGCCTTTTTTTCCTGGGAACATTTTTCTGCCCATGTTCATAAATAATACATAAGCGGCTAAGAAAAGCATTCCTCCAAGGAAGAATGCTGCGAACATTATGTCGCTGTTGTATTGTTTTCTTACCCACCATGGCATGATCATTGCTGCTAATAATAGTGCGAGTAGGATGATATTTTGTACTCTGAACATTCCCATGCTTTGTATGCGTGCTTTTTCTAATAGATCTCTTCCTTTTCCTGCTGGTACTGTTCTGATTAATGGCTGGTTTTCATCATGCGGGTTGAGAAAGGCTAATATGTCTGTGAGTTTTTCTTTTGGTAAGAGTTCTGCTAATGCTAAGCCTAACATCGATTTGCCAGTGCCAGGCTCGCCAATTAGTAATACGTGTCTTCTTTGGTGTGCTGCTTTTTTGATGATTTCTACTGCTTCTTCTTGTCCTATGACTTGGCCAATGATATTTTTTGAGACTGGTATTTCTGCTGTGGTTTTGTATTCTTTGACCATTTGTTTTTAGACAGGAGTGTTGTTTTTAAGTCTTGTGATGTTTCTTAGAACACCACTTGCAAATGACAACAACCATAACATTTATAACCCTCTTTTCTGTATTTATTGGCTATGGTTACAACAAACCCAGTATGCTCAAAAAAGGTTGTGTGGCTTTCAGATCCTCATGATAAGCTTGGCTGGCCGAAGGTACGTCACGCAATTGATGTTGCAAAAAAGCATAATGCAACGCTTTTGATAGGCGGAGATCTGTTAAAACAGCAAGAGTTCATGCCTGTTTTGCAGGCAAGGCAGAAAGGTGTTGAACGTTTGATGTCCTGGGTTGCGTCTGAAGATCGTTCGTTGATGGCTCTTGCTGAGGAAGTGCGTCAGCATGGTGGTATTGAATCATTAGAAGATAAGATTCGTTCTCCTGATATTGATGAGGAAACAAGAAAGCATCGTGCAGAAGTTGCAACGATGTATAGGTTGCAGCAGGAAAAGATAATTTTAGTTCAGGAAAAATATGCTGGTACAGTTAAGTTTAATCAGCGTTGGATTGAAGAGGATATTAAGGATAAGAAAGAGGAGATTGATAGGACTGTTCGTTTTTTGTATGCAGAACTTGATCATTTACTGGGCAAAGCAGGAATTAAGGCGTATGCTGTAACTGGCAATTGGGAAACGAATAGGTTCAGGAATTTTCCTTGGAAGAATCTTGTTATAACAGATACGCAGGGTGTTTTTTCTGTTGATGGTATTGATTATTTTTCGACTGATAATTGGTATGAGGAAGTGAATGGTGCAGAACAAGATGCATATTCGTATCATGTGAGAGATCCTGCAATTGGTGGTAATTCTGTTCTTGGTAGAGAGTTTGAGTTGATTTTGCGTCAGTTTGGGAATGAGCAGGATGTGCAGCTTGCACAGCAAGGTGTTATTTCTGAACGTTTGTTGCAATTAACAAATAATCCAGTATATCAAAGGTGGGTTGCGGATGGAAGAAAACAGTTTGGTGTTCGTTTGAGTCATAAAGGTCCTGGTCGGTTGGCAGAGGAGGGCGAACAGCATTATGGAGAAGGCGCAGGCGGTCGTTTTGTAAGCACGCATAATGGTGAATTAGTATGGTTTGGCGGGCATATTCATGATCCGTATGTTGTTGGTAGTCAGGATGATTTTATGTTAAAAAAAGAAGGTGATCAGCTTGCTATGGTTCCTGTGCAAAGGCAGTATGTGCGTGCTGGTCCGCAAATGTTTCATTTGATTAAACTTGAAAAATTTGCTGATGGTAAGACAAGAATTGCAAAGAATGGTGTGCAGCCTTTTGTTTTTCCGGAAAGAGTTAGTTATGAACTGAACTGACTTTTTACTAAATAGGTATTTCTTGGTGTCCTTCTGGGTTTCTTGGTGGTAGTTGCATTGGTCCTCCTTGTCCAGCTTGTGGTGGTCTTCTGGGTTGTGTTGGAGCAAGTGTTGGTTCTGTTTTGAGTACAAAGCTGACAACAAGCAATAGAACGCCAAGTATAACCGCTCCGATGATGAGTAATTGAAATGTTTGGTTTGATATGATTTGTGCGCGTTTAAATGCGAAGAACATGAACACGGCAAAGAGTACGAACATGAGTGCTCCGACGCTTTTGTTTCTTCCTATGTTTTCTGTTTGAAGCCCGCTAACTCCAAGGATTACTGATATTAAAACGCCTGTAATTAAGAATAGTACGAAATACATTACAATCATGTTGATGATGCCTAATAAGTTTGTTGCAATGACGATAAGAAAGCCAATGATGAATGCGATCATTGCGTTGATTTTGTGTTTTGGTTTTCCATTTTCAACTCCGAATACGCGCGTATTTTGTAATACTGCATAAGTAATGGTGAAGACGAGTATGAACGGCAGGATAACATCAACAAGTCCGAGTTGTGCAAGTGCTTCAAATGTGTTCATAAATTTATTTAATTAGTTGAGTTATAAAAAACTTCTCACTTTGAACATCTCAGTTCTAACTGCTCACTACTTCTCAAAAGGCCTGCAAGTGTTGTAGAAATCGCATTGTCCGCTGCTCCATTTGCATAAGCCTCCTGGCTGTTTTGGATAATCGTTAATGTTGTTTGTTTGTGTGTTTTCATGTACGTGTGCTATTTCTTTTTTTGCCATTTCGACGAGTTCTTCGTCTACTTCTAGTATGCTTTCTTCTCCTTTTAAGAAATAAACGCCGACTTGTTTTGGCATGACTCCGTGTTTTTCGTAGTAAAGCAAAGAATAAATGCCGAGTTGCAGCAAATGTTCGTCAATGTTTTGTTTGCTTGATGTTTTGTAGTCCATTAAGCATACGCCGCAGTCTCGGTGTTCTATGGCGTCGATGAATCCTTGCACTGCGTGTTCTTGGGAAACGTATCGCAGCTCGCGTATTGGTGTTAATTTTTTGAATCGTTCTTGGAATGTTCCTTGTTGCTTTGCAATCTTTTGGCAGAATGAATTTGTCCAGTTGAATAACATCATTAGTGTTTCTTCAAAATATTTGATTTCTTGTTCTTGGCTGAGTTCAAGTTTTACTAATTCTTCTTTGTAATTTTGCCATTCTTTTAATAATAAATTTTGCATGACTAACTTAAGATGCTGTTCATAATTATTGAGGCTGATCATGCTGGTTTCTATATCAAAAAAATGTTCTAAGACTGAGTGTGCGATGTTTCCTCGTACTTGGTAAATGTTTGATGTTGTTTCTAGTTCGAGAATATAAGAGTAATAATATTTTCGCGGGCATTGTTTGAATGTTTTTATGCTGCTCGGGCTTTGTACTCTGCTTGCTGTAGGATGATTTTCTGCTATTGTTTGTGTGTCAGGTATTTGTAGAACTACAGTGCTTTCCTCTTTTTGCATAACTTGTTTTGAAGTTCGCAATGCTTTTTATGTCTTTGGGTAATTTTGAATGTAGATGATAACCATATCAGAGCGTCACGCTACTCATCAGAAGCATACTGATTCAAAATTACCCTAGGAAACTTTGACTTTTTTGGATAGTTTTTCAAAGTTTCCTTTGGGTTCAAAACACGTAAACTTTACGCACTGTTCTGTAATTATTCCGTACAAATTACCGCAAGGCTCTTTAAACGCTAAAAATTCCACTATTCCGATGAAAATCAAAGATTTTCAGCGTGCAGCGAAAAATGTATTTTTCGCGCACAGAAAACCTCAAGGTTTTCTTGTGCCAAAAATCTCCGATTTTTTAGCATATTGATGGTGGTTTACTACGTAAACCACAGTTACATAGGTGAAATTTTGGCGTGCTCAAGCCAAGAAAATGCTTTGCATTTTCTGGCCCAGAAAATCCTTTGGATTTTCTTGGGAACCACGGAGTCATTACAGTAAAGATGAAGCTATTGCTTCATGCCACTCGTCTATTGACGGGTGGTTCTTGACAAAACAATATCTTGTGCAGGAAATGAAAGAAAAAATTGTATTGATCATTGCGTTGGGTCTGTCTTTAGTTGGCATTGTTTGCTTATTTTTTCTCCAGCCTGGAGTAAGCCCTGCAGAATTAAAATTAACTGGAGAAATAACAAAAATTTCTGATAAAGGTTCTATACAGTTTATTGAATTTGCTCCTGATGATTTATTAACAGTTTCTTTCAAAGGTTTGGATCTGGAAAAGGGAAATGTAACGCTTGTTGGCAGGCTTCAAGAGTACAAAGGTCGTGTTGAGTTTGTGGTGATGCGAGTTGAGTAACTTATTTAAATAACTGAACGGTCTGTGTTAGAATGAAATTTTTCTTAATCCGTCATGGCGAAACAACAGGTGATGTTGAGGATCGTTATGGTGGCGATTATGATGATTTGCTTACTTTGAAAGGCAAACGACAAAGTAAGGAGCTTGCAACTAAATTAAGAGTTAAAGATATTGAACTTATTTTTCATAGTCCGAAGTCGCGCGCAATGCAAACTGCAAAGATTTTGAGCGGAGAGCTTCATGCTCAGATGAAATCTGTTCTTGATATTAGGGAGCGCAATTATTATGCGCAGTTATCGGGAATGACAAAATCTGAAGCGCAGGAAAAATATCCTGAACTCGTTGCAGAATTAAAGCGAGAAAAAATTCGTCCGAATATTCCTGATGCAGAAGATTATGATTCTTTCAAAAAGAGAGTGTTGCACGCAATTGATCATATTGCTGAAAACACAGATAGCACAGTTGCAATTGTCTGTCATGGTGGGCCAATTAGTTGTTTTTTAAGAGAAGTTATTGGTAAAGAGTCAAAGAAGATAGAGGATTGTGCATTTTTAGAAGTTCAATATAGAGAAGGAATTTACAGTCTGAAAACTGTTGATGGTGTTGAGTTTGAATGATATACTATTCTCTTCCGATTTGTAGCAATTTACAATAGAAGTTTTTTTAAAAGCAACTTTGAATTAGTCATTTTTTGGTGAATGGCGTGAACGCCCCATGATTTTTGTCGTCGATATTCAAAGTTGGCTTAGGAAACGCAAGAAAACTCTGGTTTTCTGCGCAACAAAAAACACTGTTTTTTGTGCACACATAAATCTTTGATTTATGTTGCGCCCAGAAAATTTTAAATTTTCTTGGGCTTTGACTCAATTAAGATAGTTTTTTAAAGTTCCCTAAACTTAGCATCTTCCGAGTGCAAAGATGGGGAATGAATTAACTGGTTGGGAAAATGATCTTGCAACGCTGATTGTTGGTGCAGATTCTTTGTTAGGTGGTGATTTTCGTTCACCAAGTGGCGGAGATCATTTTGTTGCAGAGCCTTGGACTGTTCATTGGACATCAGATGATATAGAAGCTGTTTATGACGATGTTTTCGCGCAAGAGTTAAGGAGAAAGGGTGGTGCTGCAGGTTTTAACGATTCTGCGGCAGTTGGAGATTTTGTAGCTCGTTATGGTTTGCCGTTAAAGCAAAGGGACATTAATAAAGCGACTGTTGATCTTCCACCATTAAGAAGAAAGTTTATTGAAAATCTCACAAATGGCTTGAATCTTATTGTACATACAGGACTTGCACAGGCAGGGATTGAAGGGGCTCACATGCCAGAGTTTGATGCGCGTTATCGTGCAGCAACAAGGCATGAAGGACCTATTCGTTTAGTTGATGTGTCTTCTTCAAGAGATCGTCTGAGAAGGTTGCTTCACGAACGAGGATATGATCAAACTTATTTAGTTGATGCGGTGCATGCGTGGGAAACTGATCAAGAACGTTTGAAGCCTGAAGATATTCCTGGCAAAATTGAAGAAATTTCAAGAAAGCTAACGCCAGTAGTAAAAGAGCGTTTACTTGATCCTCTTATATTTCATATTCTGATGGTCCGTGGAGAAAATTAGAGGATGTTCCGTTTGATGGTTTTGAGTTTAAAATGATTTCAATCCCAAGTAAACCTCATGTTACTGGTTCGCAAGCTTATACAGGCGGAAAGCGTGATGATGGACGGCCTGCATTGAGTGCTTTGTTTGAATATAATACTGCTTATTCTATGACTTATGTTGGTTTGATTGCTCTTTTTATGCATGAAGTCATGCCTGGCCACCATTTACATTCTGTCATGACTGATTTGAATCTTGATCTTGATGTTGAAGCAACAATGCCAACAATGTGCAGTCCGCAAGTTGCATTGTGGGAAGGTGTTGCGCAAAACGCTTTGAATTTCTTGTTTGACGATAGAGAAGAAGCGTACAGATTGGTAGGAAAAATATTTGATGTTGATCCAAAAGATGTTGAGATTCAATACGCAATTGAGGCATTAATTGATGCTGCAAAACATGACGGATCTATTCTTGGCCAACGAGAAGGGTGGAGTGAAGGGGGTGTGAAAGCATATGCGCGCGATATGTGTGCATTAACTGATCCTCTTCCGAATAAAATTTGGGGTTGGGGAAAACACCCACTTATTGGTCCGATGTATGGTGTTACGTATGATTATGGGAATAAAAAAGTTGCACGAGCGATTCGTGATCATGGACGGTTAGCAGTTGCACGTGTTGGGTATAACACTAAAGGGTTAGTTGATATTGAAACGTTTAGAAAAGTGTTAGAGGGGGAATTAGAGCCTTTGAGATAACTTAGAAAATCTTAAATAGAATACAGTTCTTCTAAAAGTTCATGACCAAAATACGCAAAACTCAATTTTCATTCTTTAACTTGCGTAGACGGTAAAGTTTTTAACCACTAACGAGGTTCCTTATTCAATGTTTGAACAACAAATAATAAATGAATTGCAAAAGCATATCAAAGGCGAGATTAATTTAGAAGTGCCTCCTGATTCAAAGCTTGGTGATTTTGCGTTTGCGTGTTTTTCTTTGGCAAAAGAATTGAAAAAATCTCCTGTTGAGCTTGCAAAACAATTAGCAGAAGAAATTGAAAAGCCAGAAGGTGTTGAAAAGGTTGCCGCAACAGGTCCTTATGTGAATTTCTTTTTGGATAAGTCACAGTTGGCAAAAGAGTTAGTTAAAATAATTTTAAAAGAAAAAGAGAAGTATGGCGAGAGCAATGAAGGCAAGGGCAAAACAATTGTTGTTGAATACTCCTCTCCAAATACGAATAAACCGTTGCATTTAGGACATCTAAGAAATATTTTTCTTGGCGATTCTATATGTAATTTGTATGCGAGCCAAGGGTTCAATGCAGTGAGAACGCAGATTGTGAATGATCGGGGAGTGCATATTTGCAAGTCAATGCTCGCGTACAAGTTATTTAACAAAGGCGACACGCCGGATTCTACTGGAAGAAAGTCTGATCATTTTGTTGGAGATTATTATGTGAAGTTTGCTGAGGAGGCAAAGAAAAATCCTGAACTGGAAACGCAAGCACAGGAAATGCTTGTGAAATGGGAGGAAGGTGACAAGGATGTTTTGAAGCTCTGGAAGTTGATGAAGGATTGGTGTGAGCAGGGGTATGATCAAACGTATGAGAATTTAAGTGTTGATCCTGGGAAACTGTACTATGAAAGTGATATTTATTTGAAAGGAAAAGAAATCGCGCTTGAAGGGCTAAAGAAAGGAGTGTTTAAGAAAGACGAAAATGGGGCGATTATTGTTGAGTTTGATGAATCAAAAAAGCTTGATAAAAAAGTGCTTGTGCGTTCTGATGGGACAGCTGTTTATATCACGCAGGATTTGTATCTTGATGTGTTGCGTTATGATGAGTATCAGTTTGATGAGATGATTCATGTTGTTGGTAATGAGCAAGAGTATCATTTTCAAGTGTTGTTTGAGGTTTTCAAATTGTTGGGTCATGAATGGGCAGATGGCTGTTATCATTTGTCGTATGGTATGGTAGAACTTCCTGAGGGGAAGATGAAGAGCAGAGAAGGTACTGTTGTTGATGCTGATGATTTGTTGTTAAGTGTTGAAGATTTATCAAGGGAAGAGATTACAAAGAGGTATGCTGATTTACAAGAGGAAGAATTGCATGAGCGTGCACATGCTGTTGGCTTGGGAGCGTTAAGGTTTATGTTGTTGCATGTTGATCCGAAGAAGAAAATAGTTTTTGATCCGAAGCAAGCAATTTCTTTTGAGGGTGATACTGGACCATATTTGCTTTATACACACGCACGTGCGGCATCAATATTGGACAAGGCAGAAAAATTTAAAGAAGCACACTTCAAAACCTTGTCAGAGAGTGAAATACAGCTTGTTCTTGAGTTGTCAAAGTTTAAGCAAGCAATTCAGGGCTCTTTGCAGGAAAAAAGTCCGCATGTTCTCGTGCAGTATTTGATCAAGCTTGGAAGGGCGTTTAATGAGTTTTATCATCACAATCCTGTTTTGAAAGCAACAGATGAAGAAAAACAGAATCGTTTGCAGTTAGTCTTTGCAACAAAACAAGTTCTTAAGAATGGTTTACATCTGCTTGGCATTCGTGCGATTGATCAAATGTGATTCACTGATTTGTGGCTGCGAGGTATTTTAAATAAACTTTTTTTAGGTGCACATGTATGTTTCAAACAAGGAATTTTAACAAGTCATTAATTCACATTGTAAGTTTGTTTGGGTTGATTACGCTTGTTGAGGGTATTTTGTGGTATTTTATGCCGTTGTATTTTGAGTCAAAATTGCAGAATTTGTTTCTTGTTGGTGTTTTGATTTCTATTCACCCGTTCGCGTCGTTGATTGTGAGTTTGCCTACTGGTGATTTGTGTGATAAAATTAGCAGAAGGTTTGTTTTCATTCTCGGCTTGCTTGGTTTTACAATGGCGTTCTTTTTATTGCAAAGTTCGCAAGAACTTTGTAGAGGGGTTTAATACCCCTCCATTTAGGGCGAACTTTGCAAGTAGAAAAACGCACGATAAATACCCCGACCTTCAGGTCGGGGAATAGTGCGTTTTTCTTTATTGTTTGTTGATAATTTTTTTGCGTTGTTGTTTTTTATGATTTTTTATGGGTTTTTTTCAACAATGTATGGTATTAGTGCTTTTGTTTGTTTTTTGGATCATGCGCGTTCGCATGTTATTGGCGAGTCTGCGGGTTTGTTTACCTCGATCCAGTATGCGGGTTGGTTTTTTGGGACGTTTCTTGGCGGAGTTTTGTTGTTTGTGTTTGATGCAGGAGTGATATTGAAGCTTCTTGTGTTAATTTTGATTTTTCTTTCTGCGCTTGCCATTTTCTTTTTTCCTGGTAAAGCAGAGTTTAATTTTAAAGAAGTGATACTTGCAGAGCATATTCTTGCGAAAGATGGGTTTGTTGTTGGTGAGCTTAAGTCTATTTCTGTGTTGGGTAAGCCGTTAATATCGTTGTTGTTGTTTTCTTTTGCGTTGGGTTTTTGGGAATATACTATTTGGACGTTTGAACCGATTTATGCGAATAGTTTGGGAAGTGGTTTTGTGCTTGGTGCAGTGATTTTGTGTTTGACGACATTGCCAGGAATGGTCTCGGGGTTTTTCGCTGGCAAGCTTGTTGATTTTTTTGGTGAGAAAAAAATGCTTGTGTTAGGAGCTGTTCTTGTTGTGCTTGGTCAAACAATTTTTCTTTTGAAACAGAATTTATTGTTGCTTGGAATATCCTTAGTTATTACGTCTGCTGGGGCTATTTTTATTTTGATTCCGTTGAGTTGTTACCAGAAAAAGTATGTGAGTAAGAAATTGCGCGGTGAAGTAAGCGGGACTGCTGATGCGTGTTATAGTATTGGCGGCATCCTTGGCCCGGTAGTTATTGGTGCATCACTCACGCTTGTTGATCTGAGCCAATTGTTTTATTTTACGTCATTTATTTTTTTGATCGCAATTTGTTCTTTAGTGCTTATGAAAGATTTAAAATTCAGTTAATTGAGTACTTGTCAGGAGTTCTTAATCTTTTTATAGTTTGTTTTTAGCAGTGTTCTATATGATGTCTATGGAAAAGTTAATTCTGGTTTCAGTGTTGCTTGTTGCAGTGCTTGGTGCAGGGTTTATTTTCTTAACAGATAAAAGTGCAGGGCAGGCAATGCGAATGAAAAGTTTGCCAGGTGATAGTTTTGCATATGCGGATAGGGTAGCACAAAAGAATGATTTTTCGTATGTGAATAAGCCAGTGCAAAGAAGTGATTTTGCTTATCAGGAAATGCAAACGACAGATATTTCTGATGTGAGTGATGGGAGGTATTGTCCGCAGCCAACAAAGCCTGAACAGTTTTGTTTTGATAAAGAATGCAGTAAAATTATTGAATTGCAAAGATCAAGAGATACAAAATCTTTTGAATTATTGAAAAACTATCTGGAAAATTCACCTACAGGGCTTGCAAAGCAAAGGAATCAGTTTGCTGCGGCGTTGTTTAACGAGTTGAGTGAACTTCATACTGATATGAGTGTTTTTTCTGAAAGTGTTATCAATGATCAAATTAAAACAATCAAGGATAATGAAGGGTATATTGATGATGTGTATATAAATGGTAATTGTGCGTGTATTGATGCTTGGGGGCCAGATCCTTGTTTTAAGTTAACTCCTGCTGGATTAAGAAATAAAGATGAGTCTCAAAAGATTGTTGATGACATTTTGCAAAAAACAAAAGCGTGCACGCAAACATCTGCAGAAGTTGCTAAGATACAAGAGTTTGTTGATTTTAGTCAGGAATGTTAACTTGTCAGTTTTTTCAGTTCTTCCAATTCTTCTTTAATTATATCAAATCCGTCTTGCCAGAATGCATCAGATGTAATATCAATTCCAACTTCTTTGAGTATTTTTGCAGGTGATTCTGAGCCACCATAAGACAAAATTTTCATATATTTCGATACGAATTCAGGGCCTTTTTGTTCGTACATTTTGTACAAAGCAAGCACTAATAAATTGCCGAAAACATATGCATAACAGTAAAATGGTGTGTGGTGTATGTGTGGTATGTAGCTCCATTCGTACTTAAAAATTTCTGCAATTGGTAATACGCCATCAAATTGTTCATTCAAATTATCGAGATATAATTTATTAAGGTCTTCTATTGTTGCTCCGTTTGCTATTTTTTCGTGCGCTTCAATTTCAAATAGTACAAAGTATGCTTGTCTGATTATTGAGGCGTACTGTCCATCTAATAATTTAATAAGAACAGCTATTTTCTCGTTTTTGTCTGCTTCTTTTAGTAAACGTTGTGCAAGGAGCATTTCTCCAAATATGCTTGCAGTTTCTGCCATTGGCAATGCTGAATGAAATGTAAATTGTGTTTGTT
This sequence comes from Candidatus Woesearchaeota archaeon CG10_big_fil_rev_8_21_14_0_10_37_12, assembly GCA_002762795.1. Classification (GTDB taxonomy): domain Archaea; phylum Nanobdellota; class Nanobdellia; order Woesearchaeales; family ARS49; genus 1-14-0-10-37-12. The sequence goes on from PCYA01000018.1 coordinate 27,341, forward strand.
CCGAGGCTGCCATTCCGTGGATGCCGTGTCCAAATTCGTGCATCATGGTAAACAAGTCGTTTAATTTGTTCACGTGGTTTAGCATGATGTATGGAGGCAAATCTTTCAAAACAGTGTAACAAAATGCTCCGCTTCTTTTGCTTGGTGTGAGTTCTGAGTGTACGTGTTTGTCGTCAAATATTTTTTTTGCTTTTTCATACGCGTCCTGGCTAAATTGTTTGTATGTTTCAAGAACGATTTTTTTGCTTTCCTCATAAGGGTATTCTATGTCTGGTTCTTTGTATGGAACATAAAGGTCATAGCGATCCATTTCTTTTAAGTTAAGTAATTTTTTCTTGATTTTGAAATATTCTTTGAATAATTCAACGTTTTTTCTTACAACGTTCAGCAGAGCTTCTATGGCTTTGTCCGGTACATCATTGCCATGATTGCGGACAGCAATAGGTGTTTTGAATTTGCGTAATTTTAAGTTTTCGTTTTTCCAATCGTTGACGATGTTTTTGTAGAGTTCTCCAAGTACTGGTTGTTCTTCGCCGTATTTGCCGAGCACTAAGTCATAGCTTGCTTTTCGTTTGTTCCTGTCAGTACTTTGTTTGTATTGATTGATTTTTTCCTGGCTGAGTTTTTTGCCTTCGAATTCAAAGACAAATCTGTTTGTGATTGTGTCGTATAAGTTAGTTAATGCTTCGCAGCCAGTAAGGTCTTTCAGATTTACAATTTGTTCTTCTTTTTCTTTGAGCGTGTATGGTTTGTTTGCTCTGATGCGTTCTAACATATAGCGATATTTTCCGCTGTTGTCAATGAATTTATTTGCATCGTTGTCGTTTAAGTCTTTAAACCATAAGCTGAAGAACATTGTTTCATTGCCTGCGTCTGTGCAGATTTCTGATATTTTTGATAAATAGCTTGTTCGTTCGCTGTCTGCGGTGTTTTCTGTGAACCAGAGTTCTGCGTACGCTCCTAATCTGCTGGTTAATTCGCTGAGTTTTTCTTTTTGTTTGATTATATTCATGAATTCTTCTACAGAAAGTGTTGGTTTGAGGGCAGATCTTAATTTTGTAAATTCTCGTGTTTGTTTTTTTAACTCAGCAATGAGCTTGCCGCTGTCTTCTTTTTTATACAAATCGTCAAGATTCCATGTTGGCATATGTTTTGTGGAAAATCTAATAGTTATAAAGTTGTTGTTTTTGTGGCAAATGTTTTTTAGATAACTAACTGCTTGCGTTTACGCTTAAAACGTTTTTACTTGGCTCTAAAATAGTTCTCGCGTGTTGGAGCAATCCCATGCCAATTATTGACAAATCATTTCTTTACTTGTTTCCATATGAATTTGAAATAGTCTTCGAATGTTTTTTTGACGTTTTGGTTTTCTATGAGTATTGCTTGTGGTGGTTCTTCCCAGATGAAGATGGCTATTTTGTTGTCGTAGATGTTGATAGTGGCAGGTGATTCGACATTGAGTGGTATTGTTTTGTGTTCGGTGTTTTTTGTTTTCTTTTTTTGTCTTCCTTTTCGTATGATGAGTTGTGTTTTGATGTTTTTTTGTTCTTTTCTTTTTTGGAAGATTGGTGCGTAGTAAGGCATTTTTTTGCTGAAGTACCCCTCTGAGCCCATGACATAGTAGGTTTCTCCTTTTTTGTTTGAGTCGAGAATGTCTTGGAAAACTGTTTTGAGTCCTTTGTAGCCTTGGAATAGTTTTACGTTGCTTTTTTCTTTTTTGAAAGCGAATTGTTCTTGAAGTGCTGGGATTATTTTTTTAGCGATTTCTTCTTTTTCTTGGTAGTAGTCGAGTATTTTTTTAGGGTTTTCTGGGACGTAAATCGTTCGCTTGTTTTCGTGAATGGTTGAGACGACTCCTCGTTGGATGAGTCCTTTAAGTGCGTTGTATGTACTTGATCGGTCTAAGTGTGCTTCTTTGGCTATTTTTCCTGCGAGTGCAGAGCCTATTTTGATGAGTGTGAGGTAGACTTTTGATTCGTTTACTGAGTAGTTGAGTTTTTCTAAGTCTCTGAATAGGGTGTCTTGGAATATGTCCATGTGGTTGGTAAATGATGAGTACTATATAAGTGTTGTTGTAGAATATTCTTCAACAAACATTCTTATTCGTTTGACTCGTTCTGAATAGCACAATGGAAAGAGAAATAGAAATAAAATTTGGAATTCCAACTTCCGCATATGAGGAAATTCTAAAAAAAGTCGCGCAGATAGCTCGAGATGGCGGATACGATGTGGTGGAGCCACGATTCGAGAGCCGAGAAATACAATATTACGATTGTCATATTGTGGGCGGTTACGGAGATTATGCGATTAATAAAGCGGGGGCAACAGTTCGCCGCGTTGGTCGTTTTGACTCGAATAATCATCCTGCAATATTCAGGTACGATTTTAAGAAAGGAGTGTGGGATGATCGCGTAGAGCAAAGCAAATGGTCAAATAAGGAACTAATTCCTGAGGAAATTTGCGAACTTCTAGAACTTGGAGATAGCTATCGTAATCTTTTCCCAAGTGCTTTTGCGTATACAAAGCATGAAAAACAAAAGATGCGAAAAGGAATGACAATAATTGAGGCAAGTGTTGATGCTGTTTCTGTTGTGACGAGACGTGAATTTGTTAAGGGGTTTTCACCAAAACTTGGCCCTCCGATCGGAGTGAGTGGTCCATACGTCGATAGTGAAACAGGCAGGTATCTTGGTTTTCTTATAGAACAAAGAGATTACAAGTTTAATGAGTTAGAATTAGAGTTGGAAGAAGGAGAGGTGGCTGATTTGAAAGGTTTGGCAAATATGGTTAAAGAAGAATTGCAACTGCCGCGAGAATATCTTCAGAAATATTCAAAGATTCGTTTTTGGTTTCATTGTCGAGCGTATAGAAGAAGAACGTGAAAGATCACTCATCAAAATATGCTAAGATTCATAAATGGTTGAACAAGTCAGATTCTGAACCGTAATATTTACGTCTTCTTACGAGTGAGCTTACGAACGAGTAAGTCTCGGAAATCGTAAGATTTACGGAGATTTTACCGCAAGGCTCTTTAAACCTAGACATCTTGTGTAGTCATGCTAATTGACATATTCCTGGGTTTGTTCATTGGCATAATTTTTGGAATAATAGCAGGTTTGCTACCAGGAATCCATACAAATCTTATTGTGGTGCTTCTTGTTTCTGTTGCTTCTTTTTTATCAAGTGCTGATTTACTGTTGTTAGTAATTATTATTATCACAACTGCAATCACGAGTTCTATTGTTGATGCAGTACCTTCTGTTTTTCTTGGTGCATCAGAAGATGTGCTTTCCTTACTTCCAGGTCACAAGTTATTAAAAAAAGGTGCAGGAATAGAAGCTGTGAAGTTTTCTGTGGTTGGTAGTTTGCTCGGCGTTGTTTCTGGTTTGTTTTTTATTCCTGTTTTTATTCTCCTGTTCCCAATTCTGTTCACGCTCCTCAAACCAGTCTTGTTTTGGATTTTGTTAGCTCTTGTTATGTTTTTGGTAATTAGGGAAAAAAGCGTTTGGCCAATAATCATTTTTGTATTAGCAGGACTTCTCGGTATGTTAACCTTAGATGTAATTAAGCAGCCTTTGTTTCCGTTGTTGTCTGGTTTGTTTGGCGCGTCTACGTTGTTGTTCTCGTTATTGAAACAAGTTGAAATTCCAATTCAGCGTAAAACGGATATTTTGCGTTTGCCAAAAAAGAAGTTATCAATATCAGTTTTAACAGGTGTTTTGGCAGGAAGTATTGTAACGCTGTTTCCAGGACTAAGTCCTGCGCAGGCTGCAGCTCTTATGCCAAAACAAAAACCGTTGCAGTTTTTGGTGTTGCTTGGTTCTATTGGAACGATTGATGTGTTGATTTCGCTTGTAACGTTTTTTACGATTAACAAAACGCGTAATGGTGCAGTTGTTGGTATTAACCAGCTTGTTGGAACCATTTCATCAGAACTATTAGTGACGTTGTTATCAGTTTGTTGTGTTGCAACAGGTGTTGCAGTTATTTTTTCTTTGTTTGCTGCTAAATGGTATGCATCTTTGCTTGATTATATAGAATATGATTGGATTTCAGTTGTTGTTTTGGTTTTCTTATTTGTGATGACTTTCTTTTTGTCTGGTTTGCTTGGTTTGTTAGTGTTTATCACTGCAACTGCTGTTGGGTTGCTTGCTCCTTTAACAGGTTGTTCAAGAAGTCATGCAATGGGGTGTTTGTTAATTCCTACGTTGGTGGTGTTATGGTGAGAGCTGACTGGGAGGTATCTTTACTTCAGTTAACTGTAAGGAGAGGAATAAAGTATAAAGTTACACGAAGGCTTCCACAAGTTTACATTAGTGAAATTAAAATTTTTAGTGATAAACAAAAAGCGTTACAGTGTTTGTTGGAATGGTTGCAACAAGGCAGATAATCTTTTCTGCAGCAAAACAACAAGTTCTGGTTGATTAAATTGAAACTCGTCAGATATGTTCATAGTCAATAATCTTTTGTGCAAGCAAGTTTCTGGGAAGCGTTTAATAAGTTCTTTTCGTTGGAAATCTTCCATGACAAAAATGATGTCTGCCCATTCAAGTTGATCTTGTGTAACGAGTTTTTCACTATACAAGCCAGCAGAATCTGTTTGAAACTCTTTCTTAAACAAACACTCAGCTGTTTTACTTCTGTGTTTTCCTTGATTGCAGATGAAGAGGAGTTTCATTATATGATTTAGGATGAGAAGTTATTTAAATTTTGTTTCAATCCAAATGGTGTTGCTAAAACCAATTTGTTGGATGATTTCTGTAATTTTTACGTGACTTTCCGTAATTTGTCACAAGACACTAGACTTTTGAGAACAGAGTTTAATAACTGTTTTTGCATCAATGTATTAAAATGGAAGATGGTGATTTAAAAGGTTTTATTGTTAAGAAATTATTTCATCACAATTATGTTGGAGGAAAACACACATCTATTGATAATCTTAAGAAAGGACTTCCAACACACATTAAGGGAGATGTTATCAGTGCTGTGAAATTGTTAATTAAAGAACAAATCATTCTATCTAAACCAACGTCGTATGGCGTGCAAGTATCATTAAATCCCAGAAAAAAACAAGAAATAGAGGTTTATTTCTTCATTGGGTCTAATACCCCGCAGCTCTGCTGCGATATGATTTTTCCCGATGAAGTTTAAAAATACCCCGGAGCTCTGCTCCGGTGGGATTTTTATTTGAAATGAATCTAATTACAGAAAACATAATTAATAACTCCAAAAAATATAAATATGGGTCGTGTTTAATAAAAGATATGGAAAACTCAGTATTTATTAGAACATTTGGCAATTACCCTCTTGTGCGAATAATTGATTTTTTAATTTATTCAAGAGATTTTGATTACCCAATAACAGAACTTGCAAAGAATGCCAATGTGAATTTTCAAACACTCAAAAAAATTTGGAAATCCTTAGAAGATAATGGGCTTGTTAAGAAAACGCGCATATTAGGTGGCGCACAATTGTTCAAAATAAACACAGAAAATCCAGTTGTGCAAAAGATTATTGAGCTAAATAATGTACTTTGTTGGAAAGCAATTGACGGAAAGAGCAAAATAGATGAGCAAGTTGTCAAGGTAAATGTTTCACGTCATTAACAACAAGTTCAGTGTATTTGCCGTTTTTATGTTCAAAAATAGTGATTGATCCGTTGTCAAAATCGTATGCGATTCCTTCTTCCAACGGAGCATCTTTGAGTATGCGCATTAACGCTCTTAAAACGCCAGAGTGTGTGACGATACACGCAGCAGGATGGTTTGTTCGAGTTATTTCTTCGAGTGCTTTTTTTAGTCTGTCTTCCATTTGTTGCCATGACTCGCCGTTTGGAGGGACAAATGAATGTCTCTCATCAAGTGGCAGTTTGTCCAGCGTTTCTTTGATTTCGTTCCAGGTTTTTCCTTCCCAGTCTCCCCAGTCTCTTTCTTCAAAGTTTGCAATTTGTATTTCTACTGCTAAATCTTTTGCGAGAAGTTCGGCTGATTCTCGTGCTCTGGTTTCTGGTGAAGTGTACAATCCGTTAATGTTCTGTTGTTTGAGCACGTTTGCACAGTCCATGATTTGCAGTTTTCCTTTTTCTGTTAATAGCGCATCATCTCCTCGCTTGTGAATATGTCCTTTTACGTTGTGGCTTGTTTCTCCATGGCGAACAAAAATGAGTTTCATAATGGATTTAAACTTGAAATAATTAAAAACTATTCCAAAAACATCAGCTTCCCATCAACAACCGTTCTGATTTTAATATTTCTTGTTGCAGTTCCTTTTTCATTGACTGAGAATGTTCCGCTTGCTCCTTGATAATCTTTGACGTTTAGAATATACCCTCTCACGCATTCAACTTCTTGTCCGCAAGCATTGATTGCATCAAGTAAAATATTGAAACTGTCGAATGCGTTTGCTGCGACTGCTTCGTGTGGTTCATTGTATTTTTCTAAGTATCGTTGTGCAAACCATTGTTCGACTTGTGTATCAACAGGATCAAAGGTTGATGGGAAGATTATTCCTTCAATCAATTCTCCTGCTGCTGTTATTACTTCTGTGTCTTCTGCGTTTCTGATGCCGTATTTGTTTCCTTTAAATCCAATCTCTTCAAGTTGTTTCAGCATGTTAACAATCGGCGGTCCAAGTGCAATGATCATAATCGCGTCTGGTTGTGTTGCTTTTATTTTGGTGAGTTGTGTTCTGAAGTCTTTTTCTCCTGCTGGGAAGTTTTCTTGTGTTGTTATTGCGCCTCCAAGGTCTGTGAAATACTGTTCAAAGTATTTGGCGTTTTCTCTTCCATAATCATCATCCAAGTAAATAATTCCTATGTGTTTGTCGCCTTGCGAGTAACTGTGTTTTGCAAGTGATTTCATTAATTCTTTTACTTCGCCAAGTAAAACAAAACCATATTTACCTTGATTAACGTAATTATCAATCCCCAATCCAGTTATTAAATAAATTGCGTTATTTTGTTCGTAATAATCCATTGTTGCACTAACAACAGTTGCGCAGAAGGGTCCTAAAATAAAGTCAAGTTCATTAAAATCAAGTAATTTTTGTGCAACAGTGATGCCTTCTGTAGGATTGCATTTGTCATCTTCGTAAATTAATTCTATTTTGTTCCGTTCTTCTTCAGAGAGTCTTTCGAGCGCAAGTTCTATTCCTCGATTAACCCATTTTCCTGTTACTGCTGCAAATTCTGTGTATGGCGCGCTTACGCCTATTTTGATTTTTTCTTCTTGAATAACAAGTCCTGTTGGATTGTCTGTCTGAGAACAAGCTACTGCTGTTAATACAATGATTGCCACCAAAACCCATTTCATAATTTATTGTCAAAAACCGTAAAACTTATATGTTGTCTCTCTCATACGAGGGGACAATGAACACAAAAGAACTTTTGGAAGGTATCGGACTGAGCAAAGGAGAAGTTAAGGTTTATTTTGCACTTTTAGAATTAGGTTCTTCTACAACTGGTCAAATAATAAAGCGAGCAAAAGTCTCAAGGTCTAAAGTGTATGAGATGCTTGACCGTTTAATGCAGAGAGGCTTAGTATCGTTTGTAATTAAAGAAAACACAAAGTATTTTGAAGCAGCAAATCCTGAAGAAATTTTAGCGTATGTTTCAAAACAAAAGAAAAAGTTAGAAGAAAAAGAAACGCAACTTAAAAAATCATTGCCTGAGTTAAAAGCAAAGCAAAAATCTGCAAAGAAACCACAGTCTGCAAAAGTCTATGAAGGATTGAAAGGCATTAAAACAATGTACAATGAACTTCTTAACGAGATGAAAAAAGGCGATGAATATTTTGCTGTTGCTGTTGAGCCTGAGGTGTATGAAGGAGATTTCTTGACATTTATTCAGAATTATCATAAAAGGCGTGCTGAAAAAGGGGTAAAAGTAAAACTTCTTGCGCATAACAAAATAAAAAGGGCAGTTCAGCAGTCAATTGCTAAAACAAAATTGTTACAAGCAAGATATTTCTCGCAATCAGCCCCTTCTGCAACGCTTATTTACAAAGATGATGTTGCAACATTTGTGTGGTCTGATAATCCTACTGCGATAGTGATAAGCTCGCAAACAATTGCTAAAAGGTACAAGTCTTTTTTTGAAGAGCTTTGGAACGGATCAAAAGTATGAGAAATATTTATAATCTTATTTCAACAAAGCGAGTATATGCACTCGATTCCTAAAGACATAAGACTTCTTTCCTGGGCAACCGCTATTCGTTGGATTGGTTGGGGTGTTTTTGAAGCATTCATTCCTGTTTTTTTGTTCGCATTTGCTAATTCGTATGCAGAGACGGGCTTGCTGAGTTCTATTTATAACGTAGTTTTTCTGTTTATGTTGCCTTTTGTTGGTTTGCTTGCTGATCGTGTTGCTGCAAAGAGTATCATTTTGATTGGTTTGATCATTTACCCGTTTATTGGTTTGAGTTATTTTTTGGCAGGGGCGACAGGAATAGTGTTGTTTGTTGTGATTGCGCGTGCGCTAAATGGGGTGTCATATGCGTTTTATGGTATTGGAAGTGCAACATACATTATGTGTCATTCTCCCAAAAATTAATTGCTACGGTTTTTGGTTATTTTGATACGTTAACAAATTTTTGGTGGATTCTTGCTGTTTTCGCAGGGATGGTCATCATTAAGTTCGTGCCGTTACATTGGATGTTTCTTGCAATTATTCCTACAACGCTAATAACAATAGCACTACTTTTGTTCTTGTGCCCTGATCATAGAAAAAATTTGCGTGATGGTTTGCGCGATGTGTTTCATGCAAATTTTTATAGGTCTTTTGTGAGTGAAGTGAAAGAATGGGACGTTAGGTTAAAATTTTTTGCGTTTTTAAGTTTCTTTTTTACCTTTGTTGGGATGATTGCGGAGTTTTTTATTCCTATTTCAGCGTATGTGGGTGGTGCAAGTCTTTCTCAAATTGCCTTGCTGGGTGTTATAAGTGCATTGCCTGAACTTTGCGGAAGCCAGCTCGGAAAGTTAAGTGATAAGTTAAAAGAGAAAAGTGTTTTTTTCGGCGGATTGCTTATTTGTGCAATGCTCGTTTTGTTGTTTTTTACAAATGCTTATTTGTGGTATCTTTTTATCGCGTTTGGCATAGGGGTTGCTTTGGAGCTTATTGGCTTGGCAGGAACAGGTATTTGCACGCGTTTAAGCAAGCGTGATCAGTATGGACGTGTTAACTCTGCAATGCAGGGAATTAATGAGTTGGGAAGTCTTGCAGGGCCAATTGTTCTTGGGTTGATGATTGATGCAATTATGATTCAGGGGACCGCGCTTGTTTTAGCAGCTATAACGCTTATCTTGTTAATTTTCGTGCAGAGTAAACATATTTTAAGTAAGTCATAATTGCCTCTTTTTTGGGACAAAGCAGAAGGGATTTTTCAAGTATCTGAGCAAAAGCTTTTTAAATGGCTTGTTTTCTTGTTTGTGTATGGCCGGAGTTATAGTTCATTTTAGGGGAAGCCAGAAGCGTAAGAAGGGCAACCAGGTAATTGTGGTTGTGCCGGGTGTTGATACTAATGAAAAAGCCAAAGCGTATGTTGGCAAAAAAGTTAGTTGGACTGCTCCTGGTAAGAATAAGACGACCATTTCTGGCAAGGTTTCTGCGCCGCATGGTAACAAAGGTGCATTGCGAGTTCTTTTTGAACGTGGAATGCCTGGTCAAAGCTTAGGCGAAGAAGTTAAGATTGAATAAGTCTATTTTTCTAATATCTTAACAATTCCTTCATCTGCATTTATCTCAACTGTATCACCATCTTTCAAAACTGTTGTAGCAATTTTTGTGCCAATAATGCAAGGAACTCCTAATTCTCTTGATACAATTGCTGCGTGACAGGTGATCCCGCCTTCGTCTGTAATAATGCCTGCTGCTTGTTTCATTGCAGGTACAAAGTCTGGTTTGGTCATTTCTGTGACGAGTATTTCTCCTTGTTTAAATTCTTTCAACTGTTCTTTTTTCAGGATAAGACGCACAGTACCTTGTGCAGTTCCTTTGCACGCGCACATTCCTTTTAGTTCTGAAGTTTCTTTAATTTCTAATTGTTCTAATTGCAGTCCTTTTTCTTTGAGTTTTGCTGGAAGGTCATCAATCAAGATAAGTTCGTCGTTTAGTATGGCACAACCAGGAAGTCTTTTTTTGATTTCAGCAACTTCTTCATTTGTTAGTTTTCTTTCTTTTAATAAGAATAATTCTTCGGGAAGTAATACAAATCGAAGATCAGTATATTCTGGATAATGTTCTTTGATAAAATCAAGGTAAATGTAATCTCCTTTGTCAGAGTACTTTTCGCTTTCTTTGCGAATTTCCATTGCAAGGTCTCTGACTTCTTGAGGTACGTGTTTGTTCCCGGGTAATGTGAAAAAGATCGCCATTGGCGTCCACCAGTCTACAAATTCGTTGTAGAACCATTCAAGTTCGTTTATGTTAGAGAGTTTTTTCTTTCCAGAGACGTAAGGCCACATTGCTTCCCAATGTTTGTAGAATTTTTCTTTGAGTTTGTCAAAGTGTTGAGGATTTTTTTCTATTTGTTTTTGTGCAGAAATATCAAAGGATTTTAGTTCGTTTGTATCGTACCAGACTGATATTTTGTTCTCATTTTTTGCTCGTAAGAATAATAAGTTTTGTATTTTCGGCATCCATTTTCCAAAGCCTCTATTTACTTCGCTGTCATTCCATACGCGTGCGTAAAATAATGATTGTTCTCGTGAGAATGTTTTTGTTAAGGTTATCATTTTATTAATTGGTGCTGCAGTGGATTTAAATATGTTTTTCCCTAAATTTAAATATTACGAAAGTTTTCTTTGTTTCAAATAATGAAGAGGTATCAAGATAAGCCAACTATTTTAGCTCACTTTCTTACTAAGTGTGGTATTGATACTAATGTTCTTGTGGATTTGATTCTTTATCCGAGTTCTAAAGAATATTTTGAACAAAGGGGTTATTCTTTTCCAGACAAGTGTTTGTGCATAACAAGGCAAGTTCTGGGTGAAACAAAAGGCGTTCTTATCCACAAATATGGTTTCAGTGAAGAAAAAGCAGATAAAGAGATTAAAGCAATACTTGATTTATTTTTTATTGAAATTTTGCCTTATGTTTCCGTTTATGATGATATTGAGGAAGTTGAGCGCATTGGAAAGAAATACTCACTTAATGAAGAAGACATAAGAATCATTTATTCGTTCTGGAAATGTAACCTTAAGCTTGTTATTGTGCGTGACAGAGCTTTTGAAAAAACGTGTGAAGAACTTAATATACAAACAGTTGTTTGGCCAATCTTTCCTTAATAAAAATTTTCAGAATCCATTAATTCGTACGCTTTTCTTTTATCACCATTGCATTTAGCAAGTGCTTTTTCCCACCTTTCTCTGCGGTAGTTTTGTACATTTTTTGGCACGTCTTTTAGTTCTTTTTCTTGGCTTAGTTCTGCATGGATTAAACTAAATGAGAGAACACTCCAAATTTTTTGGTTAAATTGCTGCAAGCCATCTAATACTTGCTCTCCAATTTTTTGAATATTTAGTGTTTCTTGAACCATGTTTTCATGATCGTATGTTTTCTATATAAATTTGACGTTTTTTATCAGTTCTTAATTATTCTTACAAGGCCTTTCTCTGCATCTATTTCTACGTAATCCCCTGTCTTTAAGACTTGTGTTGCTTGTTTTGTTCCTATCACGCAAGGCAATTTGAGTTCTCTTGCAGTGATTGCTGCATGGCAGGTTATTCCTCCTTCATCTGTTATTATTCCTCCAGCTTTTTGCATTGCTGCTAAGTATCTTGGTGATGTCATTTCTGTGACGAGTATTTCTCCTTTTTGGAGGTTGTCTGCTTCTGAATCAGTAACTACAAGCCGAACTTTTCCCTTCACTTGTCCTTTCCACGCACAAGTTCCTTTTAGTTCTGTAATGTTTGTTTCAGGTTTTTCTATTTGGATGTTTTCTTTTTCTAATATTTTATTTATTTCAACTATTGAATATATTTTATTGTTGTATAGCGCGTATCCTGTTTCTCTGGTTTTTATTTCTTTCAGAGTTTTATTATCAGCAAGTCTGTCAAGATCTTCTGGAGCAACAAGTTTTACATGTTCGCCAAGTGCAGGATATTTTGTTTTGAGAAATGTGTGAAGTAAATCACTCAAGGTGGCAGTGTGTTTTTCTGTTTTTTCTCGGAAAGCAAGCAAGTCATTTTTGAATTGTTGGTTAACATCTAAGTCAAGCTTTGCTATTGTGTAGGGTGTGTTTAGTGCTGCCCAGAAGTTAACGAGTGTTGTGTAATATGTTTTGAATTCAGTGATATTTTCTATTTGTTTTCCGTGAGCATATGGCTCGAGCAACTTCCAGTTTTTCTCAATATCGTCCAGAAGTTGTTTTTGGAATTGTTTATTTTTGCTTTTTTCTATGAGCAATTTGTCAATTTCTTCTAGTTCTTTTTCATTGTAATAAACAGTTGTTTTTCTTTCTTTTGCAGGCATCATGAACAAGTTGTGTTTCACATCATAATCAAGATATTTTTTGTATCCTATTCTATCGCTTTCATTCCATAGGTAGAAGTAGAGTAAGGACATATCTCTGGTGTAGATTGGAGAAAGAGTTATTGCTGCCGTTTTATTCTTACTTAAAATGGTAATTGTTCCAGTATTTGCATCTACTTCAACCAAATCTCCGTCTTTCAAAATTTGAGTAGCAACTTTAGTGCCTATCACGCAAGGTTTCTTTAATTCTCTCGCAACAATTGCAGCGTGACAGGTGATACCACCTTCGTCTGTGACTAACGCTGATGCTTTTTTCATAGCGGGCAGGAATGCAGGTGTTGTCATCTGAGAAACTAATATTGCTCCATCTATCATGTCTGGAATTTGTTCTTTGCGTTTCATTATTTTGACTGTTCCAGTTACTTTGCCTGGATGTCCTGTTTGTCCTTTGATTTCTGTTGTAGCAGGATTTGCTTTTTCAATTGCAAACTGATATTGTGTGTTTTTACTGGCATATTCTTCTAGCGGCATAATGTATTGTTCTGTTGGTGTTACGTACACAAAATTCTTTTTTCTTTCCAGCAAAATGTCTTTTGATGGATGTTTTTCTTTAAGTATTTCTTGTGTAAGTAGTGTTGATTCGCATCCTTTTAAGTGAGGATACAAGTTCAATAAAGTATTTCTAATTACGTTGTCTGCGTCATCAAAGAATGTATCTTCGTTGCGTATGTTATGAGATATTTCAAGAATTTCTTTGGGTGTTTTCTCATTAAGCCCGGGATAATAAAAGAGGCAGAATAGAGTGGTTATTTCATAGAGGTCTTTGATGAATTGTTTTAGGTCTTCAAGAGAATTCAGTTTTCCTTTTTCCAAGACTGGTTTTAATTTGTTTAATTTTGCAGTATATTCTTTAACGGTTTGTTTCATTAAAGAGCTGTCTTTGTTTTTTTCTAAGAAGAAGTTTTGCATGGCATTATATGCTTCTGTACTTTCCCATACTTGTATAATTCCATCAATGATATGAAAAATAGAGGTATGATGTGGGTTTTCAAATCCAATTTTCTTTTTCAGTCCTTCGCTAAGTGCGTATTGGAATACTTCTTCCATAACAATTGAGAAATCTCGTGTGTATGTGTTGATGAAATGAAGTTGATTTTTCTTTAAAACTCTGACAATCCCTTCATTCGCATCTACTTCAACCAAATCACCGTCTTTCAAAACTATTGTTGCTACTTTTGTCCCTTGCAGCGTCGTAATCGGTCTACTCTGTGTAATAAAAAATTTGTCTTTTTCCAATGCCCATTCTACGTCAACTGGAAATCCGTAATGGTTTTCAATGTTAATAATAATTTTAGATAATTCAATAATTTGTTTTTCACTTAATTTTTGTTCTTTTCCTTTTTTTCCTAATTCTTGCCATTCATTACTGTTAACTTCAAACTGCTCACTGTCTACTTCATGCTGTTTACTGCCTACTGCTAACTGTTTACGTACTAATTGCTTGCTCTGTTCTCCGATATGTTTCTCAATAATGTCCAATTTACCTTTCTCTACAACATAACTGTCTGGCGTAACTGAGCCAGATACTATTGCCTCGCCTAAACCAAATCCTGCTTCAATGATTAATTGGTTATAGTCCTGAGTAACGGGGTGCACAGAAAAAGCAATGCCTGAAATTTCGCTTGCGATCATTTTTTGTACAACAACTGCTACAGAGATGTGGTCTTCATGTAATTGTTGTTCAAATCGGTAAAAGATTGCGCGTGGTGTGAATAGTGATGCCCAGCATTTCTTAATGTTGCTTAACAAATCAGTTTTTGTTGTATTCAAAAAAGTATCTAGTTGCCCTGCCCATGCTGCGCTTGCACTGTCTTCTGCTGTTGCTGATGATCTAACTGCTACAAATTCTGCGTTTAATTTGCTAAATTCTTTTTCAATTTCTTGTTTAATCTCCAAAGGAATGTTGCCTCCAAGAATGAGTGCTTGTATTTGTTCAGAAGCATTCTCAATGGTGTGCATTGCTTCTTTATTCACAGAGTGCAAAACAGTATCAATTTCTGTATGCAAATTATTCTCGTTCAAAAATGTTTCAAATGCAGAGGATAACACAACAAATCCAGGCGGTACTGGTAAACCTGCAGATGTCATCTCTCCTAGGGAAGCTCCTTTTCCGCCTGCTAAGGAAACATCTTTTTTTGAAAGCTCACTGAATTGTTTAGTAAAAGACATACGTTCTATCTGAAAAAGCATCTATAAATGGTTTTTGTAAGTGTGCTATATCCATTTAGGTGAGTACTCAATTGGTTTTCCGGTGCTTACTTGTCGTATAGAGCTGCCGTTTGCATACCCTGCGTGTACTTCGCTTGTATCTGGATGTAGTGGATCACGCATTCTGAAGGCAAGGAGTTCTCTTTTTCTGTCAAGAACTTGTTGATCACAATCCATTCCTGGTCGTGTAAGTTCTCGGTATGTGCCTCCGACGCGTCCATCAAGTGAAACAAGAATTCTTGGATTGCTTCCATCTATTCGTCTTGCAATGATTTGGTCATCGCGTGTGTGAACATAACCAGTGGTTCCAAGGCGGAATTCTCCGGTTGTTTCAGTGGTGAGTTGTTGAAAGTTTCCGTTTGATGGATCAACACGGTACAAATTGGTAGCACTGCCATCTGAAATTGCAGCAAGTAGTTCAGAGCGGTCTGGATGCCAGGATATGTCTTGGGTTGTTCCTGGTAAGCTGAGTGTTCGTAAGTTTCTACCAAAACCCTGATTAAAGCTGGCAACATCAACAAGATATACTGTGCCTTCAGCAATAACTGCAAGTTGTGCGTCGTCTGGGCTGTATCTTCCTATGGATACAGTTGTTGGATCAAGATCAAAAATGTTTGCTTCTCCTGCACCATCTCTGTGAAATGGGTTAAGTGTTGTTGTATTGATTTTTGTTAGCACTTTAAGCCCGTCGTGTGTATACTCGATAGCACGAACAGGAGTTACTCCTGCGCTGTGGAATTCAGTGTCAAGTCCAGTATTGCGAGAGTATCGTCTAAGATCTACATCAGTTCCATGTGCGTAACCATATAAAAATTCAGCTCCGCTTGGGTGCCAGGTAACATCGTCTTCTATGGGGTATTTTGTAGAAAAAGTATCGTGGATTCTGCTGGAACCGTCTATTATGCTTAATTCAGGATCTGCAGCTGTTGATTGTCTGTGGATAATGGAAAGACGTGCTTTTCCAAGTGAGCTTTGAGTTGCTCTTGGTGGTGAGCTTGAACTGCTACACGCAATTGCTGCGAGTGGTAAGGATAATAACCATTTAAGTGTATTTCTTCTTCCTTCAAAATCTTTCATATGTTCACCTCGTCCTAAGACACGCTCAATTACAAGGCTGTAATGTAATAAAAATGTTTATTGTCACAAGCAAGGAAAGAATAATGGTTTTTTCTGGAAACTATATTTGATATTTTACTATTTCTTCTCTCATTAGCTTAACTTTTTCTGTTTCTACTCTTTCAATCTCTGCATCAATTCCTGCCAATAATTTTTTTGCATCTCTTTCCTTGAGCGAGTGATAAATCATTTTTGTAATAGGACTATCTTTGAACCAGTTTGGACACGTTTCAAAATATTCGCTAGTTAATACTTCAGAAAGGTTAAAGTTGTTGTGATTAACTAAAGCGTCTTTGCAGCTTTCAAGAATGTGCAATAATTCATTCAATTGCTTTCTTGAGATTTTGTAGTGTTTTTTCTTTGGCATTTTTCTCTCGTTCAGCTTCATATCTGCTAAGTGTTCCCATGAGTCCTCTCATGATCAATCCTTTGTCTTGGTTTGCAATTCCTTGTTCAATATAATCAGTATGTTTCTCGTCTGCTAATCCTTTGACGAGATCACGCACAGTCTCATAATCAATAGGATTTTGATTAATTAAAACAAGTGCTTTGCTTAGTTTTTGAATTGCTTCTAGAATTTCATCCATCCTGGTAGTACTGGTTCAACAACAGGGTAAACATATGGTGCTGCAATTATTAATGCTCCGATTAATATGCTGTGGAACCATGTTTCTCCCATGCCTGGTCCACCGCCTCCTGATTTTACGGCTTGACTTACACCGTGAATTTTGATTGCTGCAACTACACCAATTGCGATTTGTAATCCAATTGCTGTTCCAAGAAGAGGTATTCCTGATAATTGTGGTATTAAGCTTAATACAAATTCTGTGTTCATTGTTGCAAATACAAATAGTATTGATAAGACTAATGCGTGAATCATGTGTCCAAATCGGTGTGAAGGAACAGAGACATCTCTGTGAAGTACGATTGCTTCGTATGCTCCAATAATTATGCCAAGCGCAATTGGAGGACCAATTAATAATTCTGCCATGATTTCACCTCTTTCGATGTTATCAAGTTAAGTGCTTTATTTAAATGTTACTGTGTAACTTTCTTTTTTGCGAGTTCCCATAAGTTTTCAAAGTGTTGTTTATAGGTTTCTGCCATATTTTTGTTTTTAATCAGTACAGCGGTTACTGGGTTGCCCCATGTTACGAGTACAACTTTTTCACCGTATACGAAGGTGTTCGTGGGGTTGAATTGTTTTGATTCGAGGAAACGATATTTTGTATAAGGGGCAGTTTCTTTGTCGAATAGGAAAACTTGTTTTTTCTTGAGGGTTATGACTCGTTCTTTGATTTTGTTTTTGCGTATATCTCGAAAGTATTGTTTCATAAATGTCGGAATTGTTTCTTGGTATTTTGCGTCGTCTATTCCTGTGACAAGCACTTCTTTTTTTGTTTTAATGATGTCTTTTAGAAAATACTTCAAGCCTTCCTTCCCTTTGAACACTTCAACAGATGTATCTTCTTTTGGCAGGTTTGCCATTTCGTGTAATGCGGGAAGTAGGTCATTGAGTTCTTCCTCTTGCACTTCGAGTTTTTTTCTTTTATCCTCGATATATTGCTTGATTTTTCCGGGGTTTGCGGCTTGAAAATGTTTCTTTGCACTGCGATATACCTGACTCACAATCCCTTTGTCCATGAGCTGTTCAAGTTTGTCGTACACGTGCACGCGGTATATGCCTGTTCGTTTTCCTATTTCATATGCAGTGCTGCTTCCAGCTTTCAATAAGTCAAGGTAAATTTTGATTTCGTTTTCTGTAAGTCCGATGTTTCTGAGCACTTCTGTATTCATGTATTTTCTTTTCGTTCTAAACTATTTAAAATTTTCGTACCAATATAGTACGACAATACTTTTTATACTTGTTTCTCGCAGGGGTGATCAGCGAGGTATAACATGGATAGCGACGACTGGAAAACATTTACAACAAAATTGAAAACAGCAATGAACGATGAATATTTGGCAGTGAACAGGGAAAAGAATCCTTTTGCAAAGAATCTTAATGAATTGTCTGCAGCGCAATTAACCTACGCGCTTGGTCAGTACACAATTTTCCCGAAAAATATTGTTTCATTTCTTTCTAGTGTGAGAGATTCTGCAAGAGTCACTGGGTGGACTGAAGTTGATAATGAGCTGACAAGAAACATTGGCGAAGAGCTTGGAACAGAAACAGCAGGAACAACACATTACAATATGCTTGTAACAGGGCTTGCAGAAGGAATTGATAGTTTGCTTGAACGGAATTTTAGAGAATTGGCTGCATCGCCAGCAACACAGGCATTTGTTGATGGGATTCGTTCAAATACTCTTGATAGTAGATTAGCTTATGCAGTGGGAACAGCATACGCTTTAGAGAGTTCAGCAGTTCCTGAATTGGTGATTGTGCAAGATGCAGTGAATCAACTGTTCAAAAAAGTAACAGGAAAACCTATGCAGGAGGGAAAACTGCGTGAATTTTTCCGTAGGCATTTGGATGTGTGGGAGCCAGGTCATGAAGATGGGTTGCGTAATGCATCAGCAAACTACATAACAAGTGGGCAGTCAAAACAAGAATTCGAAGAGGGTTTCCGTAACACAATGGCAACAATGGATGCGTGGTGGACTTGCTTGTATGAAGAAACAATCAACCACATATCAATTGATAATGGAGGGTGGTTACAATGAAAATATGGAACGCAGTGTTGGTATTATTTTTGAGCATTTTTCTTGTAAGTTGCTCAGGAGAGTCAAATGAAACAATCAAGATTGGTTGGGTTGGTCCGTTAACGGGTGATGGTGCATCATTTGGTAAAGATAACTTATTGGGAGTAACGCAAGCAATTGATGATATTAATTCAAACTGGGGAGTAAATAACAAGCAAGTGGAGTTGATTGTTGAAGACAGCCAGCTCGATGAAACACGCATGATTAATGCGTATAGCAAGTTCACACAAATCAATAATGTTAATGTGATTCTGTCGCCTGATTATGGGGGGCTTTTAGCAGTTGTTGACAAAGCAGATCAAGAAAAAGTAGTTATTGTAAACAGTTTGGATACGAGTGATGAATTGGCACGTGCAGGAAAGTACTTGTTTGCAGTAGGTATTCATGATGAGAATATTGGATATGCGCTCGCAGACTTTGCAATCGAGCAATCAACAAGTGTTGCAGTAATTTATAATCAAGATCCTATTACTGCGTTAGTTGATGAAGCGTTTGAAAGAAGATATCAGGAACTAGGCGGCGAAACAGTAATAACTGAAGGATATAAGGATGCAAACAATGACTTTAGAACTATTTTGCTTAAAGTCAAAGAAAAAAGTGTAGCTATGGTTCTCGTGCTTGGGTTTGATGAGTCTGGATTTATTTTCAGACAGGCAAAAGAACTTGGTCTTAATTTCACATTTCTTGCAATGGATACTGTGACAAGTGAGAACTTTTTTGCAAATGCAGGGGATGCTTCAGAAGGAATATATTTCACGTCTTGGGATGCAACAGGCGCAGCATATCAAGAATTGGAAGCAAAGCTTAAAGCAAAGGGAACAGTTCCTCAACAACCGCTGTTTACAGCTGCAGGGTATGATGCGGTTCAGTTTGTTGCAAAAGCCATGAATGGCGGCGAATCTGGCAAAGCGCTGCATGATGCAATGTATGAAATTAAGAATTTGTATGGCATAACAGGAATACTGACGATGAGTCCTGATGGTATTGTAAGAACAGTGAATGAAGAGATGTATCAAATCCAGAATGGTGAGTTCGTAAAGCTTGGCTAATTTTTTATTCGGTCAGCACCATTTCAATCCGTTCTTTACCCGCACCTATGTTTTTTCTTTTTAGTTTAATCTTACCAATTTCTTTTGTGTTTTTAACGTGTGTTCCTCCGCAGGGCATTTTCCAAGTTTCACAAATCCACCACAATAGGTCTGGTTTTTCAGAATCAAATTCTCGTTTTATTTCATGTCCTTCTTCAATAAATTTGTTTGTTGCTTCTTCTATTTCTGGAACAACCTCGTTAAGTGGTTTGTGATAAAGAAAATCCATGCGTGCTTTCTCAGCAGTAACATTTGAACCAATTACTTTCAACTTGCCGAGTTTCTCTTCAACAAAATAATACGCAATGTGCGCAAGCGAATGCAGTTTTCTTAATTTGTCTCTTTTTTCACCATCAATGACAACCTTGACTGTATCACCAACAGAAAAAGTTGGATCTTGTTCCAACACATATTCAATATCAATAATTGCTTCTTTGTCTCCTTGTTTGACTGCTTCAATAACATTTATTCCGTTAATTGTTCCACTGTCTGATTGTTGCCCACCAGAAAATGCAAAGAAAATAGTCTGATCAAGCTTTACGTTTCTGCCATCAATAGAAGTTACTTTAGCTTGGCATTCAGTCAAATAAGGGTCTTGCCAGAATAGTTTTTTGGTCATTTTTTTGAAAGTAAAATCGATAAATATTTAAGGTTGTCGAGTAAATAAATAATTATGACAGAGAACACTCTAATATTGGAAGAATTGCGCGAAATCAAAGCAAAATTATCTAACATAGAGAATAGTATGCCTGATCGTGATATGTTTCTTAACGCTGAAGAAGCTCAGTTATTATCAGAAAGTTTTGCAAATGAAAAAGCAGGAATTACGCGTTCTAGCAAGGACTTACGCAAAGAGCTTGGACTATGAGCTTTGAAGTTCATTACGATAAGCAACCGCAAAAATTCTTGAAAACTGCCGAAAAAGATATTGCAAGGCGACTAATTGAAAAAATTGATTCGCTATTTGTAGACTCGCCAGTTCCTCATGGAGCAAGAACAATAGTTGGGGAGCATGGAGTTTTCAGAGTTAGAGTTGGTGACTATCGAGCATTATACAGAATTAACTATCAAGATAAAAGAATAATAGTAATGAAGCTAGATAAGCGCCCTAATGTGTATGATTAAATTGCATGCTCAAATATTCCTGTTGGCAAGTAATCGCTTGTCACTTCTTCATAAAATAAGGAGGTGTCTTGTATGCGTATGTTAAGTGGATAGGTATTTCTTAATTCTTGCATGATTGTTCTCAATTCTCCTGGTTCTTTTACCAAGATGCCGCATTCAATATTCCAGTGTGCGATTGGTTTGTGTATGAATGATATTTTTGGATGTTGTTTTAAATAAGCAGTTATTATTCTTTCTTGTTCCTGATTAACATTTTCTAATGTGAGCTGAATATTGTAGTGTTGTAATCCTATTTTTTTAAGATCCGGAAAAATATAAAATTGTTTAATTGCTCCTGTTTGCTGTAGTTTTTTGATGCGCTTGCTTATCGCTTCAGGAGTGATTTTAATGATTTTTGAAAGTGAAACTAAATCAATGCGTGCAGTGTTTCTAAGAATGGACAGGATATTTAAATCTGTTTTATCAGGAACTGTTTTGCAGGGTTTTGTTATTTGCTTTTTTTGCACATTGAAATATCGTGAATGAAAATATTCATATGATGTCCATGCAACAACTTCATAATCGCCTATGTGTTGTCCAAATATTTCTTTAAATCCACTTAACAAACTGTTAAGATGGTCTGTACTTTTTGCGTAAAGGTCTACAATAACACTCCATTTTCCTGTTTGTGTTACTACCCAGCTGACAAAAGGGCTGTTCTTTAGTGTAGCGAGGATGTTTTGTTCCTTTTTTTCATCAACATTTCGTAACTCTATGTAAAATGCGTGTTTGGTATATCCGAATATTGCAAAGTCGATTTCTGTGCAAAAACATTTGATAACACCTTTTGTTTGTAATCGTTTGATGCGGTATCCTGCAACTTCTCGTGAAACTCCAACGTATTTGGCAATTTTGCTTATTGATTGTCTGCAGTTTTGTGAAAGTAATTGTAAAATCTTCCAGTCTTTGCTATCGAGTTTCATATTTACTAAAACGAATAAAGATAATATAAATATTTCGTTTTTGTAAAAAAGATACTAAGAAAATTTAAGTTAACTGAAGTAATGACAAATTCAGTGATGGAGGAAAAAATGAAATTAGCGATGACAATGACACTGTTGCTCTTACTAAGTGTAGCATGTGGAAATACAGAAAAAACAAACGAGATACACATTGCAGGTCTTCTGCCATTAACAGGAGATTTTGCTTTGTACGGTACGGATGAAGCAGCAATTGCAGATTTTTTTGTTGAAGAATGGAACAGGGATCATGAACTCAAGCTAAACTTTTTTGTAGAGGACACGCAAAGTAATGCGCGCGTTGCAGTATCAGCATTGCAAAAACTTCTTGTTCAAGAATCTGATGTTGTTATTATTACTCCTGCACCAGCTGCGCTGGCTGTTCAGTCAGTATTAAATGAAAACAGGATTCTTTCGTTTGCTGTTGATGTAAACCCTAATCTTGCAAAAGGTTACATGGTTCAAAATTGGCCAACGAGTGATGAATATGCGAAACAGACAATTGCTGAAATGAGGAGAAAAAACCACACAAAGATGGGTTTGATATATAGAAATGATGAATTAGGTAGTTCAGTGAAAGATAGCATAATCGCTTTGTTTGATGGTGACTTGTTTGTTGAAGCAACAGATCCTGAAACAAAAGATTTTAGAGCACAAATAACAAAAATATCTGCGAAAACTCCTGATGCTATTTTTATCATTGGTAGCGGAGCAACGTTGGGTCTTGCAATAAAACAAATAAGAGCTATTATGGGCAACATTACTATTTACAGCGGTCCAGAAATTGGCTATCCTGATGTGCAAGAGTCAACTGGAGAAGATTTTCACAACATTGTGTATGCAGATTTGAATTTTGATTACACACAACCAAAGCTAAAAGCATTCAAAGAAAAATATGTTGCGCATTTTGGTAGGGAACCTTCACCAGATTCAATTGTAGGATATAATGCGATAGTGTTGTTTACGAGCTGTATTCCGTTTGAAAGCAAAGAAGCCCTACTAACCTGTGTAAAAAATACAGAAGTAGAAGGACTTACAGGAAAGGTCAGTGTAAAGAATAATTTGATTGATTACAGCGAGATTATGACTTTGCAAACTGTCTAATTCTTCATTCCTCTAAAAACATGCACTGTGTGTCCAACAGCAACTCCTTGTTTGTGCAATTCCAAAGCTTCCGTCGCACTTACTTTGTAAGGCGCAAGCAATTCTTTTATTTCTTTCCCCGACTTTTCTGTTGTAGGATTTGTTATTTTATGCTCTTCCAAAACTTTTTTGCTTTCTTCGTACGAATAAAAGTCAAAGGAAGTCCCATATTCTTTTTCTAATTTTGAATACCCAATGAAATCAATGAGCGCTTCTGTTTGCTCTTTGAAGCCAACAAGCACTTCTTGCAGTTGCAAACCACATTCGTCAAATAATTCCTCAACCAAATTCATAGGAATTCTGCCGCCAAGTTCTGTAATAATTGAACCATTTTGTTTTGTTATTTTTTTAGCGCTTTGAAGATATGCGTATTGTGCTGCTAATGCCCAGCCCACAAATTTTTCAGGAGGCTGATATTTGTCGTACAGTTCTGATTTCAGAAAAGTTCCTTTTTCTGCGCCTTTTGTTAAGTCTTCTTCGCCGCTTGCTGGCAGGTTTGGTATGTTTGCGTGAACAAAGTCAACTAAATAATCAGTCTTTTCAATTGGTTCGCAGAATGAGCCAACAAGAGGTATAAAGTCAATATTATTTTTCTCTAATGAATTGTTGAGGTTAAAAATTGTTCCTTTCAATATTTCTGCATCAACATCTGTTACAATTACATTTTTAAGTTGGTCTTTGAACAAGTGAACAAGAGCGATTGCTTCTACTCCACTGCAAATGCCTACAATTGCTGCATCTTTGATAATTTTATGCTCAGAAGCAAATATTCTCGTGAGTTCTTTGCAAGCAACAGCAGTGTAGAATGCCCAGTTGTCTTCTATTTTTTCTTTGTAAGGATACATTCCTTCTGTTTCTATGATTTCTATTCTGCCTGTTTCAATTCCTGCTTGTTGAAACAAAGGAGTTATGTTTACTTTCTTTCCATGCATGGACTTAAGATAAAGATATCATTTTTATTCTTTTTGAATATGCTGTATATTGGAAATAATTATAATCTTGAAAGCACAATTTTGGATAATGTATCTAAAAAAATTACAAACAGAACTTGAGAATCATTTGGGCGTAACGCATCCTTTTTTATCAAAAATCAACAATTTATCAACAGAACAACTAAAGATATTTGCATCCCAATTTTATTTGTACGTGAGGGAATTTCCTAGACTGATGGGCGCAATAGTTTATACTATTTCTGACGAGAAAGCAAGGTTACCTCTTGTACTTAATTTAATTAATGAATGTGGAGGACTAATAAATCTTGAAAAGTTAGATGACTCACATACACATCCTGCGCTATTCAGACGTTTCACACAAAAACTAGGAATACAAGATGATTACTTGGAAAAAACAAAACCGTTAAAATCAACAAAAAAATTTATTGATGCATACAAAAAACTATATTTGCAAAGCAGTGCCATTAAAGCACTCGGCGCAGTTGGTCCTGGAACAGAATGTGTTGTGCCAAAAATGTATGTGCCAATTCTTGAAGGACTAAGAAAGAAAAAAATGTTCTCAGAAAAAGATCTTGAGTTCTTCAGCTTACATTTACCAATTGATGAGGAACATTGCGAAATGATTTGCAAAGTGCTTGAGCCAATGTTGAAAACTAAAAGAGATAAACAAGAAGCAAGAGAAGGAGCTCTTGAAGCATTAAATGCGAGAAAAAATTTTTGGGAAGGGCTCGATAAAGAAATTTTTGGTTAATGCTGCTTTTTTCTTCGTCAATAATTTATTTTCTTTTTAAACACCTTCATTCAAAACCTGAAAACATTACGAACACATTCAGAACCTTTACGCGTTTTTCACCGAAAGGCTTCTTAAGAAGTAAAATAATAAGAAAAATACGGCGGCGTTGGCGAGCCAGGTACGCCGGAAGGTTGAGAGCCTTCTGTCCGAAAGGACTCCAGGGTTCAAATATCTTACGGTTTTGTGCCGAGGTATTGAAAATCCCTGCGCCGCCGTACCTTTAATACTAATGGTGATAGTATGTTCATTAACTACAAAAAATTAGACATTTACCATATGGCGCATCACTTTGTGTTGGAAACGTACAAGCTCTTGGAAGCTTTCCCTGCCATGGAAGCCAATAACCTAACCTCCCAACTAAGACGTGCAACCACATGCCTTCCGTTAAATATTGCTGAAGGCAGAGGTGCACGTTCAAACAAAATATTTCTAAATTATTGCATTTTTTGCTACAGATCTTGTTTAGAAGTTGAAGCTTGTTTATTGCTTGCAAAAGATCGTCACTACATAACAGAAATCCAATACGATAACCACTTCGAAAGATTAACTCATTTTATCAGAAAACTCTATCGCTACATGCAATACTTAGAAAGCAAAATAGGAGATAGAAAAACAGACAAAACAATGTGGTATAGACACGAAAAGTGGAAAGTTGAACAAGATAGGAATATGAAAGGGGAAGACATGGGAAGTTTGTGTTAGTTTATATTACATCTAGCTCTCTTGCTATTTTTAGCATTTCCTGAGTATCAGTATCGCGGATACATTCTTGGGCTTGTTCCCAAAATAAGTGTTGTGTTTTGGCCCACTCAGAATATTTTTGTTTGGCGAGTTTAGTATAGAAGTAAGTTCCTTCATCAATAAATTTGTTCTTTGCAAGAATTCTATGAACATGCTCTTCAAAATCAATTCTATTCTCAGTTATGTACTTGCTACTGAATAAAACAAGTGTTGTTGGCAATACTTTAAATAAACTATCAGCATCACTTATTGCTTTTGCTTCATTTGATATGTTGAGATTTCGTTCAAAAGTGTTTGCAGCGAGAACAATGTTTTCGATTTTTATAACTTCTTCCTCACTATAACTACATTCATCAAGTAACTTCGCGCGATATTCTTTTGCATCTTCTGGTTTTGAATCTGATTTAACAATATAATTCAAATCATGAACTAGTGCTGCGCTTTCAACAAGAAATAAATCAGCGTTAAGTTCTTCTGCAAAAATAAGTGATTTTCTTCGCACAAATTCTATATGGTGCCATCCGTGAAATAGTAGTTTATCTTTGTTTTCAAAATAAACTTTTTTGAGGTTTTCTTTTAGTTTTTGTAATTTATCTTTTTGCATTAGAAATCAAAGTTCACACTATGTATTAAATAATTTCTAAAAATTAAAAATAAGACCAATCATAGTTAGCAATGAAAATAAGGTATGTGCGTTGGGGAGTGCGGGCTGAACAACTCGTTACCTTGTTGCGTACACCCCACTTCCATTAAACAGCTCTTTTAGCCATGCACTATGAAGGCTCTTTTTGAGGGGGGCTTCGTTCTTAGATGCTTTCAGAACTTATCCCGTAGCGCGTAGCTGCCCGGCCTGCCTTGTCAGACAACCGGTACACCAGTGGCGCCGAACTTTCGTTCCTCTCGTACTAGAAAGTCCTTCCTCTCAGCCTTCTTACATCTCCAGTAGATATCAAACCAACTGCCTCACAGCGTTGTGAACCCAGCTAACGATCCCTTTTAACAAGTGAACCCCTTCACCCTTGGCTGGTGCTGCCCAGCCAGGATAGGAAGAGCCGACGTCGATGTAGCAAACCGCGCCGTCGATGTGAACTCTCAGGCGCGACGACTCCATTATCCCCGGAGTAACTTTTCGGTCATACCCGACCCCCACTAAGGAGGTACGGGGGTTCGCTAGGCCCTACTTTCGTACCTGGATCCGCTCATGTTAGGGATCCAGTCAGGCCTACTTATGCCCTTGCACTCTACGTCCGATTTCTGACCGGACTGAGTAGACCTTAGGGCGCAAATGATATTGTTTCATCTGCGTGCCGCCCCAGCCGAACTGTCCGCCAGCAGCTGTCCTTCTTGCGAAGTGAGCAGCGCAAGAAACAAGGTGTGGTGTTACATTTTTGCCTAAATGCATTTCTGACGAAATACACCTCAATCAGCTCCCACATACGCTATACAATACTCCTCGCGTTACAACTACAAGCTACAGTAAAGTTTCACGGGGTCTTCGCTTCCCACTGGAGATCTCTGGACTTCGCACCAGAATGTAGTGTTCAGAGGGTTCTAGTTGGGGACAGTGACGACCTCGTTACGCCCTTCATGCACGTCACCATTCAAATGACAAGGCATTACGCTACCTTAAGAGAGTTATAGTTACTCCCGCCGTTTAACGGTCCTTAAACCCGTTGAACCGGGTGTTTGGATACCGTCACTGGGCAGACGTCACCGGCTATACAAGGCTTTACAGCTTAGCAGCCGGTTGTGTTTTTGGTAAACAGTCGGGTCATCTTAGTCAGTGCCCCCTGCAACCGCCACGCATGTGCGCACGGACGCAGGGACCCCTTAAACCGAAGTCAGGGGGCTAATTTGCCGAGTTCCCTCAACTAGATTAGTCCTTCACACTTTAGGCTTCTCACCTAGGGGCACCAGTGCTGGTTCTGGGTACAGATATTCATGATTTTTCTTTATTCCATTTTCATGGACTCCAGGCATTAACGGAATTTCTCATAGAGAAACTATTCTTAACTTTCATCCAGTTCTCATCATAACGATACTCCCTGGATGTGTATTAATTAGCGCAAAAGACAATTTGCGTCCGCCTAGCCAAAAGCGTCTGAAACAAAGCTTGTGTTGCCACGCATACATGAATAGTTCCGGAATATTAACCGGATTCCCTTTCCTCACAGACACCACTTAGGTGTTCAGTTAGGACTGACTGACCCTTGGCTGATCGACATTGCCAAGGAACCCTTGCCCTTTCAGTGGACATGATTCTCACATGTCTATGTGCTTACTACCGCCAGGATTTTCATTATTGCCCGGTCCCTCCCTCCTCTCGGAGAAAGTTCTGCCCGGACAACACGCCTGCCTAATACAACCTTTTGGGTTGTCTACAGTATCGGTGACTCATTTAGCCCCGTCCATCTTCGGGACCCGCGCTCTTAGCGGGTAAGCTGTTACACACTTTTTAAAGGGTGGCTACTTCTGAGCCTACCTCCCCGGTGTCTCTGAACGCAGATTCCCTTTGCCCGTTCACACTTAATGAGTACTTTGGGACCTTAACTGTAGTCAGGGTTGTTCCCCTCTCGGACATACACCTTACGCATATGCCCCGTCTCCCGAGGTCTACGACGCTATATTCTTCGGAGTTGGACACGGAACCGAGGGATTGCTCCCCCTAAATTCCCAATCCGTCGCTCTACAAACATAGCGGTCTCGCTCGAGGCTAGACTAACGCCTACTTCGACAGGAACCAGCCATAACCGATCTCGATTGGCTTTTCACCCCTAATCCAAAGTCAGAAGAACGCTTGTACACAGAACCTCTTCTGGCCTCCACAGGGTTTTACCCCCACTTCACCATGCCCTGGATTAGATCGATCGGTTTCGGGTACATACTCAAGTGACTTCCGGCGCTTTCACACCGCGCTCCTCATTGCTTGCGAGCTTGTTGCTTTCGCTGTGGCTTCCTCTCGTAGAGAGTTAACCTTGCCACTCAAATACACTCCCTGGCACGTTATTCTAAACGTACGACACAACTCCTTAGAGCCGTGCCATCCTATGTCTATAAGGTTTCAGGTTCTTTTAACTCCCTGTCACGGGTACTTTTCAACTTTCCCTCACGGTACTTGTTCGCTATCGGTCTTGATACGTATTTACGGTTGGAAGTTAGTGCCTCCCAAATTCCTGCTTCGTTTCCAGGAAACAGTACTCTGGAGCTCTCCACGGCTTGCTCGGTTACTGTTACGGGGGTTTCACCCTGTTTCCCGGCACGTTCCAGTGCACTTCACATTTCCAAGCGAGGCCTAAAAGGAGGTCCGTAACCCCACATC
The DNA here is from genome assembly GCA_002762795.1 of Candidatus Woesearchaeota archaeon CG10_big_fil_rev_8_21_14_0_10_37_12. GTDB lineage: Archaea > Nanobdellota > Nanobdellia > Woesearchaeales > ARS49 > 1-14-0-10-37-12. The sequence goes on from PCYA01000018.1 coordinate 56,057, forward strand.
TCTGACAGGTTTCCATGCCAGATTCGGTTTGCCGTTTGCGGTGTTCAGTCGCCCTTAATTAGCCGCATCTCAATTGATTTCTTTTCCTTCAGGTACTAAGACGTTTCAATTCCCTGAGTTCCCCAACCTTTCGGTTTCTATGCGGAAGTCCGATTCAGAAACCCCCGGTTCAAAAGCTACATACGCTTCGCCGGGGCATTACGCAGTTAGTCGCGTCCTTCATCGGCGTCTCAAGCCAAGTCTTCCACCTTATAGAGTTTTTTTTTCACTAAAAGTAAAGTATTTACTATTCTAGTGCTTATTCCAAAGCTAACTATGATCGGTCTCATTAAAATGAATCTGATCTCAAGGATACATTTTTTGACCTTTCATCAACAATTTTCATTGTTGATAATTTCACGATATTTGTGAATGTGATTTTTGGTTTCGCATGGACGCTGCGAGATTCGAACTCGCGGCCCCTCGCTTGCAAAGCGAGTGCTCTACCAGGCTGAGCTAAGCGCCCAAACAGTAGGCGGCAAGTAGTAAGCAGTTGACAGTTTGTATCTGTGAACTGCATACTGTTTTACTGCTTACGTTTATGATAATAAAAGAGAAAGTACCTTATTTCAATTCAATTGTGTTTTTTCTTTAAAAAAGAAAAAAGGAGGTGATCCATCCGCAGGTTCCCCTACGGATACCTTGTGACGACTTAACCCCCCTTACTGACCTTAGGTTCGAACTGTTTACTCAACAGGGCTCACCTGAAGCCTGCTCGGGTGATTTGACGGGCGGTGTGTGCAAGGAGCAGGGACATATTCACCAGACGATGCTAACGTCTGATTACTAGGGATTCCGGTGTCATGAGGGCGAGTTGCAGCCCTCAATTCATACTAAGGTCATGTTTCGAGGCTTGGCTTCACCTTTCGGTGTTGCATCCCATTGTCATGATCATTGTTGCGCGCGTGTAGCCCAGAAGATTCGGGACGTACAGACCTACCGTAGCCTGCGCCTTCCTCCTTCTTTCGAAGGCAGTTTCCACAGTGTGCTCGCTCGTCCTTGCAGACGCGTTAGCAACGGTGGACACAGGTCTCGCTCGTTGCCTGACTTAACAGGACATCTCACGACACGAGCTGACGGCGGCCATGCATCACCTCTCGGCTCGTCTGGTAAGCCCTTCAGACTGACCATCATTCTGCCGGCGCCTCTGGTGAGATTCTCGGCGTTGATTCCAATTAAACCGCACGCCGCACCCCTTGTAGTGCTCCCCCGCCAATTCCTTTAAGTTTCAGACTTGCGACCGTACTTCCCAGGTGGCATGCTTAACACCTTCGTTTCGACACTACACAACCTCGTAGATTGTGTAACATCTGGCATGCAGCGTTTACGGCTAGGACTACTCGGGTATCTAATCCGGATCGCTCCCCTAGCTTTCATCCCTCACCGTCGGATCCGTGTTAGTAAGCTGCCTTCGCCATTGGTGGTCCTCCTGAGATTATCACATTTTACCGCTCCCTCAGGAATACCGCTTACTTCCCCCGGTCCCTAGTTTGGTAGTCTACCCCGCACGCCGTCCCGTTAAGCGAGACGATTTCACAGAGCATTTGCCAAACCGGCTACGGATGCTTTAGACCAAATAATTATGGTTCCCACTTGTGGCGCTGGGGTTACCGCGGCGGCTGGCACCAGTCTTGCCCACCACTTATTCTGCAAGGTATTTACCCTTACAAAAAGCCTACGGAAAACCGTAAGCACTCGGAATCCCCTCATCACGCTTTCGCGCATTGTGAAGGTTTCGTAACTGCTGCACCCCTTAGGGCTAGGACCAGTATCTCAGTGTCCTTCTCAGGGCTCCCACTTTCATGGCCCTTACCCGTCTTAGGCTTGGTGAGCCATTACCTCACCAACAACCTGATGGGCCGCCGACCGATCGTGAAGCGACGAATCTTTCTGGAAGATCAGGATTCCACACGAAATTCCCTATCCGGTATTATCCTCAGTTTCCCGAGGTTATTCCAGACTTCACGGCACGTTATCGACGTGTTACTGAGCAGGCCGCGTTGCCTTGCGGCAAACACTTGCATGTCTTAGTCGGATTCCGATAGCAGCAACCTCCTGCAGGATAAACAGGTATTGTTAGAAAACAAAATTGTTTTTCTTTGCAGAGGTTATTTTTGGACTATATTCGAAGAAACCTAACGCAGTGTTAGGAGCCGTTAATTGCCGTGATAAATGTTTGGTTTATTTTACGGCAATTACTGTTCGGAAAAATTAACTAATTTTGTTAATCACTTAATTTTTCCGTTACTTCGCGTTCCCATTTGTAGAATTATTCTACATAACCACTTATGGTCGCAATCGTATTTTTATTAATATAGAATTGACTTAAGGTACTTCCTCATACTCAACTTTGTTGAGCACTCATTCTATGAGCTTATTTTGCCCTCCTCAGTTTTCCCGAGGATTTGTAGAAGTTTTGCCGGAACATTTACCGACTTGGAGATGATTTTATTGAGGAAAAGGGGGTCATATTTAAAGCTTTCTGTCGAACTTCACTTTATTTTTTTCGTATTACACAAACGACGTATTCGGATTTTTTCGCTTTATCAACTTGTTTGTTTGCATTAACCCATCATACCATGCAACAAATTCAAAGTCGATTTGTTCTATTAATAATTTAAATTCTTCTGGCGAGATAAATTTGTATTTATTTGGTTGATATAATTTGATTTTTTTCCCTGAATCATGGACGAGCAATGTTAAGTTTTCTTGTAGTAATTGTTTTGATATGTTGATTAGTTTCTTTTCATAAATTGTTGTATGCAGATGCCATAATGGGGCTGTTTGGAAGTTTGTATTTATGTTTGATTCTTACGGTTAACTTTAAACTGTTTGCTAAGAACGAATTTATCTTCCTGCTCGCTTACGTTTCTCTTTCTTCATGCGCTTTCGCTGCCATTTCCAGCGCATTTGCCGTTTTTTCTTCCAACGTCGAGAACTTCTTTTCATTTACGTACTTGGCAAAAGGGGCTGTTTATAAACATTGCGCTTCTGAAAGAGAGCAGTGTTTAAAACTGAAAACTCAGTTAATACTGTTTGCAGGGTAAATATTATATATTATTAGCAAGCATTTTTTTTTATGGCGATTGAAAAAAAAGAGTCACGTTTCTCTGCTGAAGGGGCAAATTATGCAGGGGTGTTACGTGGGTTATCCAGAGAGCTTCCTCCTGAAAGAAGAGAGAAACGTCCTGATAGGTATGAGTATGAAGTAACCTGTGTTGCACCGTCTGGCTTGGAGGTTACTATTGCAAGCGATAATTATCAGTCTGCACTTGATGATGCAGCAAAAACTGTAGACTGTCCTTCAACAGAAGTTGTTGTAACAAGAATAAAAGCAACAGCAGTATATGTTGACAGAAAACTTATTCCAGATCCTGAACCTGAGGGAGAGCCAGTAAGTTTTTTAGGAGGTTTGCTAGCAAGATTGGCTGGAATGAAGGTTGTTAATGGAAGAGCGTATGGTTCTGACCAATTTCGGTATAAGGGTCAAGAGTAATTAAAAACAACACTTTTTTAAACAGATTATTTTAATCAAAATTTTATTCGCCGAAGTAGTATAGTCCGGTCAAGTATGCGAGGCTTTCGTGGTTATACCAAAGAGACCTTGAAACCCGGGTTCGAATCCCGGCTTCGGCATACAAAGTATGGCGAAGACGGAACGAGAAAACGTTGTTTTCTCTCCTTCGGCTTCGGCATTACGAAGTTATGACGAAAAGAAAAACATTTTTTGTTTTTCTGCTTCGGCATTTTAAACTGCAAACTTTTTACTGTTTACTTCAAGAGAAAATAATAAGGAGGGTTTCGCCAATGCTCAACCCTCCGATGGGCCCGAGGAGATTTGAACTCCCGACCACTGGTGGGCTTAGTTCTTGTTGGCTTTTTGTTTCCAGCAAGTGTCATATAAGACCAGCGCTCCACCAGACTAAGCTACAGGCCCAATAATTGGTTTTTTGATTCATTTTTAAATGTTTTCAGTGTGTTGTGTAACCAATAGAGGTTAAGTTTTGGTTCTCTGAGCTCTGGCTTATTTCCTTGTTATCAACTGTTTGATGCAAGTAAATGCTCTTGGTGCATCTTTTGATTTTAGAATAAATGTTAGTTCTGTTAATGTTGAGACGATTTCTATTGTGTTTATGTCTTCCCATGTTAGTTCTCTTGTTACTAAATAAAAGAATCCTGGCGTGTCGAGAAAATCGAGCGGTATTGTTATTGTGAGTGCGCTGAGGTCATCAATGATGTGTGTTACTGTGTCTTTTTTGAATTTGTTCAAAACTGATTTTTTGTGTTTTTGATTGGTTATGATTGTTATTTCGTAAATACCGTGTGTTAGTGTTAGAAAGTCTCCTCTTGGAAGGTCTACCAGTTCTGGCAGTTGTTTTGTTGCTTCAATGTTTTGCTTGTTTTTTTCAACAGTGATCTCGACTAAACCGTCACGGATGATTAGATCGCATTGCTCGTTGAATTTTAGTGTTTTGACAAAGGCAGTTTCTAGTTTTTCGTTCATTCTGCGCAATGCCATCATAACTGCTGCATGTGTTACTGGTTTGTTGAGTTCTTTTTCTACTTCGTTGAGAATGTTGTCTGCAAGTGCTCCGTAATTGATGATTCCTTTTGTGAGTGCTTCCTGCAAAAATGGACGTTGTTTGACGATTTTTTCTACAATGTGGGCTACAGTTACCATACTAAAAAAAGACTTAACCAAGTTTATAAATTTTGTTATTTTGATAACAGAAAGTTATTTTTGTTTTATCCAGTTTATTGAGATATGAGTGATTCTAATTGTTAAAAGAAAAAATAATGCAATTCAGACTTTTTTTCGAATTAGTCTTTGGTTCAGCATTTTTTTAGGGGATTCCAATCAAGTTCCAACGAATAGGAATATTTTGCCAAAGACTAAAAAATACCAATATTTCAAATTACTAATGGGAAAAGTAAGAATAGCACCACTAAATAATGCCATTCCAATTCCTCCTAAACTTCTTCCCCAGAATCGTTTATTTGAATACAGTTGATAAGGTATCAATGCGCTCGCCGGGAATTGAACCCGGTCCCCAACGTTGGCAACGTTGTATCATACCACTAGACTACGAGCGCTTATTTATTATTTTTTTAGATCTGAACCCGCTCTTTAAAAAGTTTGCGAGACTGTAACCTAAGAAACAGAAACCAATTCTCTTTCTTCAAAAGGTCCAGCTATAGCGATAGCTGGATTTACAAAATATTTGTTTGCAACATATTGCACTTCTGCGCTTGTTACTTCGTCAATTAATTTTGGATAATTAATGTCGTGTTCGTAACCTAGTCCTTGGATTTCGTATAATGCCAGGTAATTTGCTTGATCTTTTGTTTTTTGATGGTCTAAAAAGTAAAACCCTTTGAGTTTTTGTTTGACCATTGCAAGTTCTTCTTCGCTTACTTTTTCATTGCGCAATAGTTCAACTTGTTCTGTAATGCCTCCTAGTGCTTGGTCTTTGACGTCTCCTCTGCTCATCATTGTAATTTTCATAAAGCCTGTGCTGCGAACGCTTGGCGTAATTGCATATGCTGTGTATGCTAGTGCTCGTTTGTCTCGTAATTCATAGAATAATCTGCTTCCTGATCCTGCTCCTAGGATGTTGCTTGATAATTTTAATGCGGGGAAATCTTCGTGTGTTGCAGGGATTAGCTGGTATCCTTGGTTGATGTAGAAGCTTTCTATGTTCATTTGTTTTGTTTGAACAGTCTTCTTTGATCTCTGTGGCAAAAATGTTGTTTGTTCTCGTATTCTTGTTGATTGCATGTTTCTGAACAAAGAGTGTATTGCGTTAACAGTGCTTTTTTCGCGAATGTTTCCTGCAACAGCGATTACAATATTGTTCGGAGCATACCATTGTTTATAATATTTAACAAGGTCTTCATGAGTTATTTTTTCAATTGTTTCTTTGTAGCCTGCGGGAGGGTGTTGGTATGGGTGTCCTTGGTAGAATGTTGTCATAAATACTTCCTCGATAACACTGTTTGGCTGGTCTTTTTTTGCTTCGATTTCTCCGAGAATCAACTTTCTTTCGCGTTCAATTTCTTCTGTATCGAATGTTGGGTTTAATATTACATCTTGGAGTATTTCGAGTGCTGTGCTTATGCTGTCGCTTGGGATTTCAATGATTATTTCGCTGTATTCTACAAATGTTTTTGCTTCAATTGTTCCTCCTGCTTCTTCAATTTCTTTGGTGATTTGGTCTCTGGTTCTTTTTGTTGTTCCTGCGAGAATCATTCTGTTTGTGAAGCTGCCCAGTCCATGTTTTTCTCCGTCTGTAGCAATGCTTTTTTTAACCAGAAGATCTATTGCTGTCATTCCTGTGTCTGGGTTTTGTTTAAGTAAAAGTGTGAGTCCGTTGCCAAATACATATTTGCTTCCTGCTTCTGTATGTTCTTCATATTGAATCGTAGTGCAGCCAGCAAGTAAAACCAATAATATCAGAATCTTTTTCATATTTTTGGTTTTACCTCGTAAAGAGTGTATCCTTTGAAATAATTATTTGCAACGCGTTGGATGTCTTTTGCTGTTACTTTGTTTATGTTTTCTATGAATGTGCTGTACTCGTGAATGTTTCCGTCTATCCATGCGTTTCCGATGTCAAATCCTATTTGGAAAACTTCTTCGTGTGATTTTAGTCTTTCTGCTTTGATGATTGTTTTTGCTTTTTTCAGTTCTTCCTCACCAACAGTTTCTGTTTTGAATCTTTCTAACTGTAAGAGCACTTCTGCTTTTGCTGCTGATGTTTTTTCAGGTTCTACGATAATGATTGTTTCAAATGCTCCTAGTTCGTTAAGTGCGTAATAATTGCTTTTTCCGCTTACAATGAGATGTTTTTCTTTTTTGATTTCTTTTTGTAGTCTTGAGCTTTCTCCTTCTGAAAAAATCGTGTTTAGTAAAATAGCAGCGTATTTATCTTTGTGTGAAGCTTCTGGCATGGTGTATCCTATTGCGATGTATGTGTTGCCTACATTTTTTTTGCTTGTTGCGTATTTTGGTGTCGTGTTTGGCAGTTGTACTGGTCTGATTTGTTTTGGCAGTTCTTTTGGTTTGAAGTCTTTGAATGCATCTTGTACTTTTGCAATGGTTTCTTCTTTGTTTATGTTTCCTGCAATTATAATGTTCATGTTGTTTGGAACATACCAGGTGTTGTAAAATTCCTGCAATGGTTCTTTGTTCGCTGCTGCTTCTATTGTTTCTTTGTATCCGATGATTGGGTGTTTGTATGGGTGTTCATCAACTAGTAATGATGTGAATTTTTCGTCAAGGTATTGTTCTGGGTTGCTGTCTACAAGTCTTTGTTCTTCAAAAATGACTTCTTTTTCTTTTTGTATTTCTGTTTCATCAAATAATGGGTTGAATAGTAAGTCTGTCATGTATGGGAATATTTCCTCAAATTTGTCTGCTGGTACTGTAACAAAGTAGGTTGTCCAGTCAAGGGAGGTCATTGCGTTAAGGTCTCCTCCGAGTGATTCTACTTTTTTGTGGAAGCTGCCTACAGGTTGTGTTGCTGTTCCTTTAAACCAGATGTGTTCAAAGATGTGTGCAATTCCTTTGTATTCCAGAGGTTCGTCTTTTCCTCCTGCGTGTACCCAGAATTGGATTGTTACAAGGGGTATTGATGGAATTTCTTTGACAGTTACTGTTAATCCATTTTCAAGAACAACTGGTTCAACTTTCTGGTCAAGTGCAGTGTATGGCACGTTTACTAATCCTAACGGGTTGTACCAAAAGCTTGCAATAGTTATTGCTAAAATAATTACTACAAAGATAGCTAATAAGCTATTGTTTATCCTCTTTTTTCGTCCCATTGATGGGATTAAGAAGCTCTGTTAGATATTTAAATGTTTGGAAGAAAGAAAAAATAAAATTTAATTCTCTTTATGCGTCTTTTACTGCTTTAAGCAAATCATCTTTCTTATCAGTTCGTTCCCAACTATATCCTTCATGGCCAAAATGCCCTCTTGCTGCAGTCTTTGCATAAATTGGCCTTCGTAAATCTAACTGGTCAATTATTTGTCTTGGTTTTAATCCAAATACTTTTCTGACAGCAACTGCAAGCTCATCATCAGTAACACCATCTGTTGACGTTCCAAACGTATTCACATTAACTGAAACAGGCTCTGCAACACCAATCGCATACGCTAACTGTACTTGACACGCGTGCGCCAATCCTGCATTAACAATATTCTTTGCAATATACCTTGCCATGTACGCTGCAGATCTGTCAACTTTGCTTGGATCTTTACCTGAAAACGCACCACCGCCATGCGTTGCAGGAAAACGCAACGAGCCACTGCCGTACGTATCAACAATAATTTTTCTGCCTGTTAAACCTGCATCAGCAGCTGATCCGCCAAGTACAAATGCACCTGTTGGATTAACATGATAAACAGTATCAGCAGTTACTAATCCTTCTAGTGCAGGATCAATAACAAGGTTTTTTACGTCTTCAACAAGTTGTCCATGATCAACACCAGGTGCGTGTTGTACTGATACAACTACTGCTTGAACTGGCCTTGATGTTGGATTGCCAAAATTATCATACGCAAGAGTTACTTGAGTTTTACCATCTGGTTTTATGTAACTGATGGTTCCATTTTGTCGTGCATCATCCAACCTTAAACCCACTCTTCGTGCAAGGCTTAACGCTAACGGCATTAATTCAGGAGTTTCATTTATTGCATAACCAAACATCATTCCTTGATCGCCTGCTCCTTGTTCAGCGTGCAACCCTTTTCCTTCATCAACACCCTGCGCAATATCTGGGCTTTGTATTTTAATCCAATCAACTACGTGCATGTCTGAATCAAGACCTTCCAATGTTGCACTGGTATATCCAAGATCACGCACGGCTTTTCGCGCAACACGCGCAATGTCAGGTTTTGCTGAGGTATTAATTTCTCCCCCAATGTGGAGCGTATTTTTTCCTGGTGCAAATGTTTCAACACCTGCACGTCCATTCGGATCTTGTGCAAGGATTTCATCAAGCACGCTGTCAGATACAATATCGCAAACTTTGTCAGGGTGTCCTGGAAGGACAAATTCAGCAGTAAATAGTCTTTGTGTCATAATTTGTAACTTCTTTGAGAAATATATAAACATGACTGTTAAGCAAAATATAATATTCTGCGCAAGATTTTTAAAGGGTTTGATGAGTTTTAGAACTTAAATAAGAGCCCGTGGTCTAGCGGTTATGACGTCTCGTTTACACCGAGGAAGTCCCCAGTTCAAATCTGGGCGGGCTCATTCATTTCAATAGCACTCTGTGCTTCATAAACAAAATTGAAACCAGATTTGAACATGTCAGAAATTCACAAAAATAGTTCATAATTGTGTGAATTCCAAGAAAATGCTCACATTTTCTGGACCAAAAAATCCCTTGGATTTTCTTGGTTCTGAGCATACTCAAGAATTGCAAACATTTGTTTTTGGCAATTCTTGACATCTGCGGAACTACGTTCCTTGACTTCTCGTTCACTTCGTGAACTTCGAAGAATCTGGACGGACGCAGTCATTTCTGATTTATTTTTGCATATATTTTTATAATCATAAATTATTTATCTTTTGTGTCAGAAACAATTTATGAGTGTAAAACGCAGGAAGGAAGAAAAGCAGTTAATTGGCTTGTTGTTTTTCAGAATAGCAGTGTTGTTCGTTTGATAAAAAATCTTGGCTCTCGAAATGAGCAGGAAGTTAAACTGGTTCGTTTTGCCAACTCAAGTAATATATCTGATTTTGATTCTAAAAAAGTTATGCGAGTTCAGGAAAGGTTTGTTTTTATTGAAAACAGAAAAGAAGTTACAAGCGGTCCTGTTATTTTTGTGGTTAATCTTTCTTTAAGAAGCAGTTCTGGTGGCAGGTTACCAAAACAAGAGGAGCCTAGAAAAAGTGGTATTTCTGGTTTGTTGCGAAGTTTGCGTAAGTTGGTAGGTGCGGCATAATGGCAAAAAGAATGTACTCGTGTGAAACAAAAACTTCGAAGTATGTGATGAGGTTTGATGATGGTGTGTTGAAAGTATTTCAAAACATGAGAACAAGAGAAAAATACAATCCTAATATCGTGTTTGTGCGGGCTAAGAGCAAGTCACCTGTTGCGCTTACAGAGGAGTTTGTACGCTCAAAGGCGGTTATTGGAATGCATTTCTTTTTTGTTGGTGATAAAGTAAGTACATCTAGCGAAATAAAATCAGTGTTTGTTTTTGGTTCTGTTGATGCTGGTTCTGAAGCTGCACAAAGAGAAATAAAAAGACCTGTTCTAAAAAAATGGTGGCAGTTTTGGAAATAGTTTTTAGGCATTTATGTATTTTTCTGAATAACAATCTTTTAATATTAGATAAACAATTCTTGTAGTATGGGACATTTATCTGCAACCAGAGATCCAACAACACTTGCTGACAGTTTGGATCAGACTTCTTTGACTGCATTAACGCATCTTCATCTTGAAGTTACTGCTGGTTGTAATGAGCGGTGTGTTGAGTGTTGCACAGATTCAAGTCCTGAAACTTTTTCTCGTGATATTTTGCAGGAGTATGGACTGAATTTGATCTTGTAGTAACACCAGAGCATATTCTGAATTATTCAATGGGAAGAAAGAAATAATGTTAATATATCCACAAATCTTTATATAGTATTCTTTTTTTATTCTCGATATGCAAGATCGTGTGTTTTCATTGCTTGTTGACAAGGACGAGATTAGTTGGAAGTCTATTATTTTGGATCTTGTGCGTTCTGGAGAAATTGATCCGTGGAATGTTGATATTTCGTTGTTGACAAAAAAGTATCTTGAGCGTTTGCATTCATTAAAAGAGTCTGATTTGAAAGTAAGTGGCAAAGTTGTATTGGCAGCATCAATTTTGTTAAGGCTAAAAAGTTCTAAGCTTGTTGGTGCTGATTTGGATGAGTTTGATAGATTGATTGCATCAAATGATCTTTCACAAGAGCAGTTTTATGATGAGCTTGAGCAGGAGTTAACACAGCACGAGGATAAGCCTGATATTGGGCAGTTTGAATTGTTTCCAAGGCTTCCTCAGGCGAGAAGAAGAAAAGTTAGCGTTTATGATTTGGTGAAAGCGCTTGATAAAGCGTTGGAAGTTAAGCATCGCAGAGTTTTGAATTATGTTCCTGGCACTATTGAGGTTCCTGTGGAGCGTTTTGATGTTACTGCTGCAATATCGAGTTTATTTCAGCGTATTGTTTCTTTATTTGCAGCAAAAAAACAGTTAACTTTTAAAGATCTTGTGCGTGGCGAGTCTAAGGAAGATAAGGTGTTTACGTTTATTCCGTTGTTGCATTTGGCAAATCATCAAAAAATTGAATTGCAGCAAGATGAGTCTTTTGGTGATATTAACGTAACTTTATTGGAGGGAGAGCATGTTAACGAATGATGAAAAAAATTATTTGAAAGACTTGGTTAAGCGTGAGCTTGAGTTGTTTAAGAAAGAGCAAAAAATGACTGTGTTGTGGTCTGAGCTTTCTTTTTTGAAGGCAGAGCATGAGTATGGTCATTTTCTTGAGGGGTTATTGGAGAAGTTAGAATGAAAGAGCCGTCAAAAGAAATTCAGCAGAAATATATGGAGTTGCAGTTGATTCAGCACCAATTGCAGCAGGTGCAAAAGCAAGTGCAAGCTTTGGACGAGCAGGCTGATGAGATGGATGTTGTTCAGCAGGCATTGGCTGATTTTTCTGCTGCAAAGCCTGGTAGTGAGATGTATGTTACTGTAACTCCTGGAGTTTTTGCAAAGGCAAAGCTTGAAAATAATGAAACTGTTTTGTTGAATGTTGGTGCGGGTGCTGTTGTTGAGAAACCAGTTCCTGATGCTAAAAAAATAATGGCAAAGCAAGGCACTGAGTTAAGAAAAATGCAAGAGGAATTGACAGAGCAGTTGCAGAAGCTTGCGCATCGTGGAGAGCATTTGCAATCAGAACTGAAAAAGTTGATTGAGAAAGATGTTTAATTTTCTAAAAGACAAACTGAAAGGAGCATTAAGTAAGTTTAAGAAAAAAGTAGAGGAAGCTCCAGAAGAAGAAATTACTGTTGAAAAAGAAGTGCTTGTTAAAAAACCAGAGCAAAAGAAAACTGTTGAAAAAAAAGAAGTTAAACAAGCAAAAAAAGAAGAAAAGAAAGTTGAAGTTTCAAAAGAAACTCCAAAACATGCAAAAAAAGAGAAAGAAAAACCAAAAACCAAAGAGAGTAAAGAAAAATTTCTAATTGAAACAAAAGAAAAACTTGAAAAGGTAGAAGAGAAAAAAGAAGAGCATTTTGAAGAAATATTTGCAGAAGTGATTGAAGGAAAACTAGATGTTTCTGAAGAAAAAATTACAGAGAAAAAACCAGAAGTTGTTTCTGAACTAGAAATTGAAAAAACTGAAGAAAAAGCAGAGTCTGGTTTTTTTGCACGATTAAAGAAGAAATTTGTTGGTGAAAAAGAAGTAACAAAACCAACAGAAGAAGTTTCTGAAGTTAAGGAAGAGAAAGAAATCAAGAAAGAAGTTGCTGAAGAGGCAGTTGAAAAAGAAAAACTAAAAGAGCCAATAAGAAAAGAAGTTCAAACGGAAAAACAAAAGCCAATCGAAGAGCCTGAAGAAAAGAAAGGTTTTTTCACGAGAATAACACAAAAAATAACAACGAAGAAAATCAATGCGGAACTATTTGATGAGTTGTTCTGGGATTTAGAGCTTGCAATGTTGGAGAATAATGTTGCAGTTGAGGTTATTGAGAAAATAAAATCTGATTTGAAGTCTGAGCTTGTTGACAAGCCAATTCCAAGAAGCCAAGTGGAGGAAACAATTGCAAATTCTCTGCACTCAAGTATTGAGAGTTTGTTCGATGTCTCTACAATTAATCTCTTAACACAAGCGAAAGAAAAAAAGCCTTTTGTGATTTGTTTTGTGGGGATTAATGGCAGTGGTAAAACAACTACTATTGCAAAAGTAACAAAATATTTACAAAATAATAATTTGAGTGTTGTGCTTGCTGCTGCTGATACGTTCCGTGCAGCAGCGATTGATCAATTGCAATTGCATGCTGACAAGCTTGGTGTGAAACTTATCAAGCATGATTACGGAAGCGATCCTGCTGCCGTTGCTTTTGATGCAGTGAAGCACGCAGAAGCAAAAAACAACGATGTAGTATTAATTGATACTGCTGGACGTTTGCATAGTAATACTAATTTGATGGCTGAAATGGAAAAAATTATTCGTGTTGCTAAACCAGATTTGAAATTGTTTATTGGCGAGAGTATTACTGGTAATGATTGTGTTGAGCAGGCAAAGAAGTTTGATGAGACTGTTGGCATTGATGGTATCATCTTGTCAAAAGCAGATATTGATGAGAAAGGTGGCGCAGCAATTTCTGTAAGTTATGTGACTAAAAGACCGATCTTGTTTTTAGGTATGGGCCAAGAGTATGAAGATCTTGAACCTTTTGATAAAGATAAATTGATTGAGAGTATTGGGCTATAGATTTATTAATTTCCAATTTCAACATTCTAACCACTAACTTTATATCTGCAAACTGTTAACTGCAAACTGTGAACTAACTATGTTCAAACTATTATCCGATCCAGTTAAAGAAATAAAGTCTGTGAAGCGTGCAGGTTATGCTAAAATTATTCTTTATTTACTTGCTGCTGCTTTGTTTAAAACATTAGGCTTATTTTTTGTCGGCTTAAATTTATTCCCGCAGTATTTAGTTGGCAGTTGGCTTGTTCCGATTGTATTGTTCACTTTTATTATTGCTTTGCCAATTCTTGCGTTTTTCTTTGCAATATGTATGGATATTCTTGGTGGTAAAGGTGGTTATTATGAAGCGTTAGCAACACTAACATTAAGCGTTGTTGCTCCTTCTATTGCAATGTTTTTTGCTGGTGCGTTATTGTTTATACCATATGGCAGTGCAGTATCTGCGTTGCTTCTTGCAGCAGGTTATTCAATTGGTGTTGCTACTTTTTTTAGAGCTTCTAAAGAATTATTTGAATTAAATTATACAGCTATTTTGGCAGCTTGTATTGCTTTGTTTTTTGCGTTGTTTGTTGTGAAAGCTTTGGTGTTTGTTGTTTGGTTTTTGCATTAATTCTCAAATATCAACTCATTCCCCAACAAGGTCCCTTTCTTTAAAGGTACGGGTCTCCAAGTATCTTCTACTAATTTTGCTTCTAACCATTCAGCAAGTTCTTCAGGGTTTCCTATGGTTGCACTCAATCCAATTATTTGAACGTTCTTCAATAATCTTTTCATAATTGTTAACAAAACTTCTAGTGTTGGTCCTCTGCTGATATCATTAAGCAAGTGTATTTCATCGACAATAACTGTTTGTACAAAGCTTAACCATGGAGCATGATGCCTGATTAAACTATCTAATTTTTCTGCTGTACAAATAATCAAATCATAATCAACTAAGTAAGGATCAGCACCATCTAAATCGCCGCTGCTCAGAGCAATTTTGCACATATGTTCGTATTTTCTTTTGAATTCTTTGTATTTCTCGCTTGCCAAAGCAATAAGTGGCACAATATATATTGCTTTGCCATGGTTTTCAAGAATCGTTTTCATTGCTGCCATTTCAGCAATTAATGTTTTTCCGCTTGCTGTTGGTGTGCAAATCAATAAACTTTTGCCGTCCAAAAGTCCTGAGTTTAGTGCTTTTTGTTGTGCAGGTCTTAATGAAGTTATTCCTTCGTTTTCAAAAACAGTTAATGCTGATTCAGGTAAGTTTATATTCATAAAATAAATTCAACATAAGTTCTTTTTAAAACTTCTTACCTCTAACATATTACGTCTAATTAATACCTTCTGATTTCATTCGGTGGGTTTCTTATGTATTTGCTTCTGTAGAAGTAACGATCGTTATATGATCTTTGTCCCCAGTTTTCATAGAATGTATCAAAACCATATTGGCATTCGCATTCATATCCTTTGACAACATCGTACTTACCAGTTGGTATGCCGGGTATTCCGTTTGTGCACATGCTGTCAGCACACGCATCTACTGCGTCTCTTTCAACGTAATAACTTGTTCCTACTTTGTTTGTACCTGCTAAATTGCCAGTTACTGTTTCGCTTGCAGGTCCACCTAAAACAAGAAGAAAAGCAAACACCGCGGCAAGCGCGATGAGTGCAAAAATAATAAGCCCTGCACTTTCAGAGTTCATGGCGTTTATTGTGGTATTGGCGAACAGGCCATTATTGGTTTTGCTATTGGATCAATGCTGTTTTCCAATCCTGCGCAGTAATACCAATTACAGTAGTGTCCTGATACAACTTCATAAGGAAGGTTTTGTTGTTGTCTGCTTCTTGCAAATCCATTTGGACATCTTGGTAGTGTCTGTTCAGGATTGTTTGCAATGACTGGTCCTGCAGCGTATTGTACTTCAGGTCCTAGTTCTGGGGGGAAATATGCGTTTCCTGTTGCTGCTGGACTGGTAAACAATAACACCAATCCTACAATTGCAAGAATTGCTACGATTCCAAGGAGCAATAAGCTCACATCTTTTTTCTCTGCCATTTTTTATACACCTCTTTTTAGAGTCTATTTATCGTACTGGAAATATCCGGTGCGGGTTCCTGCATGCATTATCGCCGATCATGTCTTCTGAGCAACAATACACTTGATAGTGTCCCATGTCTTGTAACAAAAATGCAGGTTTCATGTTTGCACACATTACAAGACCAGGTTCTGCTAGCGGATAAAAGGGTTGCCCTTGAGCTATGTTGCCAGTTGGTTGCTGTACCATAAGTGTTACTGCTGCAATTGCCGCAACTAATGCAATAACGCTCAATACACTTATTGAGAGTCCATCACCTTTTTTCATTGTGCATGTTTATGCTCGTAGATATTTAAATGTTGCGGTGAAAGAGTTTTGATGGTTGAGGTTTGAAGTAAACTATTGGATTGTGTGTTATTTTCTATTGATTTTTTTTAACTGTAAATTACTGACTTATTGCTTCTAACCTTCTATTATGATCAAATCAAAGACTATAAAAACCAGTGATTATTATGTAATGAAAAGGTGATCTTATGAGTAAACTAACGTTAATATTAATATTTTGTTTGCTGCTTCTTGCAGCGTGTGAAACCAGAGTGACTGTTCAGGAAGGAACTCAAGTTCATATGCTGACTGTGCAAGGTAGTGCTGAGTTTGAAGTTTTTCCAGATGATATTGCATCCGTTACGGTGAGAGTTGAGACAAAGGCTCCTACGGCGCAGGAAGCGCAGGCTCAGAATGCACAAGTTTCTGATGCAGTTACAAAAGCACTGAGTTCTCATGGCGTTTCTGGTTCTTCTGTTGAAACAACTGGTTATTATGTTCAGCAAATTCGTGAATGGGATTACTCAAGACAAAAAACAGTTGATAGTGGTTATCAGGTAACGAATACGTTGCAAGTTTCTTCATCTGAGTTGGATGGTATTGGCAGATTGCTTGATGCTATTGTTCAGGCTGGTGGGCTTGTTGATCATGTTTCTTTTGAGTTGTCTGATGCGCGAGAATCTGAGGTGAAAACAGAAGCTTTGCGGCAGGCATCAAGGCATGCACGTGAAAAAGCTGAGGTGCTTGCAACTGCTTCAAACGTTCGTTTGGGCAAAGCAGTGAGTATTTCTGAACAATCGTTTAACATCATGCCTTATCGTGCATATGATATGGTTCCTGTTGCGATGGAAGCAAAAGCAGAAACAGCTGTCTCGCCAAGAGATGTGCAGGTTTCAGTGCAGGTGAGTGTTTCATATGAAATTATTTAATTTTGTTTTAATTTTTTTATTGTTCATTTTTGTAGTTTCATGTTCAACAAAACCAATTATAGAACCAGTTCCACAACCAAACCAACCATACAATAAACCAGTTGTTGATATGTTGCAAAATCCGTTGTTCTGTAATGTTGATGCTGATTGTATATGCGGCGGTATTGATAGACAAACAAATGATTGTTTTATTGGGAATAAATTATATGCTGATTATTATGTTGATAACTCACAACAATGTCCTGATTTTTGTACAGGTATTGCAGGGAATTTGGAAACAAAGTGTGTTGATCACGTGTGTAAAACAAGTCCTATGATTCGTGCATGTACAGAAGAAGCAAAAGTGTGTCCTGATGGAAGTGTAGTAGTTAGACAAGGTCCGGATTGCGAATTCGCAAAGTGTCTTGATGTTGAGTGTACTGTTGATGCTGATTGTGTTTTTGAATCAACCTGCCATCCGACAAAGTGTGTTCCGAGAGGTCAAGAAACTGTCAAGGAGTTGATTTGTACCGCAGAATGCCGCCCCGGCACTTTGGATTGCGGCGGGTCTTGTGCCTGTATTGATGACAAATGTGTTGGCCAGAATTATTTTGGTGGTTGACACAACATTTAAATATCTCCCTGTCTGTTTGAAAAGTAAAGAGGTGTTATGTTGAGACGTACGGCTGTATTATTGATTGCTGTTTTGATTGTTAGTACAGTGAGTTTTGTCATGGCTCTGGAAGATACATCTTCTTCTGGTTATACAGGTTATTCAAGTCGTGAAAGACGTGCAACAGATCCGTATTCAAGAGTTCAGTATTTTGGTTATGATTATGTACGGCCGCTTACAAATTATGGTTCTAAAGGTCCTCGTTTGACAACGCAGGGTGCGAAAGGCGATTCTGGTGCAGCGTTTACGTTGGATACGAGTGATTTTTCATCCAGAGGAAGAGACCCTTCTCGGATCAGTAATTTTGATCCCGGAATGAAAGGTTCTGACCGTGTTGATATTGTTGTGAATTTGTTTCCTGCAGAAGTTGTTAACCAAGTGGTTGCGGGAATTTCTACAATTTCAAAAGGGACAGTGCGTGTGTTAAGTCAGGGAAATCAGTATGGTTCAGGGTCAAGCTCGCCGTATAGAAGTGTTGAAGTGTATCTTCAATCACGTAATTTGCCTCCGCTTGGCTCAGAAAATTATTATGAGGTGTGGTTAGTCGACACTTCTTCAGGATACCCGATAAGTTTAGGTTTAATGGAGAGTGGTATTGGAAGTACTGCGCAATTACGTTTTCAACTCAATGGAGAGTTAAAAGGTGATGCAATTATGGTCACTGTTGAACCTTTTCCGGATATTGATCCTCGTCCAACAGAAAATGTTGTTTTGTATGGTGAAATTGGTCAAACAAGAAAGCAAGTTAATATGCCTGCTTCGTTTGCAATGGTGATGGCCCGATGATAAAAAATTTTTTTTTGATTTTGTTGTTTTTATTGTTAAGCGTTACTGTGGTTGTAGCGATAGAAGAACATTACAAAACAGTTTTCGATTTTCCGCGTAGGTACGGCGTGCAGCACATAACTCATTTTGATCCAAGGGTTGTTGGTGATAATTATTTCGCACGGATTGATTCAATTGTTTATTTGAATCCTGTTGATGAGAGTGATGAAAACTATGGCGGTGAAGGTGCTGGTAGAGGAGGTTACGTGCCGATTTATCCGCGCGCAACGGCAAAAATTCAAAGTTCCAGATCTTATGGTGGGCCTAATAGTATTGTCACGATTTCGACAAAAGATTTGAAAGCCTCTGATCGCGTGTATGGCGAGTTTGAATCTTGGCTTGTTGATGATGATACGGGTTATTGGTTATACACAGGATCATTTACTGTTGGTTTTGGCGGGTATGGTCAATTAAGATATATGGCAAGAAATTATTTGAATGCGTACGATAGAGTGGTTATCACATTTAAGCCGTTTGAGAGCACAAGCATTCTTCCTGGAGAGCCGATCTTATCAGGAGATATTCAGAAACGTGATTTGTTTAATCCGTTGCCAAAACAAGCAAAAATGGTTGGCGGAACGTTTAGTTAGATTTTTTTCTTAATTTAGTATATGCTTCTTTAGACTTTTTTTGTTTTGTTATCGCGCTTGTTGCTATTGCAAAGTCTGTTTCAGACGTTTTAACAAGATTGCAATTAGTGAGGTTAAATCCGCCATCAATTCCAACAGAAATGTTCTGATTTATTGTTTTAATTTGTTTAATTTTTGCAAGCGGTTTTTTTATTAGTTTTTGTCCGCTGAATCCAGGATGAATGGTCATAATCAAAGCCAATTCAGCTTCTTTAATAGCATTCTTAAATTTGTTAATAGTGGTCTCAGGATTAAACGCAATTCCGGCTTTCATTCCAGTCTTTTTTATTTTTTCAATAAGTATTTTGTTTTGTTTGCTTGTTTCAGCGTGATAAATAAATTCTTTAACGCCGAGTTTTGCAAATCCCTTAACGTACGTTTCGGGTTTGTGAGCCATTAAGTGAATTTGCATGTTTTGTTTAGGATTTATTTTTTTTAACTCAGCAAGTTGTATGGTTTGATTTGGAACAAATTTGCCGTCCATAATGTCTATGTGGATTTTTTTTGCCCAGCTGAGTTTTTTGAGCGTTTGTTTTAGCTCTTCTAATGAATGAACAAGGATTCCTGGTATGATTTCCATTATTTTTCCAGCCTCGATATTTTTTGCAGTCTTCTTTTATGTCTTTCTTCTCCTGAAAAACTGGTTGTTAGAAATGCGTGAGTTATTTTTTCTGCTTGTGTTTTGCTCAAGCCCAATCCTTTAACTTTTTGTTTTGTTGCTCCTCCTGCTAAGCATAAAACATTTGCATTTTCATGTTTTCTGCTCATTTTTGCGAGCAAAGGTGTTCTGACTGCTATTGCTCTTATTCCTTTGAATTTGTTTGCTGCAATACATACTCCTTCTGCGCTTCCGCAAAATAGGATACCAAAACTGTTTGTTTCTTTTTGTACTATTTGTGCTACTTTTTTTGCATAGTCTGGATAATCATCTCCTAAACTTAGTTTGTGCGCTCCTTGATCTTTTATAGAGTAGCCCTTCTTCTGCAAAAAAAGCTTTATGTTTTCTTTTAACGCGTATCCTGCGTGGTCTGCTCCTACATACACTGTTTGCTCCATCTTAAATATGCCTCGTTTCCTTTGATGATTGGAATTGCAACAATACAGGGTGTTTCATAACTATGTATTTTCTTAATAGTTGATTCAACTTGTTTGTATTTTGCGTCAAATGTTTTAACCAGCATTAAAACTTCTTTTTCTTTTTGGAGTTTACCATTCCAAATATAATGGGATTGAATCTCTGGAAGAATATTTACACAGCTTGCGAGTTTCTTTTTAATTAATATTTCACTGATTTGTTCAGCTTCTTGTTTAGTTGATGCAGTTATATAGATAAGTAGTGGTTTCATGCTTTCCCTCGACTTCCAAACAGTTTCAGTCTGTGTTCAACTGTTTGTTGCATGAGTGTTCGTGCTTCTCCCAATATGTGTCTTGGGTCAAAGTCTGTTGGTTGTTCTTTCAAAAATTTGCGTATGCCTGCATCAAATGCGAGTCGTAAGTCTGTGTCTGTGTTGATCTTATTTATTCCATTTCTGATGGCTTGTTTTATTTGTTCATCAGGAACGCCCATACTTCCTGTTATTTGTGCGCCATATTTATTTGCTTGTTTTACAAGAAAGCGCGGCACGCCTGACGCGCCGTGTAAAACTAAGGGGATTTTTATTTTTTTCTTGATGTCTTGCAAACGTTTAATATCTAGTTTTGCAGTTCCGTGAAATTTGTGTGCTCCATGGCTTGTTCCGATGGCAATTGCTAAAGCACAAACGCCTGTTTTTTCTACAAATTCTTTTGCGTCTTCTGGTTCTGTGTAAATAATTGTTCGTGCTGTTATTTTGTCTTCTGCTCCTCCGATTGTGCCAAGTTCTCCTTCTACGCCGATGTTTTTTGTTGCAGCTAATTGCACGATTTTTTTAGTGTTCTTGATGTTTTGTTTGAATGGTAAGTGGCTTCCGTCGTACATTATTCCTGTCCATCCCGCTTTTATGCAATCTTTGATGATGCTTAAATCTCTTCCGTGATCTAAGTGCAGACAAACAGGTATGTTTTGTTTTGCTGCGTTGTATGCGATGCATTTGAGATAATCCATTCCTGCATATTCGAGTGCTCCTTCGCTTGTTTGGAGAATGACAGGTGATTTTTGTTTTACTGCTGCAGCAATAATTGCTTGGCAGATTTCCATGTTATTGATATTGAATGCTCCTACTGCATAGTTGCCTTTGTGCGCTTTTTTGAGAATGTCTTGCAGGGTAGTTAACATAGGGCCTCTTTTTTTGTTTATATTATTTGTTGGTATTTAAGTTTGTTGTTACACTCAACAGAAACTATTTATACAAACAATCAATACAACGTACTGATGAATGATGCATATTTGTTTCATAAACAAGAGTTGTTTGAAAAATTGAGATGTTCTGATAAAGGGCTTTCTGCTGTTGAAGCAGAGCATCGATTAAATGTTCACGGACCTAACACGATTCAGGAAATTGGTAAAACAAATGCGTTTGTTATTTTTCTTTCGCAGTTCAAAAGCCCTATTGTTTGGGTTTTGCTTGTCGCGATTGTTATTTCGTTTATTGTTGGTGAGCTTGTTGATGTGTATGTGATTGCTGCAATTGTTGTGCTTAACGCAATTTTAGGTTTTGTGCAGGAGTTTCGTGCTGAAAAGTCTATTGAAGCTCTGAAAAAGCTTGTTTCGTTGAAAGCAAAGGTGTTGCGTGATGGAACTATAAGTTCAATTGATGCGGCTGATTTAGTTCCTGGTGATGTGATTTTGTTGGAAACAGGTGATAAAGTTCCTGCTGATGCACGTTTGTTAGAGTCAACAAATTTGTTTGCGCAAGAAGCAGTGTTAACTGGTGAAAGTGTTGCTGAGGAAAAGTTTGCAGGCAATTTCAAGAAGGAAGTTCCGCTTGCTGATCGGAAAAATATGGTGTTTTCTGGAACTATTATAACAAGAGGTCATGGGAAAGCGCTTGTTACAGGAACGGGTATGAGTTCTGAGATTGGTAAGATTGCGTCGATGATTCAGGAAGCAGAGCCTGAACAGACGCATTTGCAGAAGAAGTTGAAGCGTCTTGGGTTGTATATTGGCGCGCTTGTTGTTGGTATTGCTGTTTTGGTTTTTCTTGTTGGTGTGATTCGTTTAGATCAACCAATTACAGCTATTTTGTTAACAGCTATTGCGTTGGCTGTGGCAGCGATTCCTGAGGGTTTGCCTGCGGTTGTGACTGTTGGTTTGGCTGTTGGTGTGCAGCGCATGGCAAAGCGTAACGCGCTTGTGCGTCATTTGCCTTCTGTTGAAACCTTGGGAGCGTGTACTGTTATTTGTGCGGATAAAACTGGTACGTTAACTCATAATGAGATGACGGTGCGGAAGTTGTTTGTGAATCGTGCTGTTGTTTCTGTTTCTGGCGCAGGGTATAATCCTGAAGGGCAGTTTTCTCACGATCCAAAATTGTTTGAGTTGTTGTTGCGTATTGGTGCGTTGAATAATAATGCTTCATTAACGAAAGAAGGAAGTGTTTGGAAGGTTGTTGGTGATCCTACTGAGGCGTGTTTGCTTGTTTCTGCGCGTAAAGCAGGTTTGCATGTTGAAGATTTGCATGATCAGTTTTCGCGTGTTGATGAGGTTGAGTTTACGAGTGAGCGTAAATTGATGACAACGGTTCATAAGGTTGGTAAAGAAAGAGTGTCGTATGTGAAGGGTGCTCCTGAAGTGTTGCTCAAAAAATGCTCCAGAGTGTTAGTAAATGGGCAGGTTGTGCGTTTGTCTCGGGAAGAAGCAAATAAGGTGTTGCAACAAACAGAGTTGTTTGCAAAGCAGGCGTTGCGTGTGTTGGCGTTTGCGTACAAACCTCTTTCTGGAGTGGATAAAAAGCCAGAGTCTGATTTGATTTTTGTTGGTTTGCAGGCAATGAGTGATCCTCCGCGAAAGGAAGCAAAGTCTGCGATTGATAAATGTGTGTCTGCAGGAATTAAGGTTGTGATGATTACGGGTGATAATAAAGTGACTGCTGAGGCTGTTGCAAAGGAATTGGGAATTGCAGGCAAAGCAGTTTCTGGTGAAGAACTTGATGTGATGGAGAATTTTGATTCTGTTGTTGAAACAATCAGCGTGTATGCGCGTGTTAATCCTGCTCATAAGTTGAAGATTGTGAATGCGTTGAAAGCAAAAGGGCACGTTGTTGCAATGACTGGTGATGGTGTGAATGATGCTCCTGCTTTGAAAACTTCTGATTTGGGTGTTGCGATGGGTTCTGGTACTGATGTTGCAAAAGAGGCGAGCGAGATTATTTTGCAGGATGATGATTTTGTGACGATTGTGAATGCGGTTGAGGAAGGTCGTCGTATTTTTGATAATATTCAGAAGTATTTGGCGTATTTGTTGTCAGGTAATATTGGTGAGGTGTTGGTTATTTTGTGTTCTATTTTGTTTGGTCTTCCTTTGCCGTTGATGGCGATTCAGATTTTGTGGATTAATTTGGTTACTGATGGGTTGCCTGCGTTGGCGTTGAGTGTTGATCCTGCTGAGCTTGGTGTGATGAAACGACGTCCAAGAAAGCCTGAGCAGACTGTGTTTAAGGGTCTTGAACCGTATGTGTATGTGTATCCTGTTATTTTGACTATTGTCACGTTGTATTTTTTTGATAGTGCGCTTGTTGATGGTTTGCCAAAAGCAATGACGATTGCGTTCACAACGATTGTGATGTTTGAATTGTTCCAGGCTATTAGTTGTCGTTCTGTTCACAAGTCAGTTTTTCAGGTTGGTTTATTTGCGAATAAGTGGTTGTGGTTGGCTGTTTTTGCTTCTGTTGGTTTGCACTTGCTTATTTTGTATGTTCCTGCGCTTCAGAATTTGTTTGGAGTAGTAGCGTTAACCTTGGTTGAATGGTTGTGGATTTTGGGCGGAGCAATTATCGGCTTTGCGTATTTGGAATTGCACAAAGTGTTTTTTAGATGGGTTGAATGATTGTTGAGAGTTTTTTTCTCCCTTTCTCTATCTTCTCTTTTTCTGCCTTCCTCTTCCTGCAATAGTGGAGTAAGGCTTGTCTATATCGTATGTTTCAAGATAGCTTGGTGAAAAATCAAAGTCGTAATCATCTGTTGATTTTACAGGTAGTGTTTGCAAGCGGACAAAACATAATGCGAGTCCGCCAATGTTGACAATTAATGAAAAAATGAATGTGAATATTGCTCCTGTTGCTGCGATCATCCAGATGCTGTCAAGTATTGCGACTGCGAAGAAGATGATGCTGATAATGTATCCGTATCGGTCTTCTTTCCAGAAATTGTAGAGAACGACTGCTCCTACGATGATTCCAATAAAAATGATGACCAATTGTAAATCGTAAAATGTTTGCATTGCTGTTTGTAATAATAGTGCTGCAAGCAAACTTAAGCCAAGAAGCAATGTTGTGATGATGTTTGTTACAGCAGTTGTTGCTGGTCTGTTTAGTTCTACCCAATCCATGTTCTATTTGCAGAACTTCTGCTTAATATAATTTTCCATTGTCTAGGAGTAACAAGTAAGTGATAAAAAAGTAAAGAGAGGATAGTAGCTCCTCTGGCTTGCTGTTTTTCGCGATGTCCTCTCCTTATCGCGAGTTTGCTCGCGTATTAGGAAATCTGAAATTTTGTTGTTTCCCAGATTTCCTATAAACCTCACCTGCGTTTCTAAACGTCAGAATTCCACCATTAACAGAATGGTTGCTTGCTACGCAATCCACAAAATGATAAAGTGGAATTCTGATCGTGCTCAAGAACCGCTCGTCCTTTTACGTAAAAGATGATACTGTCGCATCATGCCCTTTTGTGACGGGCGGTTCTTGACAAATTGAAAGCCAGACAATGGTTGCGCTTTCTATTCTTCGGTAAATGGGGTGTTATAAAGAGGGGCATCCAGTAACCTAGAGAGCGCAAGTAGTGCTTCCCCTCTGTAAACTCTGTAAAGAAAAACCTTATAAACAATTTAATTTCACAAAGAACTATGTATGATCTTGTTATTGTTGGTGCAGGTTCAGCAGGATTAACTGCTGCAATTTATGCAGGAAGAAAAAAACTGAAGTGTGTTCTGATTACTGGTCCGAATGTTGGTGGCGAAACAAATAGTACTAATGATATTCAGAATTATCCGGGTTATGAAGGTCCGGGTCCTGATTTAATGAATAGGTTTTGGGAGTCTGCAAAAAAATGGGGTTGCGAGATCAAGGAAACTTCTGTGAAGAAAATAACAAAACCAAAAGAGTTCAAGATTGAATTAGATGAAGGAGAACAAATTGAGTCAAAAACAGTCATTCTTTGTTATGGCAGAGAAAGAAGAAAGCTCGACATTCCTGGCGAAGATAAATTTTTTGGCAGAGGTTTGAGTACTTGCACAACTTGCGATGCTCCATTATTCCCAAATAAAGAAACAGTTGTTATTGGCGGAGGGAATAGTGCAGTTGAAGGCGCTTTAGAGCTTGCAAGCATTGCAAAGAAAGTATATCTTGTTCACAGAAGAAACGAATTCAGAGCTGATGAGGTGACTGTTGAAAGAGCAAAAAAGAATGAAAAGATAGAGATTCTTACTCCGTTTAGTCCTGTCGAAATTAAAGGTGATAAATTTGTTTCGGCATTGGTTGTTGAGCATGTTGAAACCAAAGAAAAAAAAGAATTGCCTGTACAAGGAGTATTTTCTGAAATTGGTTGGATTACATCTACTGAGATGTTGCAAGAAGGTTTGGTTGAAACAAACAAAATTGGTGAAATTATTGTTGACGAATTTTGTAGGACAAAAACTCCTGGTTTGTTTGCGTGCGGTGATTTGACAAATATGCCGTACAAGCAAACAGTAATTAGTGCAGGTATGGGCGCAGTTGCAACTTTAGAAGCGTACAAAGTTGTAACAGGACATTCTGCTGCTGGCGAGTTTGTGAAATGATGACTTCAATCGATCAAATTCTCGGAAATCCAATATCTTTCTTAGAGCGCGTTTTTGCCGCGTTAGATCAAGATGGTATAGATGTTGCTGATTACGAATGTGATCATATTTGTTATAGAGTTGAAACAAATGAACGTTATCAAGAGCTAAAAGCGGCTCTAGGACAAATAGGAAAGCTATTGATTGAAAACGAAATTAATGGCAGACTTATTTCAACATTCAAACTTAATGAGCCAATTCGTTTTAGAGATCATAAAATTTGGTGTGTTGAATTACCTTCACCAAAATCAGGAAAATCTTACAAAGAAGGCTATGAGCATGTTGAGTTTGCAATTGGTGAGAATCCAGTTGTGTTTAGGGAAAGATATCCTGCTCTTGAGTTTGATGAGTCTGGTTTGCATAAAGAATTAGATGGCAAGCAGTATACAGGGAATCCTGATGTTGCACGAAAGTACGATGGCCTTGTTGTGAAGTTTCATGAACGCACTATTGAAGAAGTAATTAAGCGTGATACTCATGGTGATGTTTAATTTAAAATATTTTCTTCTTTGAGATTTACTTAGAAATTTTTAATCCTAAACTCCCTATTCTGAACTTCAGTTCAAACTAAAACTCATCTTCTAGCATATCTTTAAGAAGTCCTTTTCTTTTCAAATATGAAACTTGTATTGGTTTGTACTTATACACAACATCTCCTTTTTCATCGCCGCCGAGTTCCCAAGGTTCGATTAATAATGTATCGCCTTCTCTTACCCACAGTTTTCTTTTTAATCTTCCTGGTATTCTGCAGATTCTGTTTTTTCCGTCCATGCAGCGGACTTTCATTCTGCTGCCGCCTACTCTTTGTTCGCATAATCCAAGAACTTGTCCTTCTCTTGGTGTTGGCGTTCTGCGTAGCCATTCTTCTTGTTCTTGCTGGCTTTGCTGTGCTGCTTGTTCCTTCTTAGTCATTTATAGGGAAGAAAAATAGTTGCTTTATAAGCATTGCTGTTTAAAACACGAATGTTTTCATAGTATTTGAGACTACACATATTTTGTTTTTGATCTTATTTAATCCAGTCTTGTTAATTTTCCGTTTTCAACTTTGTACATTATGTTTTCAGGATTACTATTTCCTGATTCATCAAAGGTTAATAATCCATTAACACCATCTACTTCCATGTCCTTTAAAGCAATAAGAGGATCTTTTCTTGATTTTTGTACTGCGTCAAGGATGAGACTCCAATCGTAGCCAAGTGATACAGAAAGATATCAGATATTTTTTGAGCGCCTTTGGAATATGGCTAATGAATAATTAGTGTTTGAATGAAATTATGTATGTGGTGTTTAATTTTGCAAATCGTTTCACTAAACTTTTTTTAGCGATTTGATAGCTTTCTTTGTGATTATCAAAGCGGACTCTTGCTGTTTTGCAGAGTTGTTTAACATCTTGTTTTTTATGCTTGAACAAAAATTTCCCGTATTGTAATCCTAGTTTTATTTTTTGGCTTATTTTTATTGGTTGTTCTTTGAGTTCTTGTTGTAGGAATAAAAATTTGCCGTACACGTTTGCTGATTTTTCTTCTGATAAGTATTGGTGTAAGTCAAAATCTCTGAAGGTGTGTAATACGTCTATTACTTTGTTTTTTTCGCCTCCAAAAAAGTTAGTAAGATGATATGCTATTTTGTGTATGTGTCTGTGTTTTAGTTTTTTCTTTGCTGTTTCTGCAAGGCGAATGACATCGGGATGTTGTTCGACAAAATTGCAGGTTACGCAGTGGTCTATAAGATAGTGTGCTGCAAGATCAACTTTTCCAGAGTGCATGTTATGTTTTTCTAATAATTTTTTTGCTGTTGGTATGTTTGGATGCACGTGATGTTTATCCACTACTGCATCGAGTTCTTCGTGCATTATCATACCTACAGCAAGTGGTGCGTATTTTGGGTCTGTTTTTAACAAATATTGCAGAAATTTTTCTGCTCTGCCGTGCACGTTTTTCAGAATGCCGAATTCTTCTAAATCTGTTAGTACGCTGCCTACTACAAAGAGAGCGAATGATGTGCTTTGTTTGCGCAGTTTGAATTGTTCAAACAGTTCCTTGCAGCTGTCTATGTGTAATGCAAATGCTGGCATGTTTATCCTCTACTGAATAGGGATAGACATTGTTTATAAATGTTCTGGCTTGTCTGCGTGCCATGTTAGAAAATTCTTTTGTGTTGTTGCCGGGCGTTAAGCAAAGAACAGAGCAGAAGTTTTGGAAACAGGAAATGAATTCATGGTCTGATTTTATTGCTGCTCAACAAATCAAGGGGATTAGTGAAGCAAGAAAAGAGCGTTTTGATTGGCATTTGAAAGATGCAAAATTGCATTTGAAAGAGGAGAATGAAAAATTTTTTGCGCAAGCACTGCCTTCTGGAGAACAGTGGCGTTTGTTTGATGAGTTTAAGGATCAGGCGTGTTATTTGGATATTGAAACTTCTGGTTATTATGGTGATATTACTGTTGTTGGTATTTCTGATGGTGTTGATGCAAAAACAATGGTGAAAGGGTTTAATCTTGACAGGCAATTGTTGATGAAAGAGTTGTCAAAATATAAAATGATTGTTACGTTTAATGGTGCTTCTTTTGATTTGCCTGTTATTAAAAAATATTTTGATGTTAAACCAACTGTTCCGCATGTTGATTTGCGTTTTGTTTGTCAGAAAATTGGTCATGTTGGTGGTTTGAAAGCGATAGAAAAAAAGTTAAATATTCAGAGAAGAAAAGAAGTGCAGGATATGTCTGGCGAGGATGCTGTTTATTTGTGGCAGATGTGGAAAAGTACAGGTAACAGGGAACATTTGGATAAGCTTGTGTGGTATAATGAAGAGGATATTCTTAATTTGAAACCGTTAGCTGAGAAAACTATTCCTGAGTTGTGGAAGAAAATAAGAAGTTAAGTGCAGGTGTTGCAGTGTGTAAATCTGCTGTACGTGCTTGCAAATGTTTGGCATTGTGCAGCAGGATAATTCTGGCAGTTTTGAGGATAACAGCAAGCGAATACGTTTTCTATTCCTCTTTTTTCAACATCGCTAAAATCTTTACTGATTCTCATTCCCTCTCCCATGAGACCGATTGTGTCCACTTCTGATCTCCAGATTGGTGTGCCTCTTATTCCTCCGTAATAACAGCCTGAATTGCCGTAGCAGCCAACACCTATGTTTGTGTTGTCTCTTACGCTTACACATTTGCTGTTGAAGAATGTGTGTGTTTCAGGAAGCCAAACACAGCATTTTTTTTCAGCAGTGCATGCCCAGTGTGTTCCTTCTGGTCCTGTATAAAGTTCTCTTTCGTAAGTTCTGCAAGTCTGCTCATCTGTTATTTGCGTGCATGCGGTTTGGTATGTTCCTGTGTTGCTTTGACACCATTTTGGGCATCCGGCTATGTCTGTGTTTTGCGTGCCTGTTTCTCTTGATAAACTTCCTTCTTCATAAGGAGTGTTCCCATCAAATAATGTCCATCCAAGGTATGTGTCTCCTAATCCTCCAAATGAGTGTCCTAGTTCGTGTATTGTTGCAACAAGGTCATTGATTGTTGTTATTGCAACGTGTTGTGGTCCGAGTCCATCTTGGTATTCTCTGTTTAGGATTATTATTATTTCGTCAGCATTGCATGAACTTTTGACTATGTCTAGTACATTTCTAAGATTATCTGTTGATGTGACAGTGTTAGGTGTAATAAACTGAAAATTTGTGTTGAACAGATAAAAGTCCATTTCATTTGCGTGTGTTTTGAATGGTTCTGTGTTAAGTATTTTTTCTACATGTTGATTTATTTTTTGCATTGTTTCGCTGCTTAAGCTTGTGAATTCTTGTGGTATTATTGCAAATTTAACATTTCTTGGGTTTTGATCGCCTTGGAGATGTTCGCAGGTTTTTGGGAAATAAACGCAGGTTTGTGCATAACAAGTGTCGATTGTATTTGGGTTGTTGTCATCGCACGTTTGACCTTTCTGGCATGCTGAGCCTATTATTGCTTGAGCCAGTTGTTTTGTTTGAGAAGGCGTTGTGGTTTGTACAGGGGGTATTGTTTGTGCGGGTGGCGTTGTAGGTTGCACAGTTTTTGGTTGTTCTTTTTGAATTGGTTGAGTGGTTTTTTCCGTTGTTGGTTGTTTTTGTTCTGTTGGAATGCCTTCACATTTTCCGTTTTTGCACGATTGTCCTTCTTTGCAGGGTTGTGTTTGGCTCCATTCTGAACAGCTGTCAAAGTCAGTGTTTGTGCATACTTGATAACTGTTTCCTGTGCATCTTGTTTGTTCAGGAAGGCAGTCGTTTATACAGTTAGTTGTTTTTGCTTGCTTAATTGTTGTTAGTTGGTCTTGTGTAGTGCAGCTTGCAAGTATTATTAGTATGAGCAAAAATGTTTTCACTATGTTAGTCTCCATATGTTTTTATTTGTTGGTATGTTTCATTTATGGCGTTAATTGTTTCATTTATCGTGTTGGTTGTTCCTTGTATTGCTTGGCCTACGTTTTCTGTTACTCCTGTTGCAGTATCTTTTATCTCAAAAGGGTCTTTTCCAGACATAACAGAAAGTATTAATGCAATTGCAAGAACGATAAGTCCAATAGTAATTACTGTTCGTGCAGCCCCTACTAAAAATTTTATTGCAGTTACAGTAAGCAAGATAATGACGATAATCAAGATTAAACTTCCAGGGCTCATACAATCATCTTATTTTATGAGTATATAATTATTTGTATCAAGAAAAATAAAAATTATTCAAGATCCACCAACTTCCCATTTTTAACAATCTTGAATGAGGGTGTTTTTGTTACTCCGCCTTTGCCATCGAAAGTTAAATGTCCTGAAGCACCGTCGTACGTTTCAAGGTCGTTCAAGTAGTCTTTCAGTATATCAACATCTGTACTTCCTGTCCCCTTCATCGCTTTTGCAAGTAACATTGCTGCGTCGTATGCAGTGTCTGATCCCATGTCTGCTTCTTCGTTGTATTTTTGTTTGAATTTTGTTATGAATTTTTCTGTAGGAGTAAAAGAAGTTATCGCGATTGTTCCTTCGAATGCTCCATCTGATCCTTTTATTCGTTCATCATCCATTAGCACTGAGAAGAATTGAGCATTAACTCCAATATCTTTCATTCTTTTTGCTGCTATGTGTTCAAATCCATAGTTAGTGAATACAATAGCGTCAGGTTTCGAGTTTTTGATTTTCAGTGCTTCTGATCTGATTCTTTTTCGTCTTGGTCTGCAAGTATGAATGTTTTTACTTTTCCTCCTGCAAGTTCGTAGCCTTCTTTGACTGCGTTTGCTTGTACTTCTTCCCATGCTTGGTTGCTTCCAAGTATCGCGATATTTTTGTAGCCTTGATCATACAAGTGCTTGCCTATTTTTCTGCTTAAAACATCATCGTGCGGCCATAAATTAAAGAGATAGTCGCATTCTTCGTTAAAATCTGCAACTCCTACGCTTGGAGATACCATTAGTGTTTTTTCTTGGCAGGCTATTGGCGCTATTGCTTTTGCTGATGGTGTCCATGTTGCTCCTAGTATTATTTTGATGTCTTGTGCAAGCAATTTTTGTAGTGCAGTTACTGCTGTCTTCGGCTCATCATCAGGGTTATCTTCATAAACGATTTCAAGTTTTTCGCCATTAATTTCTCCTTCAGAGTTAATTTCTTCAATGGCTAAATTTGTTCCTTTTAGTTCCATTGTTCCTGTTTGTGAGCCTGTTCCTGTGAGTATGAGAATTCCGCCAATTTTTATTGTTTCATCGTTATTTGTTGTCGTGCATGCTGCCATTAAAAGCAAAATGCAAAGAGTCATTGTTATTGTTGTTTTCATTTGCCACATATTGTTACCACTTAATTGTAAGGAGAAGTTATTATATATGGACTCACCAGCACTGGTGTAATAATGAACATAGAGAGTCTAAAAGAAGCAGGTCTTACAGAAGGCGAAACTAAAGTATATCTTGCGCTTCTCGAAATTGGTTCTTCTACAACGGGTCCAATTATTGAGAAATCTAAAGTTGCAAAATCCATAATCTATCAACTTCTTGACAAGCTTATTGAGAAAGGTCTTGTTTCTTATGTTACAAAAGAAAAAACAAAATATTACCAAGCATCCGATCCTGATAAATTGTTAGATTATATTGAAGAGCGAAAAAAAGAGCTGGAAAGAAATGCGAAACAAGTCGAAAAACTCATCCCTGAATTATTGTTAAAGCAAGCGTCTGCGAAGAAAAGCGAGGTTCGTTTGTTTGAAGGATTCAAAGGAATGATAACTGTTCATGAACATACGTATGAAAAATTGAAGTCAGGCGAAGAGTATTTTTACCTTTCTGGCCCAGCAGAACAGCCAGAATATTTTCATGCGTATTGGAAAAAAGATCACAAGCGCAGGGCAAAAGCAGAAATCAAATCTAAGATTTTGTTTCACCCAAAAGTTGATGATGAAACATTGAGAAACAGAAATTCGTACAAAGGAAGCGAAGCAAGGCGAATGCCAATCGAAATTAACACTCCTGCTTGGTTTATGGGCTACAAAGACGTTGCAGTGATTAGTTTTCCATCATCTAATCCAATTACTGTAGAGATAATCAATCAGGAAATCGCTGATTCATTCAGAGCTTACTTTGAGGAATTTTGGAAGAGAAGTAAGCCATTCAAGAGCTAAACAATTTTTTTGCCGTCTTTATACTTTTCTCTGTTTGTTCTGTTGTTGGTCCTAGTTCTACTCCGTAGTTCTTTGCAAGTCTTTGTATGTCGTAGACTGTTTTTTTGAGTATTTCTGCTGCTTTTCCTATGCTTATCCTTCCTTTTTTCACAAGTTTCAGGATATATTCCTCTGCGCCAGCGTGTAGGAATTGCTTTAATGTAGTGCTCTGATCTAGATGTTCTTCTTCTGCGCGTATTTTTGATACTGCAAGAACCTCTTCAGGGATTCTCAAATGGTATGGTGTGGTTGTCATTTTTTGCCTCCGATTGTTTGTTGTGCTTTTTCGTAATTCGTTTTTGATACGAACTCTTTTATTTTTTCCAATGCGTTTATAGCTTGTTTTTGGTTTATCTTCTTTGCTAGGTAAAGTCCAGTTATTGCTGCTGTCGAAGTGATATATTCTATCTTTTGTTCTTCAAGAAGTTTTATGAACTTCTTGTCATCACTTGCGATTACATCTGCCTTCAATTTTTTAAAAAGCGCAAATGTGCTGGATTCGCCCTTTCCAAGTCCAGGCAATTGCTGGAACAGTATTTTTTTGACGCTTATTTTGCCTTCTTTGACACTGGTTTCAATTTGATATGCGTCAGGGTATAATTTTTTCTTTCCTTCCGTTACTGTTTCTTCATATACGCTGTCTGAAATTACGCATTTATGTTTTATTTGTTGCAAAATTCCTGAACGCATAAGTTTGATGAGTGCGTCAGAGTCAAACACAATCTGCTTCATTTAGCTACAAAAAGCTACAAAGGTATAAAAACTTATCTTTTTTGTTTTGAAGTTATCACGTAATATCGCGCGCCGTTTAGACCTCAAAAGCTCTCAAATCTTTTTCAATTCGCTTTTGCATAGTAATTTTAGATTCAAATTTAGTGTATCCTAAATCTTTGTAAGGTTTACAAAATCTATCATAGAGAGGGCCCTCAATTCGGTTACCTGTGGTGTCTGAAACCGTTATGCATGCTTTGTCTTTTCTCATGCTTTCATCAACTGCTTTTGCTCTTTCAAGTCCAGATCCATGATCGTGGCTTATGATGACGTAATCAAATCTGTCGTCTCTTGTTTGTTCCGCTATCCATTCCAATTCCTCTTCAGGGATAGGAAGTTGATATCCTGCGCCGTCAGGGCCTCCGCGATATCTAAATTCTGCTTCTAAGCGAAATCCTCCAGATTCCTGTGTTATAACTTCTAAGTTTTGTTCGCCAACATCATATCTCAAAATTGGATACTCCCATTCAGCAAGGGATAAAACTCGCACTCTTTTTTGGTAAGATTTTTGTTTTACAACTTCTAATATAACTTCTAATACGTCTGCTATACCTTTTAATTTTTCTAATTTTTCAGAAGCAAATTTATTCAAGTCAAGTCCTGTTCTGGATAGCACATATTGTAAAAACTCATCTTTAGTTTTTCCGTAAACAAGACCAGTGGATTTACCATCATAAACTTCTGCAATAATTTTATCACTGCGAAAACAATGATCACATCGACCGATACAACCTCTGTGGAGCAAGAAATCTGGGTGACCTCTATAATGAGCAATGTCGAGTTCAGGATGAGCCTTGCTAGTTCTAGGGCAAAACCGTAAGTTGATTTTTTGTTTCATAATCCTAGTTTCTAGTATAATCAAAACGTTTATAATATTGCCTACTACTTATAGTAATACAATGGATATGTCAATTTTAAAGGATGCAGGACTTACAGAAGGTGAAGTAAAAGTTTATCTCTCGTTGCTAGATTTAGGACTAACGACAACAGGACCTATTGTGGATAAATCAGGTGTTGCGCGTTGTATTATTTATCAGCTTCTTGAAAAACTTATTCAAAAAGGTCTGGTGTCTTACATTTTTAAAAATCAAACTAAACAGTACCAAGCTGCAGAGCCTACCAAAATATTGGAGTATATTGATAGGCGAGAATCAGCATTGAAATTGAACCGAACAAAAGTCGAAAAAATTGTTCCCGAGCTTTTGTTAAAACAAGCAATGAATTCCAAAGGTGAAGCAACAATTTATGTTGGTTTTAAAGGTGCGCAAACAGCTCACGAACATCAGTATCTTAAGTTGAAAAAAGGAGATGGGTATTGTATTTTGGGAGTTCCTGCAGAGCAGCCAGAAACTCATCATTTGTATTGGCAGCGTGATCATGTAAGAAGAGCAAAAGTAGGCATCAATTGCAGAATGTTGTTTAATCAAGGAACTGCTATTGCTGTTTTGAAAAACAGAAATTCTTACAAATTCTGTGATGCTCGTTTGATGCCTTCTGATATCGTAACTCCTGCACTTTTTATGACTTACAAAGATACAACATTAATTCTTATTCAAAATCCTACAGTTATAGCAATAGAAATAGTAAATCAAGGAATTACTGACTCGTTCCAAGCATATTTTGAGGAATTTTGGAAACGTTCTAAACCTTTCACTTAGAAAGATTTAAATATTTTAACGTTTTTACGTTTTATTATGGTGAGCATAACACTTTCCGTTCCAGAAGAGGTGAAGAAAAAAATGGATCGTTTTAGGGAGATAAATTGGTCTGGTTTTGTTAGAGGTTGCATTGTGGAAAAAACAGCGGCACTTTCAAAGCGTGAAGAGCTTTTGAAAAAGTTTCGTGAGGAAAAACCTATTTCTGATTGGGCTGTTGAACTGCAAAGAAAAGGGAGGGCGAATAGGCTTGCATATCTCAAAAAGAAAGGTTTAATATGATGAGATCAGTTGTTGATACAAATGTCCTGATTACTTTCTTTTGGGAAAAGTCTGTTGCAAGGCAATTATTTTACAATAATAAGTTAAGTTTGGTTTCTCCAGAGTATGCTCTTGAAGAAATTAATAAGTATCAAACTGAAGTGTGCAAAAAAGCCCAGATTTCATCAAAGCAGTTTGAACAACTTAAAATAGAGTTAGCAAAAATTATAGAATTTGCACCATTGAACCAGTATTCAAATTTGCTAAAACAAGCCTTGAACATTAGTCCCGATAGTAATGATGTGGATTTTATTGCGCTTGCTATTAAAGAAAATTGTGCGCTTTGGACTAATGATAAAAAACTATCAGAACAAAACGCAGTGATTGTTTTGTCAACTGAGGAATTGATAGAATGTTTAACAGATATTGAACAAACTGAGAAGATTAACTAACTTTTCATCTTTAACATTCTGATATTTCAATGCTTTAGGTTGTTCTAATGTTGGTGACGTTGATAGTTGACTTCGCCTTCTTTGCCAAACTCAAACGCGGCATAGAGAATGTCTGTTCCGTCAAATACGTGGTACGTGCCTTTTGGGATGATAACAATATCTCCTCTGCTGACTTGCTCATCTATGACTTTTCCATCCCGCTTGACTGTGAATCGTCCATGACCGCGTTGTATGATGCCTATGACGTAGGAGTCATGATAATGAGGTTCTTCTCCCTTGTCGAGTGATCCATTAACAACGATGCAGTTGACGTTTACGTCAATACTTGGTGCATCAGGTAATGCTCGCTCTATAACGCGTGTGAGGTTGAATTTGTTTGTTGAGAGTGTTGTAGAATTTGTTGAGCTCCATTCTCGAGCGTTTCCTCTGATTACTGATGCATATGGTGCGGTTAGTGCTGTTTCGATACGTTCCTCGATGCTTGTTTCTGCCATGTTTACACCTTGTTATAACTACAAGAAACTGAGTAGTTTTTTAATATTTATAACCACTTTTGTGATCATATTAAGAAAAACTTAAATACTTAAGCGAGGCGAACATAAGTATGGACACATCAATTTTAGAAGACATCGGACTTACAGGAGCAGAAATTAAAGTGTTCATTGCACTTCTCGAATTGGGTTCTTCAACAGCAGGCAAAGTGGTAGAAAAATCAGGTTTGCAGAATGCAGTTGTTCACAGGGCGTTTCATTCATTGATTGAAAAAGGGTTGATTACATACGTTCAAGAAGGCAAAGTTCGTGTATATCAGTCAATTGAGCCGAAACAACTGTTAACTTTTCTTGATGAAAAGAAAGCAAAATTGCAAAAAATTTTGCCAGAGCTCGAAGCGAAACGTGCGTTGGTAACGGAAAAACCAAGAGCGCGCATTTTTCAAGGAAAGCGTGGCGTGAAAGAGCTCTTGAACATTATTTTGGATACAGACGCGAAAGAATATGTTGCGTACGGTGGAGCGCATAAATCTCAACAGGTTCTGGGTGATTTTTTCTGGGAGAGATTTCATAAAGAACGTATTAAGAAAAGAATTAACGCACAATTATTATTTCACGCATCATTAAAATATTGGGGTAATGTATTGAACAAATTCAACAAGACGGCAGTCAAAACAACAAAAAAAGAGTTTGAAGCACTTACAGAAACTATTATTTTTGGCGATCGTGTTGCAATTATTGTTTGGCTTGATAAACCGTTTGGTTTTCTTATAGAAGAAAAGTTAGCAGCACAATCATATAAGCAATTTTTTGATTTATTGTGGAAGTCTGCAAAATGATCAAGAAACCTTTTTAAACCATCTTTCAAGCAATAAAAATATGGTAATGAAAATAATGCACGTTCACGCCAAAAG
This sequence comes from Candidatus Woesearchaeota archaeon CG10_big_fil_rev_8_21_14_0_10_37_12, assembly GCA_002762795.1. GTDB lineage: Archaea > Nanobdellota > Nanobdellia > Woesearchaeales > ARS49 > 1-14-0-10-37-12. Next base: position 93,101 of record PCYA01000018.1, read on the forward strand.
CAACACAGACGTTACAATTCCAGAAGACAAACTTAAGCAATTGCCTAAATTAAATTGGGGCATAGTGACTACTATTCAGCACGAGCATAAAATTCAAACAATTATTGATCAGCTAAAAACTGCAAAGCTTGCTGGTCAAGTTCTCGGCTGCAATGCAAGTGAAGCTGAAAAGATTAACGATAAAATTGATGCGTGGTTGTTTGTTGGCTCTGGTATTTTCCATCCAATTCAGGTTGCATTAAAAACAGGTAAAGATGTCTGGTTATGGAATCCTGATGGAAACGAGATTAGTAAATTAGACTCTTCTATTGCTGAGCAATTCAGAAAAAGAAAGCAAGGCGAGTTAAACAAATTTTTGCATGCAAAAATTATCGGAGTGATCGTGTCAACAAAAATTGGTCAAAAGAATTTAATGCGTGCTTTGGATTTCAAAAGTCAAACAGATAAGGAATGTTATGTTTTTGCGTGTGATGAGTTAAACATGCAGCAGTTTGAAAATTTTAATTTCATTGATTTCTGGGTGAACACTGCTTGTCCGAGAATTGCTGATGAAAAATCGCAAATGGTAAACATTGATGATCTTATAGAAGCAGGCTTGTTGAAACTTAAAAAAGAGCCAATGGCATACGAAGTTCCAATTTGGAAAAGCAAAATGGGCTTGAAAAAAGAATGATCAGTTACTTAAAATAGTTATATTCTTCAGGAACAATGTATATTTGTTCTGTTAAGCACGCATAAATTTCAGTTAAATTATTGTGTGTTTCACATTCTTGAATAAACTCTAAGTCTTCTTTGTAAAAGTAAACAGTGTAGGGTGCTAGAGCAACTCGTACTGAAGGGTCATCAAGAAAGAAACCGTACTTGTCAATTTTTCCCTTTGTGTGTGGGAAACTTGCTTCAACATATTCTTTATACTTTGGGATGAAGCCTAAGTAATTGTAATAGTCAGGAACTTGGTCAAATGGTCCGTCAAACCAATTGTTTTCCATGACGTTTTCCCCGTTTACTCCAACTAATATTCGCCGATTATTTTCTGAATCATTAAAGTATGCGAATGCAGTGCGTTTGCCAATGATTAATGAGGTGTTTGTTTGGTGCATTTCTTCTGCAATAAATTCATCTTCGTTTAATAAATAGTACATACGAGAGATATCTTTGTTAAAGATCAGGTGAAATTTTGTTCCTGATTCGTCAAAAACAGGCCCTACAAAAATCTCATTTGACAATAGTTTGGTGCGTTTAGGAAGTGCATAAGGGTCTGTATGAAGTGTGAATGTAATTGTTTTGTTTTCAAATGTTACATCATACACTAAGTCATCTATTTTCTCAACAAAAACACCATCTGTTTTGTTATAATTTTTTCCGCCTCCAATTTTTGATAGGGGTCTGATGTCAAATTCTTGAAGTACTTGTGGGAAGCCTTTTGTTTCTCGGTCAGTTGCAATGTAACCAAAACCCAGCATTCCTTTGTCGCGTGTGCTGACTAAAAGGGATAAGCTGCCACTTAACATGTATCCGTTTATTGGAAATGTGAAATAGTAGTACCCTTCAGTTGGGTAAATTGTAATGTTGGTATCTAATTGTTTCCAAACATAAGAGAATACTTCTTGTTTGTCTGAAACATTTATTTGAGATCTGATTGCTTTGATATAGTTTTCGTTTGTGATAAAAACAGGATTTGTTTTGTCGTTTTGCAGTTCAGCACAACTTTGTAAAAAGAACATGCAAACTAAAAGAATAAAAAAAGAGTTGTTTAAACTCATCGTATGTATCCGGCAGGAACGTAGGTCGTAGCACCAACCGTTATTGAACCAATTCCTGTTGGCGAGGGGATTGTTGTGTAGTCATTAGCATGTTTTAAATCATTAGGAATATAATAAGTATCAACAACAGTTTGTCCTGTCGCAGTTATTCCTCCTTGACTCGTATGTACTAAGTATGCAGGGATCCAGCTTGTTATGGTGATTATTTCGCCAGTTATTGCTTTTTCGTTTCCTTTTATTTCTGATATGTGCTTTAGACCGCGTGGAATGAATGTTGTTTTTGAAACAAGTTTTCCATCAAGTGTTCGTCCTGTCCCGCGCATATCTTCTGATACGTGTACAAGTCCAGAGGAAATATATGTTGTTCTTGATACTCTTGCTCCATCGAGGGTCTGTCCAGTTCCGCGCATATCTTCTGATACGTGTACAGTTCCGGGAGGTCTTTGTGTTGACCATGAAATTGGATTTCCATCCAAGTCATATCCGCCTTCAGTAACATGATCTTTTCCATATTCTGATTGGGTTGTTCTGCTTATTTTATTTTGAACTTGTTTTAAAGGTGTTTTTCGCGTACTTTCTACTACGTCCGCTCCAGAGTATTGTCCGTCAAAATTTTTTAATTTTTTTGTTTGTGATTGTTGTTTAATAAAAAGCTCTTCTTGATATTGATTTTCAACGTCTGATGAAGGTATTTTTTGCCAGTCAGATGTACTTTCTTGTTCTTGAACTATTTGTTTTTTTTGCAACTGTTGTTCTTCTCGAGCCATTTCCTCATAATCAGCATAGCTTATAACTGCGTGTCCAAAATTGTTATTGTTCGTCACTAAGAAAAAGCCAATTATTGCAAAAGCAAGTACAATAGCAAGTAAAAATTTTTCTGTATGCTCTATCTTTAACACCTCTTTCTGATACTTATTTGCTTGTTGGTTTAAATAGCTTCTGCTTTGTTTGCAAAATTTTTATATATGTCGTTCATTTGTTTGTTAAGAATGAGATATGTTATTTTACTGTTTTTAGTATTTGTGATTGCATGCACACCAGTTGCAACAGGACCGCAAATAACCTTCGACAAAATAACATTTAATTTAGAGATTGCTCAAACATCAGAAGAGATGCAAAAGGGATTGATGAACAGAGAAAGTTTGCCTGCAAATCAAGGTATGTTGTTTATTTTTACAGATATGCAACCGAGAGGTTTTTGGATGAAAAATACTTTAATTCCACTAGATATGATTTTTCTTGATAACAATTTAACGGTTGTTGAAGTAAAAAAGAATGTGCAGCCGTGCGAAGCAGACCCTTGTCCGGTCTATAATTCTGTTCCTGCACAGTATGTGTTGGAAGTAAATGCTGGTTTGGCAGAGAAGAACAGTATTGGAATATCTTCTGTTGCAAAGTTGAACAAACAATAAGATGTTTTAACTTGATTATGATCTGTCTTCTATTCTTAACTAAAACTAATTTGCGTTTCCCTTTCCAAAAATACGCTTCCCATTCCTTTGCCTATATCGGTAAATGCGCTTGTTTGCATTGTTCCCAGTTGTTCAAAGAATGTTTTTGGTTTTGTGTATTCTATTGGTTTTGCATCAATGTTTAGTTGTTCTTCAATGTAATGGAGTGCTTCTTCTTTGCCGCCAATGGCATCAATTAGTCCGAGTTCTTTTGCTTCGCTTCCTATGTAAACAAATCCTGTTGCTAACTGGCGCACTTGTTCTTCTGGCAGGTTTCTGTTTTCAGCTACTGCATGAATAAATTCTGTGTGTAAATTATCGAGCAATCTTTGGAATAGTTGTTGTTCTTCTGCAGTCATTTCTTTGTATGGACTGCCGGCGTCTTTCAAGTGTCCTGCTACTAAACGTCTATATGTTACATTGTAATCGTCAAGCAGTCCTGCAAATTCTAGGCGACTTGCTCTGACTCCAATGCTTCCTGTTAAGCTCATTCTGTTTGCAAATATTGTGTCTGTTGCTGTTGCAACCCAGTACGCGCCGCTTGCTCCGACTTCGCGAATAACGGCAACAGTTGTCTTGTTTGTTTTTTTGATTGCTTGTGCTATTTCGTCTGTTGCTACAGGGCTTCCGCCTGGGCTGTTGATTTCGAAAATGATTGCTTTTATTTTTTCGTTTTCGTTTGCTTTTTCAATAAGATCAATAATGTCTTGGCTTTCTATGCCTTCAAATAAACTGCTTTCTTGTTCAGTATAAATCGCACCATTTAAAGGAATAATAGCAATATTGCCGTCGTGCAATTCTTCTACTGGTATGAATGCGCCAAAGATGGCAAATGCAAAAAGGATAAAGATAAGAAACATTAGTGCGCTTAATCCAAAGCTGACTATTCTCCAGCTTGTTCTGAGAACTTGCCAACCGCTGAGTTGTTTTAATTCAGTTTTTTGTTTATTTGATCTCTTTTTTGCCATTTTAGTATACTCCTGGAATTAATCTATTTGTATCGTTTGAGTATGCTTGCCAGTCCTTATCATATTTGTCGATGAGTGTTTGTTCTTCTTGGATGATTTTGTAGATTAAGCTTGGAATGAAGAATACAATAAGTATGCCGAGTGCCCACCAGCTTCCAAGTGCTAAGCAAAGTCCTAATAGTATGACAATCAAGCCTGTTTTGCTTGGATGTCTTATTTTTTTATACATTCCATCAAATGTAAATCCTGTTTGTAGTTTTTGGTCAAGTGTAATGAATGCTCCGAGTTGTTTGCGTGCGAAGAATTGCAGTATCCAACCACCCATAAAAATAACTGCTCCTAACCACATAACTATGCTTGCTTCTGGTTCGTTTATCCAGTAGTGTGCAAATGCCATTACAATGACTAGTGTGGTAGTGATGAGTTCTAACCATTTGCTTTCTTCGTGTAATGGTTTTGCGCTTCTGAATATAAAGAGTTGTTTGAATTTGAGTTTCATTACAATAACAAAGATTATAAGAATGACTATTGCTAATCCTAGAATTTTGAGCATGTTAACCATTTTATCTTTTTGAGCAGGCAGTAGTTTATATTGTTTTCTGTAAACTCTCCACTCTAAACTCTTTACCTCTTACTTGTAACTCCAGTTCGCTTGCAATGATTATAAATTGGACATTCTGAACATTTTGGGCTTATTGGAAGGCAGGTTGTTTTTCCGTGTGTTACAAACGTGTCATTGACGATTTGCCAGTGTTTTTGTGGCACTAATTTCATCAACTTTTGTTCGGTTTCTTCTGGTGTTTTTGTTTTTACCCAGCCTAATCTATTGCTGATCCTATGAACGTGTATGTCAACAGGTATTGCATCTTTTCCAAAAGAATATACGAGCACACAGTTTGCTACTTTTCTTCCAACGCCAGGCAATTCTATTAATTTTTCTAAATTGTCTGGAACTTCGCCATCAAACTTTTCAATCAGCATTTTTGCCGCATTAATTATGTTTTTTGATTTGTTGTTGAAGAATCCTATTTTTCGTATGATTTCAATTACTTCTTTTTGTTTTGCATTTGCTAATTTTTCTACCGTTGGATATTTTTCAAATAGTTTTTCTGCAATTACTTCTGTTGTTTCATCTTTTGCGCGAGCACTTAAGATTGTAGAAATTAATACTTTGAATGGTTCATATTTTTTTCCCATTCTACCAAGCATTGTGTTTGACCCTTGTGTTTTGGCGAGTGTGCTTAGTACCGTGTCGATTTGGTTGTGTGTTGGCATTTTATTTTATGAATTGCTTTTTTAGTATTAAACGTATGGTTTTATATATTAATTCGAATCTTCATAAATCATGCACAAAAATATGCTGCGTTTAATCTTATCAGTTCTTCTTTTACTTACTATATTTATTGGTTGCACAAAATCTGATGTTAAACCAGAAACAATCAAAATTGGTTTTATAGGTCCTTTGACAGGAGATGTTTCTTTTCTTGGAGATATTGATAAAAGCGCAACAGAAATTGCAGTAGAAGAAATAAATGCTAACGGCGGCGTTCTTGACAAACGATTACGGATCATTTACGAAGATGGTAAGTGTACTGGTAGTGGTGGATTGTCTGCTGCAAACAAGCTTGTTAACATTGATGATGTAAAGATATTGCTTGTTTCGTGTGGTCAAGAAGTTCTCACAGTCTCGCCAGTTGCTGAAAATAAGGAAGTTATTTTATTTGCAACGTATGCAACACATCCAGATATTTCTAAGCTAGGAGATTTTGTTTTTAGAAACTCTTACTCTGATGCAGACATTGCGGAAATTGCATCAAATACCATTATTCAAAAATACAAGAGAATAGGCTTGATTTCTGAGCAGACAGATTATACAAAAGGTTTAGCAGATGCATTCAAAGCAAAGTTTGAAGAAGTAGGTGGAGAAATTGTTGAAGAGTCTTTTGCATCAGGTACTACAGATTTCAGAGGGCAATTATTGAAGCTTAAAGATCTTGATGCAATTTTTATTAATCCGAGTGGTTTGGCTCAAGGAGAGCTTATTTTAAAACAACTTGGCGAATTAGGTTATGCGAAAAGTCTGTATGGTAATTATTTTGGTGGCAGTAATCAAATACAGCAATTGTCTGAGTCTCAAGGCATGATTTTTTTCTCAGATCCATCTGTTGCAGAAAATTTAAAGAAACAAGCATACTTTGACAAGTATGAAGCCAAAACTGGTAAATTGCCTGATTTGACATTCCCTGCTGCTGCTCGCTATGATGCAGTCCATATTTTAGCAGATGCAATAACTTTTTGCAAAGAAGTAAATTCAGAATGCGTGCGCGATTATCTGTATGATTTGAAGAAGTACTCTGGTGTTCTGGGAACGTATGGTTTCGATGAGAACGGGGACCTTTCAGGCATTGCGCCCTCAGTAAGTATTATTGAAGATGAAACTGCAAGCCCATATTCAGTTCAGTAGATATGTTCGTTTTCATTCAACCTCAAAAAAATTCAATTTTCCCTTTAGCGTTTTGAGCGGTAGTCTTTGCGCATTCTCTAAAATAAAGCCGTGTGCTTTTGGAGCATGCCATCCTTTTGCAAAGTGTTTGTCTGAATCTTTTTCAAATTCTTCTTTTGATGTGTATTTTTTAACGTCAATAAGTGTTGCTTTGCCGACAATACATCCTGTTGGCAAGTCTTTGAAACTAAATTCTTTTTCTTTCTCCTTGTTTGTGTTCAGTGAAGCGTGAACTAAAAATTCTCCTCTGAATTTTGTGTTCCATTTTCGTACTTCGATTGTTTTTCTGCCAGAGACTACTAATTCTGCCCATGGTTGTTTTAGTGAGAGGGTTTTCATAGCATTAACAATATAGGGATTATCGATTTTGTTCCTTTTTCTTTTATGATCTCCATTATTTTGTCGTATCTGTCCATGTTCAAATAATATTTCCAGCCGTGTTCTTTTTTCTTCTTGCCACAAATGTTTTGTTTTATGAGTGCTTCAAGTACGAGTTCAATTTTGTCAAGGTCTTCTTTTGCTACTCCGGATTTTATTACTTTTATGTAAACTGAGCCTTTACCAAAACAACCTTCAGCAAATAATTTTCTGAGTATTGTTCTACTTATTTGTATATACTCGCTCTTTTTAATGTGCACCATACGCAAAGTTCAAAGTTGATGAATTTAAATATGTTGTCTTTTTTTAGACCCTTAAAGGACTAAATAGAAACCTTTAAAAACTTCAAGTGCATACACAGCATACATAATAAATATTTAATATTGCGAGTAACAATGAAAAAATCAATCTTTTTGCAGGAAGTTGGAGATACGCCTATCAATAGAGTTTGGAGTTTTCTTATTATTCATTCCGAATATGATTATTCCATGAAAGATATTGCGCGTTTTGCAAATGTTGGATACACAACATTAAAAACAATCTGGAAAGATTTTAGCACAAGAAATATTGTTGTTTTAACAAGAACTGTTGGCAAGGCAAAAATGTACAAGTTAAATCGTGACAACCTTGTTGTTGAAAAATTCATTGACTATTATTGGGCAGTTGTAGCTGCTGTGGTGAAGAAAGAAAACAGCTTAGAAACACAAGCTTCATCTTCAAATACTTCCTTGCCTGTTTCTGTGAAGAGTGTATGATTGACAGGAATTGCGTGTTTATTCTTTAATATCAGAATTGGCACCCTATCAGAGGAATGAAGCATACCCTGCGGGATTAAGGTCTGTTTATCATCTCGAATAGTTCTCGTTGTGCTTGTTGTTGCTCGTATGCAACGGGATTTTCTTTTTTTAATTGTTCGAGAGGTGTTTCTAGCCGTGATAGTTCTCCCAGTCCTAGTCCGAGCATTGCTCCTATTATTCCTGCGGCGGCTATACCTTTTAGTATTCCTTGCTGTTGTCTTCTCATTCCTTTTCTGTATTCTTGGAAGACGTCCATTTTTATTGGGTGTGAATAGAGTAGTGCTGCTACTTCATTTTCAAAGAGTTCTCCTGCTTTTGTTGGTCGTACCATACCATCGGTGATAGTCAGCACTCCGTGTTCTTCGAGTGCGTGAAGTCTTGGCATGAATTCTGCAACTCTTGACCACCCATACTGTTCTTGCAATTCTCCTAAGTCAATACCTCTTTTTACTCCAAGAGCGATACGTCCTGTGAGTTTTTCCATTTGGTTGTATCTTCTTAATCTATTAACTGCTGGAGTAATTCCGTCTTGGACGAGTTCTCCGTATGTTCTTCCTGTTGCTACTTCTTTCATCCAACCATTGAGTGTTTGTGCGTATTCTCGTGGCGTATGACCTGGTAGTCTATTTCTGTTTCTTTCAAGATTTTTTCCTAATCGTTCTTGGTAACCACTTGATAGTGCATTTCCCCAGAATAGTGTTGGTGTATGACTATACGCATCTGCCCCAATGCCTATGTAACTTTCTTCAACACTTCCTCGTAATGTTTTGAAACGATCATCAGCTTGTCCTAATACGAATTTGTCTCCAAAAGGTCTGCGATATCCTAATGATTGCATTTCTCTCCAGATTTTTAGTCTTGTTCTTATTGCTCGTTCTTGGTCGTGAAGAGGGAATTCATCAAGTGATCCCATCATAAATACAAAGTCACTGACATCTGGTCGTGCTCGATTGTTATACCACGTAACATTAGAGGGTTTAGTAGGAAGCTCTGCAAGTGTTTCAATATCTCTTTCTATGGACGCTTCGTCCTGTCCTCGTAATCCTTGAATGAGGTCAATGTTTACTTCAGGGAACAATCCTGTAGTAAGGGCAATAGCATCTAAAGCTTTTGGAGTAAAATCTTCACCTACATCGTTACCTCTTCCTGCAAAACGAAGAACCAAAGGACTAAATGATTGAACTCCCATACTAACGCGATTAATACCATAATCGCGAGCAAGCAATAATTTTCTTTTTCCGTTATCTTCTGTTATAGTGTTAGGACTTCCTTCTAAGCATAGTTGTGCATTATTAGTGAAAGAAAATCTTTCTCTGACGGTACTAAGAACTCTTTCAAGATCGGAAATCGAGAGAATAGTTGGCGTGCCGCCACCAACAAACAACGAAGAGACGCTTATTTCCCGTTCTGCCAACGCACGACTATACCACGCAATTTCAGTATTGAGAGAATCAAGATAGTCGGGAATGCCTCCAGTTCCTATAGAAAACTCATAAGGACAATACGTACAAGCAGATTCACAAAAAGGAATACCAACATACAAACCAACAGTAGAACCAGCAATACCATCAAGAGCGCGGCGAACAAGACGGGTTCCACGACGAGAAGAAACAGGGTTCAAAGCATCTTGAGGGAAATACGTTGTAGCAGTGTGACTCCCGCCCATACCAAATGCTTCGCCAACACCAGGAAGAAAAATCCTCTGGCCTTCATGAGAAACACGACGAAGACCCTTACGGACTAGATCAAGAGCCTGTTCTACCGCTACTTCATCGTCGCCAAAACCCATAGAAATGCTGTAATTTAGGACTTCTTAAAAGTTTCTTTTCAAAACAACAATCCAAATCAAAGGCGATATCCTCAAAAGTACCCAAATCACGAGCTTTACCGATTCCGCCCCCAATGATAAAGAAACTGTTGCGCATACCCTGCATTTTTTCCCCATTTTGTGTTTGCAAATTCAATTATTTCTTTGTGCGATACTTTCTTGTTATCAAAATAATTTTGTTGCATGATTCTCTCAATCCAGATGTCTACTGGGAATGCTTCTGTTTTTCCTAAACTAAATAAACAAATGCAGTCGGCTACTTTGCTTCCAATGCCGGGCAGTTTGACCAATTCTTGTTTTGCTTCAATGTAATTTTTTCTTTTTAATTGTTCAAAGAAGTTGTCATCAACAAGTTTATTTACTGCGTGGATGTATTTTGCTCGAAAGCCTGTTGAGCATTTTTTTATTTTTTCCAAATTGTTTATTTGTCCGGGTTCTGGAAATAAGTGTGCTGTTTCATTTTCAAACCGCGCGTCTTTTCCAAAATGTTCTGCAAGCTTGTTCATGTTGAGTTGTATTTTTTTGATGTTGCTTGCTGTGCTGCATTGGAAGTTTATTGTTGTTTCCCATGGGTCTCGTTGCATTACTCGCAAACCGTTGAATTGTCTTATGGCTTTTTTTAGAATGGGGTCTTTTGACAATGTTTTTGTTATTTTTTCATACTCTGAGTAGAGCCCAAATAGTTTTGTGATGTGTTCTCTTGTCGTGCCATAAAACTCAAGGGTGTTTTCTTTTTGTTTTATTTTGAATGTTTTGTCGCGTTCGTGGCAGTAATACCATTCACCTTTTTGAGCATATCTGAAGAATTGTCCTGATTCTAGTGTGTATTTGAGGTTGAATTTATTGATGTACAGTTCCATTGGTATGTTGCTTTTTGTAGGATTTATATATTTGACCAAGAGAAAATTAGTTACTTAAAAGTGGTTAAAAAACAGGAAGATTTATAAATGCTAATTCTATTATATTCTCTATGGCTGAGAAAAAAGGGCTGTTTTCAAAGGCAAAACAATCAGTAAGGAATCTAGCTGCTTGGAAGAAAACTCTAGATGTGAATCCAAAACAAGCACGTATAGAGCTTGCTGATTTTATGCGTCGTTCAGTAGGTTATGTAACAAATTTTCCAGTAAATTTTCTAGTGGGAGATTTATCTGGCATGGAATTTTCTTTTGAGCTATACAAATCAGAAAAGTGTTCCTTTATTCCTTCAGAAGGTCTTGCAGTGGCAAAAGCAGAAACAGCGTTAAAAGAAGCAGAAGAAAACAGTTCATTTCATGATTTTTATACGTCAAGAGGACAATTAGCCTTGGCAGTAGTTGAAGAAGCAAAGAAAAGACGATATGAGAATCTTTATGGAAATTCATGGGAAACAGTTCCTGATCTTAAGGGAATTCTTGAGGATGAATGCAAAGAAAGTAGTTTCGCAGTTGATGGAGATCTGGATATTGCAGTTACATATGTTCTAAAAACAGTGGCTACTGATCTTTCTGCTATTATTGACAGAAATAAACTTACTTTGACTGATTTTCGTATTGGTTTTTTGAAAGCAAATCTTGGCGATTTGGTTGTTGATTTGGATGCTGGTTTGTTGGCTCTTGAAACACATTATGCTGCTTCACAGGGAAAACAAATAAGTGATATAGTCCCTCTCCAATTTTCACAGCTTGGCATAAGATCAGATGCCCTGACAAGAATTGCTCAAGGACACCCGTTACTTGTTGATTGGTCAAAAACTTATGCAAGGCAGTTGAGATCAATTGATGAACGGCTTTCTTTAGTGGAGTTAATTTCTGAAAACAGCAGAGATCCAGAGAGTTTATTCGGTAAAAAAAGCCCGCTTCATCCAGAGTTGCTTTTGCCAGAGTATGATTTGATGTGTAGTCTTGCTGTTACGGCAGTTCGAAATTTAACAGCATTTTCTCCTGACGCAAAAGAGTTTGTTGCAGATGGTGTCGTACGTAATATTCATTCAATTGAAACTCTTGCTGAAAAGTACGCAAGAAAGATTGATGCGATTTTACCAAAAAAAGTGCAGCCAGCACAATCAAGAACTTTTAGGGAAGATTTAACGCATGTGAAGAGTATTGTGAAATCTTGGCTTGATGCTGAACAAAAACCTGCACAAAAAATACTTGATGAGTCTATTGCTTGGGCAGATAGACTTGTTGAACGAGTGAAAACAGGATTTTCTGATTCTATTTTTGGTAAGTATGATTTTGACTTTGATTTGTCTGAGCCTGTTGCAGGAAAAATCCAACCAGCAGAGTATGATGCAACAACTCTTGGAAATGTTAAGCAAGCTCTTGCAACATTTCGTTCTCTGAGGGTTGATGTTGGAAAATCAAACTTGGCTGAGGTGCAAGCTCTTTCAGATGAAAAAAGTGCTCGAAGTATTACAGCTGCTGAGAGGATGCATGATCCTAGTGTTCGTTCTGCAAAAATGGACTTGCTTGATTGGTTTGGAAGATATCCAACAGTGCTTGGCGGCGAGGATGCTTATGTTGGGCATTTGTTGTGTGATGATTTAGCTGCGGTTTGTGAGAGTGATAAAAGTGCAAAGCACCCTGCTTATTTGCGTAATGCAGTTTATGCAGCAGCAGGTGGAAAAACAGTAGAAGATGTTTGGTTTGCTTCTGAAGATCCTTTTGTAGTAGCTCTTGTTACTGCATTTGTAACTTCTGACCAGCCTGTTCGTTTAATTGCTGATCATTTGCCAACAAACATTCGTGATGCAGCACTTTTGTTATTAAATTACGCAATGCTTGATGCAGATGCTGCCGCTCGTGCAGGAAATGATGATGCATTGGCTAATGCGCGTAGCAGAGTTGATGTATTGGCAGGGCAAATTCGTGATGATTTACCAAGGGCATATGTGAAAACTCTGGATGATCGAGTTGAGCAGATTCGTTCAGGTGAACTTCCTGAGCAACCAAAAGATGCTTCTTTGAAAGGTCAACGCTTATCAGTCTGCGATTCCTTGTGGCGTGCTGCATTGTACGGAACTGATAATGAGTTTGCTGCAGCTGGCAGAGCTTATGAATTGTTTGTTGATGAACATCCACAATATGGGCGCACATTGTTTGAAACAACTGCAAGAGCAGATCATATGAGAACTTTTAGAGAGCGTTATTTAGCTCGTTTTGATAGCGAAATGCAGACTGCTGCGCGTTCTGGTGTCTTAGAAAGATATACACTCTCCCGTGATCGTGCAGTTATTTTGTACGAAGCATTATGTTCTGATAGTGTTGATGAAAAGTTGGATCAATACGATAGACTATTTGCACAGCATAAAAAGTTAGATAAGGTTATGCAAGAACATAAAAAATGATTTTCTTCTTATTGCAAAGTTCGCAGGACTTTGCACAGGGGTTTAATATGTCAGAAATATACTATCAGTCTATTTGAATGATGGACAAAGTCCTTGTTACATCAGTAATCTAGTATATTTCTGAGCATGCTCAAGAACCACAACAAAAATATAGTAAATTTTGGTGGTTCTTGACACAAGGAAAAGCTCTGCTTTTCCTGTACAAGAAAACCTCACGGTTTTCTGTACGCGAAAAATGTTTTTTTTCCCCCGCTGTACAGACAATTCAAAGAATTTTCTTGTACAACAAAATCTGTGATTTTGTGTGCAACGAAAAATACATTTTTCGCTGTAGAAAAACGCACGATACCAAAAAATTCTTAGAATTTTATGGCGCCAAAAAATACTTTGAATTTTTTGAGCGAAATACCCCGACCTTCAGGTCGGGGAATAGTGCGTTTTTCTTTATCCTCAATATCTGAGGTTCTTCTTAGAGAATTTTGAAAAAGTATAGAATGAAGTCAAAATTCTCTTTACTATATTTGCAAGGCAATAAATGTTTTTATATTGGTTTTTTCTTTTTGTGTTGTATGGTTGTAGTGAAGGAGATGCCACGAGTTGACATTTCCACACAGCCATCTAATTTTGGTAAATTTGTTGATCGGGCTTTTCGTGATGTGAAGCCTGTTATTGTTTCTGGTTTTGATCCTGAGTTGGACAGAACTGCAAGGGCATTAATGGATGATTTTGTTAATTTTTCTGAGCTTCCTGATGATAACAAAAGAGAATATTGTTATCCTAAGCTTGCTGGCCAGTTTGGTTTTACGCCGCAAGATACAGAACAGTCAGGGTATGCAGGAGGCAAGGATTCTGCTGGAGGGAAGTTGCAAGAGCATCGTGAGCATTTTATGATTGGTTCGCAGCTTCCAGAAGGTCATCCTTTGTTGGATATTTGTCCGCCTTTTATTTATTTTGATGCAAAAAATGCAGTGGGTTTTCCGTTTCCTGATATGGTTACAAATGGTAACAGGCTTGTTGAGCTTGTTGAAGATGCGCGCATGAGGATGTATGCTGGTCTTGAACAAGCAAGAGGTTTGCCTCCTGGAAGTATCGCATTCATTGTTCCGTATGGGACTACTGTTGTGCGCTTGCATCATTATCCTGGAATTAGAGGAGATATTGTAAAAGAATATGAGGTAAATGGTGTAAAAGCAATTGATATGCTTTTGCCTTCTGGGGAATTGAAAAAGGGTTTGGTGTATGCAGCTGATCATACTGATATTGATTGTACTGCTTGGTTGTTGCGCGCAAATAAGCCTGGTTTTGCTCAGCGTGATAAAACTGGAAATGTTGAAAGGTTTACTGCAGGAAAAGATTATGAGGGTTCGGCTGTTGTGAATGTTGGCGATTATGGTAAGTTTATGTCAAATCCTGATTGGACGCTTGGTGCAGCTCCTTTTGGAACTGTTCAGGATGGCGGTTATGGTTCTGGTGTGCATTGGGTGGAGATTAATACAGAAACAATGCAAGATCCAAGGTTTTCTATTGTAGCGTTTGGTCATAACAGGCCAACAGTGGTTGTGTGCGATAAAATTGATAGAATTGTTCGTCCAAATATTGCAAGTGTTGTTCGTCGTGTTATTCCCGAAGTTGATCGTCGTGGTGTGCGTGAAAGCGAAGCGTTGTATGCGCGTTTGGCAGAGATTGGTTATCTTGGTAGTACGGAAGCTGAGCGATTGGAAAACCTTGCAGGAATGCTTGAAGCGTTACGACCTTTGCCGTCTGATAGGGAAGTTGTGAAGGAAATTTTAGGTTGGGAAAGAACACAACCAGAAGACAGTCCGTACAAAGGCAGGCTTGGTCAGTTTTATGAAAGAAGAAATACATGATTTTTTTGTTTGAGTCCGACGATTAGAGAATTTGTTTAGGCAACTTTGAATTAGTCTGTTTTTGGTCATTGGCGTGAACGCCTTATTATTTTTGTCGTCGATATTCAAAGTTGGCTTAGGGAACGCTCGAAAATTGTGATTTTCGGCGCACCAAAAAGCTTGGCTTTTTTAGTGCTTTGAC
>PCYA01000018.1:108216-137373 GCA_002762795.1 Candidatus Woesearchaeota archaeon CG10_big_fil_rev_8_21_14_0_10_37_12
TAAACTTTTAGGAAACTCCTGTTGGAACTGTTGTGAAGCATATTTACAGAAGAGTGGCACATCCTGGTGTTGTAAGGGATGTTGTGAGAAAACTCCGAGCATAACTTTTTATTTAATTCTTTTATCTTGTTTTGTATGAATGATTTAACTAAAATTTATCAAACTCTTTTCAAATATTTTGGTCCGCAGGGTTGGTGGCCCTTGTTGGATTGTGAAGGAAAAAATCCTACAAAAACAGGAGCGATGCAAGGCTATCATCCTTCTAACTTCAAACTTCCTACCTCAAACCTTCAACGTTTTGAAATTTGTATTGGTGCAATTTTAACGCAGAACACTTCGTGGGTGCAAGTAGAAAAAGCATTGCAAAATCTTAAGAAATTAAACGCATTATCTCCTGAAGCAATCTCAACAATTTCTGAAAATAAACTTAAAGAAGCCATTAAACCAGCAGGTTATTTTAATCAAAAGGCAAAAAAGCTGAAATTATTTGCAGATTTTTTTATTTCTTTGAAAGGAAAAGTTCCAACAAGAGAGCAACTTTTGTCTGTTTGGGGTGTTGGTCCTGAAACAGCTGATTCGATCTTGTTGTATGCGTTTCATCAGCCATATTTTGTGATTGATGCGTACACAAAAAGAATTTTTTCTCGTTATGGGCTGTTTACTGCTGATCACATACTGCCTATTTCGTACCATGAACTACAAAATTTGTTCCACAACGATTTGTCAAGAACCACCGGTGATCGTACTGCGGTGCTTAACACTAGTGACATGACTACTCATAAAATCATAAGAAAAGATAGTACAGTGGTTCCCAAGAAAATCCAGAGGGTTTTCTGGGCCAGAAAATGCTTTGCATTTTCTTGGCTTGATCATGCTCGGAATGCCGTTCGCTCTAGTAAACCAATCATGATACAACACGATCGGCATTTCGACATGCCAAAAGATTACAAGGTATTCAATGAGTACCATGCATTGATTGTTGAGCTTGCAAAGAGAAATTGCACAAAACAAAAGCCAAAATGCGAGAGTTGTCCGTTGAATGAATCCTGTAAAAAGTTAATTTAATTATTGCAAAGTTCGCAGGACTTTGCACTGGGGTTTAAAACAAGGAAAAGCGGAGCTTTTCATGTGCCAAAAATCGAAGATTTTTTAGCACCCCGCCCTTTAGGGCGAACTTTGCAAGTAGAAAAACGCACGATAAAATACCCCGACCTTCAGGTCGGGGAATAGTGCGTTTTTCTTTATTGTCTGGCTGGTTTTCCTACTGTCTACTGCAAACTGCTGACTGTAAACTACATACAATAAATTTATAACAGCTAAGTGATTCTTTTTCTGCATGGGCATGTTTGATAAGATTCAGTTTTGGAAGAAAAAGGATGAGTTTGCACTTCCTTCTGATGAGCGTTCTGATTCTTCTTTTTCTGAACCAATGCAAATGCCGTCTGATTCTGGTTTTAGTGTTCCTCCTTCGAGCAGAGGAATTACTGAACCTGAAATACCGTCTGCAGCAGAGGATTTTGGCAGGCCTTCGAAATATCAGCAGCAGAGTTTTCAGCCGCAGACGTTTGATCAGCAGCCTAGAGGAGAGCTTAAAGATCAGCAATTGCAGTTGTTGTCTTCAAAGCTTGATACAATTAAAGCACAGCTTGATACTGTTTTGCAAAGGTTTGATCGTATTGAGCGAAGAGAGGAAGTTCCGTTTCAAGAGCGATGGCAGCAAAGAAAATAACTTTCTGGTTGATAGCGCTGATAGTTTTTGTGCTTGATAGGCTTTCTAAGTTTTGGATAGTTTCAAATGTTCCGTTTGGCAGTTCTATTGATTTTTCGTTTTTATCGATTACGTACATATTGAATGCGGGTACATTGTTTGGTATGTTTAAACACGCTGCGTTATTTTTTTTGATTTTCTCGCTGGTTGTTATTGTGTTTCTCGTGTTGAAATTTGATTCTTTTGATTTAAGGATTCAGCCTTTTTTGGGTTTAGTTCTTGGAGGCGCGCTTGGTAATGTAGTTGATAGGTTATTGTATGGGGCAGTTGTTGATTTTATTGACGTGCATTTTTGGCCAGTATTTAACGTGGCAGACGCTGCACTTTCTGTTGCAGTGGTTTTAATTTTGGTTTTTGAGTTGTTTTTTAATCAAGAACCAAAAAAATACCAAAAGCATAAACGCAACATTTAAATACATCTCCAGTATACGGAAAGCTATATTCGCAAAAAATTAGACGATTATAAGTTTGAGGTGAAAAAAGATGGTTGATGAACATGAGCATAGAGGAATCGCATTAGTTCTTCTTGGCATGGTAGCAGTTGTTGCTGTTGTAGGTTTTGTATTGATGTTTGCGCAAGGAGAATCAAGTGCAGGTCTTGGTGTATATGGTGGTCCTGCACAACGATTGGCAGAAGGTTTGCCGATGAATAATCCAACTCCGTATTATAATAGTGCTGTTCCGCAAGCACGTGATACTCCTGAAGGTTTTAGCTGGGATGAGTATTTAGCGCAAGGTGGATCTTGGGATTCAATTACTCAATCTCCTACGCATTGGAATTACGATGGTACGCCAAAAGGAAGTCTTGGTGATATTCCATCCTATGTGGCCTTAAATTGTGGTCCGAATGGAGTTTACTATTCGTCAAATCGCATAGGTGAAGCTGAGCTTGAGAGAAGCAGAGGCAACACTGTTGTGCAGAATGATGATGGAACATTTTGTGTTTATGCGCCGTCTGCAAGAGTAGGCGGAATTGCAGGCAGGCAGTAATTTTTTTTATTTGCAGTGAAATAGAAAAGTATATAAGTTGAAATGTGTTTATCACGTTCAACCCAATTAAAAAAATAAACAAACGAGAAAACGAGGTGATTCGTTGTGGCAGAAGAAAGTGGTAAAGGCATCGCACTCGTGATTTTAGGCATAGTTGCGATCATTGCCATTGTTGGTCTTGTGTTGCTTTTTACAGGAGCGCGCAAGAATGCAGCAGTTGGTGAGTTTGCGGTCTCCGCAGCAAAGCAATATGGTGGAGCAGTTAGAGGGGCATATGACCCGTATGCAGGTGCATTCTCTGGTAGAGCGCATGAGTATCCGGCAGGAACAGTTCCTGAGTTGGCAGCACAAGATTATGGTCGTGCAGGTGTAAACACTGCAATGGGCGGTCAGGCATTTGGTGAAAATGTTGATCCTGCAGGTCGTGGTGTGCAGAATGTAGCAACTGCAAGTCAGGTGCTTTCGCAGTCTGCAAACATGTTCCAGGCAACAAGAAATGAAGGCGGAGTACGTGTTGGAGACAACTGTTACTTTATGATGCCTCCAGATCTTGACTCAATTAGCGATGCAGGTCAATGTGCGTTGTATCAAGCGCAAGGTAGAACAGTGCCATCTATTCCAGCATTCTGTACTGGCGAGCGTTCTAGAGAACGTGTTGCATCAGGTACAGGTACTGCAGGACCAGGTCAGGGACCAGTTGCAGTTGATCCATATCAGGCAACAGCAATTGAACTTGGACGAGGAGCATGTTTCTTTAGATTCCAAGGAGCACAAAACCTTGTATAAATTTTTTAATTTTTTTTCTTTTTTTTAGGTGGTTTCCAATGCATGAAAGTTTAGAATGGTATGTTGTTTTTGTGATTATTACAGTAGCTTTGGGTTTTTCTGTGTTGAGTATTGCAATGAGTTGGTGAAGTTATTATTGCTGCTAACTTGTAAACATTGTTTACTAAACCAAGCTTTTTCCAGTCATTTCTTTAGGTTGTTTAATGCCCATTATTTTAAGAACAGTAGGTGCAATATCATATAATGCAATATTTTTATGAGTTTTTATTTTGGGAGTGTTAATAAATACACAAGGCACGTTGTTTGTTGTGTGTGCTGTGCAGGGTTTGCCATCAGAGTATTGTAATTGTTCTGCATTGCCGTGGTCTGAAGTGATAATCATAGCATAGTTGTTTTTCTTTGCTGTTTTAACAAGTTTTCCTAAGCAGTCATCAAGAATTTCAATGCTTTGTTTTGTTTCTTTGATTTTGCCTGTGTGTCCGAGCATGTCTGGATTTGCGTAGTTAATCAGTATGAAATCATGTTTTTTGCTTGAAAGTATTTTTTCAGCTTGTTTGGTTATTTTTTGTGCGCTCATTGCAGGGCTTTTGTCGTACGTGTTTACTTTTGGACTTGGGATAAGAAAACGATCTTCTCCAGAGAATATTTTGCCTGTTAATCCGTTGAAGAAATATGTTACGTGTGCCCATTTTTCTGTTTCTGCTAATCGGTATTGTTTAATGCCTTTCTTTGCAATAACTTCTCCTAGTGTGTTTTTGAGTTTTATTGGTGGAAATGCAACAGGAGCTTGTATATTGTCGTCATATTGTGTTAAACAAGCAAAATACAAATCAGGTATTTTTGTTCGTTTAA
The DNA here is from genome assembly GCA_002762795.1 of Candidatus Woesearchaeota archaeon CG10_big_fil_rev_8_21_14_0_10_37_12. Taxonomy (GTDB): domain Archaea; phylum Nanobdellota; class Nanobdellia; order Woesearchaeales; family ARS49; genus 1-14-0-10-37-12. The sequence goes on from PCYA01000018.1 coordinate 112,613, forward strand.
ATTGTTTAAACTTGTTTTGTACAAATGCTCTGGTTAGCTCTCTTGCTCTGTCACTTCTGAAATTTGTGAAGATAATGCTGTCACCTTTTTTGACAGAACAACCAATAACGCTTGGTTGTACAAATTCATCTGTTTCTCCGCGTTTGTACGCAACGTGCAGGGCTTTTTGCCAGGAAGCATAATGAACTCCTTTTCTGTTAACAAGTGCATCGTACGCTTTATGTTCTCTTTGCCATCTGTTATCTCTGTCCATTGCGTAATATCTGCCAATTATGGTTGCTATTTCTCCATTTTTTGGCAGTTTTTTCTCGAGTTGTTTCAAATATGTTGCTGCACTTTTTGGAGGCACATCTCGTCCGTCAAGGATTGCATGTACTGCAATGTGTTTCACGTTGTGTTTTTTTGCCATATCAATCAGGGCATAAAGGTGTTTGGTGTGTGCGTGCACTCCTGCGTCACTCAGTAGTCCAAGAAGATGCAGTGTTCTGTTTTTTGCACGTTTCATGGCTTGAAGCAGTACTTTATTTTTGTAAAAAGAATCATCATCTATGCTTTTATGGATGCGCATAAGATCTTGCTCAACTAATCTGCCAGATCCTAAATGTAAGTGTCCTACTTCGCTGTTTCCGATAAAACCGGGTAATAAGCCAACGTATGTTTCTGCTGCATGAATTGTGCAATTTGGATTGTTATGCAATATATTGTCCCAGTTTGGTTTTTTTGCTTGGCTGATTGCATTGCCTGGGCTGTTTTTTGTAATTCCCCAGCCATCAAGTACTACGAGTATTGTTTTCATTTTATTAGTTTAAGAAGATCATTATGTATTTTTCCGTTGCTAGCAACGAGTGTTTTTGATTTGTTAAATTGCCAAGGCTTACCTTTTGCTTCTGTGACTTTTCCTTCTGCTTCTGTAACAAGCAAGGATATAGGGTCTCCGTATGGATCAAGAGGTATTCTTATTCGTGCGCTTGCTTTTCCTGCAGCAATGTAACAATAATCAATTGATGAGCTTCCGAAATTACGTAGAAAATGGTAACTGACTTTGTTTCTGATTGGAGCGAGTGATTTTGAGCTTCCGAGTATTCGGCAATTCTTGATGGTGTCTTTGTTAACATGTATTTTTTTGCCGTTTAACCAACTTCCTTTTCCTTTTTCAGCAAAGTATAATTCTTTTAGTATTGGTGCATAAACCACAGCAAGTATTGGTTCTTTGTTTTTCAGAAGTGCAATGGATACTGCAAACAAAGGAGTATGGTATGAATAATTAAGTGTTCCATCGAGCGGGTCAATTACCCAGACGTATTCTGATTTTTTGTGGTGATTGCCGCTTTCTTCTGCAAAGATGTTGTGGTCTGGATATTTTTTGTTAATTTCATTAACAATATATTTTTCTGATTCATAATCTGCATCTAGTGCAAAATCACCGAGTTGTTTGCGTTTTTTTATTTTTGCAGTGTTTTGTTTTTTGACAAGTATTTTTGCCGCATTTTTTGCGAGGTGTATTGCAAATGTGAGTTCTTTTGATTTGTTTTTCATGTGAGTTCCTCCTCTATTCGTAATAATTCATTGTACTTGGCAACTCTTTCTCCTCGTGCTGGAGCGCCTGCTTTGATGTATTTGCTTGCAATGCCAACGGCAAGGTGAGAGATAAAATCGTCGTTTGTTTCTCCGCTTCTGTGGCTTGTCATGATGCTCCAGCCTGCTTGTTGTGCAAGTTTTGCAGCGTTTAATGCTTCTGTTATTGTACCTATTTGATTTATTTTCAGCAGGAGGCTGTTGCAGCTTTTTTGCTGTATTGCTTTTTTGATGCGTTCTGGATTTGTTGTTAGCAAGTCATCGCCTATGATGTCTATGTTTGTTTTTGCTGTTAATATTCCTGTTGTTTCAAAATCGTCTTCGTGAAAGGGGTCTTCAAGGGTTGTAAGATTGTATTTTTTAATAAGGTCTTGGTAATAATCAAGAAGCTTTTGTGTGGTGTATTCTTTTTGATCAAGGTAGTATTTGTTGTCTTTCCAGAAGCTTGTCGCTGCGGCATCAATGCCGAGTTCTGCTTTGTGTCCTGTTTGAATGATTGCGTTTTTGATTGCTGTTAGTGCTTGTTCTGTTGTTTTTATTTGCGGTGCAAAGCCTCCTTCATCACCTACGTTGATAGCTGATTTGCCGTAATTGTGAAGCAGGTTTTGTTTTAACTGATGGTATATTTCGCATCCTTTGCGTAGCATTTCAGTAAATGTTTTTCCTGTTGGTTTTATTCTGAATTCTTGAATTGCTAAGTTGTTGCTTGCGTGTTGTCCTCCGTTTATTATGTTGAACGCAGGTATTGGTATTCGGCATTTTTTTGTTCCATATAAATCAGCGATGTATTCATATAATTCTTGTTTGTGTGACGTTGCTCCTGCGCGTGTAATTGCCATGCTTATTGCAAGTATTGCGTTTGTTCCTAGTTTTTGTTTGTTTTTTGTTCCGTCTAATTCTATGAGAAATTGGTCGATTTTTTCTTGATTTATTTTTTTGCCTTTTAATTTTGGAGCTATTTTTTTGTTAATATTGTTTACTGCTTTTTCGACTCCATTTCCGGAATATTTGCTGCCGTGATCTCGTAATTCCCATGCTTCGTGACTACCTGTGCTTGCACCGCTGGGTACACTTGCTCTGAACAGTCCGTCTTGTGTTTTAATGTCACATTCTACTGTAGGCATCGCTCTGCTGTCTATGATTTGCCGCGCTTTAACTGCTTTAATTATGCTCATACTGCCTCTTTTTTATAGCGAGTTTTTCAGTTTCTCTATAGGCAACTTTGAATTAGTCTGTTTTTGGTGAATGGCGTGAACGCCCTATAATTCTTGTCGTCGATATTCAAAGTTGGCTTAGGGAACTTTGATCTATTTTTATGACTTTTTCAAAGTTTCCTATAGTTTACAGTAAGTAGTTAGAAGTTTGAAGTTTAAAAATGATTTGTCTAAGAAGCTTATCTCACTTCAACATCTTTTTCGTGAAATTCTGTGAGAATTTGTACTGGTGCGTTTGTGTTGAGTGTGATTACTCCGCCGGTTTTGTGCACATCAAAGCCTTTGCGTTCGTATTGTTCTATTTTGTCGTTTTTGAGGTATATTTCAAGCGGTCTTCTTGGTACGATAAAAGAAATATCGCTGTATTTGATATTTATGTTGCTTCCATGCAATTGTAGCGTGCAGGTTTTTTTCCCAAAGCTGATGTTTCTTCTGTCTCCTGCGCCAATGCGTGAGAATAATGTGTCTAGAACATTTTCTGCTTTTTTGTGGTTTACATGCCAGATGTTTGTTTTCATGTTTTTGTTAATAGTTCACATCTTTTTTAATGTTATGTTCTCTTCATGAGTAGTTACAATAATTTTTTTTCTTTGAGTTCTTCTCTTCGTGCTTCTTTTCTGTAAGGTGCATTTTTCCATGGGCTGTATCGCATTGGTTTTGTTGTTATTGCAGGATTTCCGCAATGCGTTTCTTGCATTGTATATTTATTGCATTTTGTGCATTTGAGAATGTGTGCCATTTTTTGCGCGCCATATGTTTTATACTTATAATTGTATACTGCTTGCTGTTTACCACGTACTATTATTCTTCGGCTCTTTGCCAGCTTGCTTGCACTTGATGTTTTTCTGCATACGCTAATACTGGTTCAACAGCTTCTTTGAGTAGTTTTTCTGCTGTTTTGTAGTCTTCTGCAATGATTTGAAGGTGATATGTTCCTGCTCCTAGATATTTGATATCTGTATTTTTTGCTTCTGCGAGTGCGTTTTTGATTTGCTCTGCTCCGTCGCTTGCATAACTGGTCATGGTGAATTTGCCTGTAATATGTACTTCTGGTGGTTTTATTCTGCTTTTAATGAGGTCTGTAATTACGTCTGCAGTTTTTTTGTCAAGATACTCTTCTAGGTTCGATGAATCGTTTACCACTTCTTCAAATGCAGGGAAAATGGTTCCATAATCTGGAATTATTTTTTGTGCTATTTTTTGGTATAATTCTTCTGTTTTTGTGTTGAGTTGTTTTGCTGCTTGTTCTATGATTTTTTCTGCGAGTTGTTCTTGTTTGATCTCGTTGAGTTTTTTACGTTTTATGCTTTCGTTGACTCGTCGTAGGCTTAAGTCTATGTGTCCTCTTTCTTGGCTTATTTTGAGAACTTTGCAAACGATTTTTTTGCCTTCTTGAACGAATTCTCTGATGTTTCGTATTCTTCCCGGTGCAACCTCAGAGATGTGGATCATTCCTGTTTTTCCGCCGTATTCGTCTAGGGTGCAGAATACTGAATGTGGGTTTACGCCTGTTACGCTGCAGAGTACGAGTTCATCGTCTTCAGGGTATCCTTCTTTCTTTAATAGCATAATATTATTTAGAAAAGGTCTGCTTTAAAAAGATTGTGGCTTATCACTCAAGAACTTCAAGTACCCTTGCTTTGATTTGTGCTTTGCCGCCTGTTGGTTCTGCGAGTGTTTGTGAGCAAACAAGGCATTTGATTGTTGTGCTTGCCTTGCCAAAAATATTTTGTTCGTTTTTGCATTTGTTGCAGCGTACTTTGATGAATTTGCTGGTTGTTTCTTTCATGCGTTGTGTTGTTCTGTTCATGTTGTACCTATGCGAATTCTATTTTTCTTGCACGCCATCCTCCTTTGCTTGGTGTGTGCATTTTTTTGCATTTATTGCATTGTAATCGTAAGTCTATTTTTTTGCTGGTTTTTCTGCCTGCCATTCTCCATTTGGTGATTGCTGGTTTGCTGTATTTTCCGTGGTTTCCTGTGCCCATGTTTCCACGCATGGTGATTCTTTTTTTGCTTCCAAAACTAAGTGGGTGTGATGTGCCTCTTGTTTTCTTTTTACCTTCTATGAGTTTGTGTTCTCCGTGTTTACGGCATGTAGGACAATAAGTGTTCCTTGTTTTTGGAAGTTTCATATATGTTCGTGGCTTTGACCTATTTAAAAAGCTTTCTATGGGTTTTATTGCATACTTCTTACAGGCAATTTTGAATAAGTCTGTTTTTTGATGCTCGGCGTTAAGCGCCTTTCAATTTTGTCATTGATATTCAAAATTGCCTTAGGAAACTTTGACTAATAATGATGACTTTTTCAAAGTTTCCTACAGTTTACTGACTACAGTTATGCAGCTTTTCCCTGTGCTATCAGAACGTTTGCTACTTCTGTTGGCAGGTCTGCTTCTTCTTCTGGAGCATATGGTCCATATAATTCTAAATCTGGTCCTGCGAATTGGTCTACGTCTTCTGTGAATTTGACTTTTCGTATTCCTGTATTTTCTTGTTGTTCTAGATTTGTTTCATCAGGGTATGTGTCTTCTTCTAGTGGGAGAACAAACGGCATCACGTCTGGTTCTCGTAGTTCCAGTAGCTTATGCAGTATTCCTGTTCTATTCTGATTAAGTATGCTGGTGATGTGCTCAAATAATTGTTTTTCCTGTCTCAGTAGGTTTTCTGTGTCGAGTATTTGGCTGTTTGTTCTGCTTTTGTTGATTGCCATGTTGATAATTTTGCGTTCTCGGAAGTCATATAGATCTTTGAGTATTTTTTTGATGTTTGTTATTTGTATGTGTAATTTGTCTCGTTCGCTTTGGCTGAAAATGTCGTTTTTTGTTAAATTCTCGTCGTATTGGTGTTGTTTATCGCGCGAATATTGTAAGACGTCTTTGAAAAAGCTACCGTCTATTTTCTGCAGTTCTGGTCTTGATTTTTCTTTGCGAAGTATTTCGTACAGCGTTTGATACGTTAAAACAACCTCTTTAGTAATTTGTTCCATATTCCCCAGAAAGAAGGTGTTCTTTCGAGTATTTAAAGATTTATTTACTTAATAAGTTTCCATAAAAACTCAAAATAATCTCTGTATCTTTGGGTTATTTCTTTGTTTTTTATCACAATTGCAGTAAATAAATCTCCTACAAAAAAGAATTGTGTGGTGACATTCCCAAAAATAAATATCTCGTTAGGATTTTTGGCTTCTTTTGGAAGGATTTTGAATTGAGTGTATTTTACTGGAATAATGTTTTCCTCTTGAGACATTAAGTATCTGCTTTTTATTTTGTGTTTTTCTTTGTCTTTATACCATCTTATGTGGTATGGTCCTGCTAAATCGCGGCATTTTTGTTGTTGTACTGATATGCCAAGAATTTTTTTTTAGGGATTCTCTTATTGATATTAAAGCTGATAAAATTTACAAGTGGATTGAAGAAGTGATTAACAGAAAGATTCAGCCAATTTTCGTAGGATCAGATAACCCTTATAAAGATTGGGTTGTCAGCGAACTTCTAACTTTTCGTTATCCTTTCATTGTTGGCAACACAGAATATAGGATTCTCTTTGTCAAAGTCAAGAATGCAATCTACATCGAGTTTCATCTTGGCGATCATAAATATTATGATAAAGTTAGAAAAGATTTGGATTTGAAGAAGAGCAGTTACTAATAATCACTACAATCTCGCTTAAATCCACAGTGCAAGCAATTATTTTGCATTTATTTGCTAGCATGGGCATGCTGCATATTGTGCATGGGTCGTGTTCTTTTCCAAGGAGGCTTTCGGTGTATTGTTTGTCAAGCAGCATCAGTATCTCACTCCTTTCTCTTCATCCTTCCCTTGGTTTTCTTTGCGCGCAAATAAGAACAGCAAGTCAGATAATCGATTCAAATATTTTACAATGTCGGGATTAATTGCGTAGTGTTCTTTGCACGCTACCACTTTCCGTTCTGCTCGTCTGCAAATGGTGCGTGCTAGATGTAATTGTGTTGCTCCTTTGGTGCCTTTTGGGAGAATGAATTCTGTTTGTTTTGGCAGCATGCTTTCAACGCGTTCTATTGCTTGTTCTACGTTGTTGAGGTGTTTTTCTGTTATTTTTGGTGTTTTGCTGATTTGTGTTGCTAGTGCTGCAAGTTCCGCACCAATTGTAAACAAGTCATGCTGTATTTGATACAAGGTGTCTTTTACTCCGGGACTTTCTACGTAGCAGAGTGCAACGCCGATTGCCGCGTTGAGTTCGTCTACAGTTCCGTACGCTTCTATTCGGATGTCGTATTTGCTGACTCTTGTTCCGCCGAGTAAGGATGTTTCTCCTTTGTCTCCGGTTTTTGTTGCTATGCTCATGATGGATGTTTTGTTCGACAAGTATATTATTGTTTCGAGGCAGAGAATAATTTTTAGAAACATTTATATATTCTTAATTCTGCATTCGGAATGCAAAAAGATTTTGGAGGTTTAAGATGATTGTTGAGATGAGTAAAGGGCGGCAAATAACTTTGCCTGCAGAGTTGAGGGAAGAGTTTGACTTGTCAGCAGGTTCAAAAATTGAAATTGTTAAGCGCAACAAGGAGATCGTGTTGAGGCCTATTGGTGATGAACTTGATGTTTTGTTCAAAGCCGCAAAAAGTATCAAGCCAAAGCATAATTTGACAGCAAAACAAATGGATGAACTCAATGAGAGATTGTTGAGATGATTTTTATTGATAGTAATGTTTTAGCTTATGCGTTTTACGATAATAAGCAGACAGATAGGTGTCAGGAGATAATTAAACGTGGAGGATTGATTAATACGTTGAATCTTGTAGAAGCGTATAATATTATTCGGTTTGAGACGAGTGTCGAAAACGCCGTTAAGTCAATAAGATCTTTGTTTAAGTCGAACTTGAAAATTGTTGAAGTTGATATGAATGTTGTTTTTGAAGCTTTGAAACGGGCAGAGAAGTACAATAAGTTGAAGTTCATTGATCTTGTTCATTATGTGACTTGTTTGTTGAATAATTGCGAATCAATAGCAAGTTATGATTCTGATTTTGATAATTTAGAGATAAAAAGAGTGACTTGAAAAGAAAATAATAAAAAATAATCTCCAACTGTCTGCCACGTACTGCTTACTTCTAGCTACATTCACTATGTCCGCATTCGTAGCATGTAGGCCCTGAGCATCCACTCAACCTAGCAACGTTTGGACTGTAGCATTTTGGGCAGTGTTCTTTGGTGTTTTGTTGTGGTGTTTGTTCTTTGACTTCTGGTGCTGCGCTTCCAACGTGTTTTGTTAGTAATTGTTGTCCGGGTAGTTTTTCCATTTGTGCGAGGAATTTGTTTAGTGCCATGCTGATTGCGTGCGGTATGCTTTCAACGCGTTTTGGTCCGAATCCGTATGGTTTGTCGCTTTTGACGCTGTTGAGGTGTTTTCGTAGTGTGTTTACGTCTCCGCCGTTTTCAATAAATTTGGTTATTAGTATTCCGAGCACTGCTGTTAATCCGCTTATTTCTGTTCCGAGTGGTGCAATGTTTGTGAATACTTTGAGGATTTCTCCTTCATGGTGGTCGATGTGCACGTGTACTGGTCCGTAGCTTGTTTCAAACTGGTAATAAACAGAACCTATGCCTTCGCTTGGGTCTATTTGTGGTTTGAGTTTCTTTTCCTCAATTTTTTCGTCTGCTTTCTTTTCTTTTTTCTCGCTGATGTTTAATACTTGGTGACTTTTACATCCATCGCGGTAAACAGTTATGCCTTTGCAGCCGAGTTTCCATGCGAGTAAGTAGGTGTTTTTTACGTCATCTACTGTTGCGCTGTTTGGTAAGTTGATTGTTTTGCTTACTCCGTTGTCTGTGTGTTTTTGGAATACTCCTTGGTGCTTGACATGATATTCTACTGGTACGTCATGTGAGCTTGCAAATGCTCTTTGTATGTCTTCTGGTATGTCTTTTATGCCTCGTACTGAGTTATGGTTTTTTTCTATTTTTTTCCAGAGTTCTTCCGGTTTTAGTTCGAAGTAGTTGTGTTTTGCTGCGATTGTTTTGAATAGTGGGTTTACTTCATGGAATACATCGCTGTCGTTTGGTGTTTCTCCTTTTTTGAGTGCATCGAGTGCTTTTGCGTTGTATCTTGTGTATACTATGCTGAAGAATGGTTCTATGCCTCCTCCTTGTAGTCCTGCACAGATGGCTATTGTTCCTGTTGGTGCGATTGTTGTGCGTGCGCAATTTCTCGGTCTCGCGCTTCCTGCCCATTCTTGGAAGTATTGTCCTTCTGCGTGGTAGATGCTGTCTTTGTAATTTGGGAAAACTCCTCGTTCTTTTGCTAGTTCTTCACTTGCGTCCAGGCTTGTATCGTTGATAAATTTCATGACTTCTTCTCCTGTTTGGAGTGCTTCTTCGCTATCGTATGGAATGTTAAGTAGTGCAAGCATTTCTGCCCAACCCATTACTCCAAGGCCTATTCTTCTGTTTCCTTTGGCTATCATTTCTATCTCTGGTATTGGATAGTTGTTTACTTCTATGACATTGTCAAGGAATCTTGTTGTAAGTTTGACAACTTCTCCTAATCTGGAGTAGTCTATTTTGCCCATTACTACAAATTTGCTTAAGTTGATGCTTCCTAGGTTGCATGGTTCGTATGGCAGTAGTGGTTGTTCTCCGCATGGGTTTGTTGATTCTATTTCTCCGAGTTTTGGTGTTGGGTTGCTTTTGCTCTGGTTAATTCTGTCTAGCCAGATCATTCCTGGATCGCCTGTTTTCCATGCGTAATTGCAGATCATGTCAAACATTTCCTGCGCGTTTATTTTTTTTACAATTTCTTTGTTTCGTGGGTTTCTGAGAGAGTATTCTTTTCCTTCTTTTACTGCTGTCATGAATTCTTCGTCTGCTGCTACGCTTATGTTGAAGTTTTCGAGTTTGCCTTCTTCTACTTTGTAGCTGATGAAATCAAAGACGTCTGGGTGCCAGCTTGGCAGGATGCCCATGTTTGCTCCCCTTCTTGTTCCGCCTTGTTTAACTTCTTGTGTTGCGTGATTGATTATTGCAAGGGGTGATAGTGCTCCTGATGCTACTCCTTTGGTGCTTTTGACTGCGTCTCCTCGTGGTCTTACTCTGCAGCTGCTGAATCCTGTGCCTCCTCCGCTTTTGTGGATGAGCATAGTGTGTTTTGCTGTTTCTCCCCAGCCTTCAATGCTGTCCTCGATTGGAAGAACGTAACAAGCACTTAATTGTTGTAATTCGCGCGATGCATTCATAAGTGTTGGGCTGTTTGGTAAAAAGTCGAAGTTTGCGAGAATGTCGTAGAATTGTTTTGCAACTGGTAGTATTGTTTCCTGTGCTGCGCTGTCTGTTTCTAGCATTTTGTAAAGATTTTGTATGAATAGTTTGTGGTTTGCTTCTTGTTCTTTGTAGTTTTTTGCATCAACGTGTATGAGAAGAAGTTCGCTTGTTTCACCACCGCCAACATTCATCATGATTTGTTTGTGTCGTACACCGTTAAGAATCTGATGTCTGAATTCAGGCAAGTATGTTAATTCTGCTATTGCGATGTTTTTTGCAACGTTCCAGAGCCAGTATTCAACGCTCGGATCGTCTCGTAAGTATTTGTCTTTGATGACTTTTTGTTGGTTTTCTGTAAGTGGTATTTTTCCGAATGGTGGGGTGTCCCAGTTTTGTGCGAGTTCTCCTGTATTTTTTATTGGTGTCATGTATGTTCCTCCTCTTTTATTTTATAATGAGTTCCTTTTCTTGCTTTTTGAGTGTTTTAATTGCGTCTACAAATTGATTTGCGTCTCTGAATTTTTTGTAGACGCTGGCAAAGCGTACGTATGCAACATCGTCTATTTGTGCGAGTTGTTGCATGACTAGTTCTCCTATTTTTCTACTGCTTATTTCGTCTTTGTTTTTTTGTCTGATGTTTGCTTCAACAAGATCTACTATTTGGTCTATTTGTTCGCGTTTTACTGGCCTTTTTTCGCATGCTCGCAGTATTCCTTTGAGAACTTTTTCGCGTGAGAATGCTTCCCGCATGCTGTTTCTTTTTACTACGCTGATGTCAAATAGTTCTGCTCTTTCGTATGTTGTAAATCTTCTTTGGCAGCCTTCGCATTCTCGTCTTCGTCGTATGCTGTCTGAATCAGGTGTTAATCTGCTGTCCAATACTTTGTTGTTTGCGTTTTGGCAAAATGGACATTTCAACGTAGCATCACCTTTTTTGTTTTTCTTGACAAATAACAACAAAAAACACAACATATTGTGGTTTCCGTCAGAATGAAAATACTAGAAGGTTTTCCTATATTTAAACATTATGTTACAATAAACTATATGCTTCGCAATAATTTTTCACTATGTGTATTCTACTTGTGAGTGACTTGTAGATTTGGTTTAAAGAGAATCCGATCAATTTATTACTTTGCAGTGTTTTTTAGGTATTGTTCAATTAAGGCTACTTTTTGGTCTCTTCCGATCATCTGGTAAAACCTTTTCGCGTGTTGTAAACGTAATGTTGGAAGTTTTAATCCTTTCCAGGTTGTTATTTGTATTTTATCGAGCATACTAAGGTCTTTTTTGTCATCATAATTGATTATTTCTACTTCAATATTGTTGATATGAAGATCAAGAAAAATTCCTTGTTTTTCTTCTGAATAATGTTTTTTTACAACGTTGTGTGCAAATAATTCTTCAAATAAATTCACACCAGATTTTGTTGTTGTAATGTCAAGATCATTAACAGGAACATCCATTCCTTGTACGCGCAAGTTTGCACTTCCTGCTAAACACCAAGTTATTGGCAAGTCATCTATTCGCTCAAGGACTGTTAGTAATAACTTAAACAGTTGTTCGTCGTTCACAGATATGTGAAGTAGCGATATTTTTTTATAGGTTTTGATTTCCAATAATTCATGCCAAAAATAGTTGTTACGCAAAACATGGATTTTTATCCTGATCAAGTTGAGCGTTTGAAATCTTTGGGTGATGTTGTGATTTATGATGACTTGGCAAAAGATGAAGATGAGTGGCTAACAAGATGTCAAGGTGCAGATATTATTTGTACTGGCAAGTTTGGTCTTAAAAAAAAGATTTATGACTTGAATAACGTTTTTATCTCGTTGCCGTTTGTTGGTGTTGGCTGGTTAGATAGAGAAAAATTAATGGAAAACAACATAACAGTGGCGTACAGTCCAGGGTGTAATAAATTGGCTGTTTCTGAGTGGGTTGTTGGAGGCAAACACACTGCTTTTGAGCACATAACTGCAGGAGTTCCAAAACACTTACATGGTGAAGCCAAAAAAGCAGCAGAAGAATTAATCAAAGAAGGTTTAATTTTGACAAAGCTAACAGGTTATGGTCTACAAATAATGTTGAATTCTAAATGTTTGTAAGAAATTCAGAAAATAATAAATAAAGAGTGAGTTGAGAATTTAAACAAGCACGGCATTAATTGTTCCGTCTTGTCCTGGTCTGGAAGTTACTTTTGCTTTTCCTGCGCTGGTTGTGATAATTGTTCCTTTGACAATGACGTTTCGTCTTACGAAGTGTCTGTTTGCTGGGCATTCTTCTACTTTTGTTATTTCTGCTTTGCTTGCTTTTTTTGTTTTTGGATCGATAAGGTTTGCGAATTTTGCGTGCATTACGCGCATTTTTCTGCTTCCGCCTTTTGTTCTGATCGTTTTTGTTTTGTGAGTTTCATCGATTTTTGTGAATGTTGGTCTTCTGCCTATTTCGTATTTTCTTTTAGCTTTGGCTGACTTGTATTTGCCGCTGCTTTCTTTTCTTCCTTGTCTTCCGCGTTGGTTTACTACCATGGTTTTTATCCGAGTTAACTTGTTTAAAAAACTTTCCTTTTTAGAAACCTTTAAATACTATTCGCTAGTTTTGCAGAGTACTAATTACAGGGGTGTATTAATGGAAGCAAGACCTTTAGATGCATTGAATCGTGCACGAGATAAAAAAGTCATCGTTGATTGTAAAAACGGCAAGCAGTATCTTGGCACGTTGCGAGCATTCGATATTCATATTAATATTGTGTTAGATGACACAGAAGAGCGCCATAATGGTGAAGTTACCAGAAAGTTAGGTAATGCATTTATTCGTGGTGATACGATTGTGTTAATCAGTCCGCAATAAACAATATAAACTCAAAACTATTAGTTATGAGTTACTAATTACTAACTAAAAATGGCAGGAACAAAAGGCTACGGCGGAACAGGAAGTCAAGGCAAAAAGTCTCGAGGTAAATCACATATTCCTTGCAGGCGTTGCGGTAATTACAGTTATCACTGCAGTAAAAAAATTTGTTCTTCTTGCGGTTATGGTAATTCTTCTAAGTTAAGACCGAGAAAGATTGGTGGTTAACGTTTTACTGTTTTCCATTCGATTAAAGATTGTGAGTTTGTTAAACTAACTGGATAAGTTTATATTTCTGTTATTTGTTTTTCTTTTCATGCTCTGGCTAATCTATTCATTAATTGCAGCGTTTTCTGATGGTTTCAAGAGATTGCTTCACAGGCATATTATGAAAACAGAAGACCCGTGCTCATATGCAGCTGTTGAAAATATATTAACTGCGGCAGTGTTTCTTCCAATTTTATATTCTGAGTTTATGATTCCTTATGGTTGGTATCCGTGGTTTTTAGTTTTTGTTTCTTCTTTGTTGTGGGTGACCGTTGCGCTTGTTGGATTGAATGCGTACAAATATACTCCTGCTTAGATTAAGGTTCCGTTGAGTCAGGCAAAAGTTATTTTTGTGTTTTTGTTGTCAATAATTATTTTGGCAGAAACAGTTACTTTTGAGAAAACACTTGGCACATTAATTGTCTTTGCGGGCGTTCTTATTTTAACTTATCAACACAGACAATTGTTTGGCAGATTATCAGATAAAGGGGTGCAGTTAACGTTATTAGCGAGTGTTCTTGTTGCGTTTGTTGCGATTATTGACAAGCTCGCAATGGATTATTTTACTCCTGGCATGTTTGGTTTTCTTGTTTATCTTATTCCTGGTTTGATTTTGTTGTTGTTTGTTCGAACAAGAATCAGAGCTGCAAAGAAGTTAATTACAACAAAATGGTTGCCAGTGATTGGCGTTATTATTTTAGGAATGACGTTTTATTATTTTCAATTGAAAGCCTTGACATGTCGGAATGCCACTCGTGTTTATCACGAGTGGTTTATTGGAGCGAGTGGCATTCCGAGCATGATCAAGAACCACTGGTCATTTTTTCTTATGATTTTCTGAACAGTCATGCCACTGGTGTTGAGCGACGAAGGAGCGATCACCAGTGGTTCTTGACATTGCAGGAAGTTGGTTTGGTATTCCCAATAGTGCGCGCATCTGCGCTAGTGAGTGTTCTCGGAGGAATTATGTTCTTTAGAGAAGAACGTAAAGAAATTGCAAAAAAACTCATTGCAACACTGGTAATCATTGTTGGTGTTATTCTTTTGTCTGGGAAATATGTGTTATTTTAACAACCTTTAAATACCATTTCTCTGCAAACTTCTTACTGCGAACTTCAAACTTCGCACTCTTTCGCGGATGTGCAGGAAATGAATTTCCTTATCTCCGCTCGTAAAAACTCGCGGATGTGCCGGAGTGGTCAAACGGGATAGGTTTAGGTGATATTTAGTATCTAAGAACCCTATTGGTTTAGTACCTACGCAGGTTCGAATCCTGTCATCCGCATGAGCGAAGCGAATGTTGGACGACAGTCAAGGAAATTTTTCCCGCCAGACTGTCATTCGCATCATCCTTCCGTAAAAGCTCTTAGTCTAATGGTTAATGTTTCCATAGTTCTGCCTGAATAGTCGCATCCAGCAGGGTGGCATGGTTGGTATTCTAACTCGTAAGGTGTTTTAGTTTGTTGCAGCGTTGCAATTTGCAGCTGCAGAATTGCTGCAAGCTTTGCTGCATCGGGTAATCCATCAAATTGTGTGGCAGGATCTAATCCTGCAATGATGCGTTCCATTGCTTGATAGTCGCAAAGATGAACTTCAAAACTATGACCTTTTGCGCCAAAAAATCCAGGCGTTTCTGGTATTTTCGCAGTGACTATTTTCCCGAGTGGTTGAACTGCTGCGCATAATTTTTGTTGCATTCCTTGTTGGCGTGCACGTCCTACGTAAAAATCTCTTTTACTTGATTTGAACCCGCGTAAACGAGGATTGTTTTGGTTAGTATAATCTTTCACAAGATATTCTCCGGACAAGTCTCTTGAAGATATATCTAGCCAGAGTGATTTGTGTTTCACATGATCGTGTGGGCTATCTGGGCACCTAAGAATTCCTCTGAAAGCAGATTCTACAACGTTTGCTAACTGGTCTAAGGAGTATGCTTGTGCGATCATGATCAAATATTGTTTAAGAGAGTATAAATATGTTTTTGTCAAGTAAACTATATGTTCACAACTCATTTAAACTAAATCTTCTTTTCTTATTTTATGAAAACAGCAATATTCATATTATTAACGCTGACACTAATCACAAGTTGTGCTCCTATGCCAAAAGAAAAAACTATTGATCAATTCAAAAATCAAAATCTTGCAGTTGCCACATTCGCTGGAGGTTGCTTCTGGTGTGTTGAAGCAGATTTTGAAAAGGCGCATCAGGGTATTGTTGCAGTTGTTTCGGGTTATACTGGCGGTACAAAAGAAAGTCCAACGTACGATGAAGTTTCATCGGGAAGTACAGGGCATTATGAGGCTGTTCAGGTTTTTTATGATCCAAGTAAAGTTTCGTACCAACAATTACTGGACGTTTTCTGGCATACGGTTGATCCGACTGATGATAATGGCCAGTTTGTTGATAGGGGCCAGCAATATGCGTCTGCTATTTTTTATCATGATGAGGAACAAAAAGAGTTAGCAGAAAAGTCTAAAGCAGAATTAGAGCAGTCAAATAAGTTCAATAAACCAATCGTTACTGAGATTTTACAGTTCAAATCGTTTTACAAAGCAGAAGAGTATCATCAGGATTATTATGAAAAGAATCCTGTAAGATACAAGTATTACAGGCATAATTCTGGGCGTGATCAATTTTTAGATTCAGTTTGGGATGAAGATAAAAAAGAAAAATGATTTATTTATTTTCTGTGTTGTATTTGTTTCCAGAGTTTTACAACCCAGAGCCAGACAAGTACAGTTACTCCAAGGAGAAGTAATCCTCCGACAATGCCAAAAAAGCCAGTGCCTCTTCCGCCCGTCATCATTTGTCTGCCATATTCTCCTGTTAGTTGTGCAAATACGCTTGTTGATGCTATGCTTAACAAGACAAGAATTGTTGCAAGTTTTGATTTCATAAGTTTCACCTCAATATTGTTTTGGCTTATGAGTAAATAAATTTTTCGCTTTCAAAAGGTTTAAATATCGGAATGTTTTTAAAAAATAAAAAAGGGTTGTAATATGATAAATTTTAAGCAAATATCTTTGTTGTTCTTGGTTGCGGTTATTGCGATTGTGTCGTCGCAGGTTGTGTTTGGTCAGTTGTTGTATGCTAATGCAACGCAGTGTGGTGTTGTGAATGATAGTCAGACTATTACTTTGACTGCTGGTAATATTTCTTCTGGTTTGGTGAATGGTACTTGTTTTTATATTAATGGAAGTAATATAATTATTGATGGTGATGGTTTGAATCTTACTGGTAGTGGTACTGTTGATTTGGAAGGCAGTGGTAGTGCTGTGATGATTGCTTCGCAAGGTAGTTGGATTGATCCAGCGTCTGCAGGGGCTATTATTATTAATGTTACGAATGTTTCTGTTCGTAATTTGAATATTAGTAATTTTACGAATGCGTTTAATTTTAGTAATGCTTCAAATGTTAGTATTTCTAATGTTAATATTAGTAATATTGGGCGTAGTGCTATTGTTTTTGTGAATGTTACAAGTTCTAATGTTAGTTATGTGAATGCTAATGTGAGTAATACTAGTGCTAATGTTTTGAGTTTTAATACTAGTTCAAATGATTTGAATGTTAGTAATAATGTTTTTGCAATTTTTAATAATTCTGCAAGTCAACCAAGTCACGTGATTTTTGGTGTTGAGTCTAATAATAGTATTATTCGTACGAATAATATTACGAGTGGTAATTCTACTACTCAGAGTATTGTTGCTGCTGATGGTATTCGTTTGATTAATTCTAGTGGTGGTTGGATTGATAATAATTCAATTTTGTTGAGGGGTAATGCATCTCAAGGTATTAATTTGACGCGTACTAATAATACTGTTGTTAGTAATAATACTATTAATACCAGTGGTAATTTTTCTGCAGGTGTTTTCTTGTTAACTACGATTTCTAATACGTTGGTGACGAATACTTTGCTTACAAGCGGTACGTTTAATGCTAGTGATGTTAATGCGCAGAGTAGTACGCAGTTGCGATTGCAAAATCAGACAACAGGAGCGTATAATTTTACAAGTGTTGGTTTGATTGTTGAGAATACTGCTTTTGGCGAGTTGAGTTTCTTGAATACGAGTATTACGCAGAATGGTACGAATTTAACGCCGCATCTTGAGATTACTAATAATAACGTTTTTGTGAATTCAACACCCGCACCCGGTTTTAACACAACAGCAAATCTTACGTTTTACAGTACGAGCTCTCTTGGTTTGGATAGCACTCCTGCACCTTTTAGGGATGGTCAGCTTTGTCCAGGGACGATTTGTACTGTTTTGCAGAATGCTAACACGTTTATTTTTAATGTGACTAATTTTTCAAATTATAGTATTGGAGGAAACTGTGGATTTTTGAATGCTAGTTATACTCTTATACAACCCATAACAACAGTGAATGGTACTTGTTTTTACATTAACGCAAGCAATATAATACTTGATGGTGCTGGTTTGAATGTTACTGGTAATGGTACTAGTTTGCAGGCTGGTAGTGCTGTTCAGATTGTTTCGCAGGGTGCTGGGCTTGGCGGTATTTTTAATTTCACGAATGTTACGATTCGTAATTTGAATGTTAGTAATTTTACTAATGCTTTGAATTTTACTAACGGTACAAATATTTCCGTGTCGAATCTTAATGTTTCGACTTTGGGTGGTAGTGGTATTGTTTTTGTGAATGTTTCGAGTTCTAATGTTAGTTATGTGAATGCTAATGTGAGTAATACTAGTGCTAATGTTTTGAGTTTTAATACTAGTTCGAATAATTTAAACATTAGTAATAATGTTTTTGCGAGTTTGGGCGCTCCTGGTTTGGTGTCTAGTCATGTTATTTTTGGTGTTGAGTCTAATAATAGTATTATTCGTACGAATAATATTACGACTGTTCTTGTGAATAGTCCTGGTAATCTTGTGAGTTTGGATGGTATTCGTTTGGAGAATAGTAGTGGTGGTTGGATTGATAATAATAGTATTTTGTTGAGGAGTAATGCGAGTCAGGGTGTTAATTTGACGCGTACTAATAATACTGTTGTTAGTAATAATACTATTAATTCTACTGGTACTTTTTCGAGTTCGGCTGGTATTTTTTTGTTGAGTACGATTTCGAATGTTTTGATGAATAATGTTTTTGTTACGAATGCGACTTTTAATGCGAGTGATGTTAATGCGCAATCTAGTACTCAGTTGATTTTGCGTAATCAGTCGGATAATGTTTCGATTTATAATTTTACGAGTGTTGGTTTGATTGTTGAGAATACTGCGTTTGCGCAGTTGAGTTATTTGAATGCGAGTATTGTGCGTAATGGTACTAATTTGAGTAATGATGTTCAGATTGAGAGTAATAATGTTTTTGTTGATAGTGATGATGCTGTTGGTTTGAATCAGCCTGCGAATTTGACTTTCTTTGGCGCGACAAATTTTGTGACTCGTACTCCTTTTAGAAATGGTGCGAGTTGTGCTAGTGCGATTTGTACTGTGTTGCAGAATTCTGATACGTATATTTTTAATGTGACTGGTTTTACGAATTATAGTGTTGGTGAGGGTAGTGGTCCAGCAGTAGGCGGAACTTCATCAGGTGGCGGTGGTGGTGGAGGCGGTATTAGTTCTGCTAATCAGCGCAAGTCTTGGACTTCTTTGGGACCACAGCAGCAAGCCACGTTCGTTTTGAATGAACACAAGATTGCGGTTTCTCAGATTTTGTTTAAAGTTAGAGAAAATGTTAGGGCTCCTTGGATGTCTGTAACAAAGCGTGAAGCAGCACCGTTTGCTTTGAATAAAATTGATCCAACGTATCAGCTTTTAGAGGTTACAAAGAGTACGGATTTGGTTGTTAGTGATGTTAAAATAAAGTTTGCTGTTTCAAAAGCATGGCTATCAGAGAATAATATGAATAATGATGATGTTGCTTTGTTTAGGCATATTGATAAGAAGTGGGTGCAGTTGCCTACAAAAATTGAACAAGCTAGTATTGCTGAAGTGCAATTTTCTGCAGAATCTCCTGGTTTTAGTTACTTTTTGATAGGTAAGAGGGAAGATTCAAAATCTCAA
Organism: Candidatus Woesearchaeota archaeon CG10_big_fil_rev_8_21_14_0_10_37_12; assembly: GCA_002762795.1. Lineage (GTDB taxonomy): Archaea > Nanobdellota > Nanobdellia > Woesearchaeales > ARS49 > 1-14-0-10-37-12. Next base: position 131,786 of record PCYA01000018.1, read on the forward strand.
GCAACTAATGCAATAACCGGTAATGATGTGAGAGAGTCTGAAAAAGACGTAGTAGAGTTGGAAGAAAAGCCTGTTAAAAAAGTAGCAGAGTCTGTTGTTGACAGAGAAGTTGATGTGCAGGATGATGTTCTTGTTGAGCAAGTGCCAGCACCATCAAACACACCATTGTATGTGGGTATTATCCTTGTGTTGTTGATTGTTGTAATTCCAGCAGGAATATACTGGTACAAAAATCATTATTAGCTTTTTTGAAAATGAACGAGAAACACGCAAGCATAGTTATTTTGATTGTTGTTGCTATTTCTGCTCTTGTCGTGTTTGGCGCAGTTTCATATACAGGAATGGTTGCGAGTTATAATGGGTATGGTTTTTCAGCAAATGTTTATGGTGGTGCGATTAAGAAAGCAATAAATGAAAACCCTTTGGTTTTTGGTAAATCTGTGCAGCAGGCAGTGTATCATGATCGTGTTCAAGCACGTATGTTGGCAAATAGGGACAAATGGGTGTATACTGAAACTGCTGAAGCATTGGCAAACGAATACCCTTGTATGCAGAATGGAGATGGTAGATATTATTGTCTCAAAGAAAGCCTCGAAGGGTTAAGTTATGAGCTTTCAGTTGTCAGGCAAAATTCGTAATGTTATTATTGTTTCATTTTTTCTTTTAATGAATGGTTGATGAAGTTCTGAAAAATATTGATCCAGAGGAATTAGAGCAACCTATAGAGGCTTCAAAGTGGAGAAAACCAGTTCTTTTGGTTATTAGCTTGTTTTTCATTATTTTGTTGGGTTCATGGTCTTTGTATGCTACATTAAATCCGCTTGTCTCAAGCGAAAAAGTAATTAATAATGAACTCATCTTTCCGGAAGCTAGAATTATTTTTGGAAATAATACTTTGGCTGAACTTAGAAATGAGTTTCTTGATAATCAACATCGTGAAATTAAGGCGTGTTTGTTTGGTTCAGTGCATGATGGCATATATAATGTAGTAAATGTAGAGTTCCCAGAGATTATTAGAGCTAATGTTGTGCATGTGGTAAGCGTATCTTGCCCTGATAATGTGCTTATTGATTTGCACAGTCATCCTATTAATGAGTGTCTTGCAAGCGAGCAGGATGTTGGAGTATATAATCAACTGAAACAAAGAAATCCTCAGGCAAGGATGATGATTATGTGTGGTGTGAATAGGTTTGCTCTGGTTTGAGGTATGAAATTAAACGTTTGAAATCACTTGTTCTTTTAGAGAACTTTGCATAATTCAGGTTTTTGATGTTTTTGCGAAGCAAGCATCTTTTTTACCGTCGAATGCAAAGTTCTTCTTAGAGAAGTTTGACTTGATTTTATACTTTTTCAAACTTCTCTTTACTGTGATTTGTTAACTGCCTGCTGAAAACTTCTTACATGTCGGAATGCCACTCGTGTGCGTCACGAGTGGTTTACTGGAGCGAGTGGCATTCCGAGCATGCTCAAGCCAAGAAAATGCAAAGCATTTTCTGGCCCAGAAAATCCTCTGGATTTTCTTGGGAACCACCGGTCATTACAAGCGAAGATGAAGCTATCGCTTCATGCCATCCGTCTATTGACGGGTGGTTCTTGACATCTTCCATAATAATACGGCTTTATCGACAATAGATACGGCGAATCGTACGGAAAATTTATAAAGCGACTTGGCTTTTTCGCAGTTTATCATAAAGTGTTTAATGTCTTGTATGATGTTGAATACGTAAATAGAAAAGAGGAAAAAACATGTTTGAACATATATTTTTCAGTCGAGAATTTGCCAAAAACTTTAAATACACTTCATTAGTTTCTTTATCCCAGTCTTCATTTCATGCTAAAAGTGAAATAGACACAAAACACGGAGGTGTTTGTTAGATGAGAGCTGTACAAGCGATAAAAAAGATGGTGGCTTTAGGTGTAGGATTGACGATGGTCGGAGCAACAGTCTTCGGCGCGTCCGCTGCAAGTTTAGCTGACTACCCAGCACCGTTTGTTGTGAATGGCACTCCTGCTTCAAACTTAGCAGTAGTTGTTGGTGCACAAGCAGATGGTTCTGATGTTGTAGGCGCAGTGGATATTATTCAGAGTTTGCAAGCGCAAGCAGTTGTGACTACTGCAGCAGCTGGTGCTCCTTCGCAACTTGTGGTTGAGGGCGATGCTGTTGAAATTGGTTCAACTTCCGACTTGTTGGAAATTTCAGAGCCAATTGGTGATGTTCGTGAAACTTTGACAGAAGTTGATCTTGACATGCTTCGCGGCGGTCAGATAGTAACTGACGAAGGAAGTACTGAGTTTAATCAGTATTTGAGATTTGCATTGCCTGGTTCAGAAACAACAGGAGCTGCGGGATCATTAAATTCATCTGCAGTTGTATTTGCAGAAGATGAGCGGGACCGTGTTGGACATTATCTTCACTGGGAAGACGGCAGACTTTTATTCACTTGGGAGTTGGAGTTTGAAGAAGGTCTTGAATCTGAAGTTGATGCAAATGGAGACTTGGTTGATTTGGAAGATGAAGATCTTACTATTTTGGGTCAACCATTTGTGATTGTTGATACCGATATGGTTATTGCAGGCTTTGGAACAACAACAAACGGTACTACCTTAACATCTGGTGGAAATGCAGGTACAACAACTGATTTAGTTATTCAGTTGATTGGCGGTGCAGTTTCAGCTGTTCTTGGCGAAAACGACAAAGAAACTTATGTTGTTGACGGTAAGGAATATGAAGTTGAAGTGCTTGTTATCTCTGAAACTTCGCAAGGCGGAGAAGGTTCTGTTAAATTCAGAATCAACGGAGAAATAACTGATGAGCTTGCTGATGGTGAAACAGATGTTCTTGCAGATGGTACTCAGATTGGTATCAGAGACATTTTGGCAACTGGAAAAGACATTCAGAAGTCAATCGTGCAATTCTATCTTGGTGCATACAAGGTTGAATTCCGTGACACAAACGCGTCTGATCAGTTAGCAACTGTTGCAGGTGCTGAAGTAAATGAAGAATCTATTGAAGATTCTTTTGTTGTGATTCGTGGTTTGTTTACACAAAACGCGCGAATTGCTACAAGTCTTGCAGGTGCACAATTTGAGGTGCAGAATATCAGGTACAATTTGACAGCTGATGCAGTTCTTGGTGACATGTTTGTTCCTCCTGGAACTGGTGTTAGAGAACACTTGGACGAGCCGGAAGGCATGTTGACTCCAAACTGGGATATTAGATACGAAGGTTTGATGGACACTGGTGTCACATTGGTGCGTTTAGACGCTGCTGGTGATGATGAGTATGACTTGGAGTTCACAAACCAAGAGGGTATCTTCTATGATTTCCCGTTGGCAAGTGCTGAGTCAGGAGCAATAGGAGTTACTGCAGGTGCTGGAAACGCTGTTAATTCGTTGAAGTATGGTGATGATGATGATGATCTCTGGTTTACAGAGTTTAACAACACATTCGCTGCACCATTCACAACAACGCAGTCAGTTCTTCGTCAAAACCAGTATTACATAACTGATGACGACTTTTTCGTCTTGAGTAATTGTGATGTTGGTCAGGATGTAGCAGGAGCTGCTGATAATACGTGTTTCTCTCACGTGATGAGATATGACAGCTTTGACTCAACCAATAGGCAGTTAACCTTTACAGACTTGGGTACAGGTACTCGTGAAGTAACGTATGATTCAACAACAACTGTTGCAGACCTTGTCGTAGGCGGTGTAACATACAGAGTTGGTGTGAACACAACAACTGGAAACTTAACTGCTGATTTGAACGGTGATGGAGACTTAGGAGGTCTAAGAGGAAACCGTACTGCTGTAGTTATTGGTATACAAGGAGAGGGAATATTGAACTTAGGTGTTCAATTAAACCCACTTTTAGTATTAAACGGCGCTGGAACAAGCGGTGTTTCTTACCCATCGTTTAACGCAACAGGTTCTGAGAACATCAGCGCAAACTTGTTAGATACATGGCCAACTGGTTCATTCAACTTGAGTTTGTTGACTCTTACAAAAGAGTTTGATGAAGCAACAGTGAATGAGAACATATCTATTAACATTACTGCGAGAACTGGTAATGAGATTGGTATTGGCGGAGTAACCATGACGAGTGGTGGTTTCTTCTCTGGTCTTCTTGACTTGGAAGAAAACGACAATATTGAGCAAGGTTTGTCCGGTTACGGTGTGTTCTTTGAGTTGTTCGACCCAGAAGGTGACACAGAAGCAGAAGATCTTACGATTGAGTACCCACTCAGTCAGAGAGGAGCTCGTGTTTTCGTTACTGGCGGTGTTGTAACAACAAGCGCGGTTGAAACTGGTGCTGGTCAGCGTGTGCAGCCAATCCAAATTGGAGCAGCAAGGCTAGACAGTGAAGTGAGCGATGTGAAGCAATTCAACGCGATAGTTATAGGCGGTCCATGTGCGAACACTGTTGCGGCAAGCTTGCTTGGTAGTGCAGCTGAACCATGTCATGAATCCGTTGCGCCAAACAAAGCAATGCTAAAATTGTTTGAACACACAAACGGCAATGTTGCATTGTTGATTAACGGTAGAACAGCGCAACTAACTAGAATGGGTGCGCGTTCTGTAGCAACAGGCGGTCTTGGCAATGTTCAAGGCATGGAAGCTGAAGTTAGCGGCACAACGTTCAACGACGTGCAAGTACGAGCAGTATAAAAACTGCTAATTTTTTATTTTTTTTTTCTTTTTATTTTCGTAGAAAATGAAAAGTCGAGGAGTTTACTCCGAATATCTTTTTCTTTTATGGTATTGTTGCCTTAGATGGTATACTATGCAGTATGCTGCATGAGAGGTGATAAAATGATTTTAGAAGAAGTAACAAGTCCGTTTTTACGGCTCGGTTATGGTGTTTTGGACGCAGTGCCTGGAATTGTAGCAGCCGTTTTGATTTTGATTGTTGGCTATTTGGTTGCGTACATTGTGAGCAAGATTGTTGGCGGAGTTCTTGACAGAATTAAATTTGACCGTTGGGTTTTGCACAAGACAAACGTGCACAAGTTTATTGGTTCTTTTAAGTTGAGTTCGTTTTTGGAGTTGATCACAAAATGGTATGTGTTTATTTTGTTTTTGCCGGCAGCAGCAAATGTGATTAATTTTGGCGCATTGCAGAATTTTTTGCTTGATGTTGCTAAATGGATTCCGCAAGTGATTGGTGCAGTTGTTATTGGTTTGTTGGGTATTATGGCTGCTGATTATGTTGCGATGAAGGTTGTTGCAACTCATGCAAAATCTGCTGCCTTGATTGCGTCTGTTGCAAAGATTCTAATCTTGATTTTCACGGTGATAATCGTGCTAGATCAGATTGGTTTGAAGGTTGATATTGCGCGAAACAGCTTTTTGATTGTTCTTGCAGGTATCATGCTTGGTCTTGCGTTGATGTTCGGCATCGGTTTTGGTTTTGCTATGAAGGATGACGCAAAGAAGTGGCTTGATAAGATTAAGAAGTCTGTTTGATTTTCTTCTCTTTACAGAGGGGATTTTCATTCTTGCGCCTGAGTTATTTAGCAATGCCCCTCTTGTCAGGAATTAACAAGAATAATTTATAATTGTGTTAATTCCTGAGCACGCTCAGAAAG
>PCYA01000018.1:137423-140619 GCA_002762795.1 Candidatus Woesearchaeota archaeon CG10_big_fil_rev_8_21_14_0_10_37_12
CAACCATTGTCTGGCTTTCAATTTTAAGATTCGCAGGTGAGGTCTATAAGGAGAGGACATTGCGTAACTGGTAAAGCCAGTGGAGCTACTATCCTCTCTTTATTTTTTCACAATTCTTTTATACTGGTAGGGTTCAATGTTTTTTAGGGTGAAATTATGGAATTAACAAAGAAAGATTTGAAGTATAAAGAATTGCCGGGTTTTTTATCAGAAAAACAATTATTTGAGCATGAAAGTCTTTATGCAGGTTATGTGAAGAAAACAAATACTATCAGAAGTGCATTAAAGAATGTGGATCGTTCTGCTGCAAATGCAACTTTTAGTGATATTCGTGAGTTAAAGGTTGAGGAAACTTTTGCAGTTAATGGTGTGAAATTGCATGAAGGATATTTTTGGAATATGATTGCTGATGGCAAGGAAGCTTCTGGAACTATTGCTGATTGGATTGCTGTTGATTTTGGCAGTGTTGATGCGTGGAAAGAAGACTTGTTAGCTTGTGCATTATCAGCAAGAGGTTGGGTTGTGCTTTCTTTTGATCTTGATACAGGAAAATTGCATAACATTGTATGTGATTTACATAATCAGGGCGGAATTTGGAATTCTGTGGCTTTGCTCGTTTTGGATGTGTATGAGCACGCGTATTTTGTTGATTATGCAACTGGTAGGAAAAAATATGTTGATGGTTTTTTGCAACATATTGACTGGGATGAAGTTAACAATAGGATAAAGACTTTTGATTTGGCTAAGTTCAGGAAGTAAAGAGAATTTTGAATAAGTATTAAATTAGATCAAAGTTCTCTAAGGCAACTTTGGATACTGACGATAAAAAATAAAGTGGCTTCGCTACAATCATTAAAAAGTGAATTATTCAAAGTTGCCTAAATAATTCAGAGTAGAGCGTTTAGAGAATAACATTTCTGTCTATTCTCTTTACCCTTTACTCTCTACTTTTTCCCGTTACATTTATAAATTCATTGTTCCTTTAAATAGTTGAAATGAGGTTGATTGTTTGCGTCGCGTTGCTGGCTTTGTTTGCACTTTCAGTGAGTGCTGCAAGTTTTGATGTTACTTTGTTTCCAAATCAGCAGCGGATTTTTTTGAATGGTTCTGCTGAGTTTGAGCTTGAGATTGAGCATGATTTTCCTGGTGAAGAAGTGTTTGAAGTTTATTCAAATGATGTTACGTGGGATGTTCGTTTAAGTAAAGCGTTGAAGATTCATCCGGGAGTTTCATTTAAGTCTATGCTTTTTTTGAGTTCTTTGAATTTGCGTCCTGGCGCGTATAGTATTCCTGTTAATTTTAGGCGTGTTGGTTCGAGTGATGTTGTCAGGAAAGTTGTTTATATTGAGTTAGAAGCATCTGAGGCTGATAATGCGCCTTCTGTTCGTGGTGTTGCAACTGTTGATGCGCAGGTTGATCCTCGTCGAGGTATGCAGATTAAGCTTTCTCTGGAGAATGCAAAAGAGCAGGATTTGCCGCAGGTTGATGTAAAAGTTCGCAGCAATGTGATTAACAAAGATTATCGTACAAGTCTAGGTCCTTTGGAGAGAAAAACATTGACTTTTATTGCAGATCTTGATCCTAAAACAAGTCCTCAAGGGGATGTGTTGCAGATTTCAATTATCGTTCCGCATAGCAGGCGTGCTTTCCAGTTTGATTTGTATCCTATTAATTATGAAGTTTCTCAGTATGGAGAAATTGCAGTGGATATTTCTGCAGAAAAAAGTTTTTTGAGGCGTGTTGAGCACGTTGGTATATCGAACACAGGGAATCATGTGTTGCCGTATGATTATTTAATTTCTGCGTGGTCTGTGAAGAAATGGTTTATTTCGCCGAGTTTTCCCGGTAGAGATGTTGCTGAAGGCTTGGTTTGGTCAGGCATGTTAAGACCTCAGGAGCAGGTTGAATTGTTTGTTGCTTATAATTATCGTCCTATTTTTTGGACAGTGTTGTTTTTGATAGTTATTTTTGTTGTTTACTTTAGGTTCAGAAGTCCTGTTGTTATTAAGAAGCGCGCACGTATTGTGAAAGGACAAGAGGATCATACTGAATTAAAGGTTGTTGTTGAATTGTTTAACAGAAGTTCAAGACAAGTGAAAAATGTTGAACTTACTGATTTGGTTCCTAGCTTAACAGATGTTGTGCAGGACAAGCATCCTGTTGCAGAACCTTCAAAAACAATTGTGAGTAAACATAAGGGCACGTTGTTAAAGTGGGATATTGATAGTATGGATGCGAAGGAGCACAGAATTATTGCTTACAAATTGCGTACAAAGTTGAGTGTTCTTGGCGGTTTATCTTTGCCTGTTGCAGTGTTGAAGTTTGCGCATGGTGATGCTAGACGAGAGATTATTTCTAATAAAGCTGAAGTAAAGACTGATTTGTGAGAAGCAGTAAACAGTTTGCAGAAAATATCTGCCTCTGCTAACTGCCCACTGTAAACTGCTAACTAAGAGAAAAGCTTTTTAAACACTTCAAATGATTTATTCTGTATCCCCTCATAGCTCAACTGGTAGAGCGTTCGGCTGTAGATACTTGCAGACTGGGTACGAACCTTTGAATGATCGCAAGTCAGCTGTTCCCGAGAGGTCCCCGGTTCAAATCCGGGTGAGGGGATTTTATTTTTGGTTACAGTAAGATTTTTGAACGCAATGTTTATAAACGAGAATGGATTAATTAATGCTATGGAACAAGAACTATTGTTAAAAAAGGTTGCTGAAGATGTGAGCTTCATTAAGAATGAATTGGTTGAGATCAAGGCAGATCTTGATGATTTGAGGGATTTAGAAGTACGTCCTGAATATTTGGAAAAATTAGAGAAGATTGAAAAGGGAAAATTTCATTCTCGTGAGGAAGTTGAACGCATACTTGGAGAATGATATATAATTATTGCTATAGTGATGTATTGCTTAAACTTCTTGACAAATTGAAGAAAAAGGATAGAAATCAGTACGATATTCTTTGCAAGAAGCGTGATGAGGTTCTTGAAAACCCGCATCGGTTCAAGAATTTGCGTCATAGTTTAAGTGGCAGAAAGCGAGTTCATATCGATTCTAATTTTGTGCTGGTGTTTAAACGCTAAAAATTCCACCATTCTATTGAATGGTGGTTTACTATGTAAACCACAGTTACATAGGTGGAATTTTGGCGTGCTCAAGAACCACTGGTCATTACAAACGAAGATGAAGCTATCGCT
>PCYA01000018.1:140638-155197 GCA_002762795.1 Candidatus Woesearchaeota archaeon CG10_big_fil_rev_8_21_14_0_10_37_12
TCTTGACAGTTGATGAAGAAAACAAAGTAGTTGATTTTGTTGATTTTGATCATCATGATAATATTTACAGAAGGAAGAGGAAATAATTTCCAGACAGTTGCAATATTTTTCTTTCTGATATGTCTCTGGTTGCACTCTTTTTTCAGATGCCTTTAAGAAATAACCAGTGTGTTTTTTTGTGTGGTTCAGAGAAACATTACGTTATTGAGAACTATCTGTCTATTTTTACTACTTTTCGGCAAATTTCATGGAAATATTTAAGTATTGATGGCAAAGATCAAATTCATATAAGAATAATTGTTTGTGAGTGAAGATGGATTTTGATTTAGAGAGTTTAGTGGCTCGTCCGGATGTAGTGGTAGTGAAGGGTTGGCCAGAAGCTATTCCTGGTCTTGCTGATAGTATTCGTGCTGAAGGATTATTGGTTGAGGAAGTTGAAGCGCCAGTAATAGTCCCAATTGAAGATTGTGATGATGAGTTAGGTGTTTGTTTCAGATATGATGCAGATGGTGTTGCAAGAAAGGGTGATGAGGGTAGTCTTGAAGAGTGGATTGCAAATACGTTAACAGGCCAACCACCTCTTGTAATAGTGAATTATGCTTGCGGAGATGCGTCAGGATTTCTACGCGGATGCTTGTATGATGCGCTTTGTGAAAGCGGACAATCAATAGGAAATATTGCAGCAGTGCACACTACTGATAATGTTGATGCTGCTATAGGGATTGCAAGAGTGTCAAGAGCACGAATGTTGTTTGCTGATAGACTTTGGAAATTTGTGTATTCAACAAATGTTGATCCGTATGCAATTATTAGGCCTGCACTTGATAGTATGGTTGATGAATTGAAGGGGGTTAATCCAGCAAGTCTTGATTATGCTGCTGTGTTAAGAGCAGTGAATCATGCAGAGGTTCAAGTTGCTCGCACGCAAGTAATGTATGTTGGCTCAAATAAACAGCAGTATCTTGAGCAGCTTAGAGCAACATTGCGTGGCGTATATCAATTGCTTGGTAAAGAGCCTCGTGCAGTTTACAATGTTGGCAAGCCTGAAAAGATAAAGTTGCAAGTACATTTGTTGTCAAGTGATTCTGCGCCTGATTTTTCAGATGGTGGTGGAACAGCTCTTGCATCTGAAGGTTCACAAATAACGATTGTTGGCCAGCCGTTGTATTATGATGTTGGGTTGATTGTGAAAGATGATGAAGGGTACCATCCGCTTATAGTAAATGTAGACTTGGTGTGTAGGGGAAGTGACTGGTATGTTGATGTTGTTGCTCATTCACGCTATGAAGTGTGCACGAGAAGGCAATGTGATGATTGGATAAAAGACGTGCAAAAAGAAGGGTTGGGATGTGTTATCATATCAGATGATGAAAATGGAACGTTTGCTGAGAAAATAAGTAGAGCTTCAACAGCATACATGGTAAAAACAGGGATGTTTGGGTGTGTTGATGAATGATGTTGATTTTGCTAAAAGAAAACGATTTAAGATAGTGGTTGTTGAATCTGATATTCCTGCGTTTATTGATCTTGATCAGCGTCTTAAGAGTGAGGGGTACGTTGTTAAAAAAATCAAGTTTGATGCAGAAGTAGCTTGTCCCAAAGAGTCTCTTGTAGATTTATTGACTCCTGATAGTGTTGATGATTTTTCTGGACTGCGAACAATTTCACGATTTCTTGATCTGCGAAATTGCATGAGTGATGCAAGTGATGTTGCTGATTTAGTGATTGCCAACTTTGGTGATTATGCTGATAGGGCTGCTTTTGAGACCTTTGTGGATGGTCAGAAGCTCAGGGTGGTAAGTTTAGTAGTGAATAGTGCAAGAACGCATAATGCTGTTTTGCGGTGTGTTGCAAGAGAACATGCAGCAGCAGTTTTGATTAATGATGCGGATGAATTGTATAGTAAATTCGAAAAATATAATTGTGATCCATTTGATACTATCTACTCTGCTTGTGAGCGCATAATAACTTTGTTGAATATTGCAAGAGGAAAGCCTCGTTGGGAGGCTTCTAGAGCGAGTAATGCGTTTGTAGAAGCACATTCAATGATATCATCACTTGCGAGGTTTTACGAGGGGTCTGAAAAAGGAGGTGTTTTGTTAGATCTCAGACAAAAACTTGAACTTGTTTACAAAATAGTTTATCATAAATTGATTTGTTCGTATGTGCGAGATGTTTCTGTTTCTGATTGGTCATCTGGTAAACTGAGCAGTCTTGTTGGAGAAGAAAAAATTTTGCGTGTTCCGCTTGCAGGACGAGTTGGAAAAAAGCTGGACTATAGATTTAGGGGAAAGCAGAAATCAAGAGATGTTCTGTTAATTGTTGATGATGGTGGAAAATACACTGTTTTTGATGCAAATATTGATGTGATTTCTGTTGGCGGTATCGAGTATGTTGATCTTGTTATGCGGCGTATGGAGAGGATAGTGCCATATGCGCGGTTTGATAAGTATGTTGGTTCTGTTAGTGAGAAAGCCATTCTTTTAGCAGAAGAAAAAGTTAAAAATGCAGTTGTTTTGCCGAGAAAAATAGAGTATGTGGCTCGTTTTTACGGCAGACAATTAAGGGATTCGCTGGCTGGCGAAAGACGGCAGGCTTAAATAATTAATAATGTGTTTTATGTTTATGAAACCAACTCAGCAATATATCAAGGAATTCAATGATGCAAGAGATTGGAGCAATCCGGGTTCAATGAAAGATTTGCTTCTTAATATGAGTGAGGAAATTGGCGAGTTTTGGAATGTAATTAAGTGGGTTGATGTTGAAACACAACAACGATTAATCAAAGAAAACAAAGGCGAAGCTGAGAATTTTGTTGGCGATATATTGTACTTAATTCTCAAAATCGCTTATTTGTGCGATGTTGATGGTAAAAAAGCAATTGATGATGTGATGGCAGAGTATGAGAAGCGTTTTCCTGTTCATTTGTCAAAAGGAAATCATGGCAATAAACTGGCTGGCGGGGTTGATTTGAAATAGTTTTCGGCAACTATTTAAGCAAGTTGTTTTTTCCGCGCGTTTATGAAAAAAAGTGTTGTGATATTGTTATTCGTTTTTTTACTGATAGCATGCGCTCCTCAGTTTCCTGAGCCTGTTGTCGAGGAGAAAATAATAAAAGAAACAATTGTGCAATGTTGGGATGGCTCTTTAGTGGCAGAAATTTCATTGTGTCCTGAAAAAGAAGAAGTTGATAGAGTTCCTGTAAAATCTTTGGTAGTTGAGGAAGAACCAGCACTTCCTATTGTTGATCAGTTGTTACAGGATGCAAAAGAGCGTTTTGATGGTCTTGCATACAGTGTTGATGGGCGATTGGTAATTATTTATGGAACAAATGCAAGGCACATGTTTGATATTCCTGTAAGGCTTGATGATTCTGTCTGGATTACAGATGTGTTTGTTGATCTTGCAAATAAGACTGCTGTTGCGTATTGTAATATTGAACGGGAAGGCAGATTTATTGACTCTTTTGAGTATCAGCGAAGTAAATGTAAAGAGTTCATTAATATTCCGATCAATGCGTCTTTTGCAAAGTGGTATCCAAGAAGTCCTATAGCTGTTCTTGAGGAATTTGTTGTTTCTGAGCCGATTCTTGTTGAGGATAATCAACAAGTTGTTAATCTTGGAGGCAAAACAAAGACGGTGAGACCGTCTATTCATTATTTGGTTAATGGTAAGCGTGTTGTGTTGCGAATTGATGCAAGGTATAAAGTGCCTATTGCTGTTGATTATGAGAACAATAAAGATTTGGTTTTTGACGAGGTTTTTTTTGATACTATGCGTGTTGATGGGAAACAGCAAAGAATAACGAAAGAGTGGGTTGTTTACACGCCTGTTGCTGATTATTGGAATAAATAATTTTTTTTCTCGGGCTTTAGCAAGTTTTATATACTCAATAAGAGCTTTTCTTAACTATGGTTAATCGTCAGCTTCAATTGCAGGAATTAGAGGTTTTTTACATACTTCCTGCATTAAGGAGAGATTTAGCTGATGCGATGAAAAATACTGGTAGATCGCAGAAAGAAATTGCGCAATTACTCGGAGTTACTGAAGCGGCAGTTAGTCAGTATATGAGTTCCAAACGCGCGTCATTAGTTAAGTTTGATAAGGAGCTTAGAGCAGAAGTGAACAAAGCTTCAGCTGAAATTCAATGCAAAGATTCTATGAGAAGAGAATTGCAAAAATTAATGAGTCTTGTGCGGAAGAATAGAACAGTGTGTAAACTGCATGAGCAATTGGAAAAAGTTGATGCAGGATGCAATGCTTGTTTTGCTCATGAAACAAAAGTTAAACTTTGAGGGGTTATGAAACTGGAAATTAAAGATTTGCACGTCTTTGCTGAAGGCAAAAAAATTCTGAATGGTATTTCTTTAGTTATTAATCCAGGTGAAATTCATGTGATTATGGGTCCTAATGGGAGTGGTAAAAGCACTTTGTCTTATGTGTTGGCAGGTCATCCAAGTTATAAAGTTGAAAAGGGAGATATGCTCATTGATGGTCAGTCCATCCTTGATTTATCTCCTGATGAAAGATCAAAAAAAGGTTTGTTTTTGTTGTTTCAAAACCCTGTTGAGCTTGAAGGTATTAATTTGTCAAAGTTTTTGTTCACACTTGCGAAACAAAAAAACAAAACAGTTTCTTTTACTGATTTCAAAAAACAGCTTGATATAAATTTAAAATTGTTGGAAGTTGATGAATCTTTTGTTGATCGTGATGTGCATGTTGGTCTTTCTGGTGGTGAAAAAAAACGTGCAGAAGTTTTACAATTATTAACGTTGCAACCTTCGTTTGCAATTCTTGATGAGCTTGATTCTGGTTTGGATGTTGATAGTTTGCAATTGCTTGCAAAAACAGTGAATAAGCTTCGCACTCCTGATTTTAGTGCGTTAATTATCACACATTATCAGCGTTTGTTGAATTGTTTGCAACCAGATGTTGTTCATGTGATGATTGATGGTAAGATCGTGAAATCAGGTAATGCAGATCTTGCAAAAGAAGTTGAAGAAGAGGGGTATCAATCAGCAAAATGAGTGAATTAACAATTTTGAATAATAATTATGAGAAAAAATATGGTTTCAGGGATCCTGAAACCTTTACTTTTAAGACGCAGAAAGGTTTGTCTGAAGATATTATTAAGCAAATTTCTAAAGTTAAAAATGAGCCTGATTGGATGCTTGATTTGCGTTTGAAAGCATTCAGAATTTTTAAGGAAAAGCCAATGCCGAATTGGGGTGCAGATTTGTCAGCTATTGATTTTGATAAGTACACATATTTTTTTAATCCGACGGACAAAACAGCAACATCGTGGGAGGATGTTCCTGAGAGTATTAAAAAAACTTTTGATAGGTTGGGTATTCCTGAAGCAGAGCAAAAGTTTTTAGGTGGTGTTGGTGCTCAGTATGAAAGTCAAACTGTTTATCATAATTTGCAGGAAAGTCTTAGAAAGCAGGGTGTTGTTTTTACTGATACTGATACTGCAGTTAGAGAGCATCCTGAGCTTGTAAAAAAATATTTTGCGTCTGTTGTTCCTGCGGGCGATAATAAGTTTGCAGCACTTAACACTGCGGTGTGGAGTGGTGGTAGTTTTATTTATATTCCTCCGGGTGTGAAAGTTAAACTTCCGTTGCAGGCATATTTTAGAATTAATGCTAAGAATATTGGTCAATTCGAGCGTACGTTAATTATTGTTGATAATGATGCAGAAGTGTCATATATTGAAGGCTGTACTGCACCTGTATACTCTACAGATAGCTTGCACGCTGCAGTTGTTGAAGTGATCGCATTAGAAGGTTCAAAAGTGAGGTACACAACAATCCAGAATTGGAGTAGTAATGTGTATAATCTTGTGACAAAGCGCGCGTTTGCACATAAGAATGCTACTGTTGAATGGATTGATGGTAATCTCGGCAGTAAAATAACAATGAAATATCCTGCAGTATTTTTGATGGGAGACGGTGCAAAAGCAGATATTTTAAGTGTTGCGTATGCTGGAAAAGATCAGCAGCAGGATGCTGGTGGCAAAGTAGTTCATCTTGCGAGCAATACCACCTCAAGAATTGTTTCTAAATCAATTAGTAAAGATGGTGGAAGGTCATCGTATCGTGGCTTGTTGCGTATTGGAAAGAATGCAGAAAACTGTATGAGTTCTGTTCAATGTGATGCGTTAATGCTTGATTCTTTGTCAAGAAGCGATACGTATCCTACAATGAAAATAGAAAACAAGTCTGCCACGATTGCACATGAGGCGCGTGTTGGCAAGATTGGTGAGGAGCAGTTGTTTTACTTGATGAGCCGCGGCTTGAGTGAAGCAGATGCGTTGGCGTTTATTGTTCTTGGTTTTATTTCGGAGTTTACAAAAGAGCTTCCAATGGAATATTCAGTCGAGCTTAATAAGTTAATACGTTTGGAGATGGAGAATAGTATAGGATAAACAAATGATTGAAGAAATAGTTATTGAGGAAAATGAAACAAAGCACTTGTTTATTGTTCATGATACATCTGAGGCTAAAGAATATTTTATCCGTTTGTCTGGAAGAAACGCATCAGTGCACATTGATGAGTTATTTTTATCAGATGCAAAAAGCAATATTGTTGTTATGCATGAAGCGCCTAATACAAAATCAGAAGTGTTTACGCGAGGAATTGTACAAAAAAACACTACATCGTATGCTACAATAAGAATTCCAAAATCAATGCATGGTTGTGATACTTTTGTTTCTCAGAAATTTTTGCTTCTTAATGATTCTGCTGAAGTGAAAGCAATACCTTCCTTGGAAATAGAAACTGATCAGGTGAAGGCAGGGCATGCAGCATCTGTTGCACCGCTTAACGATGATAAATTGTTTTATTTGAAGAGCAGGGGTTTGCCTGAGAAGGAAGCAAGGGCATTGCTTGTTGAGCAGTTTCTTAGTGTTCCGCAAGATTTTAAACATTTGGTGGAGAAATTAGTATGAATGTTAAAAAGGAATTTCCGTTGTTAAAATCAAAAGTAGTTTATTTAGATAGCGCTGCAACTGCACAAAAGCCAAAAGTTGTTATTGATTCAGTTAAGAGCTTTTACGAAACTTCAAATGCAAATGTGCATCGCGGCATGTATGATTTAGGAGAAAAAGCGACTGATTTGTACGAGTCTTCACGAACAAACGTTGCAAATTTTATTGGCGCAGGTACAACTGAAATTGTGTTTGTAAAAAATGCAACAGAAGCTATTAATCTTGTTGCAAATTCTTGGGGTTTTGTGAATGTTAAGAAAGGAGACAAGATTCTATTGACTGAGTTAGAGCATCATAGCAATATTGTTCCGTGGCAGTTGCTTGCAAAGTGTGTTGGTGCAAAATTATTATATGTGCCAATTACTAAAGATGGCGAACTTGATAAAAAGGAGTTTTCAAAATTGATCAAACAAAAACCAAAGTTGTTTGCAGTGACACATGTTAGCAATGTGCTTGGCACCATAAATCCAGTTAAAAAATTTATTGCAGAAGCACACAAAAATAAAGTTCTGGTTTTAGTGGATGCATCTCAAAGTGTTCCAAGAACAAAAATTGATGTGAAAAACATCAATTGTGATTTTTTGGTGTTTACTGGGCATAAAGCGTTTGGTCCGATGGGTGTTGGTGTGTTGTACGCAAAGAAAGATCTGTTGGAAAATATGCCTCCGTTTCTTGGCGGTGGGTCAATGATTAAGCAAGTTCATTTACAGGAATCAACGTTTGCAGATGTTCCTGCACGTTTTGAAGCCGGAACGCCGAATGTTGCTGGTGCTGTTGGTCTCGCAAAAGCTATTGATTGGTTGCAAGAAAAAGGTATGGGAAATATTCAGCAGCATGAAAAAGAGTTAACAAAATATGCAAGAAAAAAACTCAAAGAAGAAAAAGCAATCAAGTTGTATGGTTCTGAGAATAACGCAGGCGTTATTAGTTTTAATCTGGGTGATATGCACGCGCATGATGTTGCGGCAGTTCTTAATGAAGAGAATATTTGTGTGCGTGCTGGGCATCATTGTGCAATGCCTTTGATGAATAAACTTGGTGTTCCTGCTACTGTTCGTGTGAGTTTTGGTCCGTATAATTCAAAAGATGATGTTGATAAGTTAATGAGTGCGATTCAGAGGGCGAAGAAGGTTTTTAGGTTATGATGGAGCAATTATATCAGGAAGTTATTTTGGATTATTATCGTAATCCAAGAAACAAAGGTCATTTGGATAATCCTCAGATTAAAGCATGTGATGTGAATGATTCTTGTGGTGATGAAATAACTATTGAGGCAACTGAAAAAAATGGCAAGATGTCAGAGATTAAATTTTCAGGGCAGGGTTGTGCGATTTCTCAGTCAGCTGCTTCAATGCTTACAGAGTATGTGCAGGGCAAGTCTGTTGAGAATATTGCAAAACTTAATAAAGAAGAAGTGTTGAAATTATTGAATATTCCTGTTTCAGGCATGCGCTTAAAGTGTGCATTGCTTGGCTTTAAAGTCTTGAAACTTGGGATTATAGAATATTTAGGTGGAAAAAATGGAAGCAGTTCATGAAGTGCAAAAGATAACTGAGGTAACAAAGGATACAATAATTGGTGACGTGCTGAAGCAATATCCTGATGTTGCAGTGATTATGTTAGAGTATGGTTTGCATTGTGTTGGTTGTCATGCAAATGTGTTTGATAGTATTGAGGCTGGCTGCAGGATTCATGGTATGGAAGATGATGTTATTGAGAAGCTTATCAAGGATGTTAATGCGTTTATTGGTGAGCAGACAAAAGAAGAAACGCAACAGCCAACTGGTCCTGCAAATGTGTTTGTTTCTGATGCCGCTGCAAATAAGATTAAGGATCTGTTGAGTCGTGAGAAACAGGAAGGTTTTGGCTTGCGTGTTTCTGTTTCTCCAGGCGGCTGTTCTGGTTTTATGTATCAGATGAATTTTGAGGAAAGACCAGGAGAAGAAGACAAGGTCTTGGAAGAGAAGGGCGTTAAGTTGTTTATCGATTCTGAAAGTTTAGAATTGTTGCGTGATGCAGAGATTGATTATGTTGATGATTTGAATGATTCTGGTTTTAAGATTAATAATCCGAATGCAAAGCATCATTGTGGTTGCGGCAAAAGCTTTGGATAACTGAGCGGTTAAAGTTAGCACGCACGAAGTGAGTTTATTCATCATGGGGCTGAACGTAGTGAATGCCCCACTTATTTTGGTTTTTTGATAAAACTTCTTCTAAAAGTTTGGTGGGAAGAGTTTTGGATAATTAATAGCTAGTCAGCTGATAACTTCGAAGATATTCCCTGAATTTTGTTGCTTCCTGAGTTTCTGTTACATAAGCATAGGTTATTCTAACAATAGGTGTTCCTGTATTTCCTTTTCTGATGTTTGCAAGCTCTTCTGCACCAGTTATGCGTACTATTTTACCATCTGTTTCAGTTCCTTCAAGAAACTTTTCTAGTTCTCTGCAGAATCCTTTAACACCCGCTTGATCAACAGTTTGTCGTTGGTAACCATTATACGTATCTCCTTGTCCTTCCGGAACATAAGCAATTTCAGATTTTAGGTGAGGCACACCGTTTTGAGATTGCACTCTTATCGTAAGCGCATTTCCGTTTTCAGAAATTCTTAATCTTGTATCAAGGTCTATTTCTTTTCCGCTGATAGAATCTCTTGTTTTTTGTGTGGTTGTTTTCATTTTGTGTAGTTTGCCGAAACCAATCATATTTAAATTTATCTATTTTGAGTCTCTGACAAGTGGTGAAATGTAAAACATAATAAAAATAATTTAAAACATTATTTGCGTTTTTTTGTTTTCTTCTGTGAAGCTTTTGGTTTTCTTGTCAGTAAACCATCCAGTTCCCATTTGATGTGGCCAAAGCCAATAATTGCAATGAATGCTGCTAAGTAAACAAGTGCGAGTTCTCCTTTGTTTGCTATTGGCATTAACGCATTGAATGCGTGTACTTTGAAGTATGCAACAAGCATTGTTATGGCAGATACGAGTGCTGCAAATCTTGTGAACAGGCCTACAGCGATTAATAATCCGCCGACAAGTTCAATGATTCCTGCCAAGCCCATTAAGCTGACAAGTGGGGCTGCTTTGCCTCCGAATAAGCCAAAGAGCTTTTGCGCTCCGTGCTGTGCAAACAATAAGCCGATTAAAACTCGGAAAACAAAATGAAAGTATTCGTGGTTTTTATGTGCAAATTTTTTCATAACTTTTTGCTTTTATGCTTCTGTTTATAAATCTTTCTTGATCAAAACAATTAAATACTTGTTGCTGCTTTCAACTAATCATGAAACAAACTATTGAGGATAAAACACAGTTGCGTGTTGGTTGTTTTCACTGTTAGTTTTTACTTTTCTAAATTAAATTATATCTTTTGGTGTCAAATGATGCATAGGTAGTGTTCTTTTCTAAAATAAGATGGGTTTTCAATGTTGTTCCATATAGCTAAGAAACTAATGAGGTAAAGAAAATGAATGAAGAACAGATATATAAAACAAAAAAATCAATTGGAGATGGCAAGTTCGATTTAAGCAAGGTAGCGCAAGGTATTCATCGCGTTTGATAAGCAAACAATAGATAAAATTCCTGAATTAGGAGTGGCGATTGCAGATTTGTATGTTGAAGGATTTTCTGCTCCTCCTTGGAATGAAATCTGGACAAGAGAGTCTGCGTTAGAAGAACTTGCACGAGCAGCTCAAAAAGACTGTTTTGTGGGTGTGTTTGCATATGAGCCAGAAATCGAAGACATTGCAGGGTTTTCTTGGGGCTACAAACTTCCTACGAAGCGGCAAGGGCGTGTTGATTTTGAGACTTCATGCGCGAACTTGTTGCAAAAAGGAATAAGCCCTTCGCAAGTATTTTATGGTGCAGATACTGTTGTTCGTGAAAAGTTCAGAGGACAAGGTCTTGCAAAAAAGCTTGTTTATGCGCGTACTGGAGACTGTCCAGAAAGGTATGTTTGTTTCCGAACAAAGAACGAGCCTATGTTGAAAGCGTACCGCTCTGTTTTTGGAAAAGAAATAACTTCTTTTGTAGAAAACAGCGCGTATGATGGCGGGAGAATGTATGTGTTTAGAACAAGCTTTCCTATAGCTGACTTGCATGTTCCTGATCCGTTATTTTCAGGATGCCTCAGATAATTTTTTTCTTTTTTCTTTTGGCAATTTTGAATAAGTCTTTTTTTTGATGCTCGGCGTTAAGTGCCTTTCTATTTTGTCGTCGATATTCAAAATTGCCTTAGGAAACTTTGACTAATAATGATGACTTTTTCAAAGTTTCCTTTTGTTTTTTTGTAAATGCTTAAATAGATTGACCCATTTGATTTATTTATGAACACTCTTCGTTTCGGCACGCCGGGCATTCCAACATCAACAGAACCGAGAAATACATTAGAGGGTGTTAAGCAAGTTAAAAAGCTTGGTTTGGATGCGATGGAGTTTGAGTTTGTGCATTCTGTGAATGTTTCTGAGGAAAAAGCGCCTGAGATTAAGAAAGTTGCGAAGGATTTGGATGTTGTTCTTACAACGCATGGTCAGTATTATGTTAATTTAGCTGCAATTGAAAAGCCGAAGTATCATGCATCGGTTAGTAGGATGGTTTCTGCTGCAAAGCGTTTGCATGAGTGTGGCGGTTGGAGTATAACGTGGCATATGGGTTTTTATCTTAAAAGAGATCCTGTTAAAGTGCATGAGATTGTTAAAGCTGGTGCGAAAGAAGTTGTGAAAAAACTGCAAGACGAAGGAATAAACAAGTTGTGGATTCGTCCTGAAACAACTGGCAAGCCAACGCAATGGGGAGACCTTAAAGAAACAATTAAGCTTTCGCAGGAAGTTGAACAAGTGCTTCCGTGCATTGATTATGGTCATTTGCATGCAAGAAATAATGGGGGAAATAACACGTTGGAAGAGTTCAGAGCTGTTCTGGCATTAATTGAAAAAGAGCTTGGCAGGGAAGCACTAAATAATATGCACATTCAGTGTTGTGGGATTAATTATGGTCCAAAAGGCGAGAAAAACCATCTGAACTTCAAGGAGTCTGATGCAAATTGGAAAGACATGGTGAAATCTTGGAAAGAGTTCAAAATTAAAGGAGTTGTGATTCCTGAATGTCCAAATATTGAGGAAGATGCGTTGATGTTGCAGAAATTTTACAAGGGGTTATGAGTTTCTTTTGATGAGATCTTCTATTTCTGCTAATCTTTCACTGTTTAGCGATATGCCATAACCATAATTGTGTATTGCAAGAATCAACAGTTTATTTTTAATCAACTCTTTGATTGTTTTCCTGACTTCTCCAACGAGATGTTTTGGAAAACCTTTGGAAGCATTTTCGATCGGAGTGTGACCGTGATTGTCCCATTTACCTTGAGAATAGAGATGATAATATAACTGTTGAAATAATTTCTTTTTGCATTTGAGTCACAAGATATTACTTATTAATAAGCATGGTGTCACAAAACCCGTAAATTTTCCGAAAAACAAATTAAAAAATTTGTATGGTGTCGTACAAAAAGTTTATATATTGAAATAACATTTTTTTTTGAGTATGATTGACAAATCATTATTTTTGCAAGTCCTTGGAAATTCACCATTAAACAGAGTTTTGGATTTTTTGATCGTGTTCAAAGATTTTGATTACAGTTTGACAGACATCTCAGAAAATGCAAATGTTGCATGGAGTACTTTGCATTTATTTTGGAATGATCTTGAAAGACACCATTTAGTGCATCAAACTCGAACTGTCGGCAAGGCAAAAATGTATAAGTTAAATAATACTAATCCTGTTGTGAAGCAATTAATTAAGGTGCATTATTTGATTGCAAAAGAATATGCTGATAAGAAGTTGAGAAAAATAATGGTCTGAAATTAATTAATTTACACTTTATAAATCTGCAAAACCGCATTTATGGTAGCAAAAAACAAGGCAGAATCAGAAATAGATCTAACCTCTCCGTTGTTAATAATGGTTCCATCATCACAATCTACAAGCCAATGTTGTAGTTCTCGTGTTGGTAAAGACTGTAAAATTAGTGCTTGACCTCTATAACTGATGCGATCTAGTCCACCAACAAGTCTACCGTCTCTTAGCTCTTCATCAATAGCCTTTAGTGCCTCAGCAGCGTGTCCTCCGATATCTCTTTCTAAGCTTTCTTGTGTATCTTTTTTAAAACTTAAATATTGGAACTTTCCATGATATGTCCCACCAGTCAGATCATGAACTAGTCTGGTGCACAATAAAGCTCTTACAGAACCATCAGATGCAACAAAGGGATGGTCTCTGAACTCACCATACACTTTTTCTGCTAATTGTGATTCATCATTAATTTCAAAATAATTAGCAAGAGAACTACCAAAACAATCCATATTTCTGTTTGGAAATCTCGTATACACCCTAAGAAGGATATTATGCTAATTTATATAAATAACTAACTTTTTAAAGATGAAAGATGTGTTTATTGCTGTGCGTCGTACAGACAATGTAGTCATGATGATTATCAATAAGTATATTGTTGAGCAAATAGCTAAAATCGAGAGTTCAATTAGTATGATTAACTTGTGGCAAAAACTACCAAGTGATCTCGAATACGAATGCTTTCTGTTGGCAATTTACGCCGCGATTTGTCATCAGATGACAACTGAATTTATCGTGGCAAAGCTCAGGTCTATTTCTAAAGAAAAATTTACTGCAGGCGAGCTTGCAAAGTTTACTGAAGCGGATTTTTACAATCTTGTTAAAGATTATCCGCAGCAGGATCGTTTGCGCGTGAAAGAGCGTACAGAATTATTGACTGATTTTTGCAAGGTTCTTGTTGAACAGTTTGGTGGATCAATGACTGGTTTGCTCAAAATATCTGATTATGATGCAGAAAAGATAGAGCAGAACTTGTGCAAGGCAAAAGCGTTTGGTGAAGATTCTGTTGGCAAGAAACGAAATATGTTAATCCATGCGTTGCATTTTCAAAAGTTAGCAAATATAAAGAATATGGAAAATGCAAATCCTGCGATTGATTATCATCTAATAAGGATGTCTTTGCGTCAAGGACGTTTAGACCTTGATAATGGTTTGCTAAATCAGAAAATCCTGAACAATGAACCAATAACCTTTGAAGAAGATGTCACAATTAGAACAAAAGTTGCAGAATTAATGAAACAAGGTGCAGCGATTGCACAAAAAGGAATTCCTGAGTATAATTGGAATGAGTTTCATCTGGCGAGAAGTTTCTGTGTTCGAGGCGAACCAAAATGCCAAACAAGCGAAAATCCAGTTAAAGATGTGCTTAAGTTTACTTTTGAAGGTAAATGCCCTTTTTTTGACGTTTGCAAAAAAAGAAAAGAGTATAAATTAGAGCCGAATTTTAAGTCTAGTTTTTATTAATCTATAAATAGAGGAAAGACAACCATCTGGCTTTACCATATAAGCAAAGTCATCTCCTTATAGATCTCACCCGTGATTCTTAACATTGAAAGCCAACACATGAGTGCGCTTGCAAGTTTTTGGTCAACGGGGAGTCTTATACCGTCAGAAAGGCACATTAATAAATCATAATTGCGTGCCTTTCTGAGCGTGCTCAGGAATTAAC
>PCYA01000007.1 GCA_002762795.1 Candidatus Woesearchaeota archaeon CG10_big_fil_rev_8_21_14_0_10_37_12
TTGTTAACTTTAACACTGACATCTTCACGAACTGAATACCCTTTACCAAACGGATCAGAATAAGACACAACAATATCAAAATCAGGGCTGCTTGAAATTAATTGATCAGAACGAACATTAACACGAATCTCCTGATCAAGAACAAGCTCGCCAACATCAATCACAGCAGATGAACCACCACCAAAAATACTCACAGAAACATTCTGAGGAAAAGACGTGCTTTCTCTTGAAAGACTCAATGAAATACCAAATGCCTCACCATACTGCACAACCTCAGGCGCAGAAACATCATGAACAGCAATTATCGGCCTGTCAAGACGAATCAAAGACAATGTTGCACGCTTAATAATATCACCTGTAGTCGCAACAACATCAACATCATGCTTGCCCGCCTCAGAAACAAGAACCTTGAATTGCTTAGGCATTGTCTGCTTTGCAGGAACAAGAACAGAATCACAAACATCAAAACAAACACGCACTACAAGATCAACCTCCTGCCTGTTCTGAAGCTCACAATTCAAAACACCTTCAGAAGTCCAAATACGATCCTCCTCAAAAGAACATGCAAGATCAAACGCATCCTTTTCTGACTTCGTTAACTGCTCTATAGACGATTTTAATTCAGACTCAGAAAAAACAATATCCCACTTGCCAACACCAAAAGACGATTTAGCAGACTCATTCTTTATCGTGTACACATTAATTGGCACATTATACTGAAAATGCTTATCGAGCCTCTCGTTTATTTTCACGAGCCACGCGAGCCTCGCAGAACGTCTTGGCGGAAGAGCTATTTGTTTTGCAGACTCACCAACAATTGTTACTCCCACAACAGAAGCTAATGTAAACTCAACACCAACATAATAATCAGCGAGATTCTCAACATCCAAAACAATTGTATTGTAACTATCAAAACCAACACGATCTTTCAGCGGATACGCAGACAATCGCAGCTCAGAATCAACCTTGCCTTCTGTTCTCAACACATCAGCACTCAACAACAAATCATGCACAAACACATTCACATCACGAGATTTCCATTGAAACAAAGATGTAGGATCCTGCGGATCAAGAGATTCATACAACTTCATATGACCTGGATCAGTCCAACCAAACTCAGCAAAAGTCACATCAAAAGGAACCCAACCAACACCTGGAAAATACACCTCAGCCCAACCATGCGCGCCCCAACCCTGCGGAAATTCCGAACTCTCAGTAAATGCAACACCCGACACAAACTTTGCAGGGATATTCAAGGAGCGCAACATTGCAATAAACAAACTTGTTAACTCATCACAAACACCATAACGGTTTTCCAACACCCACGAAGCAGGCTGAGAAACATCAGCAGTCAAGGAACTCAAATTGTATTTAATTTCATTCTTAACCCAGGAACCAATCTTTGTAACAACAACAAACAGATCATCTTCACCTTGAGACAAACGAACAGCCTCCGCAATAACAGCCGCATTTGTAGAATCAACATGCTCAGTAGGTCTCGTATACATCTCGAAACCACGAATTGTTTCTACAGGAAACGGAATTTTTGCTCTCACTCTCGGCGCATTATTTGCAGTTTCAACAACAGCAGAATATTCATACGTTAAAGTTGAATGATACGGCTTGCTCCAAGAATAACGAATACGATCACTCAACACCTGCGCAGGAGGAGCAGCCTTAAACGAACGAACAGCAGAAAACTCAGAATTTTTTGGGACAAACAACAAATCTGCTTGTAAATTATCAACAAACGGAGCAGGACCAATAGGAACAATATTAATCTGTGAAGAAACATTTAACTCTGTATGCACAGATCGTGCAGAAAACCAATCAGTAGGTTGAGCAGAAACAGTTAACAGTAAGCAGTTTACAGTGAACAGAAAAAAAAGGAGTTTTTTCATTCGATCACCGTTCCAATAAAAAGCTTGTTATCAAACGCATTCTCAAGCTCATCAAGACGTTTGCCATTAACCAAAAACACTTTCAGCTTATGCTTTTCTGCAAACCTTGTAGCAACAGGATCAAACGGAGTAGAAAGACCAGATGACCATTCCGCAGGAATCATCTTCTTGTACTCTTTCCAAGAAAGTTTTTTAATTGGTTTCGCAGACGGATTTTTTTTCGGATCAGCAGTATACACATAATCAGTATTGCTGAGATTGAATATTTTTGCATTGTACAATGCGCCCCAACGAACAGTATCAAAATCAGACGAATGACCAGGCTTATAACAACCAACCATCAACACTTTTTTGAAAACTTTTTTTGTTGGTTTTTTGATCAGTTCTGGTGCATTAAAAATTTGCCTTACTAATTCGCCATTCAACCACGTCGCAGCAATACCAATCTCATCCTGACCATATCTTGAAACACCAAACTCCTTCGCAGCAGACATGTACTCCCTTGCAGGCTTTCCGCCACCACACACAAGAATAAACTTTTCAGGACGAGACATAATTAATTTTTTTAATTTTTTAAGAAAAACAATATCAATAGTTCCTGAATTAATCAGACTACCACCTACAGATAAAACAATCACCCCTTTACCCATAACAACAATTAGGGACGTATCATTTATAAAGGTTGTCTTCAAAAAAATATGAAGTAAACAGTAGGCGGTAAGCAGTATGAAAAAAACACCAATCACAATCATCACAGGCGCACTCGGATCAGGAAAAACAACGTTTGTTAATCACATATTAACAGCAGATCACGGCCTGAAAATAGGCGTAATCGTCAACGAATTCGGAGACGTAGGAATAGACAGCGACATAATCCTTGCAAGCGAAGAAGATCTCATCGAACTCAAAAACGGATGCGTATGCTGCACAGCACGTGGAGATTTGATTAAGGCAAGCAAAGAACTATTAGCAACAGGAAAAGTCGATTATTTACTCGTCGAAACAAGCGGATTATCTGAAGTGAAGCCAGCCATTGTTGCATTCGATGAACCAGAACTCTTGGAAAAAACCGAGTTGGATAGCATCATTTGCGTCATAGACGCCGAAAACTACTTTGAAAACTTGCACAGAAGCAGAACAGCACTCGAACAATTACAATGCGCAGACATAGTTCTGTTAAATAAAGTTGATTTGGCAGGAAGCGAAAAAGTTACTGAAGTTAAACAAGATCTTATCAAACACATTCCAAACGCACAGATCATTGAAACAGTAAAAGGAATTGCTGACTTGAAATTATTGCTGGGCGTTGGAAAATTTAGCGCAGAAAAACACGCAGAATGGGGTAAAGAAGACAACAACGAACACAACCATGCTGAAGCAGAAGCAATTGCACTAACAACAGGCACAGTTGATCCAGAAAAAATACAAACTTTCTTTGACGAACTTCCTGAGACTATCTTCAGAGCAAAAGGCATTGTGTGCATGAAAGAAAGCGAACCAGGAGCAAAAGATGAACTAAAAATCATCTTTCACAAAGTAGGCAAACGCGTAGAAATGGAATTCGGCAAACCATGGAAAAAAGACGAAAAAAGAGAAACAAAGATTGTTTTAATTGGAACAGATATTGATAAGAAAAAGTTGGAAGAGAAGTTAAAAAATTGTTCTTAAAGATTCAACAACAATTTAAGTTTTTGATTGACTTGTTTCTCAGTATCTTCATTGATTTTTCCTAACAAACCTACAATCAAACTTTTATTTAATGTTGTTATTTTAGATAATTTGATAACCGAATCTTTCTTTATTCCACCTTCAGGAGAGTTTAGAGTAACATCAGTTTCCTCTTGTTCAAGTGTTGTCGTAATAAATGCCAATAACAAATCACCAAATTTATTTTTCTGAGAAAGAACAAGTGCAGGTCTTAATTTTGTTGCTGAAAGATCTGTAAAGGAAACTTTGAAAAAATCATCATTATTAGTCAAAGTTTCCTGAGGCAATTTTGAATATCGACGACAAAATAGAAAGGCGCTTAACGCCGAGCATCAAAAAACAGACTTATTCAAAATTGCCTAAACGGAAATTTAACCAGCACAACATCTCCTTTTTTCATTCTACAAGATCAAACTCACTGTATAACTCTGGCTCATTCTCAAGAAAATCAAAAGATTTACTTTTCATCGCTATTAAATGTAACTCAGACTCGTCGAGAGAAATATCTAACTCGGACTCTTCTTTAAGCCCTTTTACCTTCTGAAGCGGCTTAAAAACGCCTTCAATATACTTTACTCGTAAATGCATATGTTCGCTTAATCCGAGCTGTTTTTTAAAGGTTTTGCTTGGATTAATTTAATAAAAGTCAATTAATTGCGTTTGGCTTGCCATCTTCTAAAACAAACAAAGTTTCACTTATTTTTATCGCTCCATTTTCATCAAACGTAACTGGCTCTACAACACTCATACTTTGATAATCTTTAATTTCAAACAGTGCGTCTCTCAACGGTTTTTCTTTTTTTATAGCCTCTGCAATTATTTTCACCGCATCATACGTTGGATATGTTGCAAGATCTAAAATGGGCTTTTTTCCCTTTTGTGCAACAAACAACTCTGTAAACCTGTTTGTTTTTTCATTCTCCGGAGCACTCCAGAACGCAAACAGTGTTCCCTCTGCAGCTCCTTGGGACGCTTCTTGCAGACTCGGGCTTGTCACTGTGCCTGTCGTGTAAAATTGCCCTCTAAATCCTAACTCTCTTGCTTGTTTCATCGCAATGCCTGTTTCATCATAACCCAGAAGAACCAGCGCATCAAAATCTGACATTTTTGTGAGAGTTGTTCGAAAGTCCTGTGTTCCTGCCAAGTATGCCTCTGTCTGTACTTTTCCTTTAAATTCATTAACAAAGTAATCCTTTACTAAAGGCATGAATGCATCGCTATTCCAGTAGATCAAGCCAATTGTTGAAAAGTTTTTTGAATTAGCATCATCTGCAAGCACTTGTGCAATGCTTTCTGAATCTGTTGCAATGCAAAAGACAGTCTTGCTACTTCCTGCCAGTTGATCATTGCAGTCCAAAGGATCAATTACAACAACTTCATCTTCAACTGCTTGCTCTGATACTGCAAAAACTCCGCTGTACGTGCTCATAATAACAATATCAACACCATCAACATTAACGAGTTTGTTATATACAGTTACTGCTTTTTGCGTGTTGTATTGATCATCTTCAATGAGTAGTTCTATCTGCCTGCCGTTTATGCCCCCCGCAGAATTAATTTCAGCAACTGCAATCTCTGCCGCTGTCACGCCATCCGTGCCTAACACTGCGCTCGGTCCTGTTAATGGACCAATCCAACCTACTTTCACTGTTTCTGTGCTGCTGCAACTTGTTAAGACAAGCAAAGCAACAAAGAATATCATCACTGTTTTCGTTTTTTTCATGTTCACCACCCACAACGAAACATACATTCTAAAGAATATAAAAAAGAGTGTTGTTCTACAGGACGACTTTAGAAAGATTTATATTGAAAAATAACAGTGTAAACCAAATGAACTTAACAAAGCTGAGAAATATTGGATTAACAGAAGGAGAGATAAAAGTTTACGAAGCACTTCTTAAGCTTGGCGAAACAACAAAAACAAACTTAGCGAAAGAATCAGGAATTGCCCCTTCAAATGTTTATGACGTGACAAACAGACTCCTTGAAAAAGGCATTATTTCAAAAATCGAAAAAAATGGCATTGCACATTTTTCTCCCGCTAATCCAAACAGAATTTTCACGTTTTTGGAGCAAAAAAAGAAAGAAATTAATGAAGAACAAGATATTGTTGCAAGTTTGCTTCCAAGTCTCCTTGCAGAGTTTACTGCAAATAAAAAAAAGACAAGCGTTGAAGTTTTTCAGGGATGGAATGGCTTGAAGACAGTTTTTGAAGAGCTAATTAATGACTGCAAAAAAGGAGATGCCAATTACGTGTTTGGCGCAAGTGAAGGCGAAACGCCCGAACAAGCAGACAGATTTTTTCTCAAATATTCAAAACAAAGAGCAAAGAAAGGAATAACAACAAACATCATTTTTAATGACCGTGTTAGAGAAAGAAAAAAACGCTTTGATTTTTTTCAAAAATCCAAAAAATGCAATATCCGTTTCTTAAATCAAAGCACGCCTGCGG
Source organism: Candidatus Woesearchaeota archaeon CG10_big_fil_rev_8_21_14_0_10_37_12 (assembly GCA_002762795.1). Classification (GTDB taxonomy): domain Archaea; phylum Nanobdellota; class Nanobdellia; order Woesearchaeales; family ARS49; genus 1-14-0-10-37-12. Next base: position 6,061 of record PCYA01000007.1, read on the forward strand.
AAATCATCGTGTATAAAGATAAGGCTTGCATCATTATTCTTACAAGAGAACCGCTCACTATAAGAATTACTGCAGCTTCTGTTGCAGAAAGTTTTAAACAATATTTTGAAGTTTTGTGGAAGCAGGCGAGGTTGTAGTGTGACTCGTAAATCATTTCAAGAAGAGGTAATTGCATAAATGTGGGTCCTTAAATTACACACCAAGCCAGAAGGCACGCATGTTGCGAGTTTGGCAAAGAAATTCAATATCTGTTTTTCCGGACATACTGTTAATTTTAGAAAAGAAAAAAACAGCCTGTTAGTGCAGAACATTGGTTTAGTGCATGCTTCTCCTGAGAAAACGAAATGGTTTTTTGAAGAGTTAAAAAAGTTGCCCATGTTTGTGCGAATATGGACGCATGGAAAATTTATTGTTACGCTGATGCGTGAGCCTGCGTGGTTAATAACCGTGTTTAATCCATATGTTATCATGACGCGTCCAGCTTTGTACACGCCAGAAGGCGAGTTTGCAGAATTTGCAAGTTGGAGTAAAAAGCCATTGATGGATCTTGTGATAGAATATAAGAAACATTGGACTACGCGCATTGTAAGCTTCAAAAGAGAAAAAGTGAAAAACATTTCATGGATTGGAATACAACCTGATTTAACTGAAAAACAACGCCATGCGCTTGAATTAGCTTCAAAACAAGGTTATTATGAATTTCCCAAAAAAATAACCTTGAAAGAATTGGCAAAGCTATCAAAATGTTCTTATTCAACATTCAGAGCACACCTTTCAAAAGCAGAACGCGATTTTATTCCATTTATGCTTGACAGACTTGGCGAATAAAGACGCTATATGGCGCCAAAAATTTAATGTAGTGTTCAGCGAGTTCTCTAGATATAAAACACAATGACCTTATCAAACCTCGACATCGGACTCTTAATTGCTTACGCAGTGATCTGCATAGCTCTTGGTATTTGGAGTTCTCGAAAGCAAAAATCTTCTGATTATTTGATTGCAGGAAGAAAACTTAATACTTGGCAATTCATTGCAACAGTTGTAGCTTCCTACATCGGCGGTGGCGCGATCGTTGCATATGCTGCATACGTTTACCAGTTTGGCATTTCTGCTATTGCAGTATATGTGGGTTCTGCTCTTGGCGTTTTAATTTTCTTGTGGTATGCATTAAGAATTCGCAGAACAGGCCATAAGTTAAATTTTCACACGTTATCTGACTGGTTTTATTTTAAGTTTGACAAAAAAACAGGAATCTTATCTGCAGTTATTATTTTTGTGGTGTACCTTGGTCATCTTGCCAATCAATTTATTGCGGGAACATCTGTTTTATCATCTATTAGTGGTTGGTCGTATGAATTTGCGTTATTGTCAAGCGCGGTAATTATTCTTGTTTATTTAGTACTTGGTGGTTTCAGAAGCGTTGTGAAAACTGATGTTTTCCAGTATGTTATCATGTTGCTGTTGCTTCTTGTTGCCGGCTTCTCGATGTTTGGAACACAAAGAGAAATCGCTGCTGACCTGTTAGACTTTTCTACATTAGGTTGGTCGTTAACTGTTGCATTCATTTTGTATGGTGTTTTTGCGATGTTCTTCTCTGCAGATGTGTGGCAAAGAGTATACGCAGCAAAAAATGATAAAACTGTTAAAAAAGGACTTATTGGATCTGCAGTTTTATTCCTAATTATTGGTATTGCTTTAACAATTGTTGGTCTTGCTGCCGCGTCTGCAAACCCAGGAGCAGATCCAAACCAAGCAGCAGCTCTTGGTTTAGTTGAATTAATGCCAACAGCACTTTTAAGTTTGGTGCTTGTCTTGATCTTTGCAGCAATTATGAGTTCTGCAGATACGATTATTTTTGTGCTTGCTTCTTCTGTTGCAAAGGATTATCTTGGACACGCTTTTTACAAAAAATTGAACGATCAACAATTGATGCGTTTGACTCGTGCGCTTGTTGTTGTATTTTCTTTTGCCGGCGTACTTGTTGCGTATTTATTCAGAGATATTGTGCAAATGCTTTTGACCATTTCTGGATTAGCATTCGGTCTTGTGCCACCAATCATTGCGTCATTTCATTGGAAAATAAAACCAAATGCAGTATTTGCTTCTTTAATTGTCAGCTGTATTTATGTTGCAGTACTTGTTTTTGGTAACTTAATGATACCTGAACTCGCTGTTGCCTCTTTAGCTGTTTCTTTGATTGTGCTGATCATTGGGCAGAAGGTTTGTAGAAAATAAAAAACGCCGACGCCCGGATTTGTCCTAAAAAATGCTAACGCATTTTTGGGACCCATCGTTCGCTAACGCTCACTCTGGGAACCGGGATACAACGAAAATTCAAAGAATTTTCGTGACACAAAAAGCCCGCCGTCTTATACGCCGAGACTGGGATTTGTCTGCGGAACTACGTTCCTTGAGTTCTCGTTCACTACGTGAACTTCAAACAACCCAGATACCACAAAAACGCCGTGGCCCGGATTTGAACCGGGATATCCTTGCGGAAACTGGATTAGCAATCCAGCGCAGTACCAGGTTGTGCCACCACGGCAATAGCAATTTTATAAAGAAAAACGTACTATTCCCCGACCTGAAGGTCGGGGAATTTATCGTGCGTTTTTCTACTTGCAAAGTTCGCCCTAAAGGCAGGGTATTAAACCCCTCTACAAAGTTCTTGCGAACTTTGCAATAACGAAAAACCTAAGTTTTTAATATTATTTAGTTAGGTTTTCCGAATATCGCAGAGGCCAAATATTATTAATAAGCTACTGCCACTGATATAGCTCGAGAAAAGCTATTTAAATCTTTTGACGCAAACTCATGCAAAAACTGAAAAATACTATTTATAGAATATAGAAACTGACAACTATTGTCTAATTATTTACGGCAGTTACTATAGTCAGCTTTTGCAAAGTTTGGCAAGCAAGCTTACCAAACCTTTATAAAAGCCTTATTTTCTCAATTAACTTATACAGCGAGGTAGGGAAGTCTGGAGTTCCCGATGGGCTCATAACCCATAGCTCGGTGGTTCAAATCCACCCCTCGCTATACTTCAGAAATCACTTGTTATCAGGCCTTGATCTATTAGAATGAAATGTGTGCTGAATCTGCTTTACAATATCTTCAAATGCCATATGCAATGCACGTGCTAAATCCCAATCATCTGATGATGAACTATCAAAAATTTTCGTAGGGGCAGCAACCTTAACGTGCAAAGAATACTTCTGCCTGCTGCCTTCTTTTTGATAAGTCTTCACATGAATACTCATATTCGTAATATTTTGCAATTCACGCTTAACCTTATCAAAATGATTCATTGTCACATGATTCACTGTAGCCTGATCTGCATCAGACAAATCAGAAACGCCAATGAATTGTATCACCTCATTTTCTTTCGCCATAAAATAGCGTAAACAAACGCGATATTTAAGCATTATGGTGCAAAAGTTTATAACATAATTAACGATTGCAAAATCATGAACATTTGCGGAATAGACGAAGCAGGAAGAGGCTGCATTATAGGACCCTTAGTTATATCCGGCGTAACTGCAAACCTAAAAGAACTTGCACAAATAGAAAAATCAGACGTAAAAGACAGCAAACTTTTGAGTCCTGCACGCAGAGAAGAACTATATGAATTTTTACAAAAATTTACATACGAAGTATTAATTGTCCCACCAAAAGAAATAGACAAATACGTTCTTTCCGAAACAGGAGAAAACCTTAACTGGTTAGAAGCAGAAAAAAGCGTTGAAATAATTAACAGATTAAAACCAGACAAAGTCATTTTAGATTGTCCAAGTCCAAATTTAAAAGCGTACAAAAAATATGTCGCAGAACGATTACTTAACTTAGATATTGATATTGTTGTAGAACACAAAGCAGACCTCAACAACAAAATAGTAGGAGCTGCCAGTATAATAGCAAAAGTTATCAGAGATAGAGAAATAGAAAAAATCAGACAGCACGTTGGTATTAATTTCGGAAGCGGATACCCCTCAGATCCATTAACATCAGCATTCCTACAAAAAAACTGGGACAAACACCCAGAAATATTCAGACACAGTTGGGCACCATATCAAGCATTAGTGAAAAAGAAAATGCAGAAAAGACTAGGAGAATATTAACGAAGCCCTTGTCTATAAATCACTTTTCCTTGACCAAGCTGATCATAACCAATAATAAAAAAAATATCACCCTTAAGATCTATGGGCCTAGGAAATGTTACAGCACACCCATTAAACTGAGGGTTATGAACCGGCGGGGCAACATACCAACCTTCCTTCAACAATTTAAAACCAACGCCTCTATAACGCCTCAGTTCAGCACACGCTTCATCAGATAATGCAACCCTCAATTCTTTTTCTTTTCCAAGTTCATCACTTGCAATTTGATCAAGACGAATGCCAAAATTTCCTGGAATAGGCTCCATCAAACCATCAATATCACTCTGCAACTCATGCGAACGCTGTCTATCTGCATACCATCCAATTGCCGTGACCGCTTGCAATACTCCCAAACCAAAAGCGACAGCCATAGCTCCACGTAATGACCTTCTGCTCATTTTTTCTCCTCAACCTTAATCAAATGCCAACCAAACTGCGTTTTAACTGGCTTAGAAAGTTCTCCCACTGAAAGAGAAAAGGCTGCTGATTCAAATTCTTTCACCATTTGACCTCTTCCAAACCAGCCAAGATCACCGCCTTTTTTACCAGAAGGACACAAAGATTTTTCCTTTGCAATCTCCTCAAAAGACTTACCTTGATTCAAATCAAAACGAATAGCAGATGCTTCCTGCTCTGTTTTTACCAAAATATGCTTTGCGTGAACTTTCATATACAAAAAAAGCCAATCTTTTATTTAAAAAGCTTTCTCCCTAACATTTATAAATGCGCACGGGGTAAAAAAATCCATGAATAAAGAGGAAGAACTCCAGTTAGAAACACCTACATCAGTTAAACCTACAAAAATCAAACGATTAATACTCAACGGATTCAAAAGCTTCGGCAAATACAGCGAACTACAATTTGGAGATGAATTTAACGTAATACTGGGACCAAATGGATCTGGCAAATCAAACATTCTAGACGCACTCTGTTTCGTCCTCGGCAAAAGCAGTTCAAAACAACTACGCGCAGAAAAAAGCGCCAACTTAATCTACAACGGCGGAAAAACAAAACAACCAGCAAAAACTGCAGAAGTGAGCATTGTTCTAGACAACATTAACAAAGCATTCCCTTTAGACGAAGAAGAAATCAAACTTTCACGCATAGTACGGTACGATGGATCGAGCAAATACCAAATCAACGGAAAAACAAAAACACGACAAGAAATCATAGAACTACTCGGATCAGCCAAAATCAACCCAGACGGCTACAACATAATCCTTCAAGGAGACATTGTACGCTTAGTAGAAATGAGTCCATTAGAACGAAGACAAATCATAGAAGAAATAGCAGGAATAGGAGCATACGAAGAAAAAAAACAGCAAGCACTCAACGAATTACAGAAAGTAGAAGAAAAACTCAACGAAGCAGAAATAGTACTCAAAGAAAGAGAAGGATACTTAAAAGACCTCAAAAAAGACAGAGATAACGCATTACAATACAAAGAAACAGCAGACAAAATCAAACAAAACAAAGCAAGCTGGATCAAAAAACAAACAATTAACAAAGAACAAGACCTTAAACAATCACAACAAAAAAGCAGCACCAACAAAGAAAAACTTTCACAACTCGAACAAAAAATCAAAACAATACGAGAAGAAATCAACAAAAACAAACAAACAATAAATGACATCAACAAGGAAATAGAGCAAAAAGGAGAAATAGACCAAATAAACCTACAAAAAGAACTCGAACAATTAAGAATAGACTTAGCAACACATAAAACAAGAATAAGCAACTGCAACACAGAACTTGCAAGAATACAACAACGAAAAGAACAACTCGACAAAAACCTCGTTGATGTAAACGAGAAATTAACAGAACAAGAAGAACAAAAAAAACAGCTCAAAGCACAACTAGATGCCGTCAAACAAACACTCACAGAACTTGACAACAGCATCAAAACATTCAAACAAAAACACAAACTAGAAGATGAATCAAACATAGACAAACAATTCGAGGAATTGGACAAAACAGCAGACGAAAAACAAAAAGAAATACACGAACTGCGCGAAAAACAACAAATACTCCTAAGAGAAAAAGACAAAGCAGAATTTCAATTACAAACAGCAGACGAAAAAATAGCCAAAGTAAAAGAACTTGAAACAATACACAAAGAAGACATAGCCAAACTCAAAAAAAACAAAGAAGAATTCAAAAAAACAGTACTAGAACTCAACAGACTTCTCAACCAAGACAGTGAAGAAGCAAAAACACTCGCAACAATAAGAAGAGAATTACAGCAACTGCGAGAAGAAGAACACAAACTCAGCATTGCACAAACAGCAGTACAAGAAAACATCTCTGCAAACATTGCAGTAAAAAAAATACTCGAAAACAAAAAACAATTTGGAACAGTGTACGGAACAATAGCAGAGCTAGGCAGTTCAGAAAACAAATACGCCGTTGCATTAGAAGTAGCAGCAGCAAACAGAATACACAGCATCATTGTAGATGATGACAAAACAGCAGCAAACGCAATAAAATACCTCAAAAAAGAACAACTAGGCAGCGCAAGCTTCCTGCCATTAAACAAAATAAAACCAGCAGACACAGGAAACATCACAAAATTTGTCAAACACCCAGGATGCTATGGACTTGCACTAGACCTAATAGATTATGATATTCAGCTCAAAAATGCCTTCTCTAATGTTTTCGGAAACACCCTTGTAGTAGACAACATCGAAACTGCACGAAAAATAGGCATAGGCGAAGCACGAATGGTAACACTAGACGGAGACCTATGCGAAAGATCAGGAGCAATGACTGGAGGATTTAGACACAAAAAGAAAGGAACCTTCCAAGAAAAAGGACTCCTCAGAAAAATAGAACAAACACGAACAACAATCACCAAAATCGAAAACAAAATAGAACAAACAGAACAATCAAGAAAAGAAAACGAAGAACAAATAGTGCAACTACGAGGAATAAAAGCGAATCTTGAAGGAGAAATAATCAAACAAGAAAAAAGCCTACACATAGAAACAGGAGACCTAGAAGCAACAAAAAACTACAAAGAAGAACTACTAGAAACAAGCAACAAAATCAGCAAACAACTCAAGGAGCTTGAAAAAAACACAGGAGAAAAAACAAAAGAACTCACACAACTCAAAATAGACAAACAACAACTACGAACAAAAATAACAGAATTACGAAACCCAAGAGTACTAGCAGAACTAAACGCATTCGAGGAACAACGAAAACAACTAGCACAAGAAGAAATCAAACTAGAAGCAGAACAAAAAAATATCTTGATACAAATAAAAGACATCCTAGGACGAGACAAAGAAAACATGAACAAACTACTCAAAGATCTAAAAAAAGAACAAGAAGCATTCACAGACGAATTGAAAACACTCAACAACACAATAAAAGATAAAGAAAAACAACTCAAACAAAAAGAACAAGAACAAGAAAAATTCCAAAGCCAATTCAAAGGACTATTTGAAAAAAGAAACAAACTAAATGAAATAGTCAACCAACAAGAAACCAAATCACTAGAACAAGAAGAAAAATCACGAAAAGAAGAACTAACATTAAACACAATATCAATTGAGGAAGCCAGAATCAACGCAGAACTTGCCGCATTAAATGCGGAATTCGAACAATATGCTGACATTGAACTAAACATGAAAAAAAATGAGGAACAGCTCAAAAACGAAATCAAAGAATACGAAAAAATACTTGCACGCATAGGAAACGTCAACTTACGAGCACTCGACATGTATGAAACAGCAGAAAAAGAACACATAAAACTTGTAGAAAAGAAAAACACCTTGTTTGTAGAAAAAACAGACGTACTCAACATGATGCAAGAAATAGAAACCAACAAAAAAGACCTATTTGTTAAAACACTCACCGTCGTCAATGACCAATTCAAAAACATATTCACACAACTCACAACAAAAGGACAAGCATACCTAGAACTTGAAAACCCAGAAAATCCATTATCCGCAGGACTTCAAATCAACGTCAAAATAACAGGAAACAAATTCTTAGACATTCGAAGCCTAAGCGGAGGAGAAAAAACATTAACTGCACTCGCATTCTTATTTGCAATACAAGAACACGAACCGGCAACATTTTACATTTTAGATGAAGTAGATGCAGCACTAGACAAACACAACAGCCAAAAATTAGCAAAACTAATCAGAGACTACTGCAGAAAAGCACAATACATTGTTATTTCTCACAATGATTCGATAATTTCTGAAGGAGATCAACTATACGGCATCAGCATGAACACAGAAACAGGATTGAGCAATGTTGTAAGTATAAAATTGTGATGTTTGAGGTAAGAAATTAGTGGTTCGTGCTTTTTATCAATAAAAAATCCCAATCGCAGCAAGCTACGGAGTATTTTGAAATAGTTGGGATTTTTTAAGCATCGAACTGGGCTTTAAGTCGCAGCAAGCTGCAGGGTATGAACCCAGTTCGATCAATCACAAAAAGCACGTCCCTTAACGGTTTTCTCATTCTCAATTTTCATATTACCGTCTCTAAATAAAATTAAATCATATTCTTTTAAATCAGAACAATCTCCATCACCTCTATAAACATTCTTTACAATAAACTGATAATTTTCTTCATTCACAGATGTCCAGACTTTTGAAATGCCATAACATTTAGCAAAGTAAAGATATTCTAATGCTTCACCTTCACTATCAATGGGCAAAAACAAGATCTCGCTTTTTATCAGGAAGCGAAAACTACTTACCACAAACACTTAAGAAAATTGTATTCATACAATACACTTAAATTTCTTTATAAATACTTGCTTCAGTTTTACGTAAACTTTACGATCATCGTCGAATTCTTTATGTGTTTTTCACCGAAAGACTTCTTAAGAAGTCAAATAATAAGAAAAATAAGCCGGGGTAGAGCTAACCCGGTACACTAAAAATCGCAAAGCGATTTTGGTGCGCCAAAAATTGCTTTGCAATTTTTTAGCGAGCCAGATAGTTGAAACCTATCTGTCCGAAAGGACTTTGGGGTTCAAATATCTTTCGGTTTACTACGGTTGGCCGGAGGATTGAACTTCCCCGCCCCGGCGTTTTATTTCTTCTAAAGTTCTGCGAACTTTGCAATAAGAATTATACAAACCTTCTTAACTCTGCAAACACTTTCTTCTCAGTATTTTTCCAATTGTACTCTTTTTCTACAAACTGCCTGCCATTAACACTCAAAATTTTTGCAATAGATTTATCTGAGAGTAACTTTATCAACTTATTTGCAAGCTCATTTGCATCACCTCTTGCAAAAACCAAACCAGACTCCCCATTCTTGATTTGCTGACCAACACCAACAGGCGTAGTAACAACCGGAACACCACACGCCATTGCTTCCAATGTTGCAAAAGATGTTGTTTCAGTCAAACTCGGAAGAACAAACACATCCATTGCCTGCAAAAAAGGCACAACATTTGTCTGGTTACCAACCCATAAAATATTATTTGATTTTGGAACAAGAGATGATACTCCTTCACCAACCAAAAGCAACTGAACATTTTTTAGTTTTTTCAAAACAATATCGAATGCGGCAAATAAAGTTGGCAAATCTTTCTCCCTTGCAATACGACCACAAAAACCAATCACTTTATTTGATTTTGGGATATTTAGCTTTTTTTTTGCACTTGATTTTGAGCTCAGAGGAACAAACTTAGTTACTGGGACGCCAAGCTTAATTACGGCACTTCTTGTTATTATATGATTCATTGCGAGCACACTAGCAACCTGTTTTGAAGGAACAAGCAAAAGCGAACAATGATTATATAGCCAACGCGCAAACAAACGAACAAAAAAATAAGTAATTTTTTTACCAAACTTAACTGCGTTCGAAGCTAATTCCCAATCAATACTATGCACAAAACTTACCACTGGTTTATTCAATTTTTTTGCAACATAAATTGCAGCCAAACCAACAGGACCAACAGTCTGATTAAAAACAACATCTGCTGTTTTAATTTCAGCCTCTATTTTCTTGATATCTGGCTTGCAAAACTGAATATCACCAAAACTCAAGTTAAATAATGGAAACCGAACAACCCTTGTTAAGGATCTATGCTTTCCAGGAAAATCAGGAGCAAACACGACAATTTCAGCATGTTTTTTGAGAGAAGGAATTATTAAAGACAGAAATCTTGCAACACCATCCCAACGCGGCAAAAAACAATCAGTTGAAATAACAATCTTCATTTTAATTTGTAGAAAAATTTGATCATTTATAATAATATTGTCAAATCACTAAAAAAGCAAAGCTTTTTGGTGCGCAGAAAAATAAATATTTTTCTTGCGTTTTCTAAGAATTGCGTTAAGTAAATTAACGCAATCTGTAAAACACCTCTGCATATTTATGGCCATACAATTTACCAGAAAGCCAATCTTTCAAAATGACCTTCCAAAGCAACAACCACATGCCAATCATCCAAACACTAAACTGGCTTTCATGCAATAAAATAGCTTTCATTTTCAAACCAAAAGTATCATCAATATTTACAACCATTTTAGGAAGGTCTCGTTTACGAAGCTTCACAACGGACCAAACATCAAAAGAAAACACAGGACAATTAATCTGATTTTTACTAATAATACTCTCTACAAAGTTATACACCTCTTTATGATCAGGATGGAAATCATCAAGACCATGCGTAAAAATCATCCTTGGCTTTTCTTTTTTAAGAATATCCTTTATTCTTTCTCTCACAGCCTCTTTTTTAAATTCATCCTTAAACTTGCTCTCTTTCAACCCAAGATAAATGGTTTCGGCAAAGCCAAGAAGACCATCTGCTTTTTTACACTCCTCCAAACGACACTTCTTAATCACTTCTGCACGCAAATGAGGATGAGAAACAACACCAAAAGAACAAACAATTGTAACTATTCTTTTGCCCTGCTTTGCATATTTTGCCAAAACACCACCTGCACCAATAATCTGATCATCATTATGCGCAGCAATAACAAGCACTGTTTCTTTCATACCAAACACTGTGAGAAATGGGTTTTTAAACGTTTAGTAAGTAGTACACAGTAAGAAGCAAGATGTTATAATCCTGCATACACATCCAACTTTGTTTTAGCCTTATGACAATCCTTGCAAAGCAATCTTAAATTTTTTTTATTAAACGGATCAATACCTTTTCTTACAGGAATAATGTGATCGACATCAAGATTTGATCTCTTACTTCGTTTAAGGCAGATAGAACATTTATACTTGTCACGTTTAAGAATTGCTTTTCTTATAAAATACCAATCATGGTTTTGATTAAATTCCAGCATACAATCATCTGAACAATAATGACGCCTACCAACAGAAACAAAAACATCACAATTACGACAAACCCGCTTGCCATTTACAATTTGATTTTCATAATCAGATATTCTTGGAAAACGTAGAGATATCACCAAAAGAAAAACTGAACCTTTGCTATTTAAAGTCAATGTATGACTTTATGTATTAATCAAATTCATCATCAAAATAAACTTTCACAGAAACACCTTTTTTATTAAGTTCTCTTTGCTCTTCTAAATGCTTCTTAAAACCTTGATTAACCTCGCTTAACCGATTCGGAAGTCCATCAATCATGAACAATGGATCTGCATAACGAAACTTCTTTGTACACGTAAAATCAGGATCATCAGTTTCTTCAAAACGATATGTTGCTAGCTCCTTCAACACTCCCTGAACTTGTTCATCATCTGAATCAATTAATTTTTTCAAAAGCACATCATCAGTTACATGCGCATCGCCCATTGAAATCACATCATTATCCAATGCAGTTCTTATTGCCTTTGCCAAAAAATGGTAGCATAGCACTTGCTTTGGATTCCCCCAATGCTCATTTTGTAAACGAAGAAATGCGTTTGAGAAACCAAGCGCTGCACGCTCTGAACTGAAAACAATTTTACCATCATGCGTTGTTAACGAATCAAAATAAAACTGTGCATTCTCAGGATCAGCCCAATCAACCATTTCTCTTAAGCCATAATCAACACGATCAGCACACAACTCAGGCGTTTTTTGCTCTAACAACGAAAACAATTCAATATTGCAAATTTTATCAACATCAAAATCATACTTTTTCAAAATAACAGGAATTTCTGACTTACGCACAATCTGCTCATGAACCTCATCCTGAAAATTCTCAGTCATATCATTCACAACAAAATCAAACACATGTGAAAACGCTGTATGAGAAACATCATGAAGTAAGCCTGCGACTTGTTCTTCAACAGACGCGCCAAGCTTTCTTAACAACAACATTACACCCACAGAATGCTCATACCTTGTAAATTTAGGAAAAATTTCGTGTCCTGGAGGAAGCCCGTGCTGCGTAACACCCTTCAACCGTTGCACTGGTTTAGATAAAATTAATTCCTGCAACACTGGCTCAGAAATAACAAATTCCCCATATAATCTATCACCAATTTTCACAAAGAAATAAGAGTAGTTTATGTTAATAAAAATATGGGAATTGAAGGAGATATGTTGGGATTATTACGTGCACCGGCCGGTAGTTGAAAACAAGTTTTCATACCGTCCTTTGCACTCACTCACTTCGTTCGTAAAAGTGCGTCGGCCGGGATTCGAACCCGGACACGCGGCTTGGAAGGCCGCAGTCATAGCCATTAGACCACCGACGCAATAAAACAAAAAAGCACAAATAACCATTTAAAAACATATCGTTATAAATTAAGCTCTTCTCGCAAATTCTTCAAAAACTGATCAAAATCGTCACTCTTAATAGCTGCACCGCACGCCTGTTCATGACCACCACCGTAACCCTGAATACCCACAAGTGCCTTTTGTAAAGCTTGAGATAACTGAACGCCTGCAGGAGCTCGCAACGAACAACGCATCTCACCAGCAACATGCCGCCCAAAAACAATCACTTTATCCTTTAACTTATACAACAACTCGTTAGAAACATCCTTTGTCAAACTCAAACGATCATCCTGATAAATGTGCACATACAACTTATCATCTGTTGCTTCTTTTAACGCCTCAGATAACAATGCCTCATATTGAGTATTGATTGCCAGATAGCGTTTCCAAAGAAGCCTGCCTTTTGCTGTTTTCTGCTCAAGAATATCATATGGATCATCAATACGCGTTAACACTTTAATAGATTCCAAAACATCCTTCATTGAACCTTTCAAATTAAACGAAAAAACCTTTACAAGCGTACCAACATCAGAATTAAACAAAGCATCCTCTACTTTCTTACACCTTTTCGGAAGCAACTCAGGATACTTTTTTTGAAATTCCTTTGCGAAATCCGGAAGATACCAATCCCCAATAGTACCAACTGTTGCAAGCCACAAATCTTCAGGTCTTTCATCAGCAGTAACTTGCCAAATCAACGCAGGAGTAGGAACATTAACTCCTCTTTTTTGCGGATTAAGATACAAAACATTATCACGCTCCAACAAAGTATGATGATCTACCCAAACAATAGGAACTTTAACTGCATCAATAAACTCCTGCTCAACCATTGCAACATCAAGAACAAACACTTTATCTGCACCATACTCCTCAACCTTTCTTGCATAAGGTTCTTTCTTAATATTAGGATATGCCTTAATAGGCAAACCCCTTCCTTCCTTCACAAAACGGTAACACAACAAAAAACTAGCCAAACCATCAGGATCATCATGAAAGAAAAACAACGGCCTTTTGCAAGAAAGCAACTCTTCTTTTAACTTTTCCACTTCCTGTGGTGTTAACATCATCCACCATCCTGCGCAATAAAATCATCAACAATATCTCTCACATCATTACTTGTAATTGCAAAATTAAGACCCTCATAACCCTGCAATTTGAAATTATTAATACCAATAATTTTGCCTTTCGCATCAACAAGCGGACCACCTGAATTACCAGGATTAAGCGCCACATCAGTTTGAAAATACTCATTATTATTCATATCACGTTTTGCAGAAATAATACCCTCATTAACACTAAACTCCAAACCAGCAGGGCTGCCCAATGCTATCACTCTTTGACCAACATCAATATTATCACTATCACCAAACTTCAACCTTGGAAAATTACCATCAACTTTCAAAACAGCAATATCTTTCGCAGCATTAAAACCAACAATACGCACAGCAAGCTGCTGGCCATCAAACGTTTTAACCGCACCAGCAGACGCATCCTTAATCACATGATGATTTGTAACAATATACCCATCACCTGTTACAAAAACACCAGAACCAACAGACTTATCAGTTCTAACACTCACAACAGACTTAATAACATCCTGAATAAGACCAGAGAAATCACCTGATCTCAAATTAACCTGCAACTGCTGCTCTAATTCTGAAATTTTATCTTCATTTGTTTGCTTCACTGTGGCCAGTTCACCAGATAAAGACTGCACACTTTGCTGCGCTCGTGTTTCAACTTGGTCAATATTCTGCTTCAAAGATTCTTTTGTTTCAGTAATAGCTGTCTGCGTTTCAGTTTTTGTTGCATCAAGCTCTTCTTTTAACTGCTTCAATGTTTCTGCTTGTGCATTATTCTCTTCCTGCAAAACATCAATAACAGCAGCAGTCTGAATTCTAGTTTTCGTTAATTCATGCTGCTGCCAGCCACCAAGGCCAACTAACAAAATCAAGGTTACAAAGACTGACCACATAAATGCATGACGGGGGTGCTCCATACCAGAAAATGGATAAAAAAGGTTTAAAAAGCTTACGTCACAAAGTATATAAATACCAAAAAGTGCCTTTTTTCATGGTCGTCTGCACTGAATGTCACGTTTACAAAACACTCAAAGAAAAATGCTGGTATTACTGGGAAGGCAAAAAGAAATGCAGCCAATTCAAACAAACAGCAGCCGCAGAACCAGAATATAAAGAAAGTTTAATTCAAATTCGCTAGTTTTGCATTAGATAATCCAAGATTGACTACTTTTTGAACGTCTAACTTTTCTTCTACTTTTGCCAACTGTCCAGGAGAAGCTCTTAATTCAGGATGTTCAGCAACAAGAAAAGAACAACAGTCTTCGTACGGCAAAATAGAAATATCATACGTGCCAATCTGCTTCGCAACTTTTATTATATCAACTTTATCAAAACCGAGCAAAGGAGTTAAAATAGTTGTCTTAATTGAAGCATAAACTGCATTCAAATTCTGCAACGTCTGCGAAGCAACCTGACCAAGATTATCACCAGTTAAAATGTGCTTTGCAGACTCTTTTTTTAAAATTTGTTCGGCAATACGCAACATCATACGCCTGTAAATAAGCATACGAACAGTTGCAGGAACATTCTTTATTATTTCCAACTGAATATCTTTAAACGGCACAATAACTAATTTAACAGTTCCATAATTTTTTAATTGCTTTACCAGCTTGACTACTTTTTTTTCAATACCAGAACCAACAGTTGTATGATGCACAAAATGCACACAAATCACTTCATGCCCTAACTTAAGAAATTTATACACTGCAACAGGACTATCAATACCGCCGCTCAATAAAGCTACTAGTTTCATATAATTATTACAAAAGCAAGATGTTTTAAGGGTTTCTATCAGTAAGCAGTAGACAGCATGCAGTAAAGAGAATCGCCGATTTGCTTACTATTTGCTGCTGACTCTTTATTCACAACGCTTTTAAACAATTCTTTTAGCAGAACAAACATGAAAATATTAGTAACAGGAGGAGCAGGATTCATTGGCAGCCATATTGTGGATGCACTTGTTCAAGAAAGTCATACAATCATTGTTTATGATAATCTGAGCGCGGGAAAAAAAGAAAATATTGCGCACCACAAAAACAACATAAACCTAGTTGAAGCAGACATAACAGACTTTCAAACACTCAATGAATCTTGTCAAAATGTAGATGTAATACTTCACTTAGCAGCATCAAACTCAGTGCCAAGATCACTTAAAGAACCAGAAAAATTCTTCCACAACAACATATTAGGAACGTATAACGTCCTTGAAGCAGCAAGACAAAATAACGTAAAACGAGTAATTTTCTCGTCATCAAGTTCAGTATACGGAACAAATCAAGAACTACCATTAAAGGAAGAAAAAACAGGAATGCGATTAAGTCCTTATGCAATCAGCAAATTTACGGGAGAAGATCTCTGCAAATTTTTCTGGAAAACATATGGCATGGAGACAGTCATACTTCGTTATTTTAACGTATTCGGAGCAAGACAAAATAAAGACTCCCAGTACGCAGCAGTCATACCAAAATTCATAACACTAATGCTCGCAGGAAAAGAACCAACAATATTTGGAGATGGAGAGCAAAAAAGAGATTTTACACACGTGTCGAATGTTGTGTACGGAAACATATTGGCATTAACTGCAGAAAATATTGCAGGAGAAACAATCAACATAGCAAACAGCTCAAGCACAAGCGTCAACCAACTAATACAACACATCAACAAAATAATCGGCAAAAATATACAACCAATATACACACCTCCACGAAAAGGAGATATCAAAGACTCCCTTGCAGACACAACAAAAGCAAAACAACTTCTAGGATTCAAACCAGTAACATTAATTGAAAACGGATTAGAAGAAACAATCGGATGGTTTAGAAAAAATAAACAGTAAAAAGTTTGCAGTAAGAGTACACTCCACAGCAAATTCTTGAACATGACTACTTTGCTAACAGAATAAATTTAAACCTAAAGAAAAAACAAAAAATATGCAGATAAAATCTGTTTCATACAAAGAGAAAGAAAAAATATTGAGCCATGCCTTATTACAAGCCAAATCACTAACAACAAAAGAATCCTTTACTGGAACCAGCCCAGCACCATTTGTCGGCAGATTTGGGTACCCCAACGTAAACGTTGGCATACTAGCACCGACAGAACACGATGAAAACGCCTGGCAGTATGATGCACCAAACAAATGGGCAGAGGAAAACTTAGGCATCAGAGAAATAGTAGAATATCGCGTACGTATGGTTAACAACAGATTTGTCAGCAACATAAAACAAACAGACAAACTCGTAGAAATTGCACAAGATGTAGCAATGAGCAAAAAAGCAATAGATGTAGATGTTGAGCTGGACAAAAAACCAGGACTGCGAATAAGCACAGACCAATGGGTTGCGCCTATGGGACCACAAGCCAAGCTCAAGAAACTCGCACTCAGCAGCAATCCAAAAATTCCAAGCAAAGTACAAAAATGCTATGATGATACTGATTTGCTCGCTGCTGATGCGTTGAAATATTTGTACAAAAAAGAAATAGACGAAAATGCGCTAATGCGAATGTTAAGCGTAGGCAGTTTTGGCAAAGCAAAAAACAGAAAACTTGTACCAACAAGATGGAGCATCACAGCAACAGACGACATTATCAGCAAAGACTTGTTAATGCAAATAAAAGATTGCCCCATAGGAGACTACGCTGTGTATTTTGGAAGCTATCTTGGCAATTACTATCTTCTACTTTGTTTTCCAGAAATCTGGAGCTACGAACTCTTTGAGATGTATTGTGAGACTGGAAAAAATGCGTGGAAAAATGGCGAAATTGCAAATGCACTTCATAATCGACAGACCTTAGAATACAGCACAGATTATGAGGATTTTAATGGGAGAAAAACGTATGCGGAGACTTGCGCAGGAGGATATTACACTGTGCGATTAGCAATAGCAGAACACTTTAAAAAAATCAAAAGACAACACAGCGTATTAGCATTACGCTTTATAACAGATGAGTATGTATTGCCACTCGGGGTATGGGTAACAAGAGAAGCAACACGAAAAGCACTAATTAACCACCCCATCACATTCGGGAGCAAAGAACTTATGTTATCATATGCAAAACAACTTGCAAAAAAGAAATTTGGCGTAAACATTCAACAAATATTAAAACAAAGCAAATTGTTAAAAGAAAAACAGAAAAGTTTGCACGCGTTTGGTTAATCTTATACTAACATATTTAAACTACAAACTCATTCAGCACAACAATGTCAATAAAACACATTCTCACAGACATACAAGACGCAGTTAAAATTCTTGAACAACCAGAAAGCAAAGGCGGATTGTTGCAATTCAAAAAACAAAAACAAGAAGGAGCCAAAAGACTATTCCGAGGAAGCATACAACGATTATTAACTGTAACAAAAAACAATGCTCAAGCACACTCACTTGCACAACAACTTTCTGAATCAAACATTTCCCAAGCTTATACTTATCTTGACCAGCTAGCAGAACTAGCTGCGCGGGAAAAAGAGGTGACATTGCTGGCACTTCCAAAAGGAGTGCCGGTTTCTATTCGCGAAGAAATCCAAGCAGACATAAAAGAAATACAACAATGCATGACTGCAAAATGCTACAGAAGCGTCGTAATACTATGCGGCAGACTCATGGAAGCAGCACTTCATAGCAAATATTATCATGCGACAGGCATTGATTTATTAGAAAAAGCACCAGGAACAGGACTTGGAAACTTAATCGCAAAACTATCAGAAAAAGGTGTTAAGCTTGATCCTGGATTGACAAATCAAATCCATTTGATAAATCAAGTACGCATATTCAGCGTGCACAAAAAACAAGACCTCTTTATGCCAAGCAAAAACCAAGCAGAAGCAATTGTTTTGTACACAATGGATGTACTTGCAAAACTGTTTTAATTTTTCTCAAACGAAACCACTTTAACCTGGCACAACTCATGAAAGCCAAACTTGCCATGTTCTCTGCCAAACCCTGAATTTTTATATCCTCCAAAAGGATTGCAAGGCTTCAAATAACTAACATTATTATGACCAACCATTCCAGTTTTAATTTCAGAAGCTGCTTTCTTTGCCAGTTGTTTATCTTCTGTAAACACATAACCTCCAAGCCCGTAGTTTGTATCATTAGCTAAAATTATTGCTTCATCATATGTCTTAAATGAAACAATTGGCAAAACAGGACCAAATACTTCTTCATTCCAAACACGCATATCTTTTGTTACCTTTGTAAGCAATGTCGGCTCATAGAAAAACCCTTTACTGTTTTCTGATTCTTTTCCGCCAATAATAACTCTTGCACCTTTTGAGACTGCATCTTTAACCTGCAATTTAAGAACCTCTACCTGACGCTCCGACACAAGAGGCCCAATATCTGTTTCTTTTTTATCTGCAAGACCTACTTTCTTACTTACAACAACTCTTTTCAATTTTTCTACAACTTCATCAAACCTACTCTCATGAACAATCAACCTCTTAAGCCCATCACACACTTGACCACAATTCAAAAACTTATTAAAATAAATTGTTTCAACAATTTTATCAACATCTGCATCTTCAAAAACAATACCCGGAGCAGAACCACCAAGCTCCATCAAAACCCGAATAAATTTTTCACCTGCAAGTTTGTACAGTTCTTTCCCAACTTCAGAACTTCCTGTAAAACAAATCATATCAATATCTTGATTAACAAGCAAATTACCAACATCACCCCCACCATACAATTCGTTAAAAACTCCTTTAGGAACTTGCGAATCATCAAACACTTTTTCAATTTCTTTTCCAACTAATACTGTTTCTTCAGAATGTTTGAATACTACTGTGTTGCCAACAACTAAATTCTGTCCAACCTGCCAAACAAAATTCGAAAAAGGAAAATTCCAAGGAACAATAGACGCAACAACACCAACAGGCTCATAAAAAACCCTATGTATTTCACGCTCATCTTCATACGTAACCTCTGAGGTCAAATATTTCTCTGCATTATCCAAATACCACTCAAAATAGTCGATGCCCATGCTCACATCTTCTACAGCTTGTGTTATTGGCATACCCATCTCCTCAGAAATTAGCTTTGCAAAATCATCTTTTCTTTCAACAAAAAGTTGAACTACCTGTTTTAACTTTTTTACTCGTCCAGTTAACCCAATCTCCTGCCAACTTTTTTGTGCCGAACGTGCCAGTTTTACTTTCTCCTTAACATCCTGCTCAGAAGAAGCTGGAACTTCTCCAATGACATTTCCTGTTGATGGATTGATTGATTTTATTTTAACCATTTTTCCACACCTCAATATCATCCAAAAACCTTTTAATCGTCTTTGCAATGTTCTCTGGTTGAGTGCGCAAAATTTCTGCAGTTTTTGTTAACACATCGCCATCAAAACGCTCTTCGCTTTGCAATGGTGTATTCAACAATTCGAGTTTCTGTTCATAGTCTTGAATTTTTTTTCTTGTGGCTTCTAATTGTTTATGATTTCCTACAGTTTCAAATTGTTCTTCTTCATGTTTTAGCTGATTTAATACGCTCAATATGTTGTCTTTTCTTCTTGCTAATTTCCACCTGTTAAACAATTCTTCAACTCTTGCTGGCAATTGATTTGGCTCTACTTTCAACAATCCTGCTGCTTCATAAACCAGTTTATTCTCTTTATTATCAAAAGAATCTGCTGCTTTGCCTGCTGCAAAAATTAAACGAATAACCCCATCTTTAATCTTTGAAGATTTCAATAGTTTAATGCGCTGTGCCTGCGAAGTATTTGTTAAATGAGTGCCACCACAAGCTTCAACATCAACATCTTTAATATTCACAATACGCAACTGCTTACCAGGAACAGCCCCACCCTGATAAATAGCCATACTATACTTTGCTTCTGCTTCTTCACGTGGCATAAATTTTAGCTCGATGTCAATGTTTTCTTTAATTATTCTGTTTGCTTCGTTTTCTATTTTTTGCAATTGTTCATCTGAAACAGAATCATAATGCGTTAAATCAATATGCGCCTTGTCCAACTCTTTCTTTGCACCTGCCTGGAAAATATGCTTGCCAAGAATTTTTTTTGCTGCAGCATTTACAATATGAGTTGATGTATGATGCTGAGCAAGCTGAATTCGCCTTTCCCGGTCAACATCACCATGTACCTTATCACCAACTTTGAATTTATTATTGGGACAGACATGAATAATGTAAGGACCTTGCTTAAACACATCAACAACTTCTGCATCGTTTAATTTGCCTTTATCAGCAACTTGACCTCCAGAAACAGGATAAAACACGGTATGGTCAAGAACAACACAAGCATCCTTAACAAAAACAACCAGTGCATCAAATTCTGTCAGCGTGTAATCGTTAAAATACAAAGCAGTTGTTGGAGGAACAGAATCAGGAATATCAACTTTTATTGCACGCTCAGTTGCAGCAGACTGCTCTTTCTGCATGTGCCTGCCAGCAAGCAACGCATAAAAATCTCCAGGAACTTTTACTTGCTTGCCTTGTTTTACTGCCTCATCACGAATTAATTCAGGAGCAATGCCATTACTATCATACAATTCCAACAAATCACCTGTTGAAAGTTCTCTCTCCATTAATCTTGGAAGCAACTGCTCTGTTTTCTTTTTTGTCGCTTCAAATTTCTTTTTCTCAACATCCAAAATTTCAGAAACACTATCGAGATTTTCTTGCAGTTCAGGATAAAGCGGTTGTAGATAATCCGCATGCCATTTAGCAATGTCAGGCAGATTAAGTTCCCAGTCAAACCTGTCAATAAAACCAAGTGCACGTCTCAATATCACTCTCAGATTATACATGCCACCAACATTTGAAGGCAGCGCACCATCATTAATCGCAAACAACAAAGCTCTCGTGTGTTCTGCGACTGAGTAGAGTGCTGCATTCGGAACAACTTTTTCGCGCAATTCATTCGTATTCATGCCTAATTGTTTTGCAACAGAAGTCCATGCTTTTTCAATATCAGGCGTTTCATCAACATTCAACTGCGCAGCAATCGGACTAAACTTTTTCATGAAATCATCATCGTATTTCACTCCTGAAATGCTTCTTAATTTTTTAAGAACTGGCGGAAAAACAGATTCATAAATAGACGCTTTACCTCCTGTAAACCAAGGAACACGCTCCTGTCCCTGACCCATATCAAGCACTTTAATTTTAAGCTCTTTTAACTTGCCAGACGTCGTATCATACTGCATATACACTTGATTTGAAAGCTCAAGACCTGCTGAAAAAAATTCAATAGACGGGCCCAAATTACCACCACCAGCCCAAACATCCTCATGCAGTTTTAATTCATCAATTGGAACGCCCATTCCCTGAGTTAACCACGTTAAGTGATCACTCAAATAACGATCAACATCATATACGTCAGGAGGAACAAACTCTTTCTCACCCATCATCACAAAACCAACATGATGCCCTGTAATGCCCACATTATCAATATCATTAAACCTTAGGCAAAATTGCGGAATCACTAACGGATTTGCAGGAGGTTTAATCTCACCTGTCACAACATAAGGTTGAAACGCTGCAATATCTGCAATCGTAAAATCAACAGTAGGATTCCACCTCGCCACTACAGGGTATCTTTTAATTGGAGTATAACCAAGCTTACTATGGATCTTTGCAAACTCCTTCCACGTTTCAATGTAATCAAGCTGTTTCTTTGCAGGAGACTTGCCAATAAAATGAAAACCGCCAACACACATACTATCCCCACAAACATCTGCTTGTTTTACTGACCAGAAAAATCGATTGCAGTTAGAACAAGTATATCTGGCAAAACCTTTTTCTTTTAATGTTTTAATAGGATAAAACTTTTCAGGATGCTTTCCTGCATCCTGCAATACACTTTGTTTTAACGGATCTTTTGCCATCTTAAAGAGAGGAAGTTTGATCATCTGGCTTTATACTTTTCGGTGATGTCCTCTTGTCAGGAATTGTCAAAAACCGCTCGTCATAAGCGAGCAACATGATGCGATAGCAGTATCCTTTACGTTATAGAACAAGCGGTTTTTGAGCATGCTCGGAATGCTACTCGCTCCAGTAAACCGCTTGTGTTGTATCATGAGTAGCATTCCGACATGCCAAGAATAATTCATAGTGACAATTCCTGAACACAATCATAAACCCACATAAATAATTATGATTGTGTGGGTTTATGACGCTTTAAAACTCGCCTATGGTTCTTAATTTTGAAAGCCAACGAGAAGTAGGAAGTGATCAGTCAACAGTTTGCAGAAATTAATCTTTCCGCAATTCCACTTCAAGAGATTTGTATTGGTCTTGCGTTGGAATAGCACGCTCAGTAATAGGTGATGTTGTCTGCTCTTGCAGTTGTTGTGGATTATCAACCCCAGCATACATTAAACCCATCAAGCCAACAGAACCTGCAACAAGAACTCCTGCAATTGCACGCTTGACACCAGATGTTTGACGCTTGACAAACCCAGGATAAGTTTTTCTTTGACAATCACCCAGCCCCATAAGATCATTGCCAACATCAATCGCATAACCAGAAATCAAACCAACAACAGTACCATACACTGCACTGCTTGCTACTGCCCATTTAAGAGTTTCAGGATTTGTTTCTCCTGCCCAGAATCGATATAATCCATATGCTACTGGCACACTAAACAAACCTCCATAAACAAAATCATGCGCGCCCTGAATAAATTCTGAAGATTTTTGCGTAATACCAAGCGATCTTTTTGATAAGTCTCTTCCTTTCACAAACAACCAATTAAGTCCCAAATAACTCCAGCCAGTTATACCTAATCTTGAGTCTATCGATTTTTCATCAGTCATCCCAACAACAAACAATTCATTTGCAGCAAATAATGGATTTACAACTGACAAACCTGCTGTTGTCTCTACAATATGCTTTCTTGCACCATCAATAATACGCGATCTTAAACTCATAATGTTTCTCCTTGCGAGAATATTATAAACCTTCTGAGAAAAAAATAAGAAAGAAAGTAAAGGGAACTTTGAAAAACTATTGAAATTGAGTCAAAGCACTAAAAAAGCCAAGCTTTTTGGTGCGCCGAAAATCACAATTTTCGAGCGTTCCCTAAGCCAACTTTGAATACCGACGACAAAAAGCATAGGGCGTTCACGCCATTGACCAAAAAACTGATTAATTCAAAGTTGCCTAAAAAAAAGTTAAAAAAAAGAAATTAATTGTTCATTCTCGTAAAGCCGATAATAAGGCCAACAACAACAAGAAGTGCAACCAAGATTAACAAGATAACCTCTAATGCTCTTCTTACTGAATTCTTTGCTGCTGGTTCTTCAACTGACTGTTCAGTCATATTAGGCTGTTCCTGTACAACAACTACTGGCTCTGGAGCAGGCCTGCAATCTTCATTTTCAAGCACTGTGATCTGACCATTTGCAGAAGTTCTGTCATGACCTTCATTGTATGCAACATCAACTTTAACCTCATACACACCAGGATCAGCACATTTTGGCAAAGGCAAAAAGTGTTCAGCACCTTCGTCTTCTTCGCCAACTTCCACTTCTTCAACATACTGAGTATCTGACAAACCAAGTTCAGGCACACTTACTGTAATTCTAATATCATCTTCATCGCGTTGACCTCTATTTTCAACACGAACAGAAGCAAGTAAAGCTTCTCCTGCTCTTATTGCACTGCCTGGCTTTAGAACAACATCTTCAATTGTTATCCAATGACGTTCAGTGTTAATCCGCAAGTCATAAGTAAATATTCTGTTCAAACTGTTTCTGTCAGAAATATCTACACGCAACTTATAAGAATCAACATCAACATCCTTTGGAAGTGAAAGTTGCAATCTTCGTACGTATGTTATGCCTGCATCAAGATCAATAGGACCAATTGAATCTCTGATTGGACGAACATCATCAAACTCATAACCAGAAATAAATGCTGTGACAATAACATCATCAACATTTTCTGTGCTTTCAAGCTCAAGTCTAAGCTCAAAATTTTCATTTCGCTCAATATCCAAGGTATTGATACCAAATGGTTCAACATCAACGCCATCAATCTCTGCACTCTTAATAAACACCGGAATTGTAGCGTCTGAAGCAGCAGAAACTGCGACTAAAGATACCAACAACAACATCATAACTGTAAATGCTTTCATTACTTTCCCCCCATGGATCGTTACCACTTGCTGAACATAACACATATTTAAAGTTTTCTAATTTTGAGTATCGTAAAGTGATAAAGAACTTTAATGAGGGGAAAGTAGTCATTAAATTGGGACGAAATCAGTAAACAGTATTTATGTGCAGTAAACTGAAAAATAACTTCTGCTTACTGTTTACTTCTTACTGCCTACTTTTTCAGAACATTTATAATTAATCCATCATGCCACAACAACATGATCAGACAACCCATAGTAGCAATGATGGGCCATGTGGATCATGGCAAAACAAGCTTACTAGATGCAATTAGAGGAACTGCTGTAGCAGCAAAAGAAAGCGGAGGAATTACCCAAGCAATAGGAGCAAGCATCATCCCAAGCGAAACACTCAAACGTGTATGCGGCAAACTTATAGAGCACATAAAATTAACAATACCCGGTCTTCTCTTCATAGATACCCCTGGACACGCCGCATTTGTCAACCTACGAAAAAGAGGCGGCAATTTAGCAGACATTGCAATTGTAGTCATAGACATCAACGAAGGATTCAAACCACAAACAAAAGAAAGCATAGAGATATTAAAAAACTCAAAAACACCATTCATAATAGCAGCGAACAAAGTTGATCTACTAGGCGGATGGCAAACCAAAGGACAAGGATTCTTACAAGAATACGCACAACAAAACGAACGCGTTCAACAATTATTTGAAACAAAATTATACGAAATAGTAAATTTACTTTATGAACAAGGCATACAAGCAGACAGATTTGACAGAGTAAGCGATTACACAAAACAAATAGCAATAGTACCTGTAAGCGCGAAAACAAGAGCAGGGATACCTGAGCTATTAATGGTATTAACAGGATTAGCACAAAAATATCTCGAACAAAATTTGCGCGTAACAACAGGACCAGCAAAAGGAACAATTTTGGAAGTAAAAGAACAAAAAGGACTCGGAACAGTATTAGACGTAATAATCTATGACGGACAATTACACGTAAATGATAAAATAGCTGTTGCAACAATAGACAAAATCATTGAAACAAAAATAAAAGCACTCTTCCAACCATCAGAAAAAACAGAAATGCGAGAAAAAAACGCAAAATTCAAACCAGTCAAACAAGTAAGCGCTGCAACAGGAGTCAGAGTAGTAGCACCAGGAACAAGCGAAGCATTATCAGGAACACCAATTATTGCGCTTACACAAGACAATGAACAAGCAAAACAAGCGCTCAAACAAGAAATAGAAGAAATATTCATAGAAAATGACGAAGAAGGAGTCATAATCAAAGCAGACGCTCTAGGAAGCTTAGAAGCACTCACAACACTACTACGAGAAAAAGGAATACCTGTACGCAAAAGTGGAATAGGGCCAATAACAAAAAAAGACATTTCTGATGCAGAAGCAACAAAAGAAAAATATCCGCTTTATGGAGTCATTCTTGCATTTAACATACCAAAACCAGAGTTTCCCACAAGCACACACATCATTGTAAACGATGTTATTTACAAAATAATAGAAGATTACGAAACATGGAGAGATGCACAACAACTCGCAACAGAAACCGTAGCGCTAAGCACACTAGTTAAACCATGCAAAATACAATTACTCAGAGGATATGTTTTCAGACAAAATAATCCCGCAATCGCAGGCGTGGCAGTATTAGAAGGCACACTCACATCAAAAACACCACTTATGAAAAAAGACGGAACATATCTGACAACAGTAAAAGGCATACAAATAGAACAAAAAAACGTAGACGAAGCAGAAAAAAACAAAACACCAGCATGCAGTTTCCCAGGAATAACAATGGGAAGACAGTTACAAGAAGGAGACATCTTATACAGCGCCATATCAGAAGAACAATTCAGACAATACAAAGAATACAAACAACACCTAAACGAAGAACAAAAAAATCTACTTAAAGAGATTGCAGAAATAATGAGAAAAAACAACCCAATGTGGGGAGTATAAAAGTTCAGAGCAGAGAGTTAAGAGTATAGGCAAGCAATTTACAGCGAAGTAATAGGTTTGAAGTACGAAATTGAGGTAAAAAATAATGAAAGATAAGTATTCATTCATGGCAAGCAAAGAAGTCAAACAATTCCTCAAATTAATTAATGATCAATATGGAATCCTTCCAAAACAAATAAAAGAAAATGCACTCGTACTTGGCAAAGAAAAAATTTACTTGATAACAAGAAGCATTGATAACATATCACTTGAAAATTTACGAATAAACAGCATTGGGCTATACATTGCAGAAGTCAAAGCAAACGAACAAATAAGACTGAGCATAGAAGGAAGCCAATTAATAGGACCAATTGCGACAAAGAACGTTTGTGAAGTGAATGAAGAACAAATGAAAGAATGGATTCAAGGAAAAGATATAGAAATGACAGGAGATTATTCAGGATTCGTTATCATCAAATACAAAACAGATCATTTAGGATCAGGAAAATACAAAGACGGAATGATTTTTAATTACGTTCCTAAAGCGAGAAGGTTGGTGCAAGTGCATTAAGCCAAGCATATTTCTATCTTTTTTTTCCAGTTAAGAGATCATGCGCTTTTTGAATAAGATATGCAATATTTTCTCCTGGATGCTCTTAAACTTTAAATTCTATTGAAACCTTGCCACGTGCATAAATAGCGTTTACTGACATGTCCCGAATAGTTTTCAATTCAGGACATATTGCTGCATTTAAGTTCTTAATAGTAACAGACCAAGGTGTACAAAAAAGCTCAACATAGTCACGTGCTTCAGCGTCTGTCATGACTTTTCGATAATCTGGGTGAGATCCCATTGCTCCACGAGGAGAAATTCCACCACCTGAGCTAACCAATCCTGCGCACGTTCCATCGGCAGAAACAAAATAAGGTATGAATAAATAAAAATTCGCACGAACGTTGCTTGCAGTTTCTGTGTGTACTTCATCTCTAGAAGAAATATTGCAAAAAATTCTTTCCAAATCACGCGGCACGCTTTCCACACGATCTAGCCATGCGCGCATTATTTCGTAATCGCTTCTCATTTTTTACCCGCCACTCATAAAAAAGATTAATCGCTAAATAAAGAAAAACGCACTATTCCCCGACCTGAAGGTCGGGGTATTTTATCGTGCGTTTTTCTACTTGCAAAGTTCGCCCTAAAGGGCGGGGTATTAAACCCCAGTGCAAAGTCCGCGAACTTTGCAATAAATATTTATCTGCAAAAGAACAAGCGAAATACGATACATTTAATAAAGAAAAGCACATATTGCGTTTTATGCGCAAAAAAAATAACCAGTCCTATATCCCGCAATTCATTTACAAAGAACCATACAATTTCGATAACTACGACAAAAAACTACTCAAACAACTTGATATTGATTCCCGCCAACAACTATCAGAATTATCAAGAAAAATCGGACTTTCAAGAGACGCTATACGAAATCGCATTAAAAAACTCATCAAGAAAGATGTTATTTCAGCATTCAAACCAATCTACAACCCTCCTACCATGGGTTATCCAATTGTAAATTATGTCTTCATTTCAATCTCCAATCCAAGTGAAGAAAAAGAAAAACAATTTCTTAAACACCTCCAAAACAATAAACACGTAACTTATGTTGCAAGCCTCATAGGCAAATGGGATTTCATCATCGACATCATGGCAGAAAACCAAGGACACTTTGATATAATACTTAAAAAAATCAGACATCAATTTCATGAAATAATAAAGGATTATGAAGTATACGGTGTTTTACAAGAATACAAATACGAAGAACTCGGAAGACTAGTTTATGATTAAACAAGAAAATATGTCATTTACAATAAATCATATTAACCAAATTTTATCACCAACAAAATGCACAGTCTTTAACACTTTTCCAGAATCTTTTTCCCGCATTTCTTCAGCAGAGAATAATGCCTGCGCAACTGCCAATGGTTTATTGTGCGTTTCATCAACAACAACCACACACTCATTTTTTCGTATTCCCTCATCAAACATTGTAATTCCCGGGCGCATGACATCTGCACCATTTGCTACAAACTTCACAGCACCCATATCAACAGTTACTTTTTTCAAAAAATTATCAGTTAATAAGAATTTTAGTGTTGGGACAAGCAGATCATTCACGTAGAAAAATAATGGTTGATCTTTAACAATTAATTTAACACTATTTTTCTCAATTAACATAACATTATCTTTTTTACCAAAAAAGGAAGCTCTGCCAAACTGACTCTCGATTTGCTGATTTAATTCATCAATATCACGCTTGCTGAGTTGTTTTTTCACTTTACAGAACGAGTTCTTTATTCGCCTTTATACTTTTTGGTTATATGACTTACTTTGATTTATTTCAGAAGTTTTTAAGCAAAGCTAACTGCTTTAGATGTTGACCTCTTGCACATCGAACCATTTCTGGCTTTAACCGATACGTATTATCTGCGTGCCCTGCAGTAACTAAACCCAAAACATTTTTTACTGTTGCAAGCGTGTCTTCTCGTTCTTGTAAATGCACTGACCTTTCAAGTTCTTCTGGACTTAACCTTATTGGCACAACACTCGGAGCAGACATTGCTTCATTAAGCAAAATATGTGCAATGTTTCCATAAGTACTATTTCCCGCTCCATCAAGCCAAACATGATACGTTACTGCAACACCTGCCCCTGGTTGTATCGCTACCTCAACACCACTCACTCCACTTTTCATCGTAGTTGCTCTCACACCAGAAACATGCAAATTAACAACAGGTTGATACCTATACATGCCTGCGACATTCAACGCATTCTCTGCTCTAACAACCGCATCAGGTTTGATTATACAATAATCAGGATTAAAAAAAGGTTGATCATCTTTCCAAGCTCGTAAACGCGCATCAAGATCCATACCACCTGCTGCTAAAACAAGATTTGATCGCCCCATCTCCACTGGCGTTGCAACAATTGAACACCCCCTAAAATACCTCTCAACTGCTTCAGTTACTTCTTCGTGCGTACCGAACCTTCCAGCAGCACCCAACCTATATGCAATAGCAAAATTATTGAACCCTGTAGCTCGTTCTGATTCAAAAATATCATCATCAACTTTCAAGCGAGGATTACCTGTTAACTTTCTCATAAATTCTAAGAATCCCTTCTCCTCATAAAACCCCGGGCCAAGCGGTTTAGAAGCTGATATTGTTCCTGCATTATTCACCAAATTATCTGCCCTTTGCACATTCAACGAAGGATCAAGAACACGATCATTATTAAAATCACGATTTGTTTGCAAAATCCCTGCAATTACTTCAGGAAGCTCACCAAGACCCATGCAATGCGTTGCATTGTGATGCTTAATTGTAGACTGATAGCTCGGCCGTATAACTCTTGGATCTCCATTTCCAGAGGTCAGAACATTACCAAACAAATCCATAACAACTAAACAACGTTTTGTTGGATCAACTTTAGAAGGATCAATTAATGCAGGAATATATGATGCTGTTGCACCATACGCCATATCCCACGCAACACGATCAATTAACTCTAATTTTTCATTAGTAATACCCATATCCGCAAGAGTCAAAGGGGCATTTGGACCACGACTCGAAATGAAACTTCCTTTTGTTTCTCGCAAATACATTACCGCTTCTGCTAATTTTTCTGCCATTTTTTCAGTTTTTAACACCAAGCAAATAATATATAAAGCTACCTTTTTGATTTTCCAACATGATAGAACAATTTGAAACAGGAAAAGACCTTGACAGGAAAGAATGGGATCAATACATTGACACTTTGAAAACAAAAACAAAACCTTCTACTAAAGAAGAAGTAAAACAAGCACTTGTTGAAGCAATTAAGAACAGAATTCATGACCAAAAATTCGGCGTTTTATTAAGCGGAGGAGTGGACAGCAGTTTAATCACAACAGTACTCAAAAAATTTACTGACAATTTTATTTGTTACAGCGTTGGATTTGAATATCATCTTCAAAATGAACAACATACTGTCTGGCAAAACACAGACTTAGGACCAGCAAAACACTTAGCAGAACAACTTGGCGTTAAATTCAAATACAAAATATTCAGCCAGAAAGAAATTGAAAAATTGATTAAAAAAAGCGCACAAATCATGAACAATCCAGATCTTGTTAATATTAGTGTAAGCAGCGTAATACTTGCTGCCGAGGAACTTGCAAAACAAGACGGAATTAATGTTTTATTTGGTGGGCTTGGCAGCGAAGAAATATTCGCAGGATATCAACGACACCTACAAGCAGAAAACATTAATGAAGAATGCTGGAAAGGACTCAAAGGAAATCTGCACAGAGATTTTGCACGCGATAACTTACTTGGCAAAACACTCGGACTAACAGTACTTGTTCCATTCTTGGACGAACAAGTTATTCTTACTGCAATGGGCATTCCAGGCGAACAGAAAACAAACAACACCTGCAAAAAAATAATCCTGCGAGAAATTGCAGAAGAACTCGGAGTGCCAAAAGAAAACGCATGGCGAAAAAGACTAGCTGCACAGTACGGAAGCGGATTTGACAAAGCATTAGAAAAAATAGCAAAAGAAAAAAAGATGAATAAAACAGAATACATAAACAGCATACTACCTTAACTTAACTTTAACAAACATCACTTCAAATGAACCTCAACAACATCACCATCAAATATCACTATTTGAGTCGTGCCATAAGTGGGGTATTCGCTACGCTCAACCCCACGATAAACTTAAACTTTAACACAAAAAAACACCCCCGACCCACAACAGCCAACAACCATCACTTCAAATAAAAATCCCAACCGCCCCAAGGAGCGGGGTATCATAACAAATGAACCTCAACAACATCACCATCAACAAGCTCTTTATCTAAAGTTTGGAATTGCTGACCATCAAACTTTGCAGACTTTCCCCAAACCTTTGCAAAACGGAACTTCCTCACGAAATCCTTATGAATCTGCTGACAAACTTTTCTCAAAGTAACAGGCTTTGTCAAAATTAAAGGAACATCCAAGTCAGGCTTCTTGTTAATTTCCTTCAAAAAAATACGCGCGAAATTAAGCGAATCATAAATTCTATCTTTCAACTCAGCAATACCTTTGCCCTCTTGAGCACTTACAAAAACTGAATTTGGCAAACTATCTCTAAGCTTTTTAAGCTGAAATCCATCAACAAGATCCATCTTTGTAACACAAACTAATGCAGGCAAATATTTTTTATTCCCATCAATCGCATCAATAAAACCATCAATATCAATCTTATCACGAATAACCACATCAGCATTCGAAACTTTAAAATCCCTCAAAATAGCCTCCATTGTTTCCATATCAATATCAGGCAAATCAACAGTACTATGAATATTTAATCCACCTTTACTCTTTTTTGTGATCTTAACATCCGGCTTTTGTTTATTTACGCGCACACCAACATCATACACTTCTTTTATCAATGCAGGATAATGCTCAGGATGAGTAGCATCAACAACAAACAAAATCAAATCAGCATTGCGCGTTAATGCCAGCACTTCCTTGCCCCTGCCCCTACCATACGCTGCACCAGCAATAATACCCGGAACATCAAGAACCTGGATACGCGCATGCTTATAATTCAAAGTTCCAGGAATACAATCAAGAGTTGTAAACTCATACGCTGCAACTTTGGACTCTGCACCAGTTAAAGAATTAAGCAACGTTGACTTACCAACACTTGGAAAACCAACAAGAATAACAGTACCATTTCCAGTTTTTCTAACAGCAAAACCTTCACTCGCACCTTTCCCAGCAGCCTTTTTCTCAATCTTCTCACGAAGTTTCGCAATCTGACTCTTAAGCAAACCAAACCACTTCTCAGTAGCTTTATTGTATTTTGCCTTCGACATCTGATCTTCAAGCTCCTTAATTTTTGCATGCTCATCAGCCATAAAACACAGAACAGAACCAAAGGTATAAAAAAGTATATTTATTTCCCCTACAAATGATGTGGATAAATGTGCTTTACCAAATAAGCAGAAATATCGCAAGTGCATTCATTATCGTATTTGCAGGATTTGTTCTAGCCAAACTCCTTGGGAAACTCACCAAAAGAATACTTGCAGAAGCAGAACTTAACAGAATACTCAAAAAAACAGGATTTAAACCAATAAGCAACAAAATCGCAAAAACAACAGAATATCTTATTTATGCCCTCACCATACTTTTTGCATTACAACAACTTAAAATCACAACAATAGTACTAGGAATTTTGCTTACCATAACAATATCAGTAATTATTTTTTCAATCATACTAACATGTAAAGACTTCCTACCCAACTATTTCGCAGGATTTACTGTTAAAAAAAAACTTGCCAAAAAAATAGGCAAACATATTACAATCGGAAACGTAAAAGGAACACTTCAACACATCGGAATCGTAGGAAGCACCATACAATCAGATGAAAAATATTATGTACCTCACAAATACACTCTAACAAAAATAAATCTTTAACAACCTTCAAGCAAACTCACAATATTAAGCAATTGCATTCTAGTATATGATTGCACATTGATATCTTCTGTTACAGTTTCAAGCTCCTGCAATGCCCTGCTAACCTTCAAAGACTTCTCACATTCTTCTGCCAACAATTTAATCGTAGAAGTTGCTTTCAAACGCACACTCTTTGGCGTACTCGTATCTTCCTCTAATTCTTTCAATGCTGTAATCACTTGTGTTAATTCATCCATACTATCATTCCCCCTTGGCTGCAACAATATCATCACGCAATTTCTTACTCTTATCTTTTATACTTTTCTCTTGTTTTTCAAGAGTATCAATACGAAGCGTTAAAACATCTTTTTTTCCGTTAAGCTCCACTTCCAAAGATTTTTTATCAGTATTAACCATAATTCCGCCAATCAACTTAAATGCGTTAGAAGAATCTGCAATCTCCTTCAAAGCACTCTCTACCTCAAACAACTGAGCCTGAAACTGCTGTTTCTGCATATTAATGGCTTGCACGTTCTGCTCTAACAACTGCAAGCGCTGCATATTTTCTTGTGAACTCATTTTAAACTGCACGAACTTTTGTAGTTACAGATCGAGACTTATACAAAACTTTACTTCCACAATATGGACAGCGAACACGCTTACCCATCATCTCAGTACCAATTTTCTTCGCGCACAAAAAACATGTATATTTTACCATTAAATATCTTCCTCAACCTTAGATTTAAATCTTAACTCTGGCACTTCGGCAACAATCTTAACAGCCTTTTCACCAAAGATTGTACGAGCACCTACCGTATATGCCCTGCCTGTAAAAACAGCAGAACATTTAGCACATTTCCAAATACCTGCAGCAATACGAGAAACCTGCTTTCTAGAACAATACAAACATGTTTGTTTTTTCTTCTGTTCAATTTCTATTTTAGCAAACTTATGCTTTACAGTACGACCATACCTTGGTCCAAAACGCTTTGCAGGTCCCAATCCTTTCTTAGCCATAAACAGAAAAAACTACAGTCTCTTTAAAAATGTTGCGCTGGCAATCTCCATCAGCAAAGCTTTATAAATCGCCTCGGCAGAATAAAAGACATGAGCACAATAACTGCAAACCAAAGATACCATCTCAAAAAATTCATCAAAGAACTAGATTCACACAGTGCAAGACACACAGAATTTGTAACAGTATACGTTCCAGCAGGATATGATATTATCAAAATAATCCAACACTTGGCACAAGAGCAGGGAACAGCAACAAACATCAAAAGCGCATCAACACAAAAAAATGTAATATCTGCATTGGAAAGAATGATACAACACCTACGATTATTCAAGCAAACACCACCAAACGGTCTGGCTGTATTTGCAGGAAACGTTGCAAGCTTTGAAGGAAAATCAGACGTAAGAGTCTGGAGCATAGAGCCACCAATACCAATCAACACAAGAATATATAGATGTGACAAAAACTTCCAAATAGAACTCCTACAAGAAATGCTCAACGTCAAAGAAGCATTTGGATTAATAGTCATAGACGCACGAGATGCACACATAGCCTTGCTTAAAGGAAAAGCAATCCTACCATTAATTGCAACACACTCACACGTGCCAGGAAAAATGCGAGCAGGAGGACAAAGCAGCGTACGATTTGCACGAAACAGAGAAATCGCAGTGAATGAACACTTCAAAAAAGTTGCAGAATACGTCAAAGAACAATTCCTAAACATGGAAGGCCTCAAAGGCATACTACTCGGAGGACCAGGACCAACAAAATACCAATTCTTTGATTCAGGACATATCACAACAGAAGTAAAAAAGAAAATCATTGCGATCAAAGACTTAAGTTACACAGGAGACTTTGGCTTAGAAGAACTACTTGAGAAAAGTCAAGACACACTCGCAAAAGAAGACATCGCTGAAGAAAAAAAATTAGTCAGCAAATTCCTTGAAATGCTTGCACGAGAACCAAACAAAGTAGCATACGGACAAGCAAACGTACGCAAAGCATTAGACATGGGAGCAATAGACAAATTATTACTATCAGAATCCCTTGACGAAAGCCTAATTGATGAATTTGAGTCACTCGCCAAAAACTTCTCAACAGAAACAATCCTCATATCAACAGAAACACGAGAAGGAGCACAACTTCGAGATATTGGAAAAATAGGCGCGATTTTAAGATATCCCATCGCATAGTAAAGAGTTTACCTTTTACAGTAAAAGCAGGAAAGACAACCAATCGGCTTGCGCCATACAAAAAAATTAAAGCCAAAGGAGAAACACTCCTCTTTTTAAGAAGATGAACATACTACAACACGCATATGACGAATTGTTTCCAGAAGATAATAACACAAAAATTCTAGAGCTAACATATAACGGCAGATTCAAAGGATACAATGCAAACATACGCATGACAAAATCCCACATCACAGTTAATGCAAGCAAAAACTGGAAAGACGTAAGCCACGAAATACAAAAAGGACTATGCCAAGAACTCTTAATGAAATTATTCAAAACAAAAAAAACCACCATACAAATGGAACTCTACCACAACTTTATCAGACAGCTTGCAAACGTTGCACCAAAAACACAAACACACTCAATTCTCGAGCAAAGCTTTCAACGCATAAATGACCAATTCTTTGCAAACATGATGGAGCAACCAAATCTGAAACTTGGCAAAGGAATAAACAGACTAGGAACATATGATTACACAAGCAATACAGTAACAATTAGCGAAAATTTGTTGAGCAATGATTTATTGCTTGATTACGTCATGTATCACGAACTATTACACAAAAAACACCAATATAAAGGGAAAGCAGGAAAAAGAACAAGACATCACACAAAAGCATTCAAAGAAGATGAGAAAAAATTTCCGAATCACGCTAATTGCGAGAAAGAACTTGAGAATCTGGTAAGAAAAAACAAACAGAAAAAAAATTGGTTTTTTTAGTAAATGGTTTGATGTAAGAATTAGGAAGTTATAAATAATAACAGAACATTCTAAAAAATATGAAAAAAGCGGTGTTATTAATCTTACTTATTTGCGCAGTAACTGTAACAGCACAAGACTGGCAACAATGCCACGACCAGTGCATGCAGGACCTGCCAGAACTGCAAAATTGCTTTGAACCAAACAGAATGACTGAATGCCATCAACTGCTCAGAGAATGTGTGGAGCGAAAATGCGGACCATTACCAAACCCAACACTTGATTCAACAATAACTGCACCAGCACACACAGCTCCCGTACCTCCTGCAAGCCTGCCAACCCGACCCTCTCAAACAGGGCAAGCAAATCAACAAGACCCTGCATGCTATGAGTCCTGCAAATTACACCAGTATTATGAAAACTGCATCTCTCCAGGAATAGGAAATGAACAATACTGCCAAGAAAATTACCTTGAACCGTGCATTCAAAACTGCCCTGTAATCAATGTTATGCCCCCTACACATGCTGCTATTCAACCAATACCTGCAGTTACTGTACCAATCCCAAACAATCAAGACAAATACTCAATACGCAATTATGAACTAGAACGATGCCATCAAGAAGCACAACAAGAATTAATTAAATGTGTTGATGACGGACAAGACAAATATACTTGCCACGAAGAAAACAGAATACTTATGCGAAACTGCGCAGAAAAACACCTGCCAACATCTACTGTTGGACAAGCAATACGACCACCAAATATGATACCTCCAGGGCAAGAAATATCTGCAGAAAAAATTCAACAAATAAACACCTGCCAAAAACCCTGCAAAGGAAAATATGAAACTTGTATTAAATCAGGAACAGATGCAATGGACTGTAAACTTCAAGCAATGTCATGTTTCAATTTATGTACAGGCGAAACAAACAGCTTGCCAGAAGATGATTGCAGCAAACAATGCATGACTACTCTCGATCAATGCCTGCTCAATGGAAAAAACATGAATGAATGCGAACACGAAATGCAACCTTGTTTTACTGCTTGTGAAAACAACCAGGAGAACATACTTACGAGAGAAACCATATCTTCGGAAACAAAAACAAATATCGCACCAAAACTTCTTGCATTTGTTTTGAAACTCGAAGAAATGAGAATAAACCTAGAAAAAAGCCAAGACAAAATTGAACAAATAGCTGATTATTATCAATCAAAAGAAAATAATGAAAAAGCAACAACATACGAAGCCGCAGCGAATGCTCTTGAACAACTCATACAACAAGCAGACGATCTTAAACAAGAAATATCAAACAATCTTGACAAACCAGAAACACTAATACCAAACCTTAAAAAAGAAATAGAATCGTTACACGGAGGATTGCGCGATGTTGTCCAAATACTTGTTGCTTAGTTTTTTCTTGCTTCTCCTTGTTGGTTGTTCAACAGAACCATCAATAACAAATGAAAAACAAGCACAAAAAGAAACACAAAAAATAGCAGATGACATTGCAGATGCAAGCGCGACAGCAGAAGAGCTAGAAACATTAAGCAAAGATCTGGAAAAACTTCTTGAGTAACTCCTTAAAAGAAGTAAAAACAATAGATTTTTAAACGCGCTTTCTTAGCAAAAACACATGGTCAGAATATTCGCAGCAGGAGATTTTCACGGAGATAAAAGCATCGCTGCAAAACTTGCAAAACAAGCAGTAGATGAAAACGCAGACGTCATCGTACTTAACGGAGATATTGTAGAAGACCACAAACCAGAAGGCATCGTGCATTACTTCATTAAAACAGGCAAACCAGTATTTCTAGTGCCAGGAAACCACGACTGGCTAGCAACAGACTTTCTTGCAGCACAATACAACGCCACAAATCTGCACGGCAAACACCACAAACAAGAAAACGTAAGCCTGCTTGGTTGCGGCGGAACAAACGCAGGAATACATTTGCTCACAGAACAAGAAATTTATGACACAGTACAAGAAGTAAACAAAAATGCAAGCGGGAAAAAAGTACTCATTACACACATTCATCCAGCAGGAACACTCATGGAAAAATTCTCACAATGGGTGCAAGGAAGCACAGGACTAAGAAAAGCAATAGAAAAAATACAACCAGATTTTGTTATCTGCGGACACGTACACGAAGCAGAAGGAATAGAAGAAAAAATAGGCAAAACAACTGTTATCAATGTTGGAAAACAAGGCAAACTGA
Source organism: Candidatus Woesearchaeota archaeon CG10_big_fil_rev_8_21_14_0_10_37_12 (assembly GCA_002762795.1). GTDB lineage: Archaea > Nanobdellota > Nanobdellia > Woesearchaeales > ARS49 > 1-14-0-10-37-12. The sequence continues at coordinate 44,673 of PCYA01000007.1, forward strand.
TTGAATTATAGTAAAAAGTTCACAGCAGGAAATTACGCGCTAAACGGCTTCAACAAATTTTTTAACTGATCAGAAGAAATTTCTTTTAACATCTGAACAAATCTTTCTCTATCAAAATGCCTGCAAAGCTCTTCAAAACAGTTTGCATACTCATCACATTTTTTACCATTATGATCAGCATAATAAAACGCCTTGTTTGCCATTTGGCTATGCAAAAAAACAACTAAACCTTCATCTAACTGTTCATCATCAAAAAAAATATCATTCTGTTCAAGCACGTGATGAATAACCTGATGCAACTGATGATGAAACTTTTGAGAATTTTTTAGCAAAAATTTCTCTGAGAGTTTCAAACTTGGCAAAGGATATGTACCTGTTAACTCATGCGCAATTATTTTCTCATACGCTTTCTGCAATGTTTGCCAAACATTTTTATTATTACGAATAGAATAAACCTGCTCATTAAAACCCACAAGCAAACCAGTATCACGAGATACTGCTGCTGTTAACAATTTCTCAACATGCTGCATATCAGATAACTTAATAGTGGTATTCAGACATGTAAAATCTCCAAAAACAGTTAATTCCTGTTCACTCAACACTTCAGAAAATCTAACAGGTGCATTTAATCCTGGAAATAAATCACAAAGCAAGTGAACTCTGCCAAAAACCTCTTTACGCATAAAAACAAAATAATTCCTGCGTATATAAATAATTTGGCCTATCTTTTACCATACTTCTCAAGATTCAAATAAGCATCCACATTATGCTTCAAAACATTCAAATCATCAAGCAACTTCTGCTGAAAACCACTAATATACGGTGTGTAAACATATTTTTCAAATGTCGTACGAAGAACATAATACAAAGGCTTCATCTCCCAATGATGCTCATAATCAGTTTCCAGAAGACCTTCAAAAGTCATCACAACTTCCCCTTCCTGCAGTTTTACTTTTTTACCATCACGCTCAACAACAACATCCTTCAAATCATTAAACTGCACATAAAACCTGATTATACTTTTAACATAATCAGAAAACTTCTTGAACGGCTCATTTTTAAGCTCAACAAACTTGCCATCAGCAGTAACACTCTCAACATGACTTTTTTCAACAGGATTATACCCTTTATCAGAAAGCCATTGCTTATACACACCATAAAACTCCTTTGTAGAAAACAAACCCTTGTAAACAACCTTATTCTTCCCAACAGCAATAAACCTTTCAGCCATCAGACAACCTCTGCACCAAGCTCTGACTTAATCAAATCCATCACCTCAATTTCTGTATCAAGCACCATATCATCCCAAAAATCACCAATCTTATATTTAATAATATAGCTCCTATAAAAATTATCAAGAGCTTCCAAAAACTTGCTTCCAGAAAAACGATTCTGCCAATCAAGCTCAAGAACACCCGCAATCTCAATATTAACAGACCCCTCTTGAAGTTTAACTTTTTTGCCATCACGAACTAACTCTATATCCCTCAAATAAAAAAAATGAAGAATAATATCAATATGCATCTTAACATACCCTGTAACTTTTTTTTCACCATGCATTTCTACCTGTCTCTCAATACCTTCAGGCTTTGGAAAATTCTGCTTATACTTAGGAATATGAATAGTACTAAAATTATTCTCAACATACCAATTCTGAACAGATTTAATCACCTTTTCAACATCAAAAAAACCCCTATGTTTTGCATAAAGAGTAGGAGTGTTGCTTTTATGAGCCATACTTACAACAATAGAAATATTACTTATAAAGTTAGTGGTTAGAAATTCACAACAGGCAGTATAAAGAAAAACGCACTATTCCCCAACCTGAAGGAAGAGGTATTAAACCCATCTACAAAGTTCTTGCGAACTTTGCAATAATAAAAAATTGATAATATGAAAAGAGCATCAAGTAAAATCCCTCTTCAAATAATACTCTCCGCCTTCTTTTTCCGGCATAAACGTTGTTAATTTGAAATGATCCATAATAATATCCCTGAATTTCATAGAGTCCTGAAAAACAACACTCTTATGCATCACAAACTGACGCGCAATGCTTCTCTTATAAAACAACTCCCACCAATTTTTAAAAATCGAATTAGACCAAGTCTTATCATAATCAAGAACCAAAATACCAGAACACTCAAGCTCAAACTCACTTCTTTTTGTCTTCACTTTCTTACCCTGATACATAATCTCCGCATCCTTCAAACCAAGCAATTTAAAATCCAAATCCATAAAATACCTAAACAACTTACTCTTTGTATTCTCAGGTGCTTTCTCAAGACGCCACCAAAAATGAACCTCCTTACCAATAGGAGTATCTTTATCAAAATAATACACCTCAGGAAACTCTCTCTCATCACGATCAGCCCAACCATTCTCAACAGCCCAATCATGCAACGCTTTATACAACTGAGAAAGATTATACACATCCTGCAAAGTAACTTTCCATTTTGCAACACCAACCTGTGCAGGGTAATCAGAATGCCTGTGCTTTTGAGGATTACCATACTCTTGTTGATACGCCATAAATAACATTAAAGCATCATACTTTATAAACATAACGCGGTGAACAAAAACATGCTCATTGGAATCATAGGAAAAGCAAACGTAGGAAAAAGCACATTCTTCAAAGCACTCACACTAGCAAACGTACTCATAGCAAATTATCCCTTTGCGACCATCGAACCAAACAGAGGAATGGCTTTTGTAAAAGTAAACTGTGTATGCAACGAATTCAACAAACAATGCAATCCAAGAACAGGATACTGCACAGGAGACAAAAGATACGTGCCAGTAGAAATAATAGACGTAGCAGGACTAGTACCAGGAGCTCACGAAGGAAAAGGAAAAGGAAACCAATTCTTAGATGATTTACGACAAGCAGACGCTTTTTTACACGTTGTAGATATCAGCGGAAGTGCCAACGAAAAAGGCGAACCCTGCAATCCTGGCAGTTATGACCCTGCAAAAGACATTGAATTCCTAGAAATAGAATTAGACATGTGGATACTAGGCATTCTAAAAAAAGGCTGGGACAGACTCGTAAGACAATTACAACAAGAACATGAAAACACCATACGCGCAATCACCAAACAACTATCAGGATTAAACGTAACAGAAACAATCGTAAAAGACGCTATTAAAAAAATAGGCATGAACGCTGAAAAACCATCTGAATGGACAGGCGAGCAACTAAAAAAACTTGCACAAATAATCAGAAAAGAAACAAAACCCATGCTCATTGTTGCAAACAAAATAGATATTCAAGGAGCAAAAGAAAACTATGAACGCTGCAAAAAAATGTTTCCTGAGTACACAATAATTCCTGCAAGCGCAGAATCAGAACTCGCATTAAAAGAGGCAGCACAACACAACCTCATAGAATACCATTCAGGAGAAAACACTTTTAAAATAATTGGTGAACTGACCGATAAACAAAAAAATGCACTTGAGTACATACAAAAAAATGTATTAGACATATGGCAAGGAACAGGAGCACAAGAAGCAACAAATTCTGCTGTTTTTGACCTGTTAAAATACATTGCAGTATTTCCAGGCAGCGCCAATAAACTTGGAGACAGCAAAGGCAACATACTACCAGACTGCTTTTTATTGCCTGGAGGAAGCACGGCCCTTGATTTTGCAAACCACATACACACAGACCTTGGAAAAAATTTTATTGCCGCAATAGATGTACGCACCAAAAGAAAAATAGGACGAGAAACACAACTCAAAAACAGAGATGTAATTGAAGTGCTGGTGAGCAAGTAGTCAAACATCAATAATCCCCAAATATTGATCAACCATAACCTTTGCAACAACCCTATTCTTCCCAAAATGCTTAGCGCGATACAATGCAGCATCTGCTTCTTTAATCAGCTTTTCTTTCTGCGCAGAACTATTCAAACAAGTAATCATACCAATACTTACTGTTAACGGGCAAACACGCTCAACTTCTTTGCGAATATCTTCTGCAACAGCCTGAGCAGCCTGGGGCTCAATTGCAGGAAGAACTACTGTAAACTCTTCACCACCATAACGACAACAAATGCCAGAATCTGAAACAACTGTTCTTAAAACATCTCCGACCTTTTTAAGCACTATATCCCCTTCAGGATGGCCTTTGGCATCATTAAATTTTTTGAAGTCATCAACATCAATCATTAACACGCTAATTGACTTTTCACTTTCGCGCAAATTTTCAATTACTCTCTCTAACCTTTCTGTCAAAGCAGAACGATTAAATAAACTTGTAAGAGTATCAGTAACAGCAGATGTTTGCACTCTCTCAAGCTGGTCAAGACGCTGCAACAAATTTGTAAATTCTCCTAAAATTATTGTAGCACGATCAAACTTATTGTGCTCTGCAAATAATACCACAATACCTAGCAGAACTTTATTGTGTAAAACAGGAAAACCTGCAACAAACTTCGGGAGATTGTTAAGTTCTTTTAAACCCTGAAATAACACATCAGAAGAAACATCACGAGAAAAACATGCTGTTTTTGATGAACGAACCTGTGCTAACACTCGTTGAATCACTAACTGCATTGGTTGCGAACATTTCAAAAAAGAAGCATGAATATCATTCACTGAAAAGAAAATATTGCTCAAATTAAAGGTACGAACAAGAAAATCACTTGAAAGCTCAATCAAGTGTTTTATAGAGAGTGCTCTGTTTGCAACCTGATTAAACACTTGAATAAGCTGCGAATCAGATAATTCTTTTGTTAATGATAATTCATACTTTGCAGCAACAACTGCCTGCTGAATGCATGCTTTAATAACTGAATCATATTCTGGTTTCCACCCAGTAAAACCTTCTTTGTCAGCAAACGGACCAACTACAACATCATCCAATAAAACATACTTCGCAGACTCAGGAATGTTATCAAACACTTTGCCATAATCTTTTTTCTGCGTTTTAACAGCAGTATTAAACTGCTCTGCCAAATGATTCAAAAGAACATCCCAAATACCTGTGTTAAAAGACATAATTAACAGAGAATATTTGCTGGTTAAAAAAGTTTTAGTTAAAAAAAGTAAGCCGTAAGCGATAGACAGTAAGCAGAACGTAAAAACCGGTTGCATACTGTTTACTGCATAATGTACACCACATAGAGAAAGCTTTATAAAGAATGGTTTTTCCCATTAAACTGGACGGCCATAGGAGCCGGGTTCCACCCAGACTCATTCGAACCTGGCAGTTAAACCGGCTTCCGTAGCAACGTGTACTCCGTTTCGGGGGAAACTCGCTAAGCTGTCCACCTTTTCTTTTAATAAATGGTAAGAAATAAAACTACAATTCCACAATCACATCATTCGTCTTAGGATCAATATCTTTAATCACCTTATGACCTTTTAGCTTATCTTTCATATCCTGCAAAGACATTTTTTCTTTCCCTTTTTTGAGATGATCTAACAACTCCTGCAACTCCTGGAAATGCTCATACATAAAATCCCCCTTCACCTGACAATCAGCAGCTTCCTCTTTCAACTTGTTTACAGTCGCCGATTGTTTTTTAATCACATCCGACAATTTTGCGTTCTTCTTATCAAAAGCAGACAATTGTTTAACTTCTTTCTTTGGAACGAACTCAAACGAAGAATCAATAAGACTAGAAAAAGACTCTGCAGGTGCTCCAAGTTCTTTGTACTGCTCAAGTTTTATCGGGCTAACTAAACCATCACCATACTTTATTGGACTAAATTTCTCATCAATAAGCGACTGATATGCTTGGTAATTACCACCTCGTGCGATAATTTCTTTTGCCAACAAACTCCCAAAACCAAACTTTGCCAAATATCTCTCATCATCTCTAATTTCTGAAGCTTCTAATTTGAACAAATTGCGTTGCTCAGGAGGCAACACATATTGTTTCCCCCTTCTTATTTCGCGATCTTTCCATGCGCGCTCTTCACGCGCAGCAAGAACTTTCTGATCATTATCTGTTAAAATTATGTTTCCGTTGCCAAACAATTCAACAAACAAAAAGAACAGTTCATCTTTTGTCTGCCAAGTAAACTTTACAATTCGCTCGCTTCCAATTTGTTCTATCATTGTAAGCTTTTTACCTACTATGCGCTTACGCAATGATTGACACAACCCTGAAAGTTTTTCACCTGCCTCTGGTTTGTAAGCTGTTAACCAAATAAGATCCTCTTTAACACGAATCATAAACTTACCAACAGAAGAAAGATAAACAACCAACAACAAACCACCTTCATCATACACCTTCTGCAAACGCGCATTTACACATTGCTGCAACTCCTGCACAAGAAACCTCACATCCAGAAAATTAAGCTCCTTCATCCACATAGCAATTACACATTTGGTTAAAAAGGTTTCAGTTTGAACTGCAGACAGTAAACAGTATGCAGTAAGAAGCACACAGTAAAGAGTTTAGAGTTAAAAAGTTGAAAAATTATTTTTTCTCAAGCAAGATCTGAATAATAGACGCGTACGCAGGCCTTGTAACAAACACTCCAATGGTTAATGCAAGAATTGTTGTCAATGCAAAACCTTTCAACAAACCAGCACCAGCAAAATACAACGGAAGCATAGCAACAACAGCAGTAAAGTATGCACTAAAAATAATGAAAAACGCTCGCTTAATACCTTCCTTCCAATTATGAGCTGCATACTGGCCCCGCCTTAATGTTTCATCAGTAATCACAATCTGATGATTCACACCAGTACCAACCGCAATAATAATACCTGCAATAGCTGCCAAATCAATATTCCAACCAATTAACGCTGCCAAAGACAATGTTAAGAAAATTTCAGCAGCAGCACTGAGAGCAAGTGGAATTGAAATAAGCAGTTTTCTATACACAATAAACAACATCACTGCAACACCCAACAAGCTGAGTGCACCAATAAGCAACGCATTATTTACAAACTCTTTACCAAGCGTGGGAGAAATCGTATCGATACGCTCAATTTCAAGCTTAACAGGAAGAGACCCTGTACTCAAAACAGTCTGCAACTGCTTCATATTCTCAAGAGCCGCCTCAATAGCACCCTCTTCACTAATCGCGTCTCCGCCACCAGTAATTGCAATATCAGTTACTGCTCGACCTTTCAAATCAGGAGCAATACTCAAACGATCAACTTCAGCATCATCAAGATACAACACCAACTGATCAGACAAGCTCGTACCAACAACCTTCAAATTACCTGTTAAACGAGCCTGACGCTCTGCAGCTTCAGGAGACAAAGTAATTGAGAACATAAAACCACAATTCCAACCCTCACCAGAACGCGTACATCCCCTATTAGGATCAAGACCAGAACACTGAGAACTCCTGCAAACATATGTAATATCTTTACCACCAACAAAAACAGTTTCATTTGCGATTTTTGCCTCAAATTTACCTTCTTTACCTAACAACTGCCTCGCATCATCATCAGAAGCCCCAGCAAGTTCAACCAAAATATACTGATTCCCGCCACCAAGAAAATCAGGAGTGTCTGAAACAGTTGTAACAAGCACGTCACTCAAACCAAAAACATTCAAACGCTCCTTTAATGTATCTGCAACAATACTCAAAGTTTCATCAGAAATATTTTCAATAGGACGCAACAAAACTCTCGTGCCACCCTGCAAATCAAGACCCTTTCTCAAATTCGTATTCGGTGCGTCCTGCAAACTAAACCCAAGAGGTTCAATACCAATCAACTCTTTCAAAATAATCGGCTGTTCAACTTCTTTTGTAAACGTTTCATTAACTAACACAACAGAACCATTAACAGTCTCATTCACTTGCCTAGTTTCATTAACCTCAACAAACTCTGTTTCGTTTAATTCTGTGACATTATATTTTGGACGAACAACAAGCGTGTAGGAACCTCTGTTAGTTTTTATTGAAACAGTATCATTCGGCTCGAGCAAAGAAGATTGCTGATAGAATTCCTGTACGTCAGCAACAGGACGATTATTCACTGCAATAATTCTTTCCCTTGCCATCGGAGCCAATGTTGCCTTTGGAGGAATAATTCCAGCAAGCTCTGCACTACTATTTTTCTGAATACCTTTAATCGAAACTCCTTCATTCCAAGGATTAGGGTACAAGGCAAACAAACCAAGAATTAAGAAAATCAACAAAACAATAACTCTGAAATTCGTAAGAAGCTGCTTAATTTTGCCCATGCTTTGCCTCCTTACGTTCAATATACCAACGCAAAATACCTGCGTTCTGGAACCAAGTGAAAATAAGATCAAACAACAAACCTATGAACACTATCAACATAATCTGCCTAATTGTGTCTGACTGAGTAAATACCAAACCTATAAACACAGCAATAATTGCTGTGCCAGTCATTGTAACTCCTGTCTTCATAGCACCAAGGATACGCTCCAACAAACCACCTTCATTTTTTCTTTTCAGAACTCTTGACGTTAACAAAATATCACTATCAACAGAATAACCAATCAACATCAAAAACGCAGCAATACCAGCAGTACTTAAACGAACACCAAGCAAATTAATAACTGCAAGCGTACAAATAATATCAGACGCAGCAGCAAGAATAACAAACGAAGACGGAACAACAGAACGGAAAGTAATAAACACCACAACAGCCATTGCAATAAAAGCAAAAATCACTGCTTTAATCGTCTGAGAAAAGAATTGGTTACCTAGCGCTGAACCCATATTCTCAACCGTAAACTCGCCCTCTCTTAATGCAATGCCTAACTGTGGCAAAAATGCCTGTATTTCTTCAGAAGGCACATCTGCTGCCTCAATAATCAAAGCCTTAGGATTCCCAGCTTCAGTAATCTCACGAACTGCAATGTCACCTGAAGGAAAACGCTCCGCTAACTGATGCTCTACATCCGACATGACAAAATGCTTATCAACAGGAACAGTCAAAGTTAACCCACCTTTTAACGAAACACCCTTATCAATAAATTCCCCTGTAGTAGCATATGAAACCAGAAGTAAACCTATACAAAAAAACAATACCAAGAAACTAAACACAAGCAATTTCTTATACTGCTTATCATAAACATTTAGCAAAAATGATTTTATCATTAACCCACCTAAAAATGAGACTAAGCAGGGCTTTTTAAATGTTTCTTAACTATTTTGAAAAAACCGTCCTTTCTTTTCCCTGATACTGCGAACCTAATACTTTAGAACCATACGGGCGCTCCACACCATTCGGAAAAAAGAACACCTGACCAAAACCAAGGATATCACCAGGATGAATAACTCTGCCAGTAAGCCACTTAGGCTGACGAGAAAAACCCCCCTCATAACCAGGATCAACCAAACCATCAGTCAGACCAATAACAGATAAATTACGCAAACCATCTGCAAAACTCGCTAAATGAGCAAAAGACCTATCAACAGGCTCCCCTGTAAAACCATACAAGTTATCCCAAAAACGAATAGCAACATGAGGAGACAATTTTAATTGCTCAACAGTCTCAACAACAACATGATCTCTGTTTTCAACTCTGTACCCCCTGCATATATCGATCGGCTCAACAACATCACCAAGTTCGTCTCGCTTGTTAAAATCAATAGGCTTGTCCAATTTCTTCATTCTATACGCAACATTACTTGCGTGCACAACAAGCCGCCCACCACGAAACTCTGCATTAGGAGAAACAGACAAATAGCCCTCTTTAACAAGCAACGCAAACTCTCTTCGCGTACTAACCTCTACACCCATATCAAGCGAACGCACTAAACTACCACGCTCTGTTTCTTTACAACCATCAAATAAATGTTCAAGAGTAGGAGCAACATCCTGATAAGGCTCAACAAAAACAAACATTTGCGCAAAACGATCACCATAACTTAACTGAACAGGATTAGGACCAAAATTACCCACATCAAACTGCAAACCATCTGCAGAATTAAAGACAATATTTGGAGGACAAACAAAACATCCCAAACGCCTCAAACTACTCCTCGCTTCAATAGAAGGCAACAAATATCTCCCATCAAAACCACGCACAGAAAGCTCACGATCAGTCGTATAATCAGACTGGCGTCCAGGTTCAAACTCGATCTGTTCTGTCAAAACAACAGTTGACCTCTGACCAGGAAGCAACACCGGACCACGAGAAATACAATCACCAAACCCTCTACTAAGCGGCTCCAAACCTTCAACTTCCTTAAACTTCAAATCAATAGTAACAGGCTGAATCCTGCAATCATCTGACAAATCTAGTGCAGGCGTAAAAGACATCAAACCAGCATTGATTGCTTGTCTCAAACCTCTATCAGACAATATTCTGCGTCTATCTCCCACACGCCCATATTTTCTCGATTCCCAATCTTTATCTAACGGACTTGGCAACTTTATCATAACAAAACTTTCAAAAAAATAGATTTAAAATTGTTTGCACTTATTAGTTAGAATAAAAATCCCACCGGAGCAGAGCTCCGGGGTACAACAAAAATCAAAGATTTTTGTGTACAGCAAAAAATACTTTTTTCGCGTACAGAAAACCTCAAGGTTTTCTTGTACAAGAAAATTCCTCGAATTTTCTTTGTATTTTTAAACTTCATCGGGAAAAATCATATCGCAGCAGAGCTGCGGGGTACAAGAAAATCTCAAGATTTTCTGTACAGGAAAAGCAGGGCTTTTCCTTGTATTCGACCCAACATTTGAAATAAAGGAAATCAGTTTGATTTCCTAACTCAAAAAATGTTTCACATTATTTTGAGTAAAGAGAACAACCCCTGATACACCTTCAAACCATCAAAAAACGGCAAAGGCAACATATTGAAAATAAACAAAAACAAATTGATCTGCTTAGTCACATACAAAATAAGAAACGTCTTTTTCTTCAATTTCTTTTTCTTTAAAATCGCCCATGATGCCACAAACAATACCAGGTTTAATGCAGGACCTGCAAACGCGATCAAGCCAGAAGCACCAGGAGTTGCCTGACCATGAATACTCACATACGCAGGCACGAAAAAGATAAGACCTGGGCTGATGAATTTCAAAACAACTCCAATCCCTAACCAAGTATACGCAGCATTAAACGTTGCCTGCAAACCAAAAAACATCGCCGCAAACTTATGCGCAAGTTCATGAAAAATAATTGCCGGAGCAGTCACCAAACACGCAAACTTAAACGCCTCTTTTGCAGAAGTATCATGACGCTTAAAAATATCCATAAAAATAAAACCAACTACAACAATCATAATTATTGCATCAATTAATTCCCTGATTGAGAAAAGCATGCTTTTATTTTATGAGGATGGTATAAAAATATTGTGATATGAGTTTGCAGTTCACAGTTAGCAGTATGAGGTAAGAAACAAACAGAAAAAAGCTCCAAATATCACACTTGTTTTGTCGGCACAAAAAAATTTCTGAACGCTTGATCAAGCTTAAACAAAACATGCTGCATTGATTCCTTTGTAACCTGCTGACTCAAATGAGCACCAGCAGCAAAAGACTTACCTCCACCATCAAATAATTCAGCAAGCAAACGCAAATCAAGATCACAATCATCACGCCTTCGCATCACAAAACGACCATCTTTAAACAACACAACAGCTACATCAACACCCGCATGACCATCCAAAATTTTCTGACACGCATCAGCAGAAGACAAAACAGCAAGTGACCTTGCAAAACCAAAACGATAATTTACATACGATTTGACATGTAACGAACCAAGCAAAACCTTAAACGCCTCTTCTTTTTTCGCAAAATATTCTGCATGAACCTTCTCAAATTGATCAGACCAAAACACACCACGAGACAACGCATTTAACAACAAAACAGGATCATATTGTGCAGCAATCAAATCAGACAATTTTAACGCTCGCTCATCCTGAACCTGCCAAAACTTCACATCACGCGCCAATAAAGCAAGACTCTTTGCAACCGAATCATTAACTAAAAAACGCTGCTGAACAAGCTCAGCAGTACAAAGATTATCTCTTGCTTTATCAAACAACTTCACAGGAGGAACAACAGAATTTTCATCGTACGCACACCAATACACTAACTGATTCTTCTGAACAGCTTTTTCGAGCAAAGGCAAATGACTAGGAGAAACAGAAACATCCAACACGAAAAATAACTTACCAGAATCCTCTGCCAACTCTTCAAGCTCATCCTGCAAACTCTCAGGATGCAAAAAACCACCAAAAACAACAGGCAGATTTGACAAATTTGCATGACGAAAAATAATCGCAGCAGCAGCAACACCATCAAGGCATTCAGAACAATATACTGAAATCATACTAAAAAAAATATACAATTCACCTATAAAATCATTATTAGTGTGCAGTAGACAGTTAGCAGTTTACATCCAGAATTGGCATCAAGACATAATTTTGTACCACTGGAACAACAACCGATCAACAGGCTTCAACAAATCTAATTCTGGTCCAGACAAAGTAATACAGTGATTACTTAAATTTACAAGCGTTTCATTAGAAGTATGCAAATAAATCACACTCTTTCCAAAATCACCACAAGTTACAATAGGACGATCAACACAAGCATCAGTCACATTTTTCGTGCAAGCCGCTTCAACAGAAACATTCAACGCGCGCACCATATGCAACGTGAGTTCTGAAACACCCAGCGCCAAATACTTAAAATCATCATACTCAGACTCAGGATCAAACGTTATGTACACAGGCATTTTCACAAAACCTGAAAACTTACCAACTACTGGCACATCCTGAACTTGTTCAGGATTAAAACGAAAAGGAGCTTCGTAAGGCTGATCATCAAGCTCAATAGTAGTTTGCCACATACCACCAATCTGCTCAAACTTAAAATAATTATATTCTACTGTCGGAAGCGTTGGAGCAGAGTCATCAAAACCAAAAAACAAAAAACCAATAACTACTAACAGCACAACTCCTGCTACAACACTGAAAATAATTGTTTGTTTAGATGCTTTGTACTCTTCCTGCTGCTCATCTTCTTCCTGTTTTAAGTCATCAAGTTTATCAATATTTTTACCAGTCATTCCATAACACCCAAGATAACATATAACAAACGTTCTGACTGTCTGTACAAGTCATACGCATCAACAGCAGAAACCAAAATACAATTATTGCTTGCAGAAATGCTTGATTCATTTGCTTCCTGCAACTGAATAACTGGCTGATATTCTGTTGCATTCACACATGTGCGCATTGGTAATGAAGAATTTTCGGACGTAACTGCGCGCTCAATTAACTTTTGATCAGCTAAACGGAACTCTAAAGAATACTGCACATCACCAAAAAAATCAGCAAGAGAACTTGCATCATCATACGTTATCGTATAAATTGGCGCATTCAGCAATGCTTTTGTTTCATCACTCACATCAACATAATCCAAGTCTCCTGGGAAAAACAAAAAACCATAATCTTGATTGTTAATTTCTGTTATGTACTGCTGCACACCATTTTGTGTTATCGGCCTGAATGAGAACTCACCATATACCAAATCGCTCGCTGTAGGAGAAGTATAATACGCAACAAAACCAAAAACAGAAGATACCATAATAAACGCAAAAAACAAACCGATTAATGCTTTCTTTTTATCCATGTAATAGTTGCGTTAACACTGGTTTAAAAGCATTGCGAAAAATAGAAAGTCAAAAATAAAGAGTTAAGAGTACATATCGGAAAGCATAAAATAAGAGGCAACATTTAATAAAGATAAAACCATACAACAGAAACATGAAATGTGAAATCTGCAAAAAAACACTAGGAGAAACATTTCTTAAGAAAATTATTGGCACACACATAAAAGACGACAAAGGAAAAATGCACACTGTTTGCCACGAATGCCAGAAGAAACTGCAGGGCAAAGAAGCTATTCTGAAAGAATTGAAATAGATAATTGATTAACGAAAACCTTAAATGGATCATTTTCTGATAAACATGTATAAAGAGGTGTAATCATGGTTGATGAAAAATTAAGAAGAGACATTCTTGACCAAGCTGCAAACGTAACTACGCAAATCTGGAGCAGAACCGTAACAGACTTTATGACTGTTCCAAAACTATTACACGCAGATGCAACAGGAAAAGCAGAAACTATGGGCAAAAAACCACCATGGAGCAACTGCAACATACAACGAAACGCATTTACATTTGACCCAACAGCCAAAACAATAACCATCATCATAAAAGCAGACTGTGCAGGCGCAGGATACAGCGACACATTCAAAATACGCATTGAACTAACAGAAAAAGCAGGACAAGTAAACAAATTACCTGTATCAGGCAACTGGTTTTTTGAAACAACAGGAACAAGCGTGCAAGGAAGCCAAAACAGCGGAAATATTGAAGAGATAATCTATGCATCAGGATTATCAGACAACAAATTAGCAACAACAACAAAAAAACTATTCGACAACACAATAAAACCATTACTCACCAAAGCAATGTCAGACAGAGCAGGATACAGACTATTTGGCGTGCAAAGAGCTTTGCAATTAAGTGCTTGAACTTTTTGTTTTTTATTCTGAAGAAGTTTCAATGAAAATCCACAGAATGTCGTAAACTACCACGATGCGCAGGAGAAGTTTTTAATAAGCCAACCACTATTTTTTTCTTATGGACGTGTACGTTGACTTCACCCAAAATTGGTTTAATCATCCAGATGAAAAAGTACGAACTCAGCTAGTTGAAAAGCTAAAAGAAAACCTGCTGGAAATTTATAAAAACGATCTAGATAATAAAATTAACAGACTCAGAAATCTTAAGCTTACAGGCATTTTTAAAATTGATAAATTTGGAAATGAGTGGAGCGAATGCATTAGATGTTATGAAGATGGCAGATTTATTTCAACCGTTGTTCTCTGTGGTGCAATAGCTGAAAAAATTACTTGCGATTTAATTGAGGAAGCCAATATTCATATAAATAATAGTAAAATGACAAGAGAGCAAAAAGAGGGATTTTTTAGTTTAACACAAAAAGAAAGAATTAATCTATTGGCAGATTTTAAGATTCTTTCACATGAAGTTGCTGGTAAATTACAGCAGATAAGAGATAAACGAAATGATTACATACATCCAGAGAAGAAAAAGCCAATAAATTCGGAAACTGACTCAAAAAATATGTTGAACTTATTAGAGAGTATTCTTAAAAAATTATATGAATTAGTACCCGAATCAGGTCAATTAACAAACATTAACCAACCACTGAAATTAAATAGAGAAAAAGTTGAATAGGTAAACGCAAGAACATATTTTTGGCTTTAAGCCATTTTGGCTCGGCTTCAAGATTTGTATTTTATCGTCGCTAAAAAATGTGTAGGAGTTACATTTTTTCGCACGCACAGATGTTCGCACAAGAAGATGCTATTTTCCCGTATACCCAAATATCTTATCATATGTTGGGTGATCTACGATTTCGAATATTACGCTGATGATTCTTATTTCATCACCCGCAACGTAATATAATAGTCTCCAGAATTGTGAGAGTTCCATGCGAAAGAGGTTTGGCAGGTCTTTGTATTCTTTTGGCCAGAGTTTGTGAGCAACAACTTGTCCTGCGAATGGGTTTTGTTTGAGGTTGGTAATTGCTCTGTGTATACTGTCAAGCAGCTGTCTGTCTTCTTTTGGTGGTGTTTTGCCTAGTGCTTCGTAGGAATTAACTGTTTCTTGTAGTTTTGTTATTGCTTCGTTTGCTGTTCCTATTGTTTGCACTATTTTTTGTTTGTCTGCAAGTTTTACCATTGTTTTCCTTTGCTGAGAATTGCTCGAATGTCTTCTTTTGGCATGAAAATCCAAACCATACCATTAGGAGTGTATTCGATCTTTCCACTCTGTTGCAAATAAGAAATAACCAATTTAAGCGTGTTATGGTTCACTTGGCGAGGTAGCCTACGTTTAAGCTCGGCCATGCTAAGCACTTCTTTCGCTTCCTTAATCACATTCTCAACCATGAGAATAGTATCGAGTGTTGGGCTGTGCGTTTCTGGTTTTTTGAGTAATTGCGGCATTGAAAATCACCTAAAAATTTACTTATTTGTTCATAATTGATACAAATATATAAACTTTCCTCTTTTTCACAACAAGCAAAGAATTTTAACAACCCTTCATCATAAGCCTCCGAAGGGAGTTGCACCCTCGACCTGCGGTTCTTTCACAATGTTACGAAACCGCCGCTATAGCTACTAAGCTACGGAGGCAAAATAATTTATAGTTTGTAGTCAGAAGGTCTTTTTTAAAACTTGCTCTTAAAAATAAGTATTCTCAAAAGTAACTTCTTTAGATCTTCTGCCAAGATAACTCATGACCATCGCAGTTCCTGCAGTTACCAGTGTTGCAAGTGCTACTGCCTCACCAACAGGACCTGCATACGCTTGCTGCAAGGCATCAAAATCAACAGCATTCATTAACTCACCTACTTGCGCCGCAACTTGGGCTTTCTGCGCAACAATTTGTTCCATGCCATCACGCAATTGCTCAACACCTGAGTGCAACAAATCATACCCTTTTTGCGCAGCTGTTTTAGCTGCCTCATCAACACCTGCAGCAACAGCTGCTTGTTTCACATCAGCTGCCTGCATCGCTGCTTGATACACTGTATCTTTTGACAACCAAGTAGCTGTTTTTAATTGTGTAAGATCAGTTTGCAAACCATCTTCTAACAGTGTTAACAAAGACTCATACTTTTGCTGAACACTTGCAACAGCCCCTGTAACTTTTGAATTCGCTACTGCACCCATTGTTAGCGCTGCTGCTAAACCAACAGCTGCTGCAGACTTATTATACCCTTTTGCACTCACTGCACGCACAACAAAATATGTTGCAACAAGCGCGCCAACACCATACATTGCAGCATCAGCAGAATCTGCAATTACTAAATTCACATAATTTGAAATCTCTGCAGGAAGATCTTTTGCTGCAGCTAAACGATCAATAATTGCCTGCCCATGCTTTTCAAAAACACTTTTTGTTGTTGTAAGCTCATTTGCTGCAGAAACTAATTTCCCATACAAACCTTCAAGCTCAGTTTGTAAACGAGGGAGCTCGTCCCTATTTTTTATTCGTACTAATTTACCAAGTTTGTCAAGAATGCCAACAAGATCTGCATTAAGCGGAAGCTCTTGACCAGTTAACGCAGTATCAAGATAATTTGTTGCATTTTGCACTGCACTCACAACTCTTTTTGCTCCATCAACAACAGAGCCGCCTGCATCTCGAGAAAACTCATCAACTGCACCGCTTAGCTCTGATGTTTTTGGCGTTCCAAATAAAGACGAAACACCATCAACTAAATTTGTCAATGTACCTCCAGTTACGTCATCAACTAATCTTCCTGCTTCACGAGTTCCTTGCAACACAAATCCTGTTCCTTCACCAACTACATCAAACGCATCAGCAACCGCTTGTTTAGAAATACCTTCCTGCACTTCCAACTTTGTTCCTGCTAATGCTTGCGCTTCATCTCTTAACACTGCAGCATTATGTGCAAATTGCTGCACTGCACCATTTGCTTGTTCAGAAACAGGAACTCCTAACTGAGCAGAAACATCCCGAATAACCGCGTCTAAAGTAATTGCTGTATCAGCTGATTGTGCTGCAATTTGTTCTGCTGCAAACTCTTGTGCTTTGCCCACTAAAGAGCCTTTAACTGCGAGACCTGCAACTGGTAAACTTGCAACTACTGCTGCTTCGACGATGTTTATTTTTTTCATATCTCTGTTACCACTCGACTTTTTTAATTAATTGTCGTCGTTATTTTGCCACAATCAACCAATAAGATAGTTCATAGTTTCACAATATTTAAATGTTTCTTTTTTAATCACTTTGGAAGGACTAATTTCTTTCTACAAATGTTTAAAAACTTTCCCCTGAATAAAAACACATGCCACGCATAGCAATAATCAGAAAAGAACGCTGCAATCCACAAGGATGCGGAGGATACACTTCAAACTTTTCAAAAAAGTTTGATCAAAACGCTCATTACACTTCGTTCAAGAAACAATTCATAAAATATTCACTTCGTGAATATGTTTATTACTTTTCTTTCACTTCGTGCGATCTCGCGACAGATACCTTCTGTAAATCAAAACCAATCAACAACTAACGGAAGACACAAGCAAATTATATACTTGTTATGTCTTCCGAACTTTAGTTGCGGGAAAATTCATAATTAACTTTTGTCCGCAACTAAACTGACAAAAGCATTAAAAACCTTAATTTTAGCCAAATTAACATGCCACGCATAGCAATAATCAGAAAAGAACGCTGCAATCCACAAGGATGCGGAGGATACCTTTGCGCCAGAGTGTGCCCTATCAACATGGAAGGACAAGACTGCATAGTCAAAGGACCAGACACAAAACCAATAATAAACGAAGAATTATGCACAGGCTGCGGCATCTGCCCAAACAGATGTCCATTCGATGCGATAGACATTATCAATTTACCGGATAAACTCGAACATCCAATACACAGATACGGCAGAAACGGGTTTCACCTCTATTCACTACCAACACCTGTTTTTGGAAAAGTCGTAGGCATAGTAGGCAGAAACGGCATAGGAAAAAGCACTGCAATCAAAATCCTGGCAGGAATCATGAAACCAAACCTAGGAAAAGATGAAGAAGCAACCTGGCAAAAACTTGTTGAACATTTCAAAGGAAAAGAAGCACAAACCTATTTTGAAGCAGTAAGAGACGGAAAAATAACGGTCTCGTATAAACCACAACACGTTGAAATGATCCCAAAAACAACAACAGGAACAGTCAAAGAATTATTAAAAAAAGTAGATGAACGAAACGCATTTGATGAAGTAACAAAAACACTAAATCTTAACAAAGTATTAGACAGAGACATAAAACAAGTAAGTGGAGGAGAATTACAACGAATTGCAATAGCTGCAACAGCACTTCGCAAAGCAAACTTTTACATTTTTGACGAACCAACATCATATTTAGACATCAAACAAAGAATCAACGTAAGCAAATTCATCAAAGAGCTTGCAAACGAACAAACAGCAGTACTTGTTGTTGAACACGACTTAATTATTCTTGATTACATGACAGACCTCCTGCATATTACATACGGAAAATCAGGAAGCTACGGAATAGTAAGCCTGCCAAAACAAACACGCACAGGAATGAACACATACTTAGAAGGATACATCAGAGACGAAAACATGCGATTCAGAGACAAGAAAATAGAATTCATCGCAAGACCGCCAAGACCGATAAATAAATTGATACTAACTGAATGGAAACCCATGGAACTTAAGTTGGGAGATTTTAAATTAAATGTTAGTGAAGGAAAGATAGGAAAAAGCACAATCATAGGAGTAGTAGGAGAAAACGGAATAGGAAAAACCACCTTTGTCAAAGCACTCGCAGGAGAAATAACAACAAACGAAAAACTCAACAATATCACCGTAGCATACAAACCACAATACTTACAAGACGAAAGCGATGAATTCGTAAACAGCTTTCTCGTAGAAGCAATATCAAAATACCAGACCCAATTAATTGAACCACTTGAATTAAAACATTTACTCAACAAACCATTAAAAACATTATCAGGAGGAGAACTACAACGCGTTTACATCGCAAAATGCTTAAGCCAAGAAGCAGAACTTTTTTTATTAGATGAACCAAGCGCTTACTTAGACATCGAGCAAAGACTAACACTAAGCAAAGTTGTAAGAGACTTAGCAGACCAACGAGATGTCAGCATTCTTATTGTTGACCACGATCTTTTGTTTTTAGATTACATATCAGACAAGATAACTGTATTTGAAGGAGAACCAGCAAAACAAGGCAGCGTAACAGGACCATTTGAAATGGAACAAGGAATGAACAAATTCTTAACAAGTTTAAACATTACTTTACGAAGAGACAAAGAAAGCAAAAGACCACGAATCAACAAAGAAGGAAGTGTTTTGGACAGAGAACAACGAAGTTCCGGGAAGTTATATTATGGGTAATTATTTTCTACAGGAAACTTTGAATAACTATAAAAATATAGTCAAAGTTTCCTAAGGCAATTTTGAATATCGACGACAAAATTGAAAGGCGTTTAACGCCCAACACCAAATAAGCGACTTATTCAAAATTGCCTACAGCAATGGATTACAATCAATACGAAAATTCCTACAACTCCAATAAATAAAGAAATTGCCTGAAAACTCGCTATCCCTGCAGCAAGCTGACGGGGTATTACGCGAGTTTTCTCGGCACTAAAAAACCACCGGGTTTTTGGTGCCCTGAAAATAAAAAGTATTTTCATGGCTTCGCCGACCAGCAATTTCAGTCTTTCAAAGTTGGTGCAGATAACCGCAGCAAGCTGCGGGGTACAAGAAAATCTCAAGATTTTCTGTACAGGAAAAGCAGGGCTTTTCCTTGTATTCGACCCAACATTTGAAATAAAGAAAAACGCACGATAATTTTCCTTGTATTAAACCCCTCTACAAAGTTCTTGCGAACTTTGCAATAAAAATGTTTTTATAGTGCGCACAAAAAACATTCTGCAATGAAAAAAGACAAAGAAGTGTTTGCACTATGGAAAGAGATCAATCCAGTAAGTGCATTTGGTGCAGGACTCAAAGAAAACGCAGGAACACTCTGGATATCCTCCTCTGCAAATATTAAACACGCACTTTTGCGTATTAAACAATTAGAAAAAAACGCAGATCCTGTCGCGAAAAAATTTCTTAACTGCATAAAAACAAGCATTTTATTTGAAGAGCCACAACACCCACCTAATCAAATATTAAGCGCATATTTTACGCACCTGACTATCGAAGGAATTAACGAAAAACACGTTTTGCAGCTCGCTGAACAAGGAATCAGCTTATTAGGAGTACAAAAACATTTATGGGAAAAAAAATGGCCAATAGAATTGCAAATATTCACAGCACAAGAATGCTCAGGAGCAAAAGCAATTCTTGACACCATCAAAAAACAATGCAAAAAACAAGAAACAAAAGACGCCATAACTGCTTTGCAAAAAAGAATTGACAACTGGAAAGAAAACATTACAAAAATACAAATAAAAAAAGGAGATTTTAACGAACTTTTTTCCCTGTTAAAAAAGAAAGCAACACTACAACGAAAAAACATCTACAACAAACTCATCACAACACTTTACGACCACACAGAAACACCAGAACAAATAGAAAGATTAGCTCTGAGTTGGGTAGACAAAGAATTGCCGGTTTTCAAAACAATCGTAAAAAAACTCTCTCAAAAATACAAGTGTAAAGCAACTGTTGAATCAATAAGCGAAATGCTCAAGAAAAAACAAGCAGTAAAAACAACAGACTTGTTGAATATCATCGCAACAGTGCGCAAAAAATTACAACCTGTCGCAGAAAAAGAATGGGTACAAATTACACCAAAATACGATGTGCGATTAATCGAAACGCCTTCATATTTAACACCCTTCTTACCAACAGCAGCAATGGATTTATTCGGAACATTAAGCAACAAACCGTTCTGCCTATACTTTGTTACAACAGACAAAACAAAAAGCCCAATGAGTGACATTCCAGATTTAGTACAAACTACCATTCACGAAGAATACGGACATTGTGTTAACCTGATGAACAGTGCAGTTAATACTAAGAACAGAATTATTGAGAAAATAAGCTCCTCATTAGAAATACCACTCACAGAAGGATTATCCTTTTTCAGAGAACTCGAAGGCTTAAGCACTTTTAAAAAAATACGCGATACTGGTGCAAAAAACAAAGAAGAAAAAGTACTCGTCAACGAAATAGAAAAACACGTTCCTTTTGAAGAATTCGTATTAGGAGTATCATTTGTAGTATATCAATGGCGAATGGTACGCTTTCTTCGAGCAATAAGCGACGTGCGTGTCAATACAGGAAAGCAAAAATACCCTGCATTTATTGAGTGGGCGCATAAGAAAACTGGTCTTAGCAAAAAATTAATCTTTCACCAGACCTTCTTTTTCCAAGAAATGCCCGGATACGCGCCAAGCTACAGCTTATTTGGACAGCAATTAAAAAAATATCAACATTTAGCAATGAAAAAAGGAATCAGTCAGAAAGCATTCAATACTTATGTTGCGGGCAGAGGATTTCCAGCACGAAGCGTGTTTGAAAAAGAATTAAAAAAGAAATTCAAGATTTGATTTTTCTAACAAATGTCAAAAAACCTGAATGGCCAATGCCAGAATTATTTGGTCGTAATCGTTTATTATCGATCGCCCATGGACGTTCAATAAGCTCAACTGTTTTGACATAATATAATTCATCTTGTTTATGTACTTCTTCAACGAATTTTTGTACCTGAGAAAGTTGAATCGAGTAATTAACCAAAAACCCGCCAACTTTTAGAGCTTTTGTTGCATACTTTACTGCATGCCAAGGCTCAGGCAAATCAAAACATACAACATCGACATTTTTTTCATCAATACCTTCGTACAAACTTGCTTTCTTAAGCACTATATTTTTTGTACTTGTTTGCTTGATATTTTCTTCAGCAGTTTTTATACAATCATCTCTGATTTCATAACTTATCACTTGCTTTGCAACATTTGCCAACGCAATAGCCAACGCAGCGGAACCAACACCACCCTCTACGACAACAGAATCCTTGTTGATACCAGTCTCAGCAATAATTGCGCCAATATCTTTCAAAGGAATCGTCTGCGCAAACTTTTTTAGATTTTTGTGTACGTCAATAAATGATGCATCAAAAATAATGAACTCCTGATCTTTATCTGTTTTAATAACCACTCCTGACTTTTGAAGGTCTGCTTTTTTTATCATTCCGTAAAATGTTGGAAAATCCTTTGACAACTCATCTACGAAATACCGCTTTTCTTTGCTTACGGTACGTTCTTTGTCATCAACAACTTCACGTTTTTCACGATGAATGAGAATTTTCATACAATGACTACAAAAATGAGTGTTTAAAAACTTTTACAATGGACTTTGCAAGAAATCGAACAAATAGTTGCGAATGTCAAGAACTGTCAAAAATAATTCATAATTGTGACAGTTCTTGAACACGCCAAAATTCAGCTATTAAAATAACTGAATTTTTAGCGTTTCAAATATAATAAATTGCTAAATTATTCTATATTTAAGGCAATTTACTATAGAAAAAGAAAAGAGAAAAGAAAAAAAGGAAAAAATTATCGCCTTTTGCCGCTGCTTGCAAACGCCAAAGAAAGCAAACCAGCCAAATATGCAAAGTTTACTGCTGTGTTTCCACCGCCTGTGTTCATCACCAAAATTTCTCTCAAAGATGCAATCACATTTGGAGCATCACCAAGCTTAAACGTTGAAATCAACGCTACCAAAATGAACACTGCCAACACGAGACTTACCAAAGGTGTCTTGTAATTAAACAACAATGCGAGACCGCCCAAGACTTCTATAATGATTGCCAAATATAGCAATGGCGCTCCAAGACCTGCACCAAACAAGCCTTCAAACATTCCGCGAGCCATCGACAGGCCCAAAATTTTATCTAAACCAGCCACCAAAAATGCAACACCGAAAAAAATGCGCAAAACAGTGGGAGCATGGCCTTTGTTTTTTTCAAACCAACTCAAAACCATATGTATCTCCTCCTTTTGATTAATACTTCTTCCAGAGCGTTTCTATTATAAGAACTTTGCCATAAGTTATTTAAATCAACTATTAGCCGTGATTTAACAATGCAGAGGTCGCCAAGCGGCTAAGGCAAGAGGCTGCAATGGAAAAACGAGCAAAACTTACGTTTTGCAGGTCCCTCTCATCGGGAGTTCGAGTCTCCCTCTCTGCTTATGAAATATCGCACATTGACTTTATGCCTTACAATTTTTGGCATTCTGCTAACAAGCTACTTAACTTACGCACACATTACTGCTTCAACTCTTCCCTGTCCAGCTAACGGAACAGCAGGATGCGATACAATTATCGCATCTCATTACGCAAAACTTCTCGGCATTCCTGTAGCCATGTATGGTTTAGCAGCATATCTGCTAATATTTTTTCTTGCATGGAAGAAAAAAACAAGATATGTTTCATATGTTGGACTCATCGGAGTATTTGCAGCTGGTTATTTTAACTGGATAATGTTTGGCGTTTTACAACAAATCTGCTTATGGTGCGAAGCATCACACCTAACAATGAGTTTATTATTCTTAACGAACGCTCCCTGGAAATGGTCCAGGACACTCGTATTATTTGTTCTTGCACCAACATTTGGTGTGCTTATTTCCGTGCTAATAGCTTAATACTTCCTCAACAAATCAGCAGACGCAGCACCAATAGCAGCAGGAAAACTCACTGCTATGATTAAACGAAACGCATCTCCTGGAAGCAAACCAGAAAACAACCCATAAATGTAAAGCAAAAGTGATGCAACTATTAATGCAATAACATAATACACAACAATACGCTTTAACCAAAATTGACCAAACTTACGCTCATGTTTATTCTCCACTCTCCTATAACCGATAAAATAAATCTCTGCACTTACAATAAGAACTGTTGCAATTACAATCATAAAAATATTCCAAGACTGTAAACCAAGACCAACCCTGAACAACAAACCCTTCATTACAAACGTAAAGCCAAAAAACAACGCGCCAAAAAACGCAGCAATAACATGAGATGCGTCAAAATGTTCAGGAACTTTTTTTAACAAAGATTTGATGTCAGCAATATCTCTCGATAAATAATCACCTTTTTTCATAAATCCTGTTTTAGTTATGTGCTATAAATAAATTTCCCTACGAAAGACATTCAACAAATACCCAAACAAAGTCAGATTCCCAAAAGGAAGAACACGATAAACTAACGGGAACTTTGAAAAACTATCTTAATTGAGTCAAAGTACTAAAAAAGCAAAACTTTTTGGTGCGCCAAAAATTTGTAAGACAAATTTTTAGCGTTTCCTAAGCCAACACTAAAAAACCAAGGGTTTTTGGTGCCAGAAAATCTCTGATTTTCTTGGGCTTTGAATATCGACGACAAAAATCATAGGGCGTTCACGCCATTCACTAAAAAACTGACTAATTCAAAGTTGCCTAACGGAAACGCTAATTAATCGGTAAAATGTTGTTAGCGTTTCCGAACTTTAATTGCCGCAAAAATCATCTAAAATTTATCTCGGCAATTAAACCATACATTTAAATAAGATCCACCCAGTAAGCAATATTGAGTGAAGATGGACAAAAGACTATTAAATGAATATCCTGCATTATATGATTGTATTGCTAGCCCAACAAGACCAGAAGACAGAAAAAGATGGATAGCAGGCGAACCATACCAGCCAAGAAAGCCACTTATACTTGGATCAACTGCAGAAGATACGCGTCGTGACTTAGTTCGCAAGGCAAATGAAGGTTATTCTATAAATATGGAACGAACATAAATAATTGTTGCTTACTAAAACGACGCAAGCTTTTTAAAACAGCTTTTAACTTGCAGTCTCATGACTGTAAACTTTCACGAAATAGCCAAAAAATGGCAAAAAGAATGGGCGACACAAAAAACTTTCGAAGCAAACGCAGATACAAGACCAAAATTCTTCTTAACAACACCATACCCATACGTAAACGGACTGCTTCACATCGGACATACCTATACCTATATGCGCGTAGATGCAACTGCACGATACAGAAGAATGCTCGGCAATAATGTCCTGTTCGCATTTGGATTTCACGCAACAGGAACACCTATCGAAACAGCTGCAAAACGCGTACGAGAACGAGAAGAAGGGCAGCTTAACACACTAAAATTAATGGGTTTTACAGAAAAAGACTGGAAAAACTTTGAAGACCCACTATACTGGATAAGCACATTCTCAAAAGAAGCAAAACAAGATCTCAGTAATTACGGAATGAGCATTGATTGGAGACGCGAATTTATCACAACAGACCTCAACCCACATTACGACAAATTCATACGCTGGCAATTTAATAAGTTGAAAGAAAAAGAATACGTTATCAAAAGCAAACACCCAGTAGTCTGGTGTCCATCATGTAACGCACCAACAGGAGACCACGCACGAAGCGAAGGAGAAGGAGAAGGACCAAAAGATTTCATATGGGTAAAATTCCCAGTTGAAAACTCAGACTTAATTCTAATGGCAGGA
Source organism: Candidatus Woesearchaeota archaeon CG10_big_fil_rev_8_21_14_0_10_37_12 (assembly GCA_002762795.1). GTDB lineage: Archaea > Nanobdellota > Nanobdellia > Woesearchaeales > ARS49 > 1-14-0-10-37-12. The sequence continues at coordinate 70,715 of PCYA01000007.1, forward strand.
ACAACCAGACCAGACGCACTTTATGCAGAAAAAACACTCTGGGTAGACCCAACAGCAGAATATCAAATCGTCAACGTTCAAGAAGAAAAATGGGTAGTGGGCAAAGGAACCCTCAACAAAATAGAACAACACGCAATTACATGCAAAGAAGAAGGAACAATCAAGGCAGAAGAACTTATTGGTAAAAAAGTAAAAGGAGCTGTGACTGGAGAATCATTGTATATCTTGCCAGCAAGCTTTATTGATGCAAACATGGGCTCAGGACTTGTTTACTCAGCACTCGAAGACCCCTTTGACTACATGGAAATGAAACACATACAAGAAGATAAACAACTCCTGAGAAAATACAATTTAGATGCAGACGAGATGAAAAAAATCCAACCAAAATCAATTATTTCTGTAGAAGGCATGGGCGATGATATTGGAAAAGAAATGTGCACAAAATTCAACATTACTTCATACGAGGACAAAACGAAACTTGAAGAAGCAAAAGCAGAAACAAACAAACTTGTATTCAGAAAAGGAATAATGAAAAAAAATTGCGGCAAACACGCAGGATTAACAGTATCAGAAACACAAGAACAACTCAAAAAAGAACTCGTGGAAACTGGCAAAGGAATAATGTTTTACGAACTTACTGGAAAAGTCATATGCAGATGCCTCACAGACTGCCACGTTAAAATTGTAGACGACCAATGGTTCTTAGCATACGGAAACAAACAATGGAAAGAACAAGCACACAAATGCATCCAACAAATGAAACTCTACCCAGAAAAAGTCCGCGGACAATTTGAATACGTCATAGACTGGTTAAAAGACTGGGCATGCACGAGAGAATTTGGACTTGGAACAAATTTACCATGGGAAGAAAAATGGAAAATTGAGAGTTTGAGTGACAGCACGATTTATACATCATATTTCACAATCGCTCCACAATTAGAGAAGTTACCTGTTGAGAAAATCAATGATAACTTCTTTGACTATCTTCTGTTAGGAAAAGGAAATGCAGATGCCATTGATATTGATAACAAAATAATTGAAGAAATTAAACATGAATTTGAATACTGGTACCCATTTGATTTCTACAACAGTGGCAAAGACTTAGTACAAAACCACTTCGCATTTCTGATTTTTAATCACGTAGCAATATTTCCAGAAAAATACTGGCCAAACGGAATCAGCACAAACGGATACGTCAACATAAACAAACAAAAAATGAGCAAAAGCAAAGGCAACTTCAAGGTCTTACGCGATCTTGTTAAAGAATTCGGAGCAGATGTTGTACGCATCGGCATATTATCAACAGGAGAAGACCTCAACGACGTAGACTGGGACAGCGAACTTGCAGAAAGCATGAAAAACAAACTCGGCCAATGGTATGATTTTGCGATTGAAAATTATCAAGAAATAAGTAAAGAGTTACGTGTGAAAAGTTCAGAGAAAAAAGAAATAGACAAATGGATGGAACACCAACTGCACAAAATCATCAAAGAAACAACACAAGCAATGAACGAAACACTATTCAGAACAGCCATCACAAAAGGATTCTTTGACTTACAAAGACACCTGAAATGGTACCAAAAAAGAACTGCAGGAAAAATGAACGCTGCACTAGTAGCTGAAATAATCGAAGCGCAAACACTCATGCTACAACCATTCACACCACACTTATGCGAAGAAATCTGGCAAAAAATCGGCAAACAGGGATTCATTAGCCACACACACTGGCCAACATACGATGAAAACAAAATCAACCCAGAAATAGAACAAACAGAAACACTAATGATACAAATTATTGACGATATAAACCACGTATTAAAACTTGCAAAAATAGACAAACCAACAAACATAACTTTTTTTGTTGCAGAAAACTGGAAGTATGACTTGTTTAAAAAAATTCAGGAATTGATTAAGGAAACAAGAGATATCAAACAAATCATGCAAAGCGTGACGGCAAACCACAAAGAACACGCAAAAGAAAGCGCAGGGCTTGTACAAAAAATTGTAAAAGATCCCAGCAAACTACCAGCGCATGTGAGTGTGCAAGATACAGAACATCAAAATTTAATCGATGCAACAAAATTCTTAAAAGAACATTTCAGATGTACAATCAATATTGTTAAAGAACAAGAAAGCAAAGAATCGAAAGCGAAACAAGCAATGCCGGGCAAGCCTGCGATATTGGTTGAATAACTCAAATAATCACTTGAGTTTTAGAACACGACTTAATACGTGCTACTAAGAGGAACAAGCTTTCCATCTCTAAACACCGAAATGCCATATTTAACTCCCTGCGGATCACCACGCTCATCAAAAACAAACGAGCCAATAACACCTTCATACGGAGGCATCTCATACAACCAATTCTTCATACACTCCGCATCAACTCCACACACACCCATAGCCTTGGCAACAACATACACACGATCATACGAAGAAGCAACACAAAACGCACAAAAGGGAATCTTTCCTGTTTGTTCCTCATACGCATCAAACAGCTTTTGTGCTTTCGCGCTACTCTCATCAACAACCCCTGCAGTACCGTAAATCACAATTCCCTCCAAAGCAACAGGATCATCTTCAGGACGAGCCGCCTCAAAACCACGATTACCAAACAACGGAGTAAGACCAAGCTCCTTCGCCTGTCGCGCAATTATAATGCCAGTCTTCCCTGAATCAACATTCAAAAAATACGCATCAGGAGCAGCCTGTTTCATCTTTGACAAGTACAGACGAAAATCAACCTCATCAATAGTATAACTCTCATCAGAAACAATAACTCCCCCTGCCTGTTCAACAAAACGAACAAAATCAGCTCTCAATGACTGCGCAAAATCATTCTGCGCACTTAAAATTGCAACATCTTTAACCTGCTGGCTGAACAAATAATCAACAAGATCTTTTGTATTATCAACAGGATTAGTCCTAAAAGCAAAATCGCCAGCATCACTAAACACACTGCCGGATGTAACTGCAGACATCAAAATAACCTTATTCTCCTCAGCAATCGCTGCAGCAGACATGCTTGTTCCTGTACAAGTAGAACCAAAAATTACATTCACGTTATCAACAGCAATTAGCTTTTGTGCAGAATTTGTTGCCTTTTTATTATCACAAGCGTCATCCTCCCAGATGACTTCGAGACGTTTGCCGTTTACTCCACCTGCCTCATTTATTTCACTAATTGCAATATCCAAGCCGATCCTTTCTTCCTGACCAATAACGGCCAGATTTCCTGACAATGCTGCGATTGCACCAACTTTGATTGTGTCCTCTTGAACAGACGAACAAGAAGCGACAAAAAATAACATCAAAATCGATACAGTAATCGTTTTCATAGTCACCGACCCTCTTCAGAATACTTGTCTGGACTGCTATATTAAATCTAGCCGTCGGAAAACGACGTTAAACGAAAGATTCAAAAAGAACGCACACAAATAAAACACCATGGAAAAAGAACTCAAAGAATACGGACTATCAGACAACGAAATCACAGTCTATCTGGCACTACTGAAAACAGGAACGAGCACTGCAAACAGAATCGCAAACTTGACAGGAATGAAGCGTAGCACAACATACGATGTTCTTCGATTACTTGTAGGCAAAGGCATAATAAGCACGCACATCAAATCAGAAACACACCGATTTGAATGCTCACCGCCAAAAAAACTCGTCGAACTACTCGAAGAGAAGAAAGAACTTATCGAACAAATCATTCCGCGCCTTGAAACATTACAGAAAAGCATCCCAAAGCAAAGCAGCATCAAATTCTTTGAAGGAAGAAAAGGAATCTGGAACATACTTGAAGACATATTCTCAACAGGACAAGACTTTATTTTTTACGGAAGCAGAAAAGAAGCACTCAACGCGTTAAAACATTATCCTGAAAATTTCAGCAAAAAACGAGCTTTAAAAGGCATGCGCGTCAGATCAATACTTGCAGAAGAAGACAGAAAAGACCCAACAATGCACTCAGCAGAAATACAAAAATATACAACAATAAAATATCTAAAATCATTCGACAAAATAGAAGCAAACACTTTCATCTACGGAGAAAAAGTCGCATTCATGAGCTCAGGAGAAGAATTATTAGGCATCGTTATTGACAGTCCTGCCGTATATAAACAACAAAAGAAACTGTTTGAAATTTTATGGAAAATTGCGGAAAAGTAAAAAGTGAGCGGACACGTCAAAGACTTACGCAAGTTTTTTAAACGCGTCTAGATTATGATTTCCTATGACTCAAGAAATGATACAAATACCAAAAGCAGAATATGAACGCTTAAAATCAAGAGTTCAAATTTTAGAAAAAATTGAATGGAAAATAGTAGGAGAGTTTAAGGAAGCACTCACAGATCTAAAAGCTGGAAAATTTATTGAGTGCTAGTTTTTTCAATATCACCATACAAATCATATGCGTACTTCTTGAAAGCTGGAAATAGAAATTTTATTTCATCAATTGTTTCCTGCTGATATTTTTTGTTGCTTACATTCACAAGAAGAACAACTTGAATTTCATCATAAACTAGAAAATAAATGCGTTTGCCTCCAATTTTCTTTTCTCTGAAGAAGGGATAACTCAATGGTCTACCAAACGTGTTGCCTTGTTTTAACTCATTGATGAACGTTTCTAACTCTTCCAGTTCAATTTTGTCAAGCGATTTCTCTGCTACCTTCTTGAACTTTGGTGATTTGAAAACTCTGAACATATCATCTTTTATACACATAAATAATATATAAAATATACTTTTAAGAAAAAAAAAAGCGAGCGGACACGCCCAACAATGAGCATACACTCACTAAAAAGCAACCTTACACACTTCTCCGTTCCGCGACCCAGAAGACATTGAGAACTCCAGTTAGCGCTGCTTCCTTCCGGACCTGACGCGATTCCTACAGCCACAATCCAACTGGACAGAACATCGTCGTCCTGCATAAGACTTTCCAGCAAGATGCATACCGCTTCTTGAGCTTCGATTCCAAGTAAAGCCCGTTCAAGGTTACAGGAGAGGGCTGGCCTCCCAATCTAGTCCGCTCAGTCATATTTCACAATTCAAGGTATTTAAAACTTCTGTTAATTCTCTTTTGTTGTCTTTTACGGGTGGCAAAAGGTTTATAAATGGGCTGTTTTGGATTATTTGCATGAGTGAAACATTAAAGTTAGCATCGTTACGAGAAGCTAAAGTTCGCCTTGCGACTCCTACAGATGCAGAAGCAATCGCGGAAATTTTCCAGCAAACATATGGAGACAGATACCCGTTTAAAGAATATTACGATCCAGAAAGATGGACTGCAATGCTTGCTGAGACTGGCGCAGTAAGTTTTGTAGCAGAATTTCAAAAAGAGATTGTTGGACACGGTGGTTTATATTTTTCTGACACAAATCCCGTAGAATTCAGACGAACTGCAATCAAACCAGGAGCGCGTGGAGAACGCACATCATACAAACTACTCAGACAAAGACAACTCCACGCGCTAAGCAAAGGACGCGCTGTGTTTACAAGCGAACTCGTAACATCACACATAGGGTCACAAAAAACATTAGAAAATGAAGGCTTTTTACCTGTTGGTATTCTGTTTGGCATATATGCTGACATGTTTGGCGTTGGACAAAAAGAAACAATTGTGCCCCATTATTGGGACCCATACGGAAAATTACGAAACGATGAAGAAAGAAGAATTTATGTTCCAGACAGTGCACGAGAACTTGTAGATTATGTATGCGCATCAATGCAATTACCTCGCGCAATATCAGAAGGAGATGCCTTGCCATCACGAGGAACAACACGCATTAACAGAAAGACAGACGTGATCAGTCACAGAGCATCCATTATTACTGAAAGTCCAGGAACACGAGGAGACTTAGAAGCACAACTAAGAACACAAACGGACATCCTTGAAAGAGAAGGTGCTACGTACATTCATGCAGATGTTAACCTACAACACGTCTGCGCACCCGACGTTATAAACGCACTAGAAGAATTTGGCTACTTTCCAGCAGCATACTTGCCTGCTTTTGAAGGAGGAGAAGCAACTACTGAGCGCGTAGATGTACTACGCATGACTAAAATAACTAACTCAATTGATGAGAAATTATTGAAGCTTACACCAAAAAGCCGAACTCTTGTAAACACTGTAGCTAAGCATAAAAATTTCCAATATGCTACTTAAGATAAATATACAAAAGAAAATTTTATAAATAAAACACTTTTTCTTCTTTCTATGAAAACAAATTATGTGAGCGGAAACTGTTTGGTTCACATAATTTGCATTATTTGGTAATACGTTCCCATCATTAGCTAACTTCTCAGGGAACGTAACACAAAACATGAGCAGTTGGCGGAGTGAAGAAAAATGGCAAAAAACGGAGTAACAGTACGAGAAGCAACACCAGAAGACGCAGAAGCAGTAGCAACAGTATTCAGAGCAACATACGGAGACAGATACCCATTTCCGCAGTTTTACGACCCTGCAGCACAACGAGAAATGATTGCGGCACACGGCATAGAAAGTTACGTTGCAGCGAACGCAGACGGGACAATAATCGGTCATGGCGCATTAATACTTCATGAATACAAACCAGCAGAATTTGGAAGAACCGCAGTACATCCAGACGCGAGAGGACTTGGCGTGTTTCACAAACTCATCAATCACAGACAAGCAGCAGGAGTTGATGAAGGACACAGATACTTCACAACAGAAGCAGTTACTGGAAGCATTGGCTCACAAACAGGACTAGGAAGCAACGGATTTGTCGGCGTAGGAGTAGAGGTAGCTAAATATGCAGATTTATTTGATGTTGGTACTGGAAAACCTTACAAAGAAAGCACTGTTGTCATGGTATGGGACCCGCACAGAACACTAGCACGGAGCGAGAGCAGAGCAGTTTACGCAGGATCAGCACGCAACCTAGTAGATCATACACGCGAGAAATTGCACGTTGCACGATATCATGGAACGCCTTACGGATTGCCAGAAGAAGGAGATTTCTCACTTACTTTTGGAGAAGTTGATTACGTAAGCAACAAAGTTGCTTTACAACTCCAAGGAGTTCCCAATAGATCTGAACTTGCAACATCACTGAGAAAAATAAATGAAAGACTACAAGACACTGGAATAAATTATATAGAATTAGACCTCAATGCAGAAGATCCCGTAACACCTGCAATCATGCGCGAATTTGAAGAAAACGGATTTTTCCCAGCAGCATTTATTCCGGGATATCTTGGCGAACGTGAGAATAGAAAAGATGTTATACGAATGACACGCTGCACAGGACCAACAGATGAAAGAAAAATACAACGAACACCAGAAAATCAAATTGTACTGGACATTGTGATGGCACATACAAACTGCCCATTGGAATATAGAATGAGGTAAGAAGTAGGATGTTAAAAGCTGGAGGTATGAGGTAATGAAAAAATATGATTATTATGAAGATGTAAGTTTTTTGATCGGCAAAACAGACAAAGAAGCAATCCTGCTATTAAAAAAACCAAGCGTGTTTAAAATTACAGGCAAAGACAACAGCAAAGCTGTCCTTGTTTCTACATTAATACACGGACACGAAATATGCGGGTTCCGAGCATTTCTGAAAGAAATTAATTCAAAACCTGAATATCCCCTAGACGTTTATTTTGCAGTCGGCAACGTCCAAGCAGCACAAATAGAACCCTTGTTTAGCAACAGATTAGTACCAGGCGGACAAAACTTCAACAGAACATGGATAAAGGAACCAAAAACAGAAATGGAACAATTAAGCTTTGAACTGTTTGAGTTCTATAAGACTTTACCACTTGTCGGAATACTTGATTTGCATTCATTCACTGCAACAGACACCCTACCACACGGCTTTTTACCTGACACAAAAGAAGAAACATTAAAACTTGCAAACAAACTCGCAAACTACGGATTTGTCACAGACAGCAACCTGGGAGCAATGATAGAACTAACAACAGACATAGCACCATCCCTCGTCATAGAATGTGGAACAAACGGAAGCAAAGAAGCAGACGAATACGCATTTGAAACATTACACAAATTTTTCAAATTAACGGGTGTTGAAGAAGGAAACGTTGAAGATGTAAACAAAGGAGTATTTGTTAACATGACAAACGTTAAAATCAAATCGGCTGTAACTGTTGTCTGGGCAGACGAAAAACAAGATGCGCAACTAACAATACGCTCAGACATTAGTAAATTGAATATTACTGAAGTCAAAGCTGGAGAGTTTTACGGCTGGGCAAATACCCTTGATTTGTTTGTAATTAAAAACAAAGACGGCTTGCAAAATGTTGAAGATTGGTTTGAGCTAAAGGATGGCAAAGTGTACATCAAACAAGACGTTGTGCCAAACTTAATGTCAGCAAACGAAAAAATTGCTAAAGAAAGCGGGTTTTATTTTTTTAAGCGATGGGAAAAATAAAAAAGAAAAAAAAAGAAAAAAGATTATTCTTTGGGCAAGCCAACAAGAAGCATGGCATCACCAGAACCCACATCAATGTACTCCCATGCTGCACGTTCTTCATCAGTTCTGGGCTTCGGAGTTTCATCCTGCCCATACTGCTCGTTTAGGATCTTGTATGCTTGCTCGTACGTTGTCTGGTTCAAGTAGTCCGTAAGGGTATCCTGCAGTGTATGATGCTTTAAAGCAGTCTGCTATTTCTTCAACATCGTTAATTGTTGCTCTTCGTAGTTTCCATTTTGTCATGTTTTTGTATTTCAAGCGATTTATTTTTAAAGCTTCTGGCAGGTTTGACGTAAATTTTATATATTTTGACAATATTTTGTCATTTATGACATCAATAGCGCAACAAGTTTGGAGTGTAATTGAAAAGGATGTAATTATCAAACGTGCAATAGAAAGAGGCGTTGTAAGCTCAAAAAACCTAGCTGTATATCTGTCTAAAAAAGGAGTGCATGCTAGTTCTGATGCAATAATTAGTGCAATACGCCGTTATAACCCGTCAAAGACTGATGCTGCGTTTGAAAAGGCGAGAAAAGTCATTGGCAAGTCTGAAGATATTCGTATTACAACAAATATTATTGAGATTGCAGTTGAGAAAACAGAGCAAACACAACAACTGTTGCAAAAAGCAATTTCGCTTGTTGATTATAATAAGGGCGATGTTTTGTTAATGATTCAAGGAGAGAAATCTATTAAGGTGATTATTAATGATAAAAATAAAGAAAAAATAATGAATTTGTTTTCTAAAAAATCAATTATTCATATAGAAAAAGATCTTGCAGAAATCAATATTCAACTTTCAGATGAAGCAGTCAAAACTCCGGGCATTGTTGCAACACTTACAACAGAATTAATGGTTAATAATATTCCCATGTTTGAGATTATGAGTTGTGTTCCTGAGTTGTTGTTGTTTGTTAAGAAAAAAGATGTTGTAAAAGCGTATGAGCTTTTGTTTAAATTGTGCGGGCAGTAAGATTTATTTTCGAAAATATAACAGGAAACTTTTATATATTACTTGCTAAATCAAAAAGAACATGTTATCTAACGCTGAAAAACAAAACAATGTTCTTCTATCCAGTGTTAGCTTTAATTTTAACTTTTTTGAATAGTTCTGTCGTGCTTTTACGGCAGTTGTGGTTAAGAAATAGATAGAAGAATGGAGGACGAAAATGAAACAAACCGAGGTTAAAGCAGGATCTGCTGGTTGCCTTTTCTGTTAGTGCAATCAGATTAGCAGGGTGGTCGCAATGACCAATTTAACAGAATTAACAGTAGCTCAGTTAAAAGAGCGAATTAGAGAAAAAGGTTGGCGTATTTGGGAGTTGCCTCCTAAAGATGAACGTCCTAAACCAATGATGGATTTGGCAATTACTGTTTGTCATTCTATTTGTGAAGCTGCGTTTGAAAAACCGTTTCCCTACGAGGGTATTGATGGGAGAAACCGTGAAGCAGATAGCACGATGATTTTCTCGCGAGACGGAACAGGTTTTGTTGCGTATACTGTGAATAATCGTGTTGATCTTGAGGATGGAACTTGTGTGAATTATATGAACACAGCAATGATTGTTCCAAGCGAGCGCGGAAATGGCCTGTATGATTTGCTGAATGCATTGCGCGCAAAAGTAATTCTTGATGCTGAAGTGTTGATTACAAGAACGCAAAATCCTCGTGTGTTTGCAGGAATGAGGCGTTTGTGTGATGCAAGGGGATATAAGTTACACCATGGTGCAGCATATTCTTCGCGCGCTAGAAAACTCGTCAATGGTGTTGCTGCAAGAATGGAACACCCTGAAACAGATGAATATCTTGTTCAGCGTGGTGTTTATTTGGGCAGGGAATTAAAGTAGAAGTTGACAGCAAAGTGGTAGGCACAGGAGCAGTTGTCTTTACCGATAACGGAAGACGAGCAGAACTTGGAAGAGCATGCATTCATCCAGATTATCGCGGATTACGAAACGGAAACGGAAAAGGCGCATTTAGCGAACTCATTGCAGAAAGAATTACTCACGCACTAGAACAAGGAGCACAAATAGTACACTCAACAGGCGTCACATCACACCCAAAAACACAAGCAGGATTAGAAGAAAATGAATGCAGAGCACTTGCACTTGAACAAGGAAAATACGCTGTTCTTTACGATCCCGAAAATGGGCAACGAGAAACGAGCTTAGAAATGGTATCCTTAGCAAGCCCAGTATTGAAAAGAAGAGGGCTTGTTACAATTCCAGAAGATGCAATAACACTTGTTGAATACATTATTGGGAGTGCAAATGCGCCGATTGAAATAAGAACACCTTCAGGAGTTTATCATGGGGCAGCAATCACTGCAAGCTACGATCCCATATCACAACATACCTTATTTTTTGTAGTTCCAGGAAACAAACCACTTACTGAAATCCTGACACGAATAAATAGCGCTGTTGCAAAAGATACTTATGTGCAAGTCAAAATTTCAGCAGTAGAAGGAGTAGCAGCGCCAATACACCATGCACTTGCAGAGCTAGGATTCAAAGCAACAGGCTTTCTTCCCGGCTGGATTAAACGCGGACCATTCATAGACGATGCGTTAGTTATGGAACGAACAAATGTTGGTCTTGACGCAGGAAAAATACACTTACTGGGCAGCGCGCGAGAACTTGCACGAAAAGCAGGATACAATATTGTACAGTATGCGAATGGGACAAAACCTGAATTGTCACGAGCATAAATAAATTTATACTCATTCATCTTTCTGGCTTTTGTGAAACCCACATTACACTTTATAGGAACAGGAACACCAGAAACAAGAGGACAGCTAAACGAAGGAGGATTCATTCTACAAACAAATTATGCCTTGCTGTGGATAGACCCGGGACCAGGAACAAGCCAATGCAAACTAAAATTACGACAACCAGATGCTTGCATTGTAACTTCTCATGAACGCGGACATGATGCAGACTTAATTAACGCAAAAGAAAATGTCACTGAAAGCAAAAAAGTTGCAAGCGTAGAATTAATCAAAAAAGAATCAGGCTGGAAGATCAAAACACCAGATGGAACAATCAGCTACATTACTGGAAAAATAAAACTCATTGATACGAAACAATACGCTGCAGATACCATCATCTTTTTTGCACACGGACAAGAAGAAGAAATAATAACAAAATTAAAACCAAAACTCACCATACTAACAGGTCATACAAAAGAACTTCTCAAACGAGGACCGCTGTATTTCGCAAGAGAACTACAGAAAAAAACAAAAGTACAAACAATAGCTGCACAAGACAATACAACTGTTGATTTGAACACGTACTCTGGAACTGCGGAACAAAAAGGGCTTGCAAAATTTGGCTAAATCAACGTAAGCAAAAAACCAAGCAAACAACCAACAGTCAAAAAAGGCATTGCAGGATAAAACCTATCTTTCTCACCAATATATAACAAGAACAACAAGCCGGCAGAAGCACCAACTGTAACTAACACTGCATCAAAAAAACCAGTAGCGGCAAGAACAGCCCCAGAAAAAAACAATGGAAACGCAATATCGCCACCACCAAGCACTGCAATTCTTACTTTTTTTGAAATTGTTTTTACACCTTTCTTCGGACGCTTAATACGCTCATAAGGAATCAACAAACCAGCAAACAAACCAGACTTTGTCTGAAACTTTGCAAGTTTAACCATATGCTTACTCTTCCAAACAGCATACGCATCATACAAAGAAACACCCAAAAGGAGAATAAATGCGTACAAAACATTCAGCATCGGAACAAAAATAGCAGCAAGACCACCATACAAAAACAACTCCGAAGCATTATGCACCCACACATTCGGACGAAAAACCTTCCAGAAAGCGATCACGAAAGCCAAAACAAATGCAATCACATCTCCAAAAAACGCAGCAAATGCAAACCACAAACACAACAAGGCAGCAAGAAAAAACCAAGCTTTCCAAACAAACATTTTCTTAAAATGCATAATAACAAAAATAAGCCCAGTACCAAGTAAAATTGCAGCAAGCAAATACCACACACTCATCTGCGGCTCAACATCAGGACGCTCAAACTGAACACCCGCAACCTCAGGCAATGCCACCCACTCTTCACCAACAGCAACAGGCAAATATGCGCTAACTATCACCAAACCAAACAATTGAGCAAGCAAAAACAAACCAAACAAAAAATAAGATACACGCAAAGAATGTTTCATTGAACCAAGAAGAACAAACGTTTTTATAAAGCTACTGGTACAAATAACTCATGAAACTCGTACACAACATAACAATCACTGTTTTCGTAAAACCAGAAGAAGACAAAGAAGAAATAAAAAAAAGACTCATTGAACTGATTCCGTTTGACCTTGCTGAACAAAAAATCAAAATAGAAGAACAAACAGCACAAGGATTCAACGAACGCAAAATAAAAATATACACCGTGCACCTGAAAAAAACAACACACACAAAACAATTTCTGAAAAATTTTCTTAACTTGTTAAACGAAGAACAAAAAAAACTATTAATTGCACAAAAAGAAAGCAGACTAGACGAAGAATGCAATTTCTTCATACGCATCGAAAAAGAAGCTTTGGCAGAAAAACAAAAAATCCAATTAACAGAAGGAGGAAATTGTTATCATATCAGGCTCAGCGTAGCTGCATTTCCAAAAACAAGAGAAAATGCGCTTAAAATAGTTGATAACTTATTCAGCTAAGCACTATTAAGAAGAATACTCAACCCCGAAAAAAAGAATCAATGTAAAACATCCGTATTTTTTTACTTTTGAGTTCATTCTTCAATGTACTAAAAATACATACTGTACATTTATAAAAAGAAACTATTTCTAAACTAGCATGGATCGCGCAGAACATGCAGTACTCGTTCTTGTTATTGCGGTAGCAATTATTGGAATAGGCATAGCAATCACAAGCGAACCAAACAAAACATCAATCACACAATTCATTAACACTCAAGAACTCCAAATTCCCAGCACATACACAATACCAGAAACAACATGCACATGCCGCGTACACACCAGCATCCTCTACCAATGTTCATCAGAACTGTCGCACTTATTCAACGTTGCAAACCAACAATTTGCCAGCACGACTTGCCCAGATAATTGTCAACAGTGGTGTGAACAAACATGGAAGGAACAAACAACAAACGAAGCAAAAGACTACCAACAACACATCAAATCATTCTATGGCACCTATGGAAAACAAAATTGCCCGTTATTGGTAAACGTAACAACCATACAAGGAACCTGCCAATAAATTTATATACAATTAAATCAACAAAATTCAAAAAGAGTTGAAAATGGAATTCACAGAAAAAGCAACATTAGGAGTAATACTAATCGTAGCTATCGTAAGCGCTATATTCTTATTCACAACAAAAGCAGACATAGGAGAAGCAAAAAGAAGTATTGGTTACGATCAATTCCAAAAATCAAATTATCAGCTTCCACCACAAGAAACAACATATCAAAAAACAACTTACACTTCAGACTCAGATTACCATATTGATTCTACTGCTGACAAATCAACCAAGCGTTTTGACTACAAATCGAAAACAGAACAAGAAACAGGAATATATTATATCGACAACACAAAACAAACAAACGGCGGACAAGAATGCGTATGCTCCTATGCAGTTGTACCTGTATTCCACGATTGTCCGAACACCGGAGGAAAATCCTTAACTCTAGAACCTGACCCAGGAAACATCATGAAAACAAATTATCCGCCACCATCAGCGTGCATGGCACAGTGTAATGACAAAAAATCATCTGATGATAGCAAACTTGATGGAAATTGCTACACTCATTGTCAAAAAAGACTTGCAGAAGTAGTAAACAATAGAGGAGAGTATGACCGAGTAATAAATAATTGGGATTGGAATATGAATTCTTTAAAAGATGCTGCCAGCAAGTCTAATACAGATATCACTAGCTGCAAAGATTATCCATTACGCGGCAGTTTCCAGCGAGCAAAAAAAGACAACAAACAATGGTATGTTTACCCTCTTTGCGGTAGCCCTTGCGGAGACAGCCAAAGCACTGCAGTAACAACATAGTTCAAGAATTTACTTCTCAAATAAAAATCCCAACCACTGCAAGCAGCGGAGTATCATAACAAATCAAGTAACAAAAAACATATAAACACCTACTTCTCAGCAAAAGCATAATGGCAAAAAAGAGAATCATTAAAAAAGGAAAATTACAATACACCCCACTCAAAGGAAGCTTTCTTGCCACAAGCATAATAGGCTTTTTGTTCAGCGCAATACTCCTGCCAAAATACTCGATAACATGGGCATTCACCTTTGCAATCGTATTCGTACTAATGTTTATTGCAAGCATGATAAGCATGAACAGAGCAGAACCGGAGTTATAAAATGAAAAAAACATTATTAATACTGTTAATTTTAGGAATAATTATAGCATGCGGAGAAAAAGAAATCCCGCCAGCACAAGAAGATCTTGTTGAACTGGAAGAAATAACAACACCAGAACAAATAACAACAGAAACACCCACAGAATCAGAACAAAAAGAAAAATCAGAGCAGGAAGAACCAAAACAAAAAGAAGAAATACCACAAGAAACCCAAACAGAAATAATCATAGAACAAACAAAAGAAATAACGCCAGTTATAAAAGACCTACTTAAACGCACAGAAGAAAAACTTACAAGTATGCAATACCTTTACGGAGGAACAGAAACATCTAATTTATTTTTAGACACTTATCAAGTCAGAGGAAACAAAATAAAAATCAAAAAATATGAATCAGATAGATACGTACGTGAGGGAGAATTTGACACGCAATATATCCACGAAGGAATAGCCTGCTGCGAAAAACTCAGCAGATGCAAAAGTCACAACACGGACAACACCAACAAAAAATTTGAATTAGGAGAAATCTACACTCCAAAAACACCAACAGACTGGATAAAAGAAATAACAAACGATGCAAAAGTATTAGGACAAGAAGTATTTGACGAACGAAGCGTCACACACATAAAATACGCTAACAATGGACGAACAACAGAAATGTGGCTCGACAACAGCTACGGAGCACCACACAAAGTAACAGTAACAGATAGCAATGATAACTTAATTACTTACCGATTCAACGATCTAACATTCAACAGCCTCAAAGACAAAGACTTTGAAGCACCATGCAAAAACTTCGAAGCATACGTACCAAGCGAACCACCAGAAAACAGAAGCGCCAGTATTTAGTAAACTTAAATTAAAAAAATCATAACCCTAAAAAAAAGGTGAAAAATGCACATGACAGAAAAAATCATACTCGGAGCAGTACTACTAGTAGCAGTACTCGGACTCGCATTTATTTTCACAACAAACGCAAATATAGGACAAGCAGCATTCGAAAAACAAATATGGTCTGCTGATAAGGTCCAATACACACAACAAACATCTATCACAGACAAAGAAGCAGAAGAAAGGGAAAGAAAAAACAAAGAACGTAAAGAAATAAAAGAACGATTTATAAAAGATGCTAAGGCAAAAGGACTTGAAGTGGTAGATACTTGTACTGCTGATTGTAGAATGGGGATGTGTGCTTTGCGCGCGATAGACAATAAAGGAACTATTGTTAAACGCTTAAATGGTCGCTGCTCAAAAGATTGTAACTGTAATATACTTGTTTAATCCGATTAACACTTAAAAAAACATCAAAACAATTCTTTTTTCTTTTCCTCAATAATACCAGGAGCACTACCACCATGCCAAGAAAACCTTGGACGAACTCTCATAGGATAAACACGCTCATTCACATCATCAATAGCCAAACACGCACCAGGAATTCTTGGCAAATCCTCCAACGCCTGATCAAGACCAGCACGCAAATAACTCTGCATCAAATTACCCAACGCATCAGTATCAATCTTAGCCGTAAGCCTATGAGACAAAATAACATCAGACTGAGTCATCGCATCAGTATGAATCTTACCAGGCTGCTGCGTAGCTAAAACCAATGCAATGCCGGGTTGACGACCTTCTCTTAATAGTGTGATTAATGCGTTTGAACTTGTTGTCTTGCCTTCTGACGGAATGAATTCATGCGCTTCATCCAACATCAACCAACACATCGGCATATCTGATGTAACTTGCTCTTCTTCCAAAATATAATGAGTTGCTTTTTGAACAGAAGCAAACTCTTCTTCTTTTCTTGCCTTCATACGCTCTGTAAACAATTTCATACTCACCAAACCAGTCACCAAATGCTTAATACGCCACCCATTCGGCATCACCGCATAAGCACTCAAATCAAGAACAGTAATTTGCCCTGGCTTTGCCAGATCTTTGACAGGTGTTGCTTTTATCGAGAAAAGACCCCATTGCTCAACAGTCATAAACCTGCTTTTTGCAGCGTTTTTTACTGTTAATTTTTCTATTTCATCTGCCTCAATTGACTTAATAATATCAGATATACTGTATTGCTTTCCTGTTTTCTGCAACAAAGTAATAATTCTCTCAATAAAAATTGCCAGTGGATCTGAAAACTGAAGCTCGAAAGTTGTATTCCAATCCTCTGGCGAGAGTTCTGCGGGGTTAAGCGCAAATGGAACATCCGTAGGAATGCCCTGTTCTTTCCACTTATCAAAAAAACCAATAGGAGTATAAATTTTCACATCAATTGCTTTACCAGACAGACCCCATTCTTTCAAAAGCGCCGAATCCTTATTGTTCGGATATTTCATCGTCCAATAAATACCCATCGTATCAAACAAAATAACACACAATTTTTTTCTTAATTCTTCTTGAAGTGTAGCAATACCCTCTGCGATAACCCCTAAACTATACGACTTGCCTGAACCTCTCTTGCCAGCAACAAACACTACATGCGCTTTATTCAAATCCAAATAAACAGGTTGAGAAAGTGCAGTAACAGCACCCATCTTTACATAATGCTTACCCAATAGAACAGCTCCATTATTACCAAACTTCTCCTGCTCAGCCTTACTCCTTCCAAGAATAACTTCGTACACCATCTTTTTAGTTCACAGTTAACAGTATGAAGTAAACAGTAAGAAAGAAGTATAAAAAAGTATGCAGCGAAATGTTTAAATAAAAGAAAAGACTCAAGTTACACAAAAGAGGTATAATAAGAGGTAAAAAATGCACATGACAGAAAAAATCATACTCGGAGCAGTACTACTAGTAGCAGTACTAGGAATAGCATTCATATTTACAGCAAATGCAAATGTAGGACAAGCGGCATGGAAATTCCCGAAATACACCTCCCCCCCCCTAATTTACAGCAAGAGCAGTTAGCATCAATTACACAAAAAAATGCACAAGTGGAAATAACAAGTCAAGCAAAAAGCGCGGACTACGTTGAAAAAGAATATCAAGGAGAATCTGAAATGTTTGATAAAAACGGTCAGTCATATCTTATATCTATCCCGCGTGAAGGACAAACCAGTAAATTCCCGCGTGAAGAACCAACAATTGTTTCTAGCCAATACTTTACAGAAGACCCTTGTAACAGCAAAAAAACATGTGATGGAACAAAATGCGAAGGAAAACATATAACCATAAAAAAATATAGCGATGGAAAAGAAACAAGAAGCGTACAAACTTTTAAAGGATACTGTAGCAAGTATGCATATACTCGCAGCTTTGACCGGGAATACCTGGGCAGTTGCACTTGTGTTACTCCAGTTGAGCATACGACTTAACACTCGGACAGTTCGCTAGTTCAGTAAAGCGTGTTTTAAAAAAAATGCGCATTATTTTTTTATTAAATTTTCATAATCATGCGCCTGCTGCCACAAGCCAACAATATTATCTTCTGTATCCTTGAAGATAAGAAATTTACCTGCTCTGACATCAGTTGTTGGCGTGATGATAGTACCGCCTGATTGCTTAATTTTTTGTTCATATGATTCAATGCTTTTTACAAAGAAATAAGAAATAGGTCCTACATTAACTGGTGTTTGTTTGAACTTTTCACGCTCTTCTCTGCTAATAAGACCTGCCCTTGAATCCTCTCCTTCATCAAGCATTACATAGTCCATAGGAATGGGAAGTTTTTTTCCAGACCAATGAAAGACTTGCTCATAGAAGCTTTGTGCTCTCTGTATATTGTCAACAGGGATTTCTAAGTGAACATAGGGATTTATTTGCTTTTTCATTCTATTAACACCATCTCACCATTCTGCACTTGGAAAATTCTTTCCAGTTTATCACAAAAATTTATAAAGCAATCAAACTTAGTTCAGCATATGACAACAATAACAATACAAAAAGAAAAACTAAGCAAAGTCCTTGAAGACGTAGAAGTTCTAATACAAGACGTAAGTGAACTTGTAGATCAAAATATGCTTGTTAAGCAAAGAATTGCAAATATACAAAAAAGTCCCGAAGCATATAAAACGGAAGAAGAATTAGACACCTATTTGAAAAAAAGAGGAGTCAACATTGAATGAATGGAACATAAAAAATCACCCTGCCTTTTTCAAAGACCTTGACAAATTAGACACCAAAATTCTAGAGATATTTTACAAAAAGAAAGAAAAAATTAAAGAAAACCCTGTGCGTATCAAACATCTGAGCGGAGGAACAAACTGTTACCGAGAAGCAATAACTGATAATATCAGACTCATTTATTATGTCGAGAAAAACACCATCTGGCTCCTCACAATAGGACCGCATGATGAATCATATAATACTTATTTGAAAAGATTGCATAAATTAAGAGAAAAATTACAATGATGAATTAAGTTCTTCTTTATTTTTTCTTTAACTCATCATAATCAGAAGCTTGTTGCTACAAGCCAATAATATTATCTTCTGTGTCCTTGAAAATAAGAAATTTGCCTGCTCTTACGTCAGTTGTTGGCGCGATGATGGTACCGCTTGCTTGATTTTTTGTTCGTATGCTTCTATGTTTTTTACAAACAAATAACTAATGGGGCCAATATTCAGTGATGTTTGCTTGAACTCTTTTCTCTCTTCTCTACTTATTAGGCCTGCTCTTGACTCCTCGCATTCATCAAGCATAACATAGTCCATAGGAATCGGAAGTTTCTTGCCTCTCCAATGAAATACTATCTCGTAAAAGCTTTGCGCCCGTTGCATGTTATCAACAGGAATTTCAAGATGAACATAGGCGGTTATTTTCTTTTTCATTGTATCAACACCATCTTTCCATTTCGCACTTGGAAAATTCTTTCCAGTTTATTAGATGATCCTTTTTCATTAATTGAAACAATTCCTGCAGCGCCTTCAAAGTTTTGCACTTTGTACATTGCTTTACTGATTTTTTTAGGGTCATCAGAACCTGCAATCTTGATAGCTTCTGCTAAGACCATCACTCCATCGTAGCCGAGAGCGGTGAAAATTAACAACTCTGGTTCTTTGTTGTATTTTTGTTTGTACTTTTCAGCTAATAATTTATATTGTAGAGCATCCTGTACAAACAATTGCGTTGTATACACACCTTCACTTTCTCTTGGAATGATATTAATTACATCTTCGGTGAATCCATCTCCTGTTGTCACGATGCCATCAAAACCAACTTCATACACTTGTTTGAAAAACTTATCCCAATTCGCGGCAACAGGAGCATATAATGAGTCAGCTCCTTTTGCTTTCAAAATAATAGAACGGAAATCAGTTTCATCAATCGCAGCGCTTTCTTTAATAGTTATTTGTCCACCCAAGTCTTTAAATCGCTTTTCGAAACTCAAACTTATAAGCTGAGACCAATCATCTTCATGATACACAATTGCGGCTGTTTTAACATTTTGCTTAATCAAAAACTCAGCCATTTCTCTGCCAGCCGCTTCTGTCTGAAAACCGATACTAAACACATGATTTCCTACCTTCTCTATTTCTTCATTTGCATCCCATAATACAATCAATGGACGTTCATTTGTTTCAAAAACAGTACTTGTTGCTTTTGCAGTATTCCACACACCAACTAAACCAGCAGATACATCATCAACTTCAATTAACTTCTGAGCTACTGTAGTTGCTTTGACTAAATTAAATTGATCATCTTCATAAATAATCTTGATCTGCTTCCCAAGGATGCCACCATTTGCGTTCAATTCATCAGTTGCCAACACGATACCTTCACGCATCGCATCAGCAATAAAAGAAATATCAGAACCAGTCAAAAACAAACTTGCACCAATCTTTATTTCATCATCTGCTGTTACTGCAGCCGTTATACTTCTATCACTCACACAACCTGCCAATACAAGCATAGCTAACGCTAACAATATCAATAGTTTTTTCATAGTCACCACCCGAAATATTATAAAATTCTAATAGGCGCACGTATTAATAACTGTTAGTTGTCGTTTTTCCGACAACAAATTTAAATAGAGGGGATGCTGCACATCTTACATGAACACCGAAAACGTACTCAAAGACCTTGGATTATCAGATGGAGAAACAAAAGTTTATCTTGCACTTTTGAAAATTGGCACTTCAACTGTTGCACAGCTTAAAGAAGAATCGCGCCTACACAGAACAACTATCTACGATTTTATTGAAAAACTCCTGAATAAAGGACTTGTTAGTTATGTTATCAAAGGGGGCGTTAAATATTTCTCGGCAGCACCGCCAAAACAACTCTTTGACCTTCTCAAAGAAAAACAGGAAAATTTGCAAACCGTTCTTCCAGAACTTACCAAGCTTGCAAATTTTGAAAAACCAGACGTTAAGGTAGAAGTTTACAAAGGAACAGACGGATTCAAAACCGTTGCAAACGACATGCTGCGCAGAAAAGGAGAACTCCTCTCCATAGGAATAGACGAATCAAAATTCAAAGAACGCTTCCCATACATCATGGAACAAATATTCAAAAAAGAACAAGAACTTGGAATGACAGAACGAAATCTTGCAGCAAAAGGAACGCAATTCATATATCCATACCCAAACCTGCACTACAAATACATGCCCAAAGAATTCTTCAGTCCAACACCCATGATCATTTATGATAATAAAATTGGTATTTTTCTCTGGGAAGCAAACACACAGTTACTTATAGAAAACAAAGAACTCGCAAATGCGTGGAAGAAATACTTTGAATACTTCTGGAAAAAGGCAGATAAGACGGCGTAGTCATAATCGTTTCATCGGCGGCCGCTTTGACTTCACCTCAAAAAAAACGTACACAACTTTTAAATAAAGAAAAACGCACTATTCCCCAACCTGAAGGTCGGGGTATTTTATCGTGCGTTTTTCTACTTGCAAAGTTCGCCCTAAAGGGCGGGG
>PCYA01000011.1 GCA_002762795.1 Candidatus Woesearchaeota archaeon CG10_big_fil_rev_8_21_14_0_10_37_12
CAGAAATATACCAGATCACTATGGTAATAAGGACTCTGTCCATCAGTCAAATAGACTGATGGTATATTTCTGACATATGAAGAAATCATTTCTGTTCCATATAAAAACAGCGGCGATATTCTTTGTGGTGTGTTCTGCTTGAGTGTCGTAAATGAAATTTTGACAGGTTGCATGAATTTCAGCACGTATGCTGTCTTTTTTAGTTTTTCTTCTCAGTGTTTTAATTGTTGTCGTTTTTTTACTGCCTGCTTTTTACCGCATACTGCTTACAGTCTGCTGTTCTCAAACCGTTATATTTATAAACCCCCTCTTTTCTCCTTTATTTAACGCCCGAGTTAACGCGTTTTTAGGGTGGGATGAAATTTCATTCTGCTCGGAGTTCATAGTAATGGCTGAATTTAGACATTTAGTGCGTATTGCAAACACTGACCTTAAGGGAGAAAAACAGTTAGCGTACGCTTTGAATTATGTCAAGGGTATTGGTGTTCCTTTGTCTCTTGCGATTTGTAAAGTGGCAAATTTGAGTCCTTCTATGAAAACAGGAGATATTTCGAATGAACAGGTTGATAGGCTTGATGAAATTATTAAAACACCTTTAAAATTTGGTATTCCTGTTTGGATGGTTAATAGGCGTAAAGATCCTGAATCTGGTGAAGATACGCATTTGGTCACAAATAATCTTATTTTTGTAAAGGGAAACGATATTAAGTTTATGCGTCGTATTAGATCATACAAAGGTGTTCGTCATTCGCTTGGCCAGCCAGTTCGTGGTCAGCGTACAAAGAGTAATTTCCGTAAAAATAAAGGTAAAGTTATGGGCGTGAAGACGTCTGGTAAGAAGAGGGCATAATGGGAGATCCAAGACGTTTGAGGAAAAAGTATTCAGGACCAAGGCATCCATGGCAGCGTGCGCGTATGGATGATGAGAAAAAGCTTCGTTCAGAATATGGTTTCAAAACAAAGACAGAGCTTTGGAAGGCAAGCAGTGCGTTGAAGTCTTTTGCAAATCAGGCAAAGAAGCTTATTGCGTTGCGTACTGAGCAAGGGCATAAAGAAGCAAAGCAGCTTCTTGATCGTTTGGCTCGTCTTGGTTTGCTTTCTGTGTCTGCAAAATTGGATGATGTTCTTGGTTTGTCTGTTCATGATGTTCTTGATCGTCGTTTACAAACATTAGTTGTAAAAAAAGGTCTTGCACGAACACAAAAACAAGCAAGACAATTTATTGTTCATGAGCATATCTTAGTGGGTGATAAAACAGTTAACACGCCGAGTTATTTGGTTCCTGTTTCTGAAGAATCGCAGATTTTTTTTACAGTCAGAAGTAGTTTATCAAAGGATGATCATCCTGAACGCGTAATTGCTAAGACTGTTGCAAAGTCTGTGGCAAAAGGTGAGGCTCAATGAAACAGCAGTTGCGTTGGGGTGTTGCTCATATTTATGCGTCTTATAATGATACAATTATTCATATTACTGATGTTACTGGAACAGAAACGCTTGCTGTTGCAAGTGGTGGTATGATGGTAAAAGCGTCTCGTTTGGAGAGTTCGCCTACTGCTGCAATGATGGCTGCAAAGCGTGCTGCTGAAACTGCAATTGATAAGGGTATTGCAGGTATTCATGTGAAAGTGCGTGCTCCTGGTGGTCATAATGGTCCTAATTCTCCTGGTCCTGGTGCTCAGGCTGCTATTCGTGCGATGAGCAGGATGGGATTGAAGATTGGTTTGATTGAGGATGTTACTCCTATTCCTCATGGTCATTGTAGGAAGAAAGGTGGCAAGCGAGGTCGTCGAGTATGATAAAATTGTTGGATAAGGACAAGAAATCTGGTCGTGTGACCTTTTTGTTAGATGACAGCACGCCTGCTTTTGCGAACGCATTGCGTCGTACTATTATGGAAAGTGTGCCGACAATGGCAATAGAAGAAGTCGAGTTTAAGAAAAACAGTGGTGTTTTGTATGATGAAATGCTTGCGCACCGTCTGGGTTTAGTTCCGTTATCAACTGATTTGAAAGGATATGATATGAAAAAACCTGAAGATGAATTTAACGCAAAAAACTCAGTTAAGCTTGTGTTGAAAGCAAAAGGTCCTTGTACTGTGTATGCAGATGAGTTGCAGAGTAAAGATCCTAAAATTAAACCGGCTGTTCCAAAAATTCCCATTGTGAAATTATTGAAAGGTCAGGAACTTGAGCTTGAAGCTACAGCAATTCTTGGAACAGGAAAAGAGCACGTGAAGTTTACTCCAGGTTTGGCTTGGTTTACATACAAGGCAAGTTCAAAAGTGAACAATGCACATAAAGATTTTGATAAATTCAAAGATAAATTTCCTCCTCAGGCGTTCAAAGATGGCAAGCTTGATGCGAAAAAAATAGAGGAGCTTAATTTGTTTGATGCATGTGATGGCATTAATGATGAGATTGTTAAAGTTGAGTATGATAATACGAAATTCATAGTTAATATTGAACCGTGGGGACAGCTCTCTGCGCAGGATATTGTAGCTGTTGCAGCAGACCATCTTACTGAATTGCTTGATGAGTTTGCAGGCAAGCTCAAGTAATAATGCGCGAGGGTGGCAGAGCCTGGTCAAATGCGCCAGCTTGAGGTGCTGGTCCCTTAGTGGGTGCGCGTGTTCGAATCACGTCCCTCGCATGAGTGCGCATACGCGCACGAAAGCGAGTTCCGAGAAGTACTCTCGATACTCGCATGAACACGCGTTAGCGCGTGAATAAGAGTTTGGAAGTTTACTTCCAACAACTCGCATGAACGTACGAAGAAAGGAAAATAAAATGAGCAGAACAGGTCCAACAAATCCAGTATTGCGTGAGCTTATTCAGAACTTGCGCAAAGAAAGCAGTACTGCTAAGTCTGGTGTTTGGAAGCGTTTGGCAGATGATCTTGAAAAGCCAACTCGTCGAAGAAGAGCTGTTAATATTAGTCGTATTGGTCGTTATTCAAAGCCAAATGAAGTTATTGTTGTTCCTGGAAAAGTTCTTGGCTCAG
Source organism: Candidatus Woesearchaeota archaeon CG10_big_fil_rev_8_21_14_0_10_37_12 (assembly GCA_002762795.1). Lineage (GTDB taxonomy): Archaea > Nanobdellota > Nanobdellia > Woesearchaeales > ARS49 > 1-14-0-10-37-12. The sequence continues at coordinate 3,001 of PCYA01000011.1, forward strand.
GGGTACTTCCTCATGCAGTAATTGTTGCAGCATTATCGTTTAGCGAAGGTGCGCGTGAACAGATTGAGAATGTAAAAGGAAAAACATTAACAATTGAAGAATTGTTGTCAAAAAAACCCAAAATTAGTGAGTTGAGGATTATAGGTTAAAATGGAAAAAGAAATTCATGTGGATGCAACTAATGCAGTGCTTGGCAGATTGGCATCTTATGTAGCAAAGCAGGCATTGCTTGGTGTAAAAGTAAATATTTATAACTGTGAAAATGCAGTTATAAGTGGTTCACCTGAATTAGTCAGAGAAAGATATTTCAAAAAAATGTTTGATCTCGGAACACCGCAAAAAGGTCCTTTTGCGTTCAGAATGCCTGATCGTTTTGTTAGGCGTGTTATTCGTGGCATGCTTGATTACAAAAGAGGGCGCGGTAAAGCAGCATTTGATCGTGTGATGTGTTATATTGGCGTTCCTGAAGAATTTAAGGATAAAAAATTAGTTAAGGTAGTAAAAGAAAGGGCAGATTTGCCGACGATGAAGTGCATATCTGTTGGTAAACTTTGTGTATCATTAGGAGGAAAAGTATGAATGCAATCCATGCAGCTGGAAAAAGAAAAACAGCAATTGCGCGCGCTTCATTAGTTCCTGGAGCAGGTGTTGTTCGTGTTAATAGTCAATTATTATCTTCTTTGCCAAAAACAATGTTTAGAGACAAAATTGAAGAGCCTTTGCAGCTTGCAGGTGATGCTGCAAAGAAAGTTAATATTGGAGTGTTTGTTAAAGGAGGCGGTGTTAATAGTCAGGCAGAAGCTGCTAGATTGGCTATTGCAAAAGCATTAGCATCATTTGATAAGAGTTTACGTCAAGTTTATTTAGAGTATGATCGTGCATTTACTGTTGCTGATGTTCGTTTTAAAGAAACGCATAAGCCGAACAGACATGGAAAAGCGCGTGCAAAAACTCAAAAATCGTATCGTTAGGAGGAAAAATGTTAATACCAATTCGTTGCTGGTCGTGTGGAAAGCCAATTGCGCAATTCTGGGAAGAATATCAAGAGCGTATTGGTAAGGGTGAAAATCAGAAAGAATTGTTGGATGGTTTTGGTCTTACAAGACCTTGCTGTCGTTCAATGCTTCTTGGTCAGGTTGACTTGATTGATACAGTTGCACAGTTTAAGAAAAGCTAATTTTTTATTTTTAACTTCTTACTTCAACCTTCATACTTCAAACCAAAATGATTTTCGTTATAGAACATCTTGAACCTGAATTGTTTGATTGGTGTAAGCTTGAATACAAGCATATTTCTTCTGTTGTTGGTAAAGATAATCTTTTGTTTACGAACATCGATGATGATTTTCTAAAAAATATTGGAAAAGTAAATAGAAAAAGTGTTCTTGATTTGAATTTGCAAAACGCGTGTATTCTTGATCCTGAAGCAGAGGAAGAATTTACTCCTGAGGTTGCAAAACAGTTTGATTATGTTATTTTTGGTGGTATTCTTGGTGCGTATCCTCCGAAGAAAAGGACTGCAGAGGAATTGTCTAACCATCTACAAGTGCCTAAGTTTAATCTTGGAAAAGAGCAGATGAGTACTGATACTGCTGTTATTGTTACAAAATTGATTTGTGATGGTAAAAAGTTGTCAGAACTTAAGTTTCAAGATGGAATAGAGATTGATATTGCTGAAGGAGAAAGTGTGCAATTGCCTTACAAGTATTTGATTTTGAATGGAAGACCAATGTTGCCTGATGGTTTGGTTGAGATGTTGAAAGAGCAGGAAGAGTTTTGATTTATTGAGCAGGCGTTCTTAACTTCCAACCGTCGATATTAAATCCGCCCATTTTTCCCAATACGTGCCAAGTTAACCATTTATACGAATCTATCATTTTTTTTTCATTCAGCTCTATTGTATTGATAAACATGTTGACAAATTTTTGGTCTGGAAATTTTTTGATTGCTATTTCCCATTGTTTCATGTGATTGATTGTTATTGTTGGCTTTATTAAATTTTGTCTTCGCCGAAATCTTTATATATTATAGCTATTTATAGTTAGATATGGCCACTACTATTCAAATAAGTGAAGAATTGCAGAAAGACTTAAACAAAAGGAAACTATTTGATAGAGAAACTTACGAAGAAGTAATTTGGGATCTTATAGAGGATGGTATGGAATTATCTGAAGAGACAAAAAGGGATATAGAGAGATCTCGTGCAGAAATAAAACAAGGTAGAATTCACACACTTGAGCAAGTCAAAAGAGAGTTAGGGCTTTAAATGTATGAAATTATTTTTAGTGATAACTCAAAAAAACAATTTCAGAAGTTAGAAAAAGATGTGCAGTCAAGAATAATCAAAGTCTTAGAGCGATCAAGGATTCGCCCAGAACATTACTTTATCCGATTGGTAGGCGATCCTGGTTATAAGTTAAGAATTGGCGACTATCGCGTCATTGCAGATATTAATGGAACAATTCTGCAAATTCTGGTTATTAAAGTAGGACATCGAAGAGATGTTTATGATAAATAGGTTTGTTCTAGTAAACCTTATAAACAATTATATTTGCAGTTTGTATATTGGGCCGTTAGCTCAGCTTGGATAGAGCACTTGCCTTCTAACCTGTGTAGAGAGCAAGGGGTCGAGGGTTCGAATCCCTTACGGCCCGTGAGCGAACGAAGAGAGCGAATGGGACGAAAGGTCAAGAAAAGTTTGCTTTTCGCCAGATCTTACGGCCCGTAAGAAGCAAAAAAGTTACGGACTAAAGTGTAGGATGTTTGATCAGCACGTCTTACAAGTGGTAATGTCAAATTCTTTCAACAAAACGAATGAGATATTGGTTTCCTATTTTGAACGAGGAACTCAAGTTTTGTGACCTTTGTTCCGTCTTTTAATGTTCCTCCTTCTTCTGAAAAATGATGGATGGTCCATGGTCCGAATGGTGTGATGAGTTCTTTTTGTATATCGATTCCTGCAGGATGTTCATCATCTTCTTTCCAGCCTGTTATTGCAACGTAGCCATTTGGCAGAGTGTGTGTTCGCATGTAATTTGCTAATGCTGATCTGTCTTCTGATTTTAAAAATGGGAAGGTGTTTATGCAAATAAATGCTCCTTGTGGTTCAGTTGGTAATGATGCAATATTTGCAATGTTTTGTAATCGGGTGTTTATGGCAACTCTTTTTGTCGTGGCGTTTTGTTGTAAAACATCAAGTGCAGTTTCTGATATGTCGTATGCTGTTACGCTAAATCCTCTTTTTGCAAGTTCTATTGATATTTCACCATTTCCGGCTCCTAGATCAGAGACTGTTTGAACATTTCCTTGTCTTAATCGGTAAGCTAGTTGCGCAATTCTTTTCGTGCTTAAACCTTTGGATGTTGTGCCGGCAGAGTATGATTCTTCAAAGCGCGCTCTTACTCTGTGATAGTCTGTTTGAACCATGTTATTTATTGTAAAATAACTGTTTAAAAATCTTGCTATTTTTATTACTTATGAGAAACAACAATTTTTACAAATATGGGTCTGCTAAAGTTAGTTCAAAGTACAGCCAAGAATTGCTGAATTCATACTGCATACCGTTTACTGCTGACTGGCTACGGTATACTGCTTGCTTTTTATTCCAAATACTCTCCTTTTTTTATTTTTTCTGGCAAGTATTTTTCAGAAATGAAACTTAATCCTCTGCTGCTTAATGCTTGGATTTCTGCTTTTGCTTTCATTGCTAACATTTTTTTGAATTGGTTTTGCCATCCTTTGTGGTCTTTGAACCAGTCGTAGTTTTGGAGTTGTTTGATTCGCTTAATGTCTACTTCTTTAAACGCAATTAAGTGTTTTTTCAAATCATAATTTTCTATATCTTCTGCAGTTATTCCAAGGAAACGTGCTTCTGTTAATGTCATTTCGTTGCTCATGTGTGCTAAGTTTATGCTGCCGTATTTTATTACTGAGTAAATATAGAATCCCCATGGGTCGAAATCTGCTAATACGTAAATTGGAAGTTTGTATTCTTGTGATAACCTTTGTAATAATCTTCTTATTCCTCTTGTTGTTTGCCCTTGAGAACTTATAATTATGCATTTGTTTTTTTCCCAGAATTTGTCTTGATGTAATCTTTGCCATACTGCATCTTTTTCCATGTAAAGGACATAATTTGCATCAACTTTTTTGAAGGTGATATTTTCTACGTTGGATGGTATTGCCCATCCTCCGCTTCCCATTTTGCTCCAGTCTATGCTGTCTCCTAAATCTTCAATGATGACTTTTCCAGATACCATTCCTGATGCTTTGGCATTTATGTGTAATAGTTCTCTTGATAGGCCTGTTATTGCTTCTAGGTCTTCTATTGCGCTATCGCTTTCTGTTTGTTCATCTACAATGTTTGTTTTAGTGTTAGGAATGGTTCTTTTGATCATGTAAAATACATCTCTTAGTGAGGTGTTTTTGTTATCTTCAATGAGTCCTTTGCTTACTGCAGCTACTTCGAGTGTTTGTAGAAATTTTTTTGAGTGGCTTACGTTGAAGAAATTTCTTTCAGATGTTTTTTCTCCTAGTTGGAGTGTTTGTGTTTTTTCATCATAGTTAACGTTTGATAGGGATCTGATTGGTACGTCAAGTATTGGTGGTTTTTTTGCAAGTATTTTTTTAACAAGGTCTTTTCCTAAGTTTTCTAGGCTTTCCTTTGCTTTTTTATTCATCAAAACCACCAAGTTTTATTTGATCTTCTTTGTCTTGTTTTTCCGTTTTTTCTACTTTGTGTGATTCTTTATGTGCTTGTATGTATTCTTTGTTTTTTTCGAGCATGGATTTCATTGCTTCTTGGATGTTTTGTTTTCCTATTCCGCTTAAATTGCTTAATGCGCTTGCTACTTCTGGTATATAGTTTTCAAATATGCTTACTCTTTCTTGTTGCACTGCAATTTTTCTTTTTTTGTTGACATATGCTCCTAGTTTTCTTCCTGCTTCTTGTAATGCCAATTTCATTTCTTTGATGATTTCATCGTAGTGTGCGATGGCTTCTTTTGCTTCTGATGTGAATGGTGGCCAGACTGATACTAATGAAACAACTATTGTTAATGATCCAACAGGTAGACTGTTTTGGCTTTGGCTGAGTCCATAACTTCTCCAGTTTGTTTGTGTTACTGCTTTTGTGCTTGCGCAACTTCCTTGTTGGTAGAGGAGAGGAACTCGGTTTGCAAATCTTAGTAGTCGTACTGTTTTGTCTCCTGGTTGGTCTCCGCCGTATGCGAGTGCTGTTTCTATGACAAAGGGTATTCCTTTGTATACTGTTGGTGATCTGCTTACTGATATGTAGAATTCTGCAGGTATTTCTTTGCGCAATCCTGCTTCTAGTAATTGGTCTCCTATTGGAGTTATGCAGTCCGTGCTTGGCGCGATTATTTTTGTGCTTTTGATTCCTTCTATTAATTTTTCTACGTGTGGCAGTTGCAAATCTTTGGGCTTCATATTTGTGAAAAGTCCTGCTTTGTCGCAGATTTCTTTTGCAGTTCCTGCTCCTACTCGGCTGAATTCGTTTGTGAGGAAGCTTTGTATTGTTCGTGCTTCTGTTGCTTTTAGCATTTTTATGAGAATTCCTATTTCTACTCCGTATGGGTGAGGTTTGATTTCTGTTGGTTCTTTTGGTAGTTGTTCAGATGCGCGTGCAAAGATGAATTGTTCAGCTTTTGGATTTGTGTAGATTATTGTTACGTGTGGGTTTGCTATTGCTGTTTGTTTCAGATAGCTATCAACGCTTTGGTCCCCTTTTTGGTAGTTGGCTTCTATGTCTAATTCTATTTTTACTCCTGTGTCTTCTTTCCATTCTGTTTCTTCGTCTTTGAGTATTTCTGGTTTATTCGATTGTGTGTCAATATGTAATTCATAGTAGTGTGCTGGTTTTCCTATGCTTATTTTGCTCCAGATTTTTGCTGGTCTTCCTGTTGTTAGTTGTGCGTACAGTACGGCTGCGCTGATTCCAATTCCTTGTTGTCCTCTTGCTTGCTTCATCGTGTGGAATTTGCTTCCGTACAAGAGCTTTGCAAAAATGTTCGGTATTTGTTTTTTGACTATTCCTGGTCCGTTGTCTTCAATTATTATTCTGTATCTGTCGTTTCCCATGTCGATTATTTGTATATTAATTTCAGGGAGTTTTTTTGCTTCTTCACATGCGTCTATTGCATTGTCTACTGCTTCTTTAACAACAGTAAGCAATGCTTTTCGTTTATTGTCAAATCCTAACAAATGTCTGTTTCTTTCGAAGAATTCTGCTACTGAAATGTCTCTTTGTTTTGTTGCTAATTGTTCTGCTGTATTTTCGCTCATTGTATTATAGTGTTTTTCTCTCCTTTTTTCTTCGTTCTAGCCATCTGTATACGCTCGCATGCGTGCTTCCTTCAAGTAATCTTTGGATTGCTTTTCGCGCGTCCATGATGCTGTCTGCTGATCCTATGATTCCTGCAGTTTTGCCGTACACGCAAATTTTTGTTTGTGTTAATTCTTCAATAGTGTTTCTGCTTTTTCCTTTTTCACCTATTATTCTTCCTTTGAGTCTTTGTACGTCATGAGGATTTTTTGCGTGTTCATTTAGTGTGATGAGTTCAAACATGTAATCTGGTTTTAAGAGGTGTTGTGCTATTTCTGGATTAAATCCTCTTCCTATTGCGCGTATTATTTCTCGTGCAAGGTAAAGGAACAAAGCATCTTGGCCGCTTATTTTTACTTCTCCTTCTTCGCTATTTATGTCTAGTTTGGTTTTTGTATTTCGCTCGATAGTCTTTTTGGTTTGCCCGTTTGTTCCGATAAGAACTGCTACGCGTTCTTTGGGAAGGCGTAGTTCGTAGGCGAATGTTTGAATTTCACTTTCTGTGGCTGATTGTTGTGTTTTCTTTTTGGAGGTCATATTTAAATTTTTCAAAAGAGCTTTTTAAACCTTTTGTTTCTTTATTTGTTCAATTATTTTTTTCTCGTCGATTTCTAGTCCCCATTTGTCAAATAATTTGCAGATATTGTGCACATCTCTTTTCAAATATTCTTCTGCGTTGGGGTTGTTTAATGGTGTTGCTTGGCTCATGTCGATAAGCACTGGTTTCTCGTTATCGTTAAGAATGTTGAATCCGCTCAAATCGGCGTGTATAAGATTTGCTTTGTACAATAACGTAATTTGTTTGATTGTTTCTTTGAAAAAAGACTCAATGTTTTGAGGTTTGTGTTTTACGAGTTTTTGTGCAACATTTTCTCCACCAACACACTCCATGATAAGAATATTATCTTTTGCAACGTATGGTGTAGGTACTCGCATTCCTTTTTCTCTTGCGATTAACAGGTTTCTGAATTCTCGTTGCGCCCATGAAAAAATAACTTCTCGCCTGTCTCTTTTGAGATTGGTGTATCTGGGATCGGCTTTGATGTAATCATACATTTTGTTGAAGTCACATGTTTGTAATCTGTAAATTTTTACAACTCTGAGTTCTTCACTGCTTCGTGCTAAGAAAACATTGGCTTCTTTTCCCATGCTGAGAGGTCCTTCCAAACCATCAATGTACCCTTGGCTGATAAGTTTGAAAAGGTTTTTTTCAGTAAACATATCAAATACGTCTTTGAGAGTTTTGTATTTCTCCTTGTTTACTGTTCCCATGCGTGGCATGAGTTTGTAAAGAAAAAGAATGTTTATAATCCTTTGTGCTGTTTAAACCAAGCCACAAAGTCTTTTATACCATCTTCAATTTGTGTTGTTGGCTTCCATCCAAGCACATTTGTCATTTTAGTTGTATCTGCATAATTTATTGGAAAATCTCCTTGGCGGAGTGAATGCCTTACAATATTTGCTTTTTTACCAAGTGCTTGTTCTAATAATTCCACCATGTATTTTATTGGTACTGGTCTTCCGTTTCCAATGTTGAGTATTTCGAATTGTTTGTCTGAATTTCTTTCGAGTGCTTTAAGAGTCCCTTCCACGATGTCTTTGATATATGTCCAGTCTCTTTTTACCTCATCACCTTCGCCGTAAAGAGTGATTTCTTTTCCGTTCGCGATTGAATCTGCCCACAAATATACAGCCATATCTGGCCTGTTTCTTGGTCCATATACTGTGAAGTATCTGAGACAGGTGATTTTCATGTTGCAAAGCTGACTGTAATTGTGTGCGTAAATTTCGCATGCTTTTTTTGATGCAGCGTAAGGGTTCACAGGATGGTCTGTGCTGTTATCATCTTCTGAAAATGGAAGTCGTTCTCCTCCCCAGTAAACTGATGATGAGCTTGCGAGAACAATGTTTTTGATTCCAAATTCTTTAGCGAGTTGTAATATGTTAACAGTCCCAACAACGTTGCTTTCTCTGTAGGCGAGCGGATCAAGAATTGATGCAGGTACCCCCGCTCTTGCTGCAAGGTGTATTATTTTGTCAATTTTGTGTTTTTCGAATATTTTGGCAATTTTGTCTTTGTTTTTTATATCTTCAACGTAAAAATGAAATAAGGGGTTTTCAAAATTGTGGCTTATGTTTTGTATTTTGGTTTTCGGGCTGTAATAATTATTTAAGTTGTCAACGCAAAGCACTTCATCTCCTCTTTCAAGAAGTGTATCTGCAATATGGCTTCCGATAAATCCTGCTCCTCCTGTTAAAAGTATGGTTTGTTTTCTGTTTTTATTTGTTAATTTTTCGTCCATCGTGGCTGTCGGTTTTTCAAAGTAGTCGAGAAGTTCACTTAGCTTTGTGATAGTAAGGTCTTGTTTAGTTGGCTGTTTTTTTTCTCGGCCAGAATTATTTATTTTGATGGTGAATAATCCAGTATCAAACGCACGATTGATTTGTACAGGGCTGTCATCCACAAATGCAATTTGTTGTGGTGTTATAATTATATTCTTTTTCTCAAGATGTTTGATGATTTCTTTTACATGGCTTTCAACTTTTTCAAAGTGTGGATCAGAACTCATGCCTAGAATGAAGTCGAACAAGTGTGATAAGTTGTGGTGTTTGACGTTCAGTTCAAGTTCTTTTTGAGGTATTGTGCTGGATATTCCAAGAAAATATCCTTTTTGTTTGAGTTGGAATAGTGTTGTTTTTGTGTCAGGGAATAGTGTTGCTTCTTTTGAGGAAAAGAGTTGTGTGAATCTGTTGCTCCATTGTGTTGTTTTTTGTTCGTCAAGTGGGGAAAGTTGATATTCTTTTTCTACGACGCGTAATTGTTCGAAGCGTATTTTTCCAAGATGTTCAAGATAGAGAGTTGCTAATTTATTTAGATCTAGTTTTTGTTCTGGATGGTATTCTTGTGTTGCTTGCGCAAAACAGACCGCTTTTACATCCATGGTATCAGCTAATGTTCCATCGAAATCGAGTAATATTACTTTGATGTTTTTCATTGTCTCCTCCTCTGTGTTCTTAAAAAAGTTCTGTTATGCTTTTAATGGTTTTGAATCTTATGTCTGGTTCTCTTTCCGGTTTGAATTGTATTGGGACATTCCTATTTTTGCTCTTGCTTTTAAGGCATACTATCTACTAGTGTGCCATCGAAATCAAACGCGTTTTTCTTTATGTTGGTCATTTTCAGTTTTTCATCTATTTAACAAAAAAATTTTATTAAAAATAAAAAATTAAAATCCTGCTTTTTCTAGCAAGTGTTTTTTGTTGTCTGGATCTGCAATATATGCTAGTGTTGCTTCGGTGTAGGGTCTAACAGTTCTCCTATCTTTTTGTTCTTTCAAACCATCTTTTGTTGGCAAATACCATACAATATCATCAAGTGCGAATCTTCCGCCTTCTAATGGCACGAGTGTTAGTCCTTGCATTGGTAAAGCAGTTAGTCCTTGTACTTCTGGTGTTTTTCCTCCTTCAAAAACTTTTTTTGCGTGTGCATCGTATGCGTGGAGTACTGTTTCGAGTTCGATGCCTTGTGCAACGGCGGCTAAGTTTACTTGCCCTGTTATGCGTTCATCTACTAAGTGGTCAAAACCTGTATAACCAATTTGTTTTAGTGATAATCCCATTTCTTCTAGTGCTTCTCTTTGTAATGCAGATGCTAATGGGTTGGTGTATACTAACTGTCCGTTGTGTCTCGCTAAAAATTTGACGTCGACGTTTCCTGCAACTAAACCTGTGTGTATTTCTCCGCCACCGAGATTATCTGCTCCTTTTATTTGTGCGAGTAAGTGATGTTCTCCGTTATGTTTAACTGGGCAGACTACAGATACGTTTGCCATGTTAGGGCTTGCGTTTGAAGCATATTTTGCAATTTCGTCTGGACTGTAACCTTGGTTTTTCATGTTAGCAACAACAGCTCGCATAGCTTCTCCAACTAAATAGCGTGTTGGAGCAATAGTTGCAACTAAAACACGTCTTCCTGAAGAAGTATCTAATTTTAATTCAGTGAATGAACTGTTCAACCCATTCCATCCACCTTTTAATCCTCGTTCATCTCGCTCAGCTTTGCTTTTTGGCTGTTGGTCATAGCCATTCTGTTCATATTTTTCTCTGACTGTTGGGTGTATTGTATCTGAAGTAAATAGTCTTTCATTCTCTAATACTGTCAATCGCACATCATCTATTTGGTCTATTAATGTTCCTGCCATTTTATCACTCCTTGCATTTAATATTTATGCTTTATTACACCTTAAAAACAATCTTTTAATAATATTTTCATGTTAAACTGCTCAAATTTCAAAAGATTTATATAATAAGAAGAAAAATAAAGAAGTATGGAGAAGTTAAGGCAAGAGATTCTCGAGGCATTGTCTGAAAATTGTAGAAGGTCTGATACGGAGCTTGCTAAATTGTTGAAAAAACCAAGGCATATGGTGGCGTATCATCATGGGCAGTTGTTAAAGTCTAACTTGATTACAGGGCATAAATTGGTGTTAAATTACAACGCGTTGGGATACACAGAGTATTTAGTGTATCTTAAAATATTTCAATATTTGAAGATTAAAAAGGAGCTTGTAAGCTTTGTTGAGAAACAACCAAATGTTGTTTGGGCAGGAGAGACATTTCCAAAATATACTTTGCGTTTAGTGATTATTACAAAAACTCCTGTAGAGTTCGAAAATATATTAAACGAATTTGAATTTGTTTGTGCTGGAAATGTTTTAGAGAAGCAGGTATTCGTTAGGCTAGGCACGATTAAAAAAGAATCGTACAGTCGCAGACTTTCAACAATAAAAAACCAAACGAATGTTCTGCTTTCAAAAAAAGATAAGGTGTTGCTTTTTGCGTTATCTGGGGATGCGTCTGCGTCTTTGTTAAGTCTTGCAAAACAGTCTGGTTTTTCTATTGAGGGGGTTCGTCAGAAAATTAAAGCATGGGAATTAGCAGGTTTAATTAGTCTTTTTACAATAAGTGTTGATGCGAAAAAAGTAAACACTCAGTTTTGGTGTAATTTGTTGATTCGAGTAAATAATTCAAAGAAATACTTGCTAAAATTAAGACAGTTGCTTTATTCTGATGTAGGTTATGGGAGAACCTTTAATACATTGGGCGCATTTGATTTTGAAATGACTCTATTTGCAACATCCTATGACCATTTAGTTGAGCTTGTAAGAAAGTTGGAAGTGTTTTTTGGCGATGACTTTGGGGATTTCGAACTTCAAATAAACACAAGAAAACTAAGTGCAGGTAAATTACCTAAAGTTCTTTTAGACTAGTCGATTTGTTACTACTGTGAAGAAATGGAAACATTTATAAACTTGAAAGTGTTGAGGTTTGTTAAGGTCGTTTTATGCCCTGCATGAGAGTACCCAACAGAGCGACGGATTACCAAGCGATGATTTTTGGGGGTTAGTGTTCGGGGCTACAGGCCTTATTCAAAATCAATAAGTATTCACGTTGGAACAACATGTATCATATTTATACTGTATCGCAACCAGGAAATTTTCCTGATGTTTTAGTTTAGTAATGTGATAGTATGTGTTCTTTCTTCGTGGGTGGAGGTTTAAAATGGGAAAAATAAGTCCAGTTTCATCAAAATATATAGTAAACGCAACGATTGAAATTGAGGGTGTTGTTGACAGGCCTGATGTTATTGGCGCAATTTTTGGTCAGACAGAAGGTTTGCTTGGCGAAGACCTTGAGCTTCGTGAACTGCAGCGCTCAGGTAGAATTGGTAGGATTGAAGTAAATATTGACACAAGGGGTGGCAAGAGTATTGGCCAGATTATCATTCCGAGTTCTCTTGATAAAGCAGAAACAGCGATTGTTGCTGCAGCGTTGGAAATTATTCAGCGTATTGGTCCTTGTAATGCAAAAGTAAAAGTGCAGAATATTGAGGATGTTAGGATTAGTAAGCGTAACTTTGTTATTGATCGTGCAAAAGCCTTGCTTCGTAATATGATGGATCAGGTAATGCCTGATTCTCAGGAGCTTGCAGAGGAAGTTGCTCATTCAGTGAGAGTTATGGAGGTAACAGAGTATGGTAAAGAAAGACTTCCTGCAGGTCCTGGAATTGATGACTCAGAGGAAATAATTTTAGTTGAGGGGCGTGCAGATGTTTTGGTGTTGTTGAAGCATGGTTTCAAGAATGTTATTGCAATGAATGGCACGTCTGTTCCGCAAACAATTATTGAATTAAGCAAGCAAAAACAAATTGTTGCTTTTGTTGATGGTGACAGGGGTGGTAATTTGATTTTGCGTGATCTGTTTAATGTTGCAGAAGTTGATTTTGTAACCAAAGCTCCTGATGGTAAGGAAGTTGAAGAGCTTTCTAAGAAGGAGATTCATAAGGCATTGCGAAGTCGTATTACTGTAGAGCAGGCAAAACTTGAGCTTGGTAATATTGACACATCTCAGTCTATTCGTAAGCCAGTGATTATGCGTCCAAACAGCTCAAGCATCAGACAGGGTGCCCCTCTAAGGCCGTTGCAAAGACTGCAGCGTTCTGCGCCAAGTCCTCAAGCTTCAAGTGTATCGTTATCAGTTGATGAAAAGAAAAAGCTTGGTGAGATGCTTGAAAGTTTGGTTGGTACAAGGGGAGCTTATGTTCTTGATGAAAAGTTGAATGTTCTTGGCAAGGTTCCTTTTACTGAGCTCACGTCGACTTTGAAATCTTTGAATACGGGGGTGTATGCTGTTGTTTTTGATGGTGTTATTGATAAGGAGCTTTTGTCAGTTGCAGAAAGAACTTCTCTTAAGCATATTGTTGCAATGGATAACCATGTAAAAGGTTCTTCAAGGTTGAATATTGTAACAGCAGCAGAATTGTAATCTGAATTATATTTTTTTTTGGTTTTTATGGTTGGACTTCCTCGAATGTTCTTTCTATCATTTCTCCGCCTTCACAATAACAACGAGCAGCTGAACGACACTCTCCGCCTCGGTAAGTGACTTTAGCTCTCCAGTATTTTCCAGTTTTTGCTCTAGTGGTTCCTTGTTCAATACGAGTACATCCTTTCTCATTGCAAGCTTCTGAGCAATCACTTGTCGTGCTTACTATTCTAAGAAAGCTAATGCCTTCTGGAAAATTTTCTATTGGGTTAATTATGCTAAAATCATTTTTTATACTTTGTGTTCTTTTTCGCGAAGCATCGTCATTATAATATGGCAGTTCTCCATATTTAGTTTCTGCTTGTGGTATTTTTGTTAATATGTTTAAACCTGTGCTGTACGCTTTTCCAGTGTTTGCGCCTGAAAACAGAAAGTAAACGGCAATTACGCCGATAACAAGTACTGCTATGAGAACAATATTTTCTGTGGATGCTTTTTTTACCATTTTTGTTTTCTTCTTTGTTCCGAATTTGTTATTGCAAAGTTCGCAGGACTTTGCACTGGGGTTTAATACCCCGCCCTTTAGGGCGAACTTTGCAAGTAGAAAAACGCACGATAAAATACCC
>PCYA01000019.1:0-53959 GCA_002762795.1 Candidatus Woesearchaeota archaeon CG10_big_fil_rev_8_21_14_0_10_37_12
GTCTTACAAATTTTTGGCGCACCAAAAAGCTTTGCTTTTTTAGTGCTTTGACTCAATTAAGATAGTTTTTCAAAGTTCCCTCTAGCTTTAGGTCGCTGCACTAACGTTTGCGCCCTAAAACATCATAAAACACATCAAAAGGCGTTTGTCCTGTATGTGCAGGATAAAACTGTGCCCCTACTAAATCGCACACGTGCTTTATTCTCGCGTTATGTTCTTCAAGACTGTTCTGATATTTTCTTCTTGTAAATGCATTGATAAACGTGTGCAAAATACTGTTGCTCTCCATATCGCTTAACTTAAAATCGCCTTCAATGTCAAGTTTGCTTTCCATCTTGTCAAGCACTTGAATCAACACAACCTGATGGTTCTTAAAGAAAAACAATGCTTTCTCAATATCTTCAACAGGATACAGAAAATCACTAATCACAACCAAATAAGCTTTTGATTTTATTGCCTTGCTGTACTCTTTTAAACAAGAATAAATATTGTTTGATCCTTTAGGCTTTTTATTATCTAAATAATTAATCACAGCTGCAATTTGAGTCATACCACGTTTTGGTTTGACAACCTCAACTTCATCAGAAAATAAACTTACAACAAAACGCTCATTATTTTTCAAAGCTAAATACGCAAAGCCAACAGCAATCATGCTCGCAAACTCAGATTTTTTAACATGCGTCCCAAAATTCATACTTGCAGAAAAATCAACAAGCACATGAACTGTTAAATTGCGCTCTTCTTCAAAACGCTTAACAAACAATTTGTCAGTTCTTCCATACACTTTCCAATCAATAGTACGAAAATCCTCGCCAGGAGCATAAAGCACATGATCTTTGAAAATAAGACCTCTTCCTGTAGCGCTTGAAAATCGTTCGCCAACATAATTAGATGTGATTCTTTTGTTAATGATCAAACTAAAATGATCCAGTTGGTGCAAAAAGTTTGTGTCTATCATTTTTTAAGCAAAACAGTATTCAATAACTTACCTCAATAGTTTTTTGATAACATCATCCATGTGCAAACCTTGACGTTCTGCTTCAAAACTTAAAATGATTCTGTGGCGCAAAATCGGAAGAGCCATTTCATTAATATCTGCTTTACTTACATACTTTCTGCCCTCAATAAGCGCTTTTGCCTTTGACGCAAGCACCAAACCAAGACTTGCACGGGGAGAAGCACCATACTCAATAAGATCAGACTTTTTACGACTACTGGTTACAACCTCAACAGCATACTTCTTAATATCATTCGCAATAGGAATCTGCTTGGTCATGTTCTGCAAATAAAGTAAAGCATCAGTATTCAAAACTTTCTTTAACTTCACATCTTTTTTTGCTTCAGTAAAACGATTAACAATTTCCAATTCTTCATCAAACGTAGGATAATCAACCTTAATCTTTAACAAGAAACGGTCTGCCTGAGCCTCTGGCAATTGATACGTTCCTTCCTGCTCAATCGGATTCTGCGTAGCAAGAACAAAAAAAGGCTCATCCAACTTAAAGGTATTCGTACCAACAGTAACTTGCTTCTCCTGCATTGCTTCTAACAACGCAGACTGTGTTTTAGGAGTAGCTCTGTTAATTTCATCTGCTAAGACAATATTTGCAAAAATAGGACCTGGCTGAAATTTAAAGTTACGTTTTCCTGCAGATGTTTCTTCAATAATATAAGTTCCTGTAATGTCTGAGGGCATCAAATCAGGAGTGTGCTGAATACGAGAAAACTTAAGATCAAGAAGCTCAGACATTGTTCTAACAGCCAAAGTTTTTGCAACACCCGGATAACCTTCCAGCAAAGCATGAGAATCCGCAAGCATAGCAACAACAATCTGCTTCATCATTGCATTCTGGCCAACAATTACCTTTCCAGATTCAGCAAACAAAAAATCAAATGTTTTCTTGATATCTTCAAGCTTCATAGACTCACCTTTTATGGCACTTGTTGGTTTGTTCAGGTATTTAAAACATGCGGTAAGAAAGGTTGAAAGCGGGAAGTAAGAAATGATATGAAAAGTAGTTTCATAATCTTTAAATAAAGCAATAGATTAAAATAAAATGCGGCCAAGCAGGGATTACTCTGAAATTGAAAATTTCTGAGTTGCCAAAAATTGCAAAGCGATTTTTTAGCATGAACCCTGATGACCTGGCCGGTCGCTGGTTATCTCACCATCTTAAGACTTCGTAATCTCCCTAAAATAATTCTTAACAATCTTCTGATACTCTTTAGGAATGTCTTCCTCATAACTTGCATCAGAACTTGCTTTAATTTCCAAAGGAGGTACGGATTTATCAAATGATATTGTTCGAGGGTCATTTACTTGACCAATAACAACATCACTGTTAGATCTGCTAATTTCCAAATCAAGTTGTTGCTGGCCAAGTTCTGCAATGCTTTCATCACCTAAAATTTCACTTAAATTCTGAGATTCTTCAAACTCAAGAAGTTCTTCATTAATATCATACTCTTGAAACCCTTTGAATTCTTTAAGCTCATCAACAACTTTGCTGAAGTCAAGAAACTGCACATTGAATGCTGCTGCACCAATAATAATAAAAGAAACAAGAGCCATCACTGCAATTTCTCTTGTTAATTTGCCAAACTCAATAAAAGAAGATGTTTTAATTTCTTTCATATTTTTCAAAACTTCATCACGCAAAGCGTTTACGATTTCATTATCATGATGTAAACTATCAGCGACAGTAATTAATTGCTCTCGTAACGCAGGTGTTTTCTCTTCAATTTTAGAAAATTTGACTTCTTTTAAATTTCCTCGAAGGTGAATTGCGGCATAAACAATCGTTGCAAGAACTGCCCACCAAACAGGAAACGCAAATAAAATACAAATAAGCACTAAAATCAAAAACATTACAAGAATATCAATAATACTATTGAACAAAACAACCTGTAAAACAGCTTTTCTAGTTTCCTCCAATGCTTTTACAATATCTTTCATGCTGGGCACGTACATTGCGCTTTATCATCTAAGCACTCGTCAAGATCATCTTCAGCTTTTTCTCTTTTTCTTTCACAAGTATCAAGCTGATCTTTCAAATCATCATTTTCCTGAGTAAGAACATTGATAGTGTCTCGCTTAGCTTCAATTTCAGACTGTGCAGAACGCAACAAAGACTCAGTATTGTCAAGCTCATTCTCTAAAGATTGCTTTGATGATTCTAACCTTTCTTTGTCTTGAGATAATTGTTCATTTGTACTACGAACTTCTGTAAACCGCTCGCCAAGCTCTTCTTCACGCTCAGCTTTAACACTTAACTCGCTTTTAGTCTGACCAAGCAATGTGCGTTGTTGCTCCAACTCTTCAGAAACTTTTCTTAATTGCTCGAGTTTAGTGTCGTATTCTTTGTTGATGTCTTCAAAATTCATCTGGAAAAAAACAGTAGCGCCAACAAGAGCCACTGCACTCAGCACTATTAAGAACAAAAGTACAATGTTTGCGTTTTTTGTTATAAAGCTCATTGTTAGTTTAAATTATACAGTAAACAGTTTACAGCAACCATTGTTTATTTCATACTTTTACTGCTTACTTCTTATTGCTTCCTAATCAGTCTCCTTATAAATATTTCTCCCAACAACAAAATAATAGCCAAAATAACAAACGGCTCACGAACATACTGCCTCCCTGTAATAAGCCTCTTCGCCTTTGTTTTTGCGTGATCTACAATAGCATCAATATCTTTCACATTAAACATCTTGCCGCCACTGGAAGCAACAACATCCGGCAAATCAACACTTACTCCAACTTTTGAAAACTCAGATTCATGATTTACAGCAAACTCAACACCGGCAACCTTCTGGAAACCAACAGCATCAGAGATAACACTTGCAACATAAGTATTATCATCAGCTTCATAAAATGCAACACCTTCTGCTGTCGGAGGAATGCTGCTTCGCACAGTTATCTCAGTTGCTTCACCTATTCTTGTATCGCTCGCATCCAATATTGCAGTATTTTTTCTTTCAGGATCACCAACAACCCAGCTTAATGTGCGAGTAATAATTCTTGAATTCGCCTCACTAAGCAAAGAGCCAGCCCAAGAAGATCCATCATCAACAGAAAATGCAGCAACACGACCAAGACCCAAACGCCAAACTGTTAACACCGGTTCTCCAGTAGATGTTGTTGCAAGCAAACGCGCAGCAGACTTCGGAGAAACCTGATTAAAACCATACAATGTTGCATCAGGCTCAAAATCAGCAGTGATAAAATGATTCTTGTTCAAAACAACAAGATTCATTCTGCCTGATTCAACTTCACGCTCATCAACAGGACCAAACAAAATGTTGAGCCTGCTTTCCTCAGTTGCACGGAAATAAATACCGTTCGTCAAATCAGCAATATTAATCATAAACGCCTCATCAGTACTTGGACCAACACCAACACTGTAAATTCTCACACCAGAATTTGATGCAAACTTCGCTGCTTCAATTGCCTGCGCACTACCTTGCGTTTTACCATCAGACAAAATAACAACATTCTTGCTACCACCAACAGTATTAAGCACGCCAACAGCCTTCATAATGCCAGCAGCAACATTTGTGCCACCTCCCCATTTAAGACGAGCAATAAGACCTTCAACATCCTTTTTTGAAAACATAGGGCTGGGCTCACTCAACAAATAAGCATCTGTATTAAATGCAATAATTGCAACACGAGTATCTGGTTTTACGTTTCTCATAATATCAAGCGTTGCAGCCTTTGAAAAATCAGCAGTGCTTGCAAAACGACCAAATGGCGAACCCTGAGAACCGCTAATATCAATAACAATCGCAATAGCAGTATCGCCTTCCTCCCGCTCAGGAGATCCAACAACAACCGGCAGCATAGACTCAAATAAAGAATTACGATAATCGCCATGTTCATAACTTCCCTGACCACCAAAAACAACAAGACCATTGCCATCAGCAACAAAATCATTCAGCACATCAGACATCCTATCAAGCGGGCCAACAGGCATATCATTCACAACAACAGCATAATAATCCCCCAAATCATCAGGAATCTCAGTAGAAATATCAACTAAATACACTTGCTTCAACAATTCATCCATTGGAGAAGACTTTTGTGTGAGCAACAAAATTTTTGGTTGATCAACAACACGAACAGTTTTGTAAAATTTATTATTCTGATCAAAAAAATCCTGCACGTTAACTTCAGCAATAATGCGATGAACGCCTTTTGTTAATGTTCTTTTAAACTGGATAGCAGCATCACTTGTTGTTTGGTCGTAAATTATTTCTCCGTCCAGAGTAACACGAACAGGAATCGCACCAACACTACCTGTCTTGCTCAACACAACAGTGAATGTGTTCTCTGTATCCACCAATGTTTTACCAGGACCAAAAACCTCAATACCAACATCATTTTTTATCGGACTTAATTTAATCGCGTTCACAGACGCGTTAATTTTTGCAGCAAATAATGCAACATCTCCCAAACTCGCACCAGCATTCGCATTACCGTCGGACAACAACAAAACACTACTGTGCGGTTCAAGACTATTAAGAATAGAATCCCCAATATTTGATGTTGTACCAGAACCAATAAACCGCACTTCAGTATTCACCTTTCTTTGCAGCGCAGAAACAAGCTGCTGAGAATAATCATCAAAAACAGCCATAGAAGAACTATTATCGATTAAAACATGCACAACAGGATCGCCTTCCAAAAACTTTTCACGTTCAACAAAAGGAGAAGCAATCGCGATTAACAATAAAATAATAATCAACGCACGAGTTACATACATCCATTTGCGAACACGCCTTTTCTGCTGTTTAACTTCAAGCTCTTCATTTGCAACCCATGATTTTCTTGCAATCAAAAACCAAATGAGCAATATAAGAGGAATTGCAGCCAATAATGCCAAAGGGTATTCCATTACACTATATGCCCAACGAATAAGCTCAGTAATCATAAGTCACCCCTCCACTTCAACAAAATAACTTCAAGGAATAAAAACGCAAGTGCAAACGCAAGCAAAAAAACATCCCATTCAAAAGTTCTTGTTTCCTTAACAGGACGCAACTCATATTCTGTTGCAGCAGCACCAACTTGCACTTCAAGATTCACATTTGACTCAAGCTCATTAACAAGATTCACCGCAATAACACGATCTTCGAACTCATAAACACCAACTTCATCCAATACCAATGCTGCACGACGAATATTTTTTGAAGGAGTTTTCACAAGCTGTTCCTTTTCCAAAAGCAATGTTTCACCAGTTTCGAAATTAAGGCTTCTTACATCAAGCTGACCAGTAACAAACTTGATTAATTCAGTCCAGAAAATAGGATAATCAGGAGAAAACTTGAACTCTGACTCTTCAGGAATACCGTAATACATGATTTTGCCTGCACCAACCTGCTTTAATGTTAACACAGGATTTTCACCAACAGAAGCAATAACTGCCTGATCGCCAATAAGCTCACCAGACCAACTAGATTGAACTTCTCCGAAATCAACATTTTTTGTAAAACGTGCACCTTGCTCAACAGAAACCAAGCCACCATGGCCTTTCTCAGACAAAGTAATTGGCAAAACTCCCTGATAATTAATCTTTTTTGAATCTTCCTGAATTGCTGCAATAACAGTTGCCCCACGCTCAGCACTTACTAACAAATCCTCAAACGTGCCAGGAAGCAACTCTCTTGAATTAACATTACTAACAATAATAACATCAAAACCATCAGGATCTACAATTGGAGGCTGCTGAACAACAACTTCCGATTCACCAGACGCTCTTAACGCGTTTGTCAAAAAAACACTCTCATTATTCGTTATCACCAAAATTTTTGAACGACCACTTTTTGGAGCACTAACAAAAGCAGTATTATCTATTAAAAAATCATCCTTCACAGGCAAAGAAATTTTTGTAACTCCTGGTGGTGTTGCAAACGCAAAACTCTCAACAGAACCAGGAGGAATTTCTAAGCTTGTCTGATGCGAACCAGCAACAAGCGGAATGTTTTGTTTGCTATTCATATAATTTTTAACATACACAACAGTCTGCGTAGGATCAACATCAAGATTTACAATCCCTACATTGCGCTTATTGCTTGAACCAATCTCAATAAAGTCAACAACAAGACCTTTACTCTCAACAACAGATTTTGCAACTTGTGGAAGTTGTCCAGCAGTATTGATAAAATCGCTCAGTACTACAACTCTTCCTTCACTTCCCAGTGTTTCACCTGCAAGAATAATAGCCTCACCAATACGCGAAGGAGTTTCCCTAGGCTGCAAACTGTTCAGAAACTTCAGTGCTTCTCTTTGCCCAGCATCCTTCAACGCGATAAAAGGAACATCTTTAGCAAGAATAACTGTGTTCTTTGCTCCCAGAAAATCTTTTGCCTTTGAAACTGCAATGTTGAATCTGGTAGTTCCGCCTTCATTTACCTGCGAACTTGCACTTACATCAATCACTAAAACAGTGTGCGCAGCAGTAACATCATGCTGATAAGATGTGTAAACTCCTGCAAAAGATAACGCCAACGCAGCAACACACAACAATTGAATTAAAAACAACCAATCCCTTGTTAAAGTTCTCAAAAAACTTGTCAAACGCTTCGATCCTGTTGATTTCATAAAGAACATCAAACTGGGAATGGCCATGTGCTTTGGTTTAGGACGAACAAGATATAAAATTATCAATGGAACTAATGCAAGAAGAGCCCACAGTCCTCCAGGATTGCCTACACTAAAAGGAAAAGACACCATGTTTTTTCAGAGGATTAGGAAGCCTGTTTATTTAAATAACTTATGATGATTTGTCCCAAAAAATTCCATCATTGCAAGCAGCAACATCTCATAATAAGTCAAGAAACCAAGAAAAAAAACGCTCTGCAATGCTACGACGCCTTTCAACAATCTGAACAACTCCCTGAGGTGCAGGAACTTGCACTTCAGCAAGATACGAAATACAACTGCACTCACGGCAAACATACTCATCAGGACAATCAATTGTTCTTTCACATTCTTCTCCCACATCAATCAAATCATTGCCACAAATTGCTTCTGGCAGAGGCACGCAAACACATGAATTGCATTTTTCATCAAGACTACAATCACCATTTGTCTCGCACTGCTCGCCTTCTTCCAACAAGAAATTTCCACAAACAATACCCTGAACTTCACAATACGTACAGTCGTATGCACAAATTCCTGCCTGCTCATTTTCTGCACACAAACTTCCAGGAGGATCGCAACCCTCACCAGGATCAAGAACTTTGTTCCCACATAGCGGTTGCACTAACTGATTCTGCAATTCCTGGAATGTGCCTGGTTCCAAAGAAACATACACTTTTGCAGTTGCACTGCTGCTTGTACTGTCATAGTATCCATAATTTGTATCATAATACTGCTGAGCTGGTTCTCCTGGAAGAGCAATAGTTAATTCATCTGCATCGGATTTTCTTTTCAATTCAAACTCTATGCCATACAAAGTAACACCTTTGCGAATGCCACCAGGATAACTAAATAACTGAAAGACTGTTCCCTGAGGAGACGTAATATCTAAATCAACAGTTGTGTCAAAAAGCACACTGAACTGCGTTGTTTCATCGCCATTTTTTTCAGTCAACAAACGTTCAGGAGTCACAATACTTATAAGAAATTCAGGTCCAAAATCAATATAACTTCCATCAGGCAAATTAAATATTGCCTCACCACTGCCAGGATGCCCGTCATTATTTAAATCCATAATCAGCGTATCGCTACTTATAAAAAAAGTGTACGTTCCCTGATCCAGCGTCAACACGCCTTCTTCAGTATCAGGGTCAAAACTCGCAATATATGTGCCACCAAGAAGATCCTCAAAATACACTTTATTGTTAACAAAATCAATATCATCATACCTTAAAATTCTGGACACTCCTTTAAAATCACGATCATTAACTAAAAAGTAATCATCTAAAATTATGCTGTCAGACTCGTCAAACACAAAATTTCTATTATTGTTACCATACTCAGTATCCATCTGAGCAAGAGGAATTTCGTATAAGTCATAATTTCAGAGGTATCAAGATCACTTGCTAAATCAGGATAACTTCCAGGCCAACCCTGCATACCTTCATAACAAATGTCAAAATTTGGAACAAGAAAACCTTCAGGGTACAACATGTATTCTCTCACGCACTTAAAAGGAGGAAGATAAATATCTCCGCCATTTTTGGAATGCGTGTTTAGGATATATTCTACTGAAAAAATAACCAAGCGGTCATTGATTGAATCACTATTTCCGATTACTTCATTCGCCTTTATTCTTACTCTTGCATCAACAGGCTGATCATTAATCTTCACTCCACCGTTTTGATATGAGCTATCAGTAAAATCAAAATCTTCAAACCGTATACTTCCAAGTCTGCCAAAAAAATCTAACCTGATGTAATTATCAGCAGTATTAACTTCAGCAAAATTAAGCGTAAATTCTTCACCAAGCATACGCCACTTTGAATCAAGCAAATCATCAAGCCTGCCAGTAACAATCTGACTTTCCAAACCCGACGAAAAACTAATACGATACTTGAATATTGCATCATCACTTGTAAACCGGATAAAATCTCCAACTTGAGCCGATTCAGTACGACCGTAAATCGCTCGCCCACCATTAAAAATATTTAATTCATTAAATTGTAAAGCCTGTGTATATCGTGTCTGCGCAATTTTGGTTGTGATAAGCCCACCTTTTAACAAAGAAAAATGCTGGCCGTCAACACCTTCCAAGTCATCAGCAATATACTCATTAAGATCCAACTCAACCATAACAGCATTTTTTTCTTCCTTCCATTCAGGAACAAACTTTACTGCAAAAGCAGTAGGACTATTCAAGTCAGCGTAAGAGAATAAAATCGCTGCAAAACCAACAATCGCAACAATCAACAACATGCTTACATAGATGTGACGAACCATTATTTTTTCTCCGGGTTTCACCTATTTTTACATGTCGGAATGCCACTCGTGATAAACACGAGTGGTTTACTGGAGCGAGTGGCATTCCGAGCATGATCAAGAACCACTGGACTATATTTTCTTATGACTTTCTGAACAGTCATGCCACTGGTGTTGAGCACCGCAGTGCGATCACCAGTGGTTCTTGACATTGTTAAACTAGAAAGAATATTTAATGATTGTTTTTTTCCCTTCTTTTTTTTAACTATGGAGCAGAGATTACAAATGTTTATATGGTTTTTTTTTTAAAATATCAAAATACTTAAAAGAGGTCGGTTTTCATGAACAAAAAAGGTGTACAAAGTATAATTCTTGCAGTTGTCGCTGTTGCATTAATTGCTGGTTTTTCTCTATCTTTATCAGATTTTCAAGTTACAGGTAGAGCAACAGCACAACTTTGCGACGGATCAAACCAAAACCTAGACCCCTTCGTTGCAGGATACGTAACTCTCACTCAAGGAACAAGATCAAGGCAATACACAGACAGATGCTCATTAAACAAGGCAGGAAACACAGTGGTTTTACAATACTTCTGTGACCAATCAGGAAATTTCAACAGACAAGAAAATGGTTGTCAAAGCGGACAATGCAGAAATGGAGCATGCTTACAACAAGCAGCAGCACCATTATGCACAGATTCTGACAATGGAATAGACTTGTCAACACCAGGAGCGATAACTGTAACAAATCCATCAACAGGAAGAACATCAACATTCAAAGATCAATGCATAACCTCAGGAAAATATGATATTACTGAAACATACTGCCAAGGAGACTTTGCACAATTCAAACTAGACAAATGCCCACAAGGAACAACGTGCACAAGAGACAGCAACGGACAAGGATACTGCCAACAAAGCACAACAAATCAAACACCAAGTTGTGTTCCTACAACATGTCAAGCACAAAATGCGCAATGCGGCATAATCTCTAATGGTTGTGGAGGAACTGTAAATTGCGGAATTTGCCCGCAAGGGCAAACTGGAGCAATGTGTACAAATAACAGGTGTCAGGTTGTCATGCCAGGTATTGTTGTTGCAACAAATGGAACTCCTACAGGGTTATCTGTTGCTGCGACTGCGCAAGGTGTTGTGACTATGTATAATACGGTTTATGTGTATGCTAGTGCAAGCTCACAAAATCCAGTAGCAACAGGCGCGCTTAGCCCTCCTGGAACTGCCTGGCAAAAAACAGGAAGTGTTACAGGATTACAACCAAGCACAACATACTATTGCTTAGTAGATGGAACAACAAGCAACGGACAATACATTGCATCTGTAAGAACACAATGTGCAACACTTGCACAAATAAGTTTACCTGTAAACCAGACTAATCAAACTAACCAAACACCAGCTTGTGTTCCTACAACATGTCAAGCACAAAATGCGCAATGCGGCACAATCTTAAATGGATGTGGAGGAACTGTAAATTGCGGAACGTGTCTGCAAAGTGGAGCAATATGTACAAATAACAGGTGTCAAGTTGTCATGGCAGGTATTGTTGTTGCAACAAATGGAACTCCTACAGGGTTAACTGTTGATGCGACTGCGCAAGGTGGTGTGACTATGTATAATACGGTTTATGTGTATGCTAGTGCAAGCTCACAAAATCCAGTAGCAACAGGTTCATTAAGAAGAGAGAACTATAATCATGGATATGGAACAGTTTCAGGATTACAACCAAGTACAACATACTATTGCTTAGTAGACGGAACAACAAGCAACGGACAATACATTGCGTCCGTACGAACACAATGTTCAACACTTGCACAAATAAGTTTACCCGTAAACCAGACTAATCAAACGCCAACACAGTTAACTTTGCAACAAGCTTGTGGAGCGAGCAGCTTACTACCAACAGCAAATGTGTGTCGCATTCAGCAAGGTGATTTACAAACTGCAAGAATAAGTGTAGTAAATAATCAGTGTTCTTGGGATGTACTTAAGAATTGTGACATTAATGAATATTGTACTTATGGTAGATGCTCTAGTAGCTGTCCTCAAGAAAATAATTGCATAAATGTGGATGGAGCTTGGTATTCGCAAAGATATTCACAAACTAACACGACAAGTACAAATGGAAGCATAATACCTGGTCCTTGTATTCAAAACAGACAGTATTGCCCAAACGGTTGCAATCTTGGTAGAATGCAGTGCCTATAACCATTTTTTTACTTTTTATTTCAAATGTTGGGTCGAATACCCCGTCAGCTTGCTGCGGGGATAGCGAGTTTTCAGGCAATTTCTTTATTTTTTATAAGCCCCAGGCTGCATAAATACTTTTGTACCAGAAACAACACTATTAAGCACAAGTAAGTTTCCATTTTGAAACGTAAATATTATATATTAGTTCTTTTTTGGAAACTTATAATTATGGACTTGAATGAAACATTACAAATATTAAATCCTTGGTGGAAAACAGGAACAGTATCAGAAGAACTAGCGAAAGCTTTCAAAAGAGACATATTTTATGAAGCGGAAAAGCTTTCGACAAAAAGACAGTGTTTGCTGGTTACAGGACTTCGGAGAGTAGGAAAAAGCACAATACTTTATCAACTAATAGCCAACCTTTTGCCCCAAAAAACTGTTTACTTTAATTTTGACAGACAAATTGAAGAAATAGAAGACATCCTAAACGCCTTTGGAAAAATAACAAAAACAGACTGGCAAAAAGAAAAAATCTTCGTCTTTCTAGATGAAATCAGCAAACTTTCTGGCTGGGGAAATAAATTAAAACTTCTCTATGATGCATTGCCAAACATAAAATTTATTCTGTCTTCATCAAGCAGTTTTCAACTTGAAAAAGAAGCAATAAGCTCTCTGGCAGGCAGATATTTCATGTTACGCATAGAACCACTATCATTCAAAGAATTTATCGTCATCAAAGGCAAACAAAAATATGTGGAAAACATAATATTGTGGGAAAAAGAATTAAAATCGTTGGCAAAAGAATATATCCTGAAGCCTTTTCCTGAAATAACAGATTGGGAAGAAGAACAGCTAATTAAGGAGTATATTCAAACTACAATAATTGACAAGGTTGTAAGAGAAGACATTGGAGAAAAATATAAAAACATCAAGAAACCACTCATATTATTTTTAATACAATTATTTTTCTCAGAACCAGGAACGTATATTGATTATGATGTTTTGTCAAAACAACAACACATCAGCAAAAAAACACTATTTGAACATATACGTTATCTTCAGGCAACTTATTTGATACGAAAAATTAATAACTTTAGACCAAGCCTGTTTGCAAGTTCAAGAAAGCTGCAACGCATTTACCCATACTGGTGGAGTTTATCAGTCCCTTACTGCACAAATGAAGACAAATTATTTGAAACAATAGTTGGCAGCTGCATAAACGCAAAATTCTATTGGCGTGATGCAGGAAAAGAAATAGATTTCTTGGTTGTTAATAACAAAAAAATAATTCCAATAGAAGCTAAAAACAAAAAAGAAATACCCTCTAGAGAATTGAAGCACTTACAATATTTCATGCAAAAATACTCATTAAAACAGTCGTATGTTATTTGTAGGGAATCAAATCAAGAACCCCTAAAAAATATACAAATAATCCAACTTTGGCAATGGCTCTTAGAACTGCCTTGCAAACAAGAAAACCAATTAATCACACTTTACTAACGCCCATTTTTTTATAAGTTCCAGGTTGCATAAATACTTTTGTACCAGAAACAACCCTTCCTTTTTCTTTTTCCATTATTTCTTTGCTAGACAACTCGGAAATTGCTAAGCAAACCAATTCATCTTTTAAAGTCATAATTGCAAGAATATCTCCTTTGCTAATATGATCATTCAATTTTGCAACTCCAGGTATGTGTAAGCTTGCACCGTGACAAATAGTATCAACAGCATTGTCCTGCACCCAAATTTTCGGCAAATGTGAAACTGCAAATTCTACTGGTTTAATACAATGTCTTAAAAATTTGTCATTATTTTCTTCTTTGTAAAACATAAAAGCATCTTCCAAATCCTGAAGAGTTACCCAATCCTGGTCATTAAACGGACCAGCCTTTGTTCTGATTAATTCAGCCATATGAGCTCCAACTCCAAGCTCCTGGCCAACATCATGGCAGAGCTTTCGCACATACGTGCCTGCCTGGCAGCCCATGCGAAACAGCACATCCTGCTCGCTCATTTCTAAAATGTTAAGATAATACACTTTTCTTGCGCGTGTTTGTCGCTTTACTGCAGAACGAACAGGCGGCAATTGCATGATATCTCCCTTAAATTTATCTAACGCTTCTTTTAGCTTATCTTCTGGAACTGGTTTGTGCAAGTGCATCAAACAGGTGTATTCTTTTCCTGAAGAAAGCAATGCTTGCACAACACGTGTTGCATTACCAGTTGCAACAGGCAACACACCAGTAACACCAGGATCTAACGTACCACCATGCCCTGCTTTGTCTATTTTTAGAATTTTTTTAATGTGCCCTGAAACCATGTGCGACGTAGGCCCTTTTGGCTTGTTTAGGTTAATAACTCCATAATTGATGAGTTGATCTGTTGTTCTGTCTTCTGGTTTGCAGCCATATTTTGGATTTGTTGTTGCATCTATTTTTGTAAGAACTTCTCGCTGTATTTGTTCAAATGGTAAAAGAGACATATACAGAAATTAAAAATCTGATATTAAAAGGGTTATGGTTTAACTTAAGGCATGTTTAGTGTTAATAACCATGATCTTTCAAACCGTCTTTTAGAACGCCATACACAAACTCGTACCTGCTTGAACCTGCTTCTTCCAGTTCTTTTTTATCAGGAATGATGTGTGCACCAATTTGCCTTTCAGCTTGTCCAATGACAGTAAGCACTAAACTGGCAGTCGTGTTCAACGCATAATTTGGAACAATCTCACCAGGATGTTCTCCTCTAAGCAACGCAGTTCGCGCGTTTAATAACCCAGTTCCACTCATACGCACTTGACCTTTTTCAGGAAGTAAAGACAACCACAAATAATCAATCGGACTAAACAATGCTGGATTGCCAATTTTTTCACCCTTCTCTTGACTGTCAACTACCTGTCTATATGCCCTCATTACTCTCTCAGGCATTTCAGCAAGTGCTGCTCCAACGTTTTCTGTAGAAAGTGCAGCAATTATTTCACGTTCATCTCTTGGAACAGATCCCCAAATATAATTATCTGCTAATTGTTTAAGATCGTCATGTATATCGTATGGCCTTGTTCCAGATTTCATCATAATACTAACAGTACTACCATTTGGTTGCTTGAAACTAAAACTTGGACCTTGTCGCGTCCCTGTTCTTGCTTTCATGAATACCCTATCTCTTGTTTCGTCACGAATATTAATGTGTGCTAGTTCTGGATGGTCATGATATGCGTTTGCAAGCAGAGAACTTACTACACCAACACCCATTTGATCCTGCATTTGTGTTGTTAAAATAGTTCGTTCTCTAATATCAGTTGTTCTCATCACTAAACTAGCCAGAACGGCCTCAGAAAAAACCATGCTGTAACCAGCAACTAAATCAATTCCTGCTTTAATTCCTGTTGCTTCTTCATGTCTTGCTAGTTCTGCTGGGAGTCCTTCGTGAGAAATTCTCACTAAACTTCCTTCTAAGCTCTGGTCTTTTGGCAAGAATGTTGGAATAAGCAATTCTTCAGGTTTTTCTATTCCCGAATAAGGAGCTGCTAGTTCTAGAAAAGGCTGAGAAGGATCTTGAAACACAACATCAAATTCATCAGTGATAACAGCACTTAATGGTTTTTGTGTATCTCTTGCGCGCTGTGCAAGGTCAAGCACAGACCAGGCATATGTTGCTTTAACAGTCATATTTTTATCTTAATACACACCATATTTAAATCTTTTTGTCACTTTATAGTAAATATTAAGCAAAACTTTTATAAATGTACA
This sequence comes from Candidatus Woesearchaeota archaeon CG10_big_fil_rev_8_21_14_0_10_37_12, assembly GCA_002762795.1. Lineage (GTDB taxonomy): Archaea > Nanobdellota > Nanobdellia > Woesearchaeales > ARS49 > 1-14-0-10-37-12. The sequence goes on from PCYA01000019.1 coordinate 15,861, forward strand.
TTGTGGACTTCTGATTATGATTACTTGCTTGGCTGATAAACGTACTAGTGGTCCAGTGCATATAGGCGAGATTGTAAGGTCAATTGTGGCTGAATATGCTGAAAGAACAAATCTGCAAGCAAGACTGCCTTGTGTTCCGATTGCTAGTCAGGGTGCAAAAAGCGCGTTGGATAGAGGATGTGCAAGGCTTGTACTTTTTGGAGATGCTGTTTATGTTCAGCCAAAAGTTGGGACTGGTTACGCAAGAGAAGTGCAAAACAGTGCAACTGATGGAAGAACTCGTTTAGGACGACAAGTAAAATATATTCAATAATGGAGTTTTAATGAAACTTCATTAAGCGCTTTCTTTATTTTCAGAATTAACTTCTTTCTTCTCTTCTGTTTTAACAGGTGATTCAGAAGACTTTAGAGGTTCAACATCCTTAAGGTCGTCTTTTATCTTAACCTCTTTTTTTGTGTCAACAGGCTTTTGTTCTTCAGGTTTTACATCCTGTACTTCAACTTCTTTTTTGCTTTCTTTCTTCTCTCCCCTAGAAATTTTATCAGCTAATTTACCCATCAAACCCTTCTTCTCTTCCACTGTTTCTGTAATAATAGGAACACCAGTTAATTCAGCACGAACAATCCCTTTGTCGTCTTTTTTTACATCAACCGCAATTTTGCCTGGCGGATTTTTAATACCGTTTTTCCAGACTGCAAGATTTATACTTGTACCGACAAGCACATCATCGCTTTTCATATGTTTAACTAAAAATGAACGAACAGCAGAAATAGCTCGCTTTGCACGCCTGTACTTTGGAGCTTTCAACCACTCACTTCTTAATGGAATTACATAAGATCTTTCAAGAGCCATTTTACACCTTTAGTTTTCTTCTGCGCCAGTTTCTTTTCACAGCAGTATGTCTGCCAGGATGAACTCGTCTTCCCTTACCGTATTTTTTTGGAACTGTCCAAAAAGGAGCCCAACGAGTTTGTCGTGATCGCTTAACCAATCTGGCTTTTCTTGCAGGATGTTTATTGCTTCCCATTTTTACAAACTACTCTGCTGCAGTTTCTTCTGCAACTGCTGCTTTTTTTGTTGTTTTACGTTTAACAGGAGACTTCTTCTTAACAGCCTTTTTCGGCTTGTCAACTTTCAGCACAACTCCTTTTGGTTTTGCAGGAATAACAACATTTTCCTCTTTCATAATTTCTGTAGCAACTTTATCAAGTAATTTTTGACCTTTCGGAGTAATTATCCTTCCTTTGTGAACACCTTTTGCAGTTTGCTTTGCAAATCCTGCTTTTTCAAGCTGTTGCAAAATTTTACGAACAATAGCTCCTGAACCAGGCTTCCATTGATCAGGAGTGTAACCTTTATTTTTTGTACCGCCAAATTTCTTTTTTAATTTTATAGTACCAATTGGACCCATAACACTTATTTTTCTTAAAATAGCAGCAGAACGAATATGCCACCAGTTTTCCTGCATAGGAACGCGTTCTCGTCCAGCACTTGTTTTAGCAAATGCCGCCCATGAAGGAGGAGCAAGACTTTTATCAGACCCTAATTCCTTCGCAGTTCTATGCACTAATTTTGTTGGATTAACATTACGAATTGCCATTTTAACCTGATCTCCTCAGAATATTCAAAAAGAGGATGGGATCAATTTAAAAAGCTTACTGTTTTATTTGTCTTCAAATTACTCTGATTTCTTTGCATCCTCTAGCACGCTTCTTTGTTCAGATCTATCGAGATCTCCACTATTATTTTCATCATAAAGTCTAAGAATCACATCAATTGAATGACCTTTATAACATTTATCTCTTATTTCTTGTGCAGCAATTGCAACGTCTTCCGGAACACTGTACGTTCCATAAACTCTTCCAGTAATACTGGCACATCCTGCGTATGTTAAACTTGCAACTAAGGTAATTGAATATGCCAAGTGTTTCATGCAATTACTATTTGCTTCAATACATAAAAAAGTTAAGATGAAAAAGTGCGAATTTATTCATCATCCAGATCAATTGGAGCTTTACTCTTCTTACCTTTTGCTTCTTTCATCTTCTTTGTAACACCAACTTTTTCTTTACAAGAACTGCACTCAAAAATTAATGAAGGAACCCCTTTGAAAGTTTTCCGCTTGTACGGAATTTGCGTTTCGCCTTTATGCTTACAATGCGGGCAAGTATATGCAATATTTGCAGTTAATGTACCTTCATATTCTTCTTTTTCAACAGAGTGCTTGCATTCAGGACAAACATACTCTGTTGCGCGCGTTTTGAACTTTCCTGCTTTTTCATCAAAAGGCTTGCTCATCATTCCTTTCTTACACTTGGGACACTTCTCTCTGAAAACCCAAGCCTTTGCATGACCATTATCGATAGCTCTGTTTGTAAAATATACACACTCTTCCATAGATTCTGGTTCTCTTAATGTCATTGTAGTACCTCTTTATAATTTGAAGTTTAAGGTAAGAAGTTTGAAGTTTAATTTAAACTTTGTTAAAATACTTGTTTTTTAACTTCTTCCAATACGGCAGTCCAGCAAGCAGACTTGATCAAAATAACATCTTCCAGATCTGCAAGCGAGGGCTGATATCCTTTATAATTAATATCATGTCTTAATCTTCTCAAGTTATCAAGCACTAAGATAGATCTTGTTGTTTTAACAGGCAAGGTCGTTAATTTATTAATTTCAGCTTCATGATCACTTTCTACTCCTTCCAGAATCAACAACGCTTCTCCTAATCTTCGAAAATTTTCATAAATCCCTCTTATTATTGTAGATGCTGCTTCTTCTGTCGGTTTAAGAGTCTCAAGAAAACTCATTTCTGCCTGGCTGGCTTGCACTAAACTCCTTGCTAAGGCAACATCAGGAGATCTTTGCCGAATCATGGACGTACCTCAAGAAAACCCCTTAAAACAATACCATTTGCGATGTTTGAAAACAAATTAAGATTTATTGCATTTCGTGAGAATATGTGAATATTAATTTTTGTCTTTTCTTTTCTTGAACCAAGTGCTATCTCGTCAAGAGATTCTATCTTTATTTCTCTTGTCCCAGGAATCTCAACAGCAATATCAAGATCACTCCTAGAAAGATCATCTCCTTTTCTGAAACTACCAAACAAAACTATTGCTCTTGCCTGTGGATGTTTTGTTGAGACCAATTTTATGATGCCAGAAGCATAAACCAATTTTAAATTGTGTGCTATTTTCAAATCCATAAATTCTTTGGTATCATTGTTAGCAGAAAGTCTCCACAATTTACCAATAATACTTTTCTTAATTAACTCTAATTTCAGTAAACGTTCAACAATTCTTTTGGCAGTAGTTTTTGAGGTTTTTGTTAACTTACACAAATCATTGAATGTAAACTCTTGAGTTGGGCAAGCGAAAAACAAGTCTAAAACTCTGTTTTCTGAAGCTGTTAAATCTAAATTAATTCTTTTTTGACTGTCTTGCTTGCGCTCTGTCCCTTTCTTTAATCTAGCCATTATGAATGGTTTTATCTAGAACTATTTAAACTTTTTGAAAACCAACTGGTTTTTTAATGGTTCAAGTGGTTCTTTTTGAAACCATCTTCCAATACAGCAAACGCGAATTTAAACGTTGGAATACAGTGCTTGGTCTCAATTAATTTCTTTGTATCTTCAAAAGAAAACCAGTTACCGTCACTCGCATCATCATTATTTAATATTGGCTCATGATTTGTTTTGCAGTAAAATAATGACATAAACCGCTTTATTCCATCAAATTCAACAAACTGTTCACCAAGATTTACTAGGCTGACTTGGACGTTTAATTCTCGTTCTAGAGTTCTTTTTGCAGCTTGCTCAACAGACTCTCCATGGCGGACTAAACCAGCTGCAGATGATCCCCAAAAATTATTGTACAATTGATCAACTGCTTTAACTAAAAACAATTGGTTTTCTTTATTAAGCAGAATAATATTAACTGATTGCAGAATATCTTTCTTTTTGTCAACCTCTGATCTCTTCTTTTGACCAACAATTTTGCCTGTTTTATCAAGAATATTAATCAAAGCCTCTTTTTGTTGCATAATTATATTTTATAACCTATTACTTTTTAAAGATTCTCCTGCTTGATTTATCATGGCAGACATAATTGGAGCTGATTATTATGATCAAATTGCAGCAGGATACAATCAACTGCATGGTGAAGAACAACTAAGAAAAGCACAAATCATCGCAAATGAAATTAACGTGAAGCCTGACGATGTGTTGCTTGATGTTGGATGCGGAACAGCACACACGCTTGCATTGTTTAACTGCATAAAAATTGGTGTAGATCCATCAAAAAAACTTCTTGAGCAAGCAACTGTTCCTGTCATGCACGGAGTTGCTGAAAATTTACACTTTCCAAACGATTCATTTGATCACGTGATTAGCATCACAGCAGTACATAATTTCGCAGATGTTGAAAAAGGACTGCATGAGATACGAAGAGTAGCAAAAAAAAACATCGCATTAAGTATCTTGAAAAAAGCAGATAATTTTGAAGAAATAGAGAAACTAATTACTACTTTGTTTGTTGTGAAGAAAAAAATAGATGATGTGCAAGATATTGTTTATATTTGTGAAAAGAAATAATTATTTGCCAACATATCTCACTCTCAAGCTTGGATCTTCTCCAAACGCTTTTTCTACGTGTCCCAAAATAGCATCTGCAAACCCATTTCTTTCTCTTGCTGAAAGAGCATCCCATCTCCCAACTAATGGAAGTGCTATTCCTCCAGGAGTGTTTCCATTGTACTCGGAATTTCCAGAAGATGGTGTGTACGCTGCAATTCTTTCTGTCAACCATTGCTCACCATCCCCGACTTTAACTCGACCGTTTCGTAAAACTCGTCTTGGAGGAAAATGCTCTTTGCTCGTATCAGCAAAATCAACTGTTGATAAGCGAACACCGTCAGATCTTGTTTCAAAATTCGATCTGTTAAAAATTTGTGTCCCAGTGATAATTTTTCCTAAATCTCCCTTATGAATTACTCTGTTTCCTATCAAATCATACACAAAAACACCTCTTTCTGAAACACGCAACACAAGCCCATGATATGCAACACCATCATGTGCGCCTTCACCAACCTCGTGTCTTGCAAGCAATAAAATATCTTCTGGCTTGCGAACTTTTCCTTCAATATTTATTTGATAGAACCTATCTGCAAGCCTTTTTGATATTGCTTCATCGAAAACATCTGTCATGACTGCACATGATCATAAAACAAATTTAAAATTATGGGTTGGTGTTTACGAAAAAAATCACGTAAGCTTTAAATATGCAAAACAGAAAAGCAAAACCATGAACATACCACCGTTCATAAAAGAGGTCATCTGGAGCGTATACCCTCCACGATACAAACAATTATCTGAACAAACATTCAGAAGTAGCCTTGGCTATATGAGTAAATTGTTGTTTTTATCAATTATCATCGCAGGGATTATTTTATTACCAACCTTGGCATTAGTTAAAGGAACAATAGGGCAAGAACTAAATAAATTTGACACATTTACAATCAATGAAGAAATTACACAAACAGGAATTATTCAAATACCGCGAACAAACCCGTGGGTGCATGTTGATTTAAACAAAGAACACTTGCTAGAAAATGAGTTTCTTGTTATTGACAGCGAAAAAATAAGATATCGACTGTTCGGAATAAATGTTGTTGACCAAGAGAGTCTTAAAAATTTAAATTCTGGTGATGCTCAGGTTAACAAATTATTTGCAACAATCATGTTCTTGTTATTGCCTGGCATTGGCTTGCTGATTTTTATCAAAGCATGGATCAAATATTTCCTGCTAGCTTTGCTTATTGGTACAGTGTTATTTATCATTTTAGAACTAACTAAATTTAGATTAAGATGGAAAGAAGCATTAAATATTGCAATACATTCACTTACAATAATCATTCCTGTTGAAATCATTAGCGCAAGTGTTTATTCTAAATATCTTATTCCAACTTTCAAGTTTATAGGATTAAACGTTTACGCATTAAGCACAGTGGTGTTTGTTATTCTCGCATTTATTGGAGCGATTGGTTATCAAGTTGAACAAAGGAAAAAAAGGAGAAGAACTACTTCTTAGTAGTAAGATTTATAAATGGTTTTTAGTCTCTTTTTTGTATGAGTGACATAAAGACAGCTTTATCGTTTCGAAAAATAGGAATTCATCCTGAACTGCCAAGACGAGTTTATGTATATGATGAAGAATCAGCTATTGAGTCTAGGAATTATTTAGCTGAACGATTAAAGTTTTCTAAGAGTTTAACACTGGACGAGTTGTGTAATCGTGCAGGATTTAAAAAAGCAAGAGCTGAAGTTTTCAAAACAAATTCTGGTTATGAGTTTGTTTTGCCTGTTAATTCATCTGGAGAAACTTGCACGTCTAGTAAAGTTGTTGTTGGGCACGATTTATCTTTAGAAGTAAAAGATCATACTCTTGCTACATGCACAAGATTTGAAGCTATGCTTAGTTATCGCGACAATATTTTTTCTGTTGAAGATAAAAGATGGCAAGATACAATGAATGCGAGAACTGATTGGAAACCGATAGGTGCAGGACAGTATTTTTTTGATTATGTAAAGACGTGCCAATCAGTTCTTGCAGGCGGGTTTGAACTGAAGAGCGTAGAACACCTAAAATATGGTTCTGTTCCTGAGTTTATAAGAACTCGCGCTGTTAGATACATTCCTTTAAATGATAAATGTGGCAGAGCTGAATACTTACTGGATTTTGAATGTGATACGAAAAAAATTAAAAAAATGACCCTGCTATTAAACCTGCCATTTTCTGAATTAGTTAGAGATGGCAGGCTTTATTATGAACTCGTTGCAGAAAACACTGGCGAATGCTATGATGTTTCTGGAAATGCTGCTTTGCATGGCGATGGTGAAGAAATATTTGATATACAAATAAAACACGGAAAATATGATGAGCAAAATGCAATATTTCCTGCTGTAATTTCCGACCCTTCTAGAAATGTTTACAGGTATGAAAAAACTAATGAGCCTAGAGACCCCAAAGAAAAGCTTGGAACTGTTTATGCTTTGTTGGGAAATCCCGATATAATAATTGATTTCGGAGCGACAACCAGACGATTAATGGACATAGCTCAGGCTGAAAACTGGGGAGAACTAAAAAATCATTTTCTGGTTGGGGAACAGAAATAAGACTTTTAAGATATTATTTCAACATCTGGAAGATTTCGAAAATCATTATCTCCAGTAATTAACATTGATTTTGTGTCTTGTGCTGCAGTGTAAATTATTGAATCTATCGCAGACAGACTATCTGCTATTGATATTTCGGCTGCTTTTTTTGAAACATGTTGTCCTAATTCAACAATAATGCTTTGCACCTGAATGAACTGAAGCACTTCATCAATGTCTTTTTTGTCGTAACCATCGCGGATTAGTTTACGTTTAATTTCAAAAAGAGAAAGCACAGATGTCAATAAAATTCCTTCTTTTTCAATAAGATAAAGCACTCTCTGGTTGGCATTAAAAAAATATGCCAGCCAGGCAGACGAGTCCATGAAATATTTAGATACGGTCATGCTTATCTCTTAAATCGTCGAGTATTTTTTTCATGGGTTTTTTCCCCAAAAACCCGGCAAGAGATGTTTTTGTCTTCATACTTAATACATTAATGATTGTTTCATCATAAGATTTAGCATTTGATGATTCTTTGATGCGTTTTAACAAATCCAATGTCTCTTCTCTTATTTGAATAGTTGTTGTCATAAAATCTATAGCACTATAGAACTATATAAATCTTGTGATTTAGATTTTCCTCCAAACATCCCAAAACAGCCTTTCAAAAGATACAGTGATTTCTTTTGAACTAATTAAGAATCCAATAGGGATTTCTGTCCATGCTGTAATAAGCGTTTTTCCGTTGTACATATCAATATTAGATGGTATTGGCCAATCAGTAAATTTAGCATGCACTTTTGATTTTTTTCTTTTTTTGAACAATGGTTCGTACTCTTTTGAGCAGATGCCTTTCATTGGAATATTTTTGTAAATATCTTCTATGTCCATCTTGGCAAAAAATTTGTGTGTTATTCCAACATCTGTTTTTGAATACGTGTAGAAGAAAGTCATCTCTTGTCCTTTCTTTCCTCCTTCAACTAACTTTCTAAAAGAATTTTTTAAACCATTTATACCAATAAAAACTTCAGCATCCTGCTTTTTCTCAGTTAATTGCGTAATTGATTGCAATCTTGGCAACAGTGCTTTGAGCTCTTTTTCTGTTTCCTGAACTTTTTTCTTTTGTTTATCTAATAATACATTCAAGTTTTTTGGATTTGGAGCAAAATAATGTTTGATGTTATTTTTTACAACAAAAGTTACAAGACCTTTTTTTACAAGCTTATCAAGAGCATCATGTATATTAGAAGCACTGATTGGCAAACGCTTTATTATCTCTCCTACTTTTGATTCACCAAGACGCAAAAGTTCAAGATAAATTTTGCTCTCTGCATTTGTTAAACCAAGCTCTTCAAGCACTGTTTTTGACCGTTTACTTATCATACTCTTGTTACAGGAGAGCTGCAATTTATATACTTTTTCATTCTCATTTATTTTATGAAAACGATGACAAAACTAGCGATAACAATGCTACTTGTGCTGCTTCTTTTCGGCTGCAAATCTTCAGAAGAAACTACATCAATAGGAGTTATTTCTGCACTCACACAGCATGGAGCTGATTGGGGAACAGAAGAAAAAAACGCCATCGAGCTTGCTGTTGCAGAAATAAATATTGCTGGCGGAATTGATGGTAAACAAATCAAGCTGATTGTTGAAGACTCTGGAACAGATCCAACAAAAACCATTACTGCGTACAAAAAACTTACAGAAGTAAATGGTATTAAGTTTATTGTTGGGCCAACATGGGAAGCAAGCACAGCAGCAATAGCACCGCTCGCTGCCAAAGAAAACGTTCTGCTTATATCTCCTTCAGCATACAAAAACATACAAAACCAAAACAGCTCGCATTTGTTTTCTACATATCCGCCGTACTATTACGAAATACGCGGCTTAATTCCTTTTTTTGAAGAACACAACATGACTCGGTTTGTCATTATTTATCACAATGAATACTTCAGTGAACTGATGAAAAACTTTTTTGTTAATGAAGCTGAACAAAACAACTGGACTATTTCAAAAACATTAGCACGAGATGTAGAAGATAGAGACTACAGAACAAGTTTGTTGCAATTAAAGAACTTAAATATTGATGCTATTTACGCACCGCTTGCAGTAGACGATCCTGATTTAGGCTTGTTAATGAAACAAATGCGAGAACTTGGGATCAATGCAACAGTTGTTAGTGCATCTTCAGCGGAGAATGTTAATTTGTTGAAAAATTTTGCAACAGAAATTGAAGGAATAATTTACCCGTACCCTGTTGAAACACCAGCGTATTCATCCTTTGCTGAAAAATACAAACAAAAATATGGAGAACTTCCACACACGCCAAGCGCAGCAACGGCATACGATGCAACTACATTGTTAATTGATGCTCTCAAATCGGGTGCGGAAACACCAGAAAAAGTTGCAAAATATTTACACAATATTACTGACTATCAAGGAGCTTCAAACGTGATTAACTTTGATGAACAAGGGGTAATTTCCAGCAAAGAACATTTTGTGAAAACCGTAAAGAATGGAGAATTTGTCGAGATTGAAAAAACTAGCGAATAATCTCTTCTTGTTTTACTTTTTCGTGCACTCTGTGTTTAGTTGTTTCCCAGTATAATTCCCTGAATTTCTTAACAACAGGATTGGAATTATTTAATGCATACATTTTTGCTTTGCCTACAGTTCTCGTATTTGTGACAATATTTTCTGATTCTAACTTCTCCCAAAACAGTTTCAATGTTGAATATCCTACACTTGATAAATTTGCAATGTCAGTCATACTATAATCAAAATCTTCGTTAACAACAAGAAAGTCAAGAACTCTGAGTATTGGAGAATCACCGAATGTTTCCAAAAAAGCAGTTTTGTCACTCATAGAGCCAAGTCAGATTATAAACTTTATAAATGTTTCTATCTTTGGCTTTTGTAAGCTAATATTGGGTGTTAAGCTTTAAATAGATAAATTCCAGTGAACAACCCATGGTTAAACTTAATCAAGAAGATCATTCAAGAATCAAAAAGAACACAATCAAAAAGCTTTATTCAAATCAAGCATTCAGCAAAGGACATTTGTTATACGAGCGATTACAATCTGGAATACCTACACATTTGCAAGGTTTTGTGAAAAATATCCTTGATGAGTTAATTAAAGATGAACTTGTTTTAATTTATGGCAAAACAAAATATGGAATTGCTTATCAACTCAATATTAAGAAATTAAAAGAAATTGAGGCATATCTCGAAATTTAATGATGGAAAAACATAAATATACAATATATAGAAATTGCTTTATGAGAAAAACAGTAATTACGATAATATTTGGATTGTTTTTTCTTTTTGCGTGCACCAGTGAACCAACAGAAACACAAGATGTTGTTGAAGAAATCAAGATCGGTGTTTTATCGCCAATAACTGGACCTTTGCCACACTTTGCAGAAGACTTGAAAGAATCATACGAACTTGCAATTGATGAATTTAACCAAAAACATACAGATAAAAAAATCAAACTTATTTATGAAGATACAAAGTGTATTGATCTTAAAGCAACTACAACTGCCTTGAAAAAACTTAAAGAGGTTGATGATGTTGTAGCAGTATTGGGGCCTTTCTGCGGCGGTACAAATGTTGTTACAGGCGAATTTTCAAAAAATAATGACTTGTTCGTCATATCTCCTGGAGATAACTTTGACAAACAAAGCAATTACAAGTTTAACACAAGATACTTAATCAAAAAAGAATCAGAATTACTAGCAGAATATGCTCTGAAACAAAACTGGACAAAAATAGGAATAATTCACTACAATAATGAATGGGGGCAAGCATACCGAGATAATGTGAGACGTGTAGTTGAGAACGCTGGCGGAGAAATTGTTGGAGCAGAAGCATACACATTTGATGACTTAAATGTGCGAACATCTTTGCTTAAATCTGTAGAGAACGGAGCAGAAGCGTTGTTTATTTTAGATGGCACGCAAGGAGAGCTTTTTGAACAAGTTATAGAACTGGGAATAAAACTGCCAATAATTACAGAATGGGAAATTGAACTTGCTTCTCCTGAACGAAACAAAAACATATTTAATGGAGCAGTATATTTTCTGCCAGTTGGAGAAGAAACAGACTTCCACAAAAAATTTATTGAACGTTATGGAGAACAACAAATCAATATGGTGCATGTAGATGCATACGATGCAGCAAAAATATTAACATTAGCTCTTGAAGCTTGCGAAGATTACTCTATTGACTGCATGGCAGATTACATTAAATCACTCGAGAATTATCAAGGAGCTGGTGGAAAACTTACATTTAATCCTGACACGTGGAGTTTTGAAAAACCATTCATTGCAAAAACAGTCAAAAATGGCGAGTTTGTTAACTTAGAAGAAGCTACTGAATAAGTTTCTCAAACTCTTCTTTCATTTTTTCAGCATCTTTTCTCATTCGTTCAGATAAGTCTTGATTCACAACATACTCAACACCATTTTCAGTTATTCTAACTTCTGCAACCCAAGGATTATTGCCGATGCGAAATACAAACACGCCGATGCGATGAATTTCTTTCTGAACATCATCCAATTTAGGAGCTTTCCAATGGCATTTGTGTACTTTGCGAAGAGTCTGAAATAACACGTCTATTTTTTCTTGGTTCAACATAACTCAAATTAACAACAATAATCTTATAAATATTATCACTCGTTTGTAGTTTGGGGAGTGAATAAATGCAACAATGGATAGAGAGCAGATCAGAAGATGCAGCAGAATTAAGGCAGCATTTACGCCTTCAAGTATATAGTATTCTTACAGCAAATCATAGACACTTAAGAACATTAACAACTGGCAACTGTGCTGTACTTGTTCACCCAACACCTGAAGGAATTATTCGTATTGAGCTAGGTGTTATTTCAGGACGAGAAGGAAGAACACCTTATTTTGCAAATGGGATGTATGCGCTTGAGTTAACAACAGCATTAGATTTAGCAGCAGCAGATTATCAAGTTTGCAGGCCTGATGAACGATTAATTTTTTCAGAACCTGTTCATGGAACCTATGCTTCATATCATGAAGGAAAAGCAGTATTTCATTGGACTTCCCAAAGAGATCAGCAAGGAAAACCTGCAGAACAATTAGTTCTTCTGCCAGGCAAAGTCATCTCTTACAAACAAGATGGTGAAGAAATCAATCCTCCAACAGTTCACGGAACTCCTTTGCACGAGTATCGTCTTGAACAACAAATAGCAGATGGTCCTGAAAAGTCTTTTGCTGCAAATGGGTACAGATGTGTTAGTAAAAGATCATTTGATGCGCTTTCTAAGCTTGTTCGAGCAATAAGTTCAAGCAAGCCTTTATTGCGCGTTCATGGAATATATGATGCAACAGATTAATATATGCTAAATCCATTTTTACAGGCATGGCAACCAAAAAAAGGCGTGAAACAGAACTTGCAACAGCACTTGTCAAATTAAAAATATCAAAAAACAAAGCAGAAGCACAGAAAAAAACAAAAAAAATACTTGCAGAAGATAAAAGAGCAATAAACACAATAATACAAAGCCTCAAAAAATCTGCAAAAGAACAGCGTTTAAGAGCCAAAAAAATACAGCGCAAGACAGACAAAAATAGAAAAGTTCTCTCAAAAAATGCTCAAAAAATAAGTAAAGATGTTCAGAAGAACATAGCTGCTGCAAATAAAGTTGCTGCAACAACGAAGCAGTTTAAAGAAAAACTAAAAGTAGATTCTACAAAACATGGTTTGTGCCGAGGAGATTTACTTGAAGCCAAAGTCAAAATAGATAAATTAATGACTGCCATAGAAGATACTAAATATATTATTGAAGAAGCTGCAAAAATACAAAAACCTGAAAAAAAGTCTAAAAAATAGCTCTTTACCACTGGCAAATACTAACACACCGAAATCTTTAAATAGTACTATCGTTCTTGGAAACCAAAGATTACAGTATTGGGGGGAAATACATGAGAAAAATCGTAACTACACTGTTGTTCATTGCATTATTTGCAGTCGCAGCAACCGCTTTAGAAGTGACAAGCCCACTGATGGGCAATGACAGACACGACAGACTTTCTGGAGTAGAAACAACATTTACAGTAAGAAACAGCAACGCATCAGGAAATCTTACAAATATACAAGTAACATTCACTGCAGGAGCTGAAAATGCAAAATACGCTCTTCAAGTAATACCATTAAGCCTGCCTTCTCAACTAACACCTGGTGAAACAGCAAGTTTACGATTAAACGGTACGATCCCATTGGACCATCCCGGAGTTAACCCTTCAACACTTAATGAAGAATCAATAGTAATCGGACAAGTAACAGTTACTGGTATATTAAACGGCACACAAATCAGCCAATCAGCCAACGTGTTCATGCAAGCAGTAAACCAATTACGTGTCAAAAAAGTAAGAGTCGACTGTGACAATGGCAAATCAAAAAGTCTTGATGATGGCGACAAAATGGACCAGCTCCGACCAGGAGACAAGTGTACTATTGAAGTAGAAATAGAAAATCGCTTTGATGATGATGACAGACAGGATTCTTTAGGAAGAGATCTTAAAATCGGCGATCTTGACATTGAAAGATTGCTGGTTGACTTTGATTTAAGCAACCAAGACTTTGACATTGACGAAGATGACGATCCAGACGAAATTGGACCAAATGATGAAGAAACAGTCACATTTGAACTTGAAATTGATACAGAAGCAGATGGCAGCGCATCAGCAGACATTCGCGTATCTGGAACTGATGAAAACGGAGCAATTCACGGCGAATCATTAAGCATACGATTTGAAGTTGAAAGATTATCTCACGACGTTCAAATCAGAAGCTTAAGATTAACACCAACAAGAATAGAAGCATGCAGAGACTCAACAGTAAGCATATCTGCAAATGTACTAAATCAAGGTAAACGAAACGAAGATGAAGTACGAGTAGAAGTTACTTCACCAGACATCAACCTTGCACAAAGTTCATCTTTGCTTGAATTAGATAAAGATGACAGCACAGGAGTAAGCTTTGATGTAGTAGTACCAAAAAACACCAAAGAAGGCGTTGTACGCTTTGATGTAAAAAGTTACTATGATGAAATTGCGCAAAGCAATGTTGCAAGCGTAGAGTTGCTTGTTGAAAACTGCGGCGGATCAACTGAAGAAGAACCTCCAGTAGTTGTACAACAGCCACCAGTTATTATTGAACAACAACCAGTGGTACAGCAACCACCACAACAACCATCAATACCAACAACACCAGTTGTTGCACCAAGAAACAGCAGCTTTACAGACAGCCCAGCATACACTGCATTATTGGCTGTAATAAGCATCATTGTAGCAATTATTGTTATTGTGCTTATTGTGTTGTTAGTACGCAAAAAGTAATCTTTTTATTTTTCTTAACTTTCTTCTTTTCTTTAATTTTTTATCGACTTATTCTATTTTTGTTTATAACTGGGCAATTTTGTTCTCCGTAATATTTACGATTACCGTCGCTAAATTCACGTGTTTTTTACCGAAAGGCTTCTTAATAATATTGCTAATAATAATTGTATGCTCACAATTTGAGCACATGCTAACGAGGTGAATTGTATGAAAAAAATATTGGTGCTGTTACTTTTGCTGGTACCACTTGCGCACGCAGAAGTTGTTATTTATCAGGTGTTGTATGACCCAATAACGAGCGAAAGTGGCGGAGAAGCAATAGAACTCAAAAACCTTGGACGAGAAACAATTGATATTTCTGGCTGGATAATATCAACAGAAAGCTCAGAAACAGATGCGACCATTCCAGAAGACTCTTTTTTGCAATCAGGACAAACATATCTTGTTGCAGATGCAAACTGGAATGAACGCAAAGATGATCCCTCATGGAGAGCAGCAGACCACGAAGAAGCCATTACACTTGGAAACAAAGAAAGCTGGGTAGAGTTACGCTCGATTGAAGACGTAAAAGACAGAGTTTCATGGGAAACATTTGATGTTAATCCTGGACAAAGTCTGACAAGAGTACAAAAAACAGGAGATCTCGCGCAAGATCTTGTTGTTTCACAAGCAGAATTTTTTGCAGGAATTCCTGTACCATTAACAGCCGATATTACTTTAACTGTTCCGCAGATAATCATTACAGAAGCTCTTCGCTTAAACCCAGATGCAACTTTGGTTATCACAAACAATGGAGATTCAATGACTACTATTACTCTTAATTTGAATGATTTGCACTACAAAAACAATACCATATCAAAAGAACACTTGAGCATTGATGGGCCAATAACATTTGTAGTGGATGCGCACAGTGAATATCGAGCCAAAATCAGCGTAAGGCCGCCAGCAAATATTTTGCCAGGAGTTTACACGTCAAGTATACGAGTGATTATAGAAGAATAATTTTTTTATTTTATTTAGCGTTTCTAAACCTGATCAAACAAGATTTCTTAATCCAGCAGTCTGGACACTGTTGAATTTGCTCATATTTTTTGCCAAAACAAGGGTCTTCCACTAACTTCAAAAATTTTACGGGCATTTGTTACTCCTAGATCATGATTACTGAAGATGTTGAAGTATATAAGGTTTTCTAGGAAATCTTGCTTTTTGCTATCAGAATGGTGCTGTCTAACTCATCATACCCTTCAACAAGTTTTGTTTTGAAACCTTTTTCTTTGACCCATTTGAATATTTTATTTGTATCATAAACTTGCATGTTTCCAGATAAAATAAAGTCTTTTGATTGTTGTTTTGAAAGAAAATTAAATGCAATACCTTGATTTGTAAGATCTACCATTTTATCAACTGTTCGAAACAAAAGCTCATATGCTCTTTCGGTGTTTCCTTGGAAAACATTCACATTAAAAATACCAGATGCAAACACAAAATCAAATGTTTTATTAAATTCATGACTGAGAAATTCATCGTGAATAAATGTTCCAGAAAAAGTTTCTTTTGCTGTTTTAACAAATGACTCATTGATATCAATGCCTGTGAAATCAACAGTTGTTATGCCTTGCTTTCGTAGAAAATCAATTAATTGCGCATCACCACAACCAACTTCAAGAATAGATGAATGTACGAATGATTTTTTGGTAAGCTTTTGCAATTTAAGGAATTGCTCAAAACGACTTGTTTGATCTTTTGTACAATGCCAACCAACTTTTTCAGCTTTAGATTTGCCAGAAGAAGCCCAACGCGTATAAATCAAGTTTGTTTTGGAAATTTCTGAAGGGTTCATTTTGATTCGTAGTACTGGCTTGAGGTAAGAGGTATTAATTAGTTTCTCAAAACAGAAACATTTAAATGCTGTCACTTTGAAGTGAATAAATGATGAGTCAAACTGCTGATTTTCCACTGCTAAGCTCTCTTGTTATTATTCACTACGACAGCCTTTGTCCAAACGGCTTTGTCAGAACACAAATAGAAGAACGTGCTGCAACATACTTAGCACGGGGTCGTCCAATCTATAATCTATCAACTCTAGAACAACCAACACCACAAGCAGATTTCATTCAATTACCTGCTCAAGATCCCAGCCCACTGAAGGGTTATGGCTTATCAAGACAAATAGAATCTCTTTTTCAATTACTAAGAACTCAAAAAGAATTTACATCCAAAAACTTTGAACTTGTAGGTGTAACATGGTGGATTTGTGTTGTAGCAGCACAGGAAGAACTTGCTAAAAGAGAAGTTTCTGCATGCATCAATTATGATTGTACAGATCTCATACAAGATTATATTGCTGCGCGAAGACTTGCTCCAGAATTGCAAATAAATGGCGCGCCTGTTCCAAAGCCCAGTCAAAGAGCACTAACTGCATACCGACAACATAGAGAAACTTTGGAAAAAGTCAGTTAACTCAAACATAAAAAAGAGACAAAAATAAATTAAACCCCTGCACCCAGTTGTGCAGCTGTTAATCCTTTTCTGCTGACAATTTGGTTGATGACTTTGCCCTGTAATTCTGCAGGTAACTTCTCAAAGCTTTGGTCAAGCAACGCAGAAGTTCCTCTGCCATTGGTTGCAGAACGTAAATCACTGCTCCAACCAAGCATTTCTCCAACAGGAAGTTTTGCTTTTACAACAGTACCATGCGCTTCCTGATTTAATTCAAGAACTTGCCCACGCTTGTTCATAACTAATTTTGTAACATCTCCTGTGTTTTCTTCAGGAGCTTCAATGACATGAACCTGAACTGGTTCAAACATCACAGGATTTGCATTCATCATTGCAAGCTTAATGCCTTCTCTTACACAAGGATACATTTGTGCAGGACCTCTGTGAATTGCATCTTCGTGTAGTTTTGCATCAGTTAATGTAACTTTAATTCCCCTGCAAGGCTCTCTTGCTAGGGGGCCAGCATCCATAACTTGATGGAAACCTTCAACAATTAATTCAATAGCTTCATTCAATTGAACAATACCTCTTGTTTCATCAATTAACAAGTTGCCATGATAAACATCTTTTATGGAAAATGCCTGATCGTTTGTCCACCCAGCAGCAACAAGCTTATCACGCATTACCAAATCTTTCTTTTTAATTCTGCCTTCTGGAATTTCTCCTGAATTAATCAGTTCCGTAATCTGCGGCTCTAACGGCTCAACTTTGAAATATAATCTATTGTGTTTATTAGGAGATTTTCCTTCAGCAGTCTGAGATTCTTTTGAAATACTCTCTCTGTACACGACAATAGGCGGAGAGGTTTTTATTTTAACTCCTTTTTCTGTAATAATTCGATTTTCGATAATTTCAAGATGCAACTCTCCCATGCCATGCAATAAGTTTTCTCCTGTTTCTTGATTAATTTCAATTTTTACAGAAGGATCTTCTTTTGCAACTTTCTTTAAAACTTCAACAAGCTTTGACAAATCCTGAGGCTTGTCAGGCTCAATAGCTTTTGTAATAACTGGTTCAAAAATGTGCTTTAATTCTTCAAATGGGTGCTGTGCAGTTAACGTAATTGTTTCTCCTGCATTGCCAGATAATCCTGCAAGAGCCAAAACATTGCCAGAAGGAACTTCCTGAAAAATTTCAGTTTTAATTCCCATGTACATAAACACTGTTGCAACGCGTTGATCTTGGTTTGCATTATTCAAATGTAAAGTCATGCCTTCTTTAACAGTTCCACTATACAATCGTCCAGCACTAATCTCTCTTCCAGATTTCTGATCAATTAAAATGCGTGTGATAACAAAAGCTATTTCTCCATTTGGATTACACTCGACAAGATCTTTTCCAAACTGGCTGTCAAGATCACCTTTCCAAATTTTCGGAATACGGTATTTTTGAGCAAACTTTGGGTCAGGTAAATGTTTGATAACCATATCAAGAAGCACTTCGTGCACAGGACATTTTTCCCAAACAAATTTTTCACGTTCTTCTTTATCCAACTCATAAATTTTCAGAATATCATTAAAAGAAACTCCTTTTTTTTGCATGTATGGCAAAGACATTGCCCAGTTATCTCTTGCACTGCCGAATGCAACACTGCCATCTTGGATGTTCACTTTCCATTTTTGTTTGAATTCAGTTTCTGCAATTTGCTCAATAAGCTTGTTGAATGCAGTAATAACATCAATAAATCTCTTCTGCATTTGTTCAGGAGTGTACTGCATTTCTTTGATTAATCTGTCAACTTTGTTAATGAACAAAACAGGCTTAACACGTTCACGCAATGCCTGCTTAAGCACGGTTTCAGTCTGCGGCATTATGCCTTCGGATGCGCAAACAAGCACAACAGTGCCATCAATAGCTCTCATTGCTCTTGTAACATTACCACCAAAATCAACGTGACCTGGCGTGTCTATAAGATTTATAAGAAATTCTTTGCCATCAAACTCGTGAACCATTGATACATTTGCTGCATCAACAGTCATCAAACGCTCCTGTTCATCAGCGTGCTGCCAAGTTGCCATTCCTTTGTCAAGCTCACCAGCAGCAGCTTCTGACATAAAACCAGCAGCTGCCAGCAAATTGTCTGTTAAAGCCGTTTTACCATGATGGATGTGAGCAGATGTTGCAATATTTCTAATAGCACTCTGATCTTTAGTCATGCGCTTCATTCGATCTATCTTAGATTCAGTTGCCATCTCAAATCACCAATCTTGCGTTTGGAACACAAATTCTTCATGCACTGATTTGTAATCAAACAATTCTTCAGGCTTGAACCAAATGCTGATTTCATGTTTTGCTTCTTCAACATTACCAGAAGCATGAATAATATTCGCAATACCTTTCTTTTTTGTACTAGCGTAACCTAAACTTGCATGACCAAAATCTCCTCTGATTGTTCCAGGAGGAGAATCCTTCGGACCAGTACTTCCAACAAGTTTTCTCACGTTTTCAACAGCGTGAACACCTTCGAGAACAACTGCAACAAATGCGTGTTTCATTAACATATTCCTGATTGACTTAACAATCATCTGACCAATCTCTTCAACACTTTCAGTGTATTCGACACCCCAAGCATCCCAGTCTTTTTTTGTTTTATTGCCTACAATTGGGATGAGTGCATCAGCATAATGTTTTTTCACCTGATCTTCTTTTGCTTTCAACATCTTAAGACTAACAATTTTCAAACCAGCATTTTCAAAACGCCTTAGAATTTCTCCACAAAGACCTCTTTTCACAGCATCTGGTTTCAATAACACAAGAGTTCTTTCTATCATTTTTTAGTATCTCCTTTTTTAAAATCTCCAGTCCATTTCAAACGGCTTGGCTTTCTCTTTAGCTTCAATGAATTTCTCTGACACTTGCTGGAACAAAAATATAATTGCTTGCCGTCATTTTTAACAAACAACGTGCCTGTTCCAGGCTTCATCTCAGCTTTGCAAAATGAACATTTAACCATTTTAATTACCACTTCTTCCTGAAGATTTATTTAACGCTCTTGCTTCAATTTCAGTTTCTCTGAGCATCAAAATATCATCCTTCTGAATAGGACCTTTTACATTTCTGCGCATAACTTTATCTTTATCACGACCATCAAGAACTCTGCAACGGATCTGGATAGCTTCTCCTCTTGTTCCAGTTCTGCCAATAACTTCCTCTACACGAGCAGGAACAGCAGGGCTAAAACGGATAGCACTATCCTGCTTCCCTTTTTGCTGCTCTTGTCTTTTATCAGGAGCTCTTGGTGCCTTGTTTTGTTTTTGTTCAGCCATTTTATTTTAGTTGCTCAATAACTTTTTTAGCATCGCCAGCATCAATAATTGCAACCGCGCTTGTTGGTCTGCCAATACCAGCAGCAACACCAAGCTCTTCTTTACTGTTTACTTCAATGCAAGGAATTTTCTTCTCTTTAGCTAAAATTGGAAGATGCATAACTACTTCTTTTGGTTGCACATCTTTCGCAAAAGCAACCAATTGAGCAGTGCCTCTTTCAAGAGCTTTAGTAACTTCATTAGAACCTTTCTTCAGTTTACCAGTATTTTTTGCAACTTCAATTGCTTCTAATGCTTTTTGAATTTTATCGTCTGCCATTATTATCCTCCAAGGAGTAGCCTCCTCATTCAGTTGGTAAAACCAACGTCATCAATCATCGAATAATAATTTGGGAAAAGAATTGGTTTATAAAGCTATCGGTACTACTCATCACCGCACATTTCGCTAACAACTTGCTCAATAGTGTCATCACCAGAACTGATTTGTCCTTCATAGCAGTCAGGTCCTGTAAGAAAATCATCCCCACACATATCGCTAGCAGCACATTCATGGTTTCCTATATGATAATTGCTATACCCCTCTGGTCTTGTTCTTGCAAGTTCTGCTTCAAGCTTTGCACGAGAAGCAAAAGAATTATTTGCTTCAAAGTATGCTCGAACTACTGGTTTCAAACTATCAATAAGTTCTTTTTTTTCTGTTGAAATTCTATCAACGTTAAATGCTGCTTCAGGAACGTTAAAACGCAAACCAGGCAATAACTCAGGCGTAGCTTCTGACCCAGGCAATAAATAAAACTCAATAGTTGTTGCACCTTCAATTCCTGCTTGCCTGAACTTTCCTGTTACCTCAACGTCTGTTGTTCGCACCCTCGTTTGCCAGTCATATCTTGTTACTTCGCGCCTATTAAGCTCAATACCAACAGCAGCGTGCTCTGCAACATATGCTGCCAGCTGTGAAACTTCTTCAACATGAACACTTCTTGGAAAATCAACTGTTGTATAACCCATAAAATCCTCTGTCATAAAAATTAGCAGAATTAAGTTAACATAAAAACCTTTTTGTCAAGAACCACTGATCGCTCCTTCGTCGCTCAACACCAGTGGCATGACTGTTCAGAAAATTATAAGAAAAATATGACCAGTGGTTCTTGATCATATGCTCGGAATACCGCTCGCTCCAGTAAACCACTCGTGACGCACACGAGTGCCATTCCGACATGTCAAAAAATACGAAAGAAGCAATTCAACACGCTAAAACCCCTTATCCATCTTTCTAAAGGGAACTTTGAAAAACTATCAAAATCAAGTCAAAGTTCCCTAAGCTAACTTTGAATTTCGACGATAAAATTTACAGAGGCGCACCGCCATTCACCAAAAAAACTGAATAATTCAAAGTTACCTAAATAAAATAACATCTTACTCTCCCATCAATTTCTAATTCTAATCTTGCCTGTGCACGTTCGTCAACTCTTTCATATTTTGTTGGAGACCCCTTTAATTGCAGACCATAATACCCTGTGCCATCACTTACCAACTCAAAAGGCAACATTGTTCCCGGATATCGTCCTTTACCATAAACAACCCCTGTATTAACCCTTCCTTCATCTAAAACACACGAAAAACCATCATCATCATCAAGAAATCTCACCAATTCAGATATTTCACTCGGTAAAACTCTGCGTTTAAACTTAATCAATTCAGGATCATTGCTCATACCAGTTGACAGTCCATATCACACAAATATAAAATGTTCTCTACAAAAATTCTCCAAAACAATTATAATATAATTGTAACAAACAAAATTATGCTTGAATTAACACTTATTATCATTACGTTGATAATATTCTGCATAGCAGCATATGTTGATGTACGCACGTTAGAAGTTCCTGACTGGTTGAACTTTTCAGGCATTGCGGCAGGTTTAGGAATTCACATTATTTATTCTTTACAACAATGGGCTTGGTGGCCTATTTTATCAAGTATTATTGGTTTTGCAATAGGATTTGGTATTGCTTGTTTGATGTTCTACACTGCACAATGGGGTGGCGGAGACGCAAAACTGTTGATGGCAGCAGGAGCGTTAATTGGCTTTGAACCAAATAAATTCAGCTTTGGAGCAGATTTTTTGATTAACTTAGTTATATTTGGAGCAATATGGGGATTATTATTTACATTTTTTCTTGCAATTAAAAACCACAAAAAATTCTGGAGAACATTCAAAGCGCTGCGACACCAAAAACAATATTTTCGACTCAGACTTCTATCAATCATAGTAACAAGCATATTGATTATTTTTGCAATAATCATGCCGCTATTTCAACTAGAAATCATATTGCTTGCAGTAATTGTTTACTTAACAAACCATCTGATCGTTTTTGTAAAAAGCACAGAACTTGTTGGAATGTATCATTGGTTAACTCCAGACAAACTTGTTGAAGGAGACTGGCTTGTTCACGACATAAAAATCGGAAAATTAAACGTCAGCAAACAAAAACTTGGTCTAGAGAAAAAAGAACTTTCACTTCTTCAAAAATTGTATAAACAAAAGAAAATTGACAAAATACTTGTGCGATACGGCGTACCTTTTACTCCTGCATTCTTGTTAGCATTTGTTTCAGCTGTTATCTTCGGAAATATTATTTTTGCGTTTATCTAGTTTCAACGAACCGCCAACCAAAAAAAAAGATTTATATACTAAAACAATTTATTTACAAAAATAATACTCAAAAAGAGTTAAGAGAGGTTGTAAAACATGGTGAATTTTAAGCAAATATCTTTTATGTTCTTGGTTGCAATTATTGCAATTGTATCGTCGCAAATTGTTTTTGGTCAGTTGTTGTATGCTAATGCAACACAGTGTGGTATTGTGAATGATAGTCAGACTATTACTTTGACTTCTAATTTGAACGCGATTAATGGTGGTGCTTTTAATGGTAGTTGTTTTTACATTAATGGGAGCAACATTTTGATTGACGGTGCTGGTTTGAATGTTACTGGTAATGGTACTAGTTTGCAGGCTGGTAGTGCTGTGACGATTGCGTCTCAGGCTCCTTGGATGGGCACTGGTATTATTGTTAATGCCAGCAATATTTCTGTTCGTAATTTGAATATTAGTAATTTTACTAATGCTTTGAATTTTACTAACGGTACAAATATTTCCGTGTCAAATCTTAATATTTCAACTTTGGGTGGCAGTGCTATTGTTTTTGTGAATGTTTCAAGTTCTAATGTCAGTTATGTGAATGCTAATGTTTCGAATACGAGTGCTAATGTTTTGTTGTTTAATACTAGTTCGAATAATCTAAACATTAGCAATAATATTTTTGCGAGTTTGGGTGCTCCTGGTTTAGTGTCTAGTCATGTGATTTTTGGTGTTACGTCAAATAATAGTATTATTCGTACGAATAATATTACGACTGCTCTTGCGAATAGTCCTGGTAATCTTGTGAGTTTGGATGGTATTCGTTTGGAGAATAGTAGTGGTGCGTGGATTGATAATAATAGTATTTTGTTGAGGAGTAATGCGAGCCAGGGTGTTAATTTGACGCGTACTAACAATACTGTTATTAGCAATAATACTATTAATACGACTGGTACTTTTTCGAGTTCGGCTGGTATTTTCTTGTTGACTACGATTTCGAATATTTTGATGAATAATATTTTTGTTACGAATGCGACTTTTAATGCAAGTGATATTAATGCACAAAGTAGTACTCAGTTGATTTTGCGTAATCAGTCGAATGCGACTTTTATTTATAATTTTACGACTGTTGGTTTGATTATTGCTAATACTGCTTTTGGTGAGTTGAGTTATTTGAATGCGAGTATTGTGCGTAATGGTACTAATTTGAGTAGTGATGTTCGGATTGAGAGTAATAATATTTTTGTTGATAGTGATGATGCTCCTGGTTTGAATCAGATTGCGAATTTGACTTTTTTTGGCGCGACGAATTTTGTGACTCGTACTCCTTTTAGGAATGGGGCAGCGTGTGATAGTGTGACGTGTACTGTGTTGCAGAATTCTGATACGTATATTTTTAATGTGACTGGTTTTACTAATTATAGTGTTGGAGAAGGTAGTGGTTCAGCAGTAGGCGGAAGCTCATCAGGTGGCGGTGGTGGAGGCGGTATTAGTTCTGCTAATCAGCGCAAGTCTTGGACTTCTTTGGGACCACAACAGCAAGCAACGTTTGTTTTGAATGACAGGCGTATCGCAGTTTCTGAAATATCTTTTAAATTAAAAGAAACTGTACGTGCTCCTTGGATGCAAATAATGAAACGAGCTACTGTTCCTGTTGCGTTAGATAAAACAAAAAAAGTACACCAAATATTGGAGATCACTAAAAGTTCAGATATGACTGAAGCTTTATTATCTGATGTTAAAATTAAGTTCAGTGTTGATAAAAAATGGTTAAATGATAACAATCTTAATAACAATGATTTGGCACTTTTCAGATATGACAAAAATAAGTGGAATGCTTTGCCAACAACAGTAGAAAACTTTGACATGTCAAATGTTTACTATTCAGCAACAACTCCTGGATTCAGCTACTTTATTATTGCTGATAAAGGAGGAACTACTTCAACAGCACCAGCAACAACTGAAAATGCTGTCCAAGAAACAGTTCAAAAACCAGAAGCAACACCTGAAACAATTAGCGAAAAGCCAGAAAAACCAGTTGCAGTAGTTACTGAACCTGTTTCAGAAGAAGTAATTGTAGAAGAAACACCAGTACCAATACAATCAAACACACCAGTATACATAGGAATAATCTTGGTGTTGTTGATAGTAGCAGTTCCAGCAGGAATTTACTGGTACAAAAACAACTACTAAATGGTCTTAGAAACAGAATTTGTAGTAATGGTAGGTTTGCTTACTATGTTTGCAATAGTAGCAATAATACTGCGAACATTAAAAACAAGATTGTTTGAAATTTAATTTATTTTTTTCTATTTTTTCTTTATTGCAAAGTTCGCAAGAACTTTGTAGATGAGTTTAATACCCCGCCATTTAGGGTGAACTTTGCAAGTAGAAAAACGCACGATACCTATAAAATTCTTAAGAATTTTATGGCGCCAAAAAATGCATTGAATTTTTTGAGCGAAATACCCCGACCTTCAGGTCGGGGAGTAGTGTGTTTTTCTTTATTTAAGGAATCCTTAGTAAATGTTTTACTCTTAAATCGTCTTCACTAACATCATCAGATGCGTCTTTTTTCTTTTCAACATTAACAGTTTCTTTCTGGGTTAATTTTTCCGCAATCTGAGAAAGCTCGTCTTCAGATGCTTGTTTAGGAGTCCATAACAGCTCAACAGAGTCACCTTCAAATCGGGGAATTACATGAAGCAAAACATGATTATAAACTTGCCCTGCAGATGGGCCGTTCTGAACAAGAATGTTTGTGCCTTGCGCTCCTAATGCTTCAAAAACAGCAACGCCTGCCTTATTTGCAGCACTAAAAAGCCTGCCTACTACGTCGTCAGGAACAACTTCAATAATTGGAGCGTGTTTCTTTGGCAAAACAAGCAAATGTCCTCCTGCAACAGGTTGCGGAGAAAGCATAACAACAACAGACTCATCACTAAACAAGACGTTTGTTTTTTGCTCAATAAAATTGCAAAACTGGCAGTCGGTCATTTTCCACCTGTCAGCAAGTCAGCAATATCATCAAGATCTGATTTTTTATCATCTGACTGCTCATTAGTTTCAGAATCATCTTCAAATTCTCCTGTTTCTTCAGAAATACCTGCAGTATCAACGTTTACAGGCTCTGCACCAAATTGTTTTGCAACAGCAGAAGCAAGCTTGTCAATGTTCTTCTTGGCAACAGATCCTTCTACAACATCTTTTAACTGCAGCTGAAGCCCATCATCTTCTTTTCTTGGAATAACATGAATAATCACATGCGGTGCTCTTTGCCCTGCAGCAACTCCATTTGCAACAAAAATAGAAGTTCCATCAACACCAAGCGAACGAATTAAATTTTTACTCACTTCTTTTACTGCTTTTCCAATTTTGCTCGTAATCTCATCATCCATTTGAGGCAGGATAGAAACATGCTTTTTAGGCAAAAGCAGAACATGCCCTGGAACTCCTGGATTAATATCCAAAACGCCTATAATTTCTTCAGAATCATATACTTTTTTTGCAGGAATCTTTTCAGAAGCAATCTGACAAAAAACACATTGTTGCTCAACAGCCATACACTTTTGCAGAAAGCTTTACTATAAAAATATTCGTACCAAAAACTATTTAAACCAAGCAAACAAAATATCCTTAAAAAAGGTGACTGAATGTTTAATTCACGCAAAGGCATAACTCCATTGGTAGCAACTATTCTTCTTGTAGCATTTTCAGTCGGGTTAGGTGCTCTTGTTATGAGTTGGGGAGAAGAATACGTAAGAGAAAACGCAGAATTTGCACAAGGGGCAGCAGAAGTAAAATCAGAATGTCTTGCGGCAAGCATTTCTTTAATAAACATAGCAGGACAATCACAAGCGTGCATTTCAGACAAAGGTTTAGAATTATGGATAGACAATGGTCCTAAAGAAGTATATCAAATTCAGGCAAGAATTGCAGGAAGAACAGGTGTTGATGTTATTGATAACATACTTCAAGAGCCACTTCTTGCAATAAACGCCGTAAAAGCACTTGTCCATTACAATCAAGAAATAGGCGATATTCTACAAGTTAAATTAACGCCGATGATACTTAAACAAGAAGGATTTGCATTATGCCCAGAAGCAGCAATAAATATTGAACAAATAGGCGCTTGTTAATTAAAAACACTAAAGACCCAGTTATGAAGCTTTGCTTTTGTTTTTCCGCCAATATTTTCGGAAAGCCAAATACCCATTTTATTTTTGTCAGTTCTTGGAAGCATGAAGAGCTCAACACCTTGCCTGTCAACATTGCAGTGGTTCGATTCGCAAATACTGGTTTCAAGAACTTTGTTTGTAAAAGAAAAAATATTATTCTCGCTTAATTCTGATTCTATTGGTTGTAATAAACTTACATCGTGATTAAACAACGCACTATCTGAAACAGAAACAAAACGTGCACCAACTAAATTTTTCAAAAGATGATTATCTATTAAGAAAACTCTTGAAGAATTTCTGACGTAAAACCCGTACTTATAACTCAATAATCGGCATTCATGAACTGTTACATTTTTTGCATGCTCAATTGATATGCCCTTGCCAAAACTCCAGCTTTTTAATACAGAACCTGCGCAATCAACTTTTATGTTTTCTCCTGACACTTTTATTCCTGAATCAAAATAATAAACGCCAGTACAAAATTCAACTGATTTATCTATTAACATTCCATCCTCAGGAACAATGCACGCTCCTACAACAGGAACTAATAAAATAAACAATATCCACTTCATCTCTTTTTTAGTTGATAAAAAATGAAAAAAATGCATAAATATAAACTTATGTATATGAGTAGTTTTAATAAGACAGAGAGTTTGTTCTTTGCTTCTTCAACAGGCTCTTCTTTTACAGTTGTTGTAACTTTCTCAGGAACAACTTTTTGAACCACTTCAGAGATCTTCACAGAAATCTCTTTCTTTTCTTTAACAAATTCTTTTTTTGGAGCAGGACAATCATTATCTGATTCATACGAACAGTTAATGCTACAATAGAAGTCATCATCATTGCAAACACTCATGTTACGTTCTTTATTACACACATTTACTTTACAGAACTCCTTATCAAGCCGCCTGTTATCCAGCAGAACAATGTTAAACTTGCTATTAATAGATGATACGGGAACTTCAAAACTCTGATCTGCATGCCTTTGTATTCTATTTTCAAACGAATCAAGCAAACGCACACCAATACGGTTCTTTAACAAAGAATTGCCCTCAAATAATGAATGTTTCACTTCTTTTAAGAAGAGTCCTTGATTGAATGTCAGTATTTGGCAATTCTTTACTGTAACATTTTCTGCTTTTTCAACACGCAAGCCGACCTCACTCCTTCCTTTTGTACCTCTAAAAATTGCCCCATTGCAGTTTAGCAGCACATTGCTTGTGTTAATTATTAATCCACCAGGAACATCATACACGCCGTTGCATACTTCTGTGTTTTTGTCTATTGTGAGCCCACTCATAGGGAAAATACATTCAGCAAACGCAACAGAAGACAATAAAATTATGAGAAGAAACCACTTCATTTTACCCTCCAAAACACAATGATTGCAGGCAGAATAATAATAAACAGTGCAAAGCCAAGAATTCCTGAAAGCCAATTAATTCCATTTTCATAAAGATAAATGCCCCAGAAGGCATACGGAATTATTATAAGAGGATACACAAAATTTTGCCAGAAAAACCTTTGCTTTTTATGGCTAATATGTCTTCTCCTTTTTAACATATACCTTAGGCAGAGAACAAGATTAATAAAGATTTAGATTAAAAACCAGTTATGCAACTCAAACTCAACCTGAACAAAACAATTCAGCAAAGTGCTAACGAATATTTTGAACGCGCAAAAAAAGCGCGAAAAAAAGCAGAAAAAGCGCAGGAAACAGTAAACAGATTCAAAAAAGAAGTTGAACAATTAGAGAAAAAACAAGGAGATTTTGAACAGGAACAAAAGGAAAAGACACAAAAAATTACTCGAAAACAGGAATGGTATGAAAAATTCAGGTGGTTTATAAGCTCAGAAGGATTCCTCTGCATTGGAGGCAGAGATGCAACGACAAATGAGATCGTTATTAAAAAGCACATGGACAAAAATGATTTGGTGTTTCACACAGAAGCGCCAGGCAGCCCGTTCTTTGTTGTAAAAACAAACGGGAAAACGCCTGGAGAAAAAACAATACAAGAAGCAGCAGATGCAACCATCACTTTCTCAAAAGCTTGGAAACTTGGCTTGGGCACAACAGAAGCATATTACGTAACCCCTGATCAAGTCAGCAAACAAGCACAAAGCGGAGAATACATGCCAAAAGGAGGCTTTATGATACGAGGCAAAAGAACTTACGTGCCTGGCAAAATAAACCTTGCAATTGGTAATTATGATGAAACTGCAATGGCAGGACCAGAAGAAGCTATTAAGAAGAACTGTACAGGCTTTATTGTTGTAAAACAAGGCAAAGGAAAACCAAGTGATTGCGCAAAAAAAATCGCAAAACAATTAAAGCTACCTATTGATGACACATTACGATCGCTCCCAGCAGGAACGTGCGAGGTATAAATGCAATACGATATAGAAGCAACAGTGCAAATAGGCAAACAAGGAATAACAGAAACAATTATTAAAGACATCAAACTGCAATTAAAAAAGAAAAAAACAATCAAAGTAAAATTTCTTTCAAGTGCCATTACTAGCGATAAAAAACAACTTGCACGAGAACTTGCAGAACGAGCGAATGCAAAACTTTTGAGTCATGTTGGTTTTACAGTTATATTGGGCAGGAAGTAATACTTGATGCAGCTCTTTAAAGCAAACTTTAAATAACTCTCACCCATAAGACAACAAAAAAGAGGCATCATGGCAAGAGACAGCGCACGTTTTGTAGCATATGGATTCACAAAAGAAAAACTAGGAGATAATCCTACATTTACTGTAGGCGGCAGAAAAATTACAATAAAAGGAAAAACAGGCTCAGAAAAACTCAAAAGCATCAAAGAGGAGATGAAAAAACTTGAAACAGACGGACTTGCAGGAGAGTTTGAAAAAGTATTGGAAGCTGCTGCAGATCATGAATGGATAGAAGTATCAAAACACCAACTAATAATGAGCAACTATCCAAAGTCAATAAAAAGATATTACGCAGGCATTGAAAGCTGGCAGCAAAGCGTTGAAAATTATTACTACTGGATTCTTGACTTTCTTGGAGCATTAGGTTTTCCAGTCATAGACAAAATAACAGACACATTTACAGCAGCAGAACACAGCAGTTTTTACGGAGCAGCAGGGCAACGATTAGGATTAGCACAAGACAAAGTAGGACAATATCTTGCAACTATTGGAAAAATGATCAAAGACATGTTCCAATTAGTAAGAGAGCTAAGATGGATTGATGAAAGACTGGAAACATACTATGGAAGCATGGGATTAGCGCCAGATGGAAAAACAAAACTAGAAAAACCAGAAGCAAAAGAAGGACACGAACTTGCCCTAAAAGGATTATGGGTAGACATGGTAGACGGTGTTGTACAAGGACAACGAACAGGCAGTAATTTATTTACAATGGCGCAACAACTACAATTTACAACACTGCCAGACTTATTCTTCTCAGCAAATGTAGAAGATGCAAATAAAGTAGTTGAAATTGTCGAAAAACAATTTGGAGAATTTAACACACAAGTTAAAAACGCACTCAAAAGAAAACTTACACAATATCTGACTTGGAAATCATCAACATTCCAAGAAATCAAAAACAGAAAAACGTTCACACTCAAATATCTGAGCCAGCACTACCAAGCAATACGATTATACATAACATGGATAAAACCATATCTCAAACACATTGAACGTTTAACTCCTGCGCAAGACGTGTTCAACAATCCAAGACTAATCTCCGCATTTGAAAGCAGCCTAATTGAAATAGAAGTGCTGGCAAAACATAGGCCAAAAGGAAAAAGCAAATCATTCACATGCATATTGGTAACAATAGAATATCACACAAAACCAAGCATGCAATATCAAGGCGATGCAGGCTATCACAGAGGACCAATACATGTCGGAAACACAAGAATAACATGGAGATCATATGCGTGGACTGAAAAACAAGTTGAAAACTATAAAAAAATGAGAGACATGGCTGACTTAGAAACACTTGCAAGCGTAGATGAAACACTTAAAGTAGCAATGGAAGCCCTAGGAGAAGATATAGAGAAATACTTAAAACAAGCACAGGAAGGAAAACCAGAAGAAGAAAAAAAGGAAGATAAAAAACCCCTTGACATTCTTGAACCTTTCACTGCACTGGGAAAAAGCATGACAGATGTATTCGGATCATTAAAGCCAACATCTCCATTCGGAAAAAAGAAAAGCAGTAGCGAAGAAGAAGCTGATAAAGGATCGGCAAAAACGTTCTGTTTTGTAGCCTACAACATTTTCAAAAAAGCACACGGAATGCTGAGTTGGTAGGGAGTTAGCAGTTTAAAGTAAGCAGTTAACAGAAAAAATTCTCTACAAACCGTAAACTGCATACTGTTAACTTTAGAAACATTTTATAAACCCTGAAGAGCAAATACTATTTATGGCAATAGATTTTAACTCAGTAAAAGACCTGCCTCCAGAACAACGTGCAGAAGAAATTCGCAAAATAATTGAACTTCTCAAAAAAGAAATAGAAGAACGTGAAGAAGACATTAAAACAGCAGAACATTTAATCGGAATCGCAGAAAATGAATCAATAGTAATTGAGAGAGAAGAATTATCTGGCTTGCTTAAAACCACAACCAAAAAAGAAAAACCTCTTGAAAAAGAACTTGAAACGCTCATACAGCAGGAACGTGTGCAAAGAGATGAAATACAGCAACTAGCCAAAAGACCAATAGCAGAAATATATACTGAAGTACGTGCAATCTATGCTAATACTCAGCAAGGAAACTTAAGCAATCAGGATAAAGACAGGCTTTACACTATTTCCCAAATAGTTTACCAAAAGCAAAAAGATATTGAACAGGGAAAATATAATGCTGGTAATCAAGCAGGACACTTGCTTAACGCAGCAGAAGAACTAATTAAACGCACAGAATACGAAAGCAGACATTTAGAAAACACATATAAATCTACTTAATGCGTTAAAACACCAATTTCTTTAAAGAAAGTTTTATCTCCCATACATTTTTCGTCAAGACTTCCGCTTACAGCTAAGAGCGCGTCAAAAACATTTTTTGCCGCATCACCAAGCAAACGTCTTCTCAGCTCACCATGTTCTCTCACCAAATTTACTCTATGATCGCTGCTTATTCCGCCAGATTCCAAACTCCCACCAGAACCAGTAAACACTTCAACATCCTTCACGTATTGTGTTACTGCCTGTGAAACATTGTCAATTGCAGCACCCAACACAAATCTTTTTCTTGAGGTATCAAGGCCATCCCACAAGTGTTTAATTCTCCAATCAAACATGTCAATTGCTTGCTCTAAACTCTCAGAATTTCTAATATCCTCAGATGAAATGCCTAACACTCTGGCATGATCATCAAGCACATGAATTGTTCCATTTCTAACTGCTAAAGATCTTACGCGGGCAATATATCCTTCAATAAGCCTTTCATCAACTTTCTCTGGTTTTTCAAATTCATTAATTAAACCTCTTTTCAGGCTTCTTAACTGAGTTAAGAAAGCATTCTTAGAAGTATCTCTTTGCCAAGTAGCATATCTTTCATTATACGCATATCTTTGTATTTTATTCTGCACACCACGTAATATTTTGTTCACTTCAGAAGACTGAACGTATTCTCCATCTCCAAGATCTGCTACCAAATAATCCAATCTCTCACGAGGACAATAAACTGCACCAAACCTTGTTTTAGAAAATTTTTTTATACGCGCTTTTTTGCCAAATGCAGTACTAACTGCATTTGTAAACCTATTGTTTGTTAACTTGTGAATCAATCCATCTTTAGATGTTCCATCACACTTATTTTTTTTGGAGAACTCTTCATCAAATCCGTATGGCAAAAAATTTTTGATATTATCATCATCAGTACCAACATACCAAACAGAAGAACCAGGATCTCCTTGTCTGCCAGACCTTCCATTTGCCTGTCTTTCCAAGCTTTGAGTGTCTGGTAAACCAACACCAATCATTCTCAAGCCATATAGTTTTGTAAACTCTGCAAGCTTAATATCTGTGCCTCTGCCTGCAATCTGTGTAGCAATAATAACACTTCCTGGTTTTCCTGCATGCTTAATCACTTCTGCTTCTAATTTTTCCTCTTCATAAGTTGTTGCAGCATTCAACAATTTTGCATCAATACCGAGATAATTCTTAACACAATCATGAAGTTCGTCAGATACATCATCTGAATCAGCAATCATCAAAACAGGCTGGTTTTTCTCATGCGTTGCAACTAAGTCTTCTATTGCAGCTACACGAGCATCATATTTATCTTTAAATAACTTGAAACCATACACGCTTGCTTCGTCAAAACGCTTTAATGGCTTGCTGTCTCCTTGGTGATCATGTCTAGGAATCTGAACAACATCAAGACCGTAAATTTCTCTAAACTCTTCCTTATCTGCAACTGCTGTACCACTCATTCCTGAAATCAAATCATACTGTGTCAAAAAATAATTCTGCAAAGAAATTTCTTCTGCTTTAATATTTTCAGGAAGAGGCTCAAGTCCTTCTTTGGCCTCAATTGCTTCATGCAAGCCGTCATTTAATCTTTGCCCTACAAGCAATCGCGAAGTAAAATTATCAATACTATGCACCTCACAAACACGCAGGACTGTTTCTTCCTTGCCACGTTCATTAATAATTTTAGTTTTGTAAACGTTTGGAACATGTTTTCTTTGAGCAATTAATTTTTCTTCCTCTGCTGTTAGTGGCCTTGATACAACAGAATAATCTTCATCTTTTTTCAAACACACATGAGCTCTGAGTACATTAATGATATCGTGCCCAATTGAGCTGTAGAAATCCCCTCTATTGGGAAAAGAATCCTCACTTACTCCAAGTTCTGAAAGCTCGCTTTTAATCGTAGGAGAACTCAAAAGTAATTCCAGTCTTTTTTGGCCATTTGGTGTAAGGATTGTTTTAATTGTTCCTGGTTTAAAGACCACATCAGAATCATATAAATTTCCTGAAGCATCATCTTCAGAATCCGCTTCGAATTTTAATGATTTTGTTCCGTCATCATCAGGGCTCAGCTCGTCCACACTAAACAGTAATTCACCCTCATCATCTGTAAGAGCCTTATTCAGTACAGAATATGCTGCTCCAGTATTTCTCTTTTCTCCACTGACTATATGAGGTGTTTTTCCTTTATTGATCAAAACATCATCTGCTTCATCAACAATCGCTGCCAAAGCTTTACGAGAACGACGCCATGACAGTTTGTTATTCGCATGATTATCCTGCAAAAAATCAAATGCGAATTCCTGATTATGCCCATACGTAACATCAGCATCATATTCAATTCTTCTCTCATCAATGCCCAAGCTTTTCTTAATAAGACCAACACGTAAACCAAGTTGATCAAATAACAACTGCATTTCTTCTGCATCACGTTCTGCAAGATAAGCATTTGGCGTAACAACATGAACTCCCTGACCATCAAGTGCTTGCAAACACGCTGCTAATGCCGCACTCAATGTTTTACCTTCACCTGTTGCCACTTCTGTAATCTGCGGTTGTGATAAAGCGTATGCTGTCCAAAATTGCTCGTTATATGCTGAAGAGATGTTCCAGCCAATATCTTCACTTGCAGTATAAACCCGTCTAATACCCTCTTGTGCTAACGCGAACACTTCAGGAGCAAACTTTTTGATCTCTTTTTCACGTGCTTTCAAGTATTTTCTTTTTACCTGTTGAATGTTTTGTTCTGCTGCTCTGCCCTCCTGAGCAAAACCAAGAATGTTGTTTTCCAGAGATTTGACTGTTTCATATTCCTCTTTTAACTTGCCAAGATTTGCATCAAACTTCTTGCGCAAGCCAGCATATGCTTCTTTTAGATCAACTTGACTTAAGTCAGTTGTCTGCGTTATTCTGTGAATTCTGTCTGTAAGTTTTCTGTACACTCGTGATAATTCCCTCTCTTTGGGACGTAAAAAAGATGCACCTTCATAAACTCCTTCAACAACTTCTTCAACAAGAGAAATTGGCCTATATCGTCTTGGATCTATATTTAATCTGAGTCTGTTAAGGTAGTCACTTTGCTTACGTTTCATCATCAATAGTCACCGCTTCTCTATGCTGCAAAAACGAGTCGAACATTTATAAATCTTTCTATTTTGTTGTCCTTAAAAAGTAGTTATTTTTGTAGCAAATATCGCATAAATGTTTAAATACTCAGTAGCCTAAAACGTATATTGGTAAAAGGTTGAGAGTAAAGAGTCGGAGTAGAGAGTGAAAAATGGTAGAATTTAACTTAGGAAGACCGCAACAAGCAGATACTTGGGGAGATGAGCTTACAATAGAAGAACCAATAGCACCAATTTCTCAACTAGGTGAAACAATCCCAGAACATGATGCAACTGGCAGATTCAAAAACGTAATACAAATCGCGCAAGCAGCAATCAGAGGCGGAGCAGGAACAATGCAACTCATGTTCCAAACAGCACACACATCACCAATGGGCGGCAGGCCAAAAGCATACGGCAAAGAAATCAGAGAAACATTAAAAGAAGTGCAAATGGCAACAGGAGCAAACATTATTGGAGCAGAAATGCCAACAAGCAGCTTTAACAATGCATCAGGATTTGACTACCAACAATTTATATTTTCTGAAGACAAAAGAAAAGAACAACTCGATGAATTAAAAGACGCAATGAAATTTATGGCAGACGTTTCAAAAGGAGGAGCAATAGATAACGTATCGTGGGAATTTCCACGCGCAGTAAACGATGCAGACTGGCAAAAAAAAGATCCGAACTTTCACAAAGAAGGAGAACAAAGAATAGGATTTTTAGTAGATGAACGAACAGGACGAACAACACAATTCAGAAAAGACGAAATACAACACATTCCTTATCACGGAGCTGACAAAGGATTCAAACCACTAGACCCTGCAGATCTTGAAAAAGCAAAAAAAGAAGGACTAGGATTAACACAATTCAAATGGGATGATTTTGTTACATGGGCAGAACACAACAAGCAACAAAACGCCCAAAAAAAGCTCAAAGAAATAGATCCAGAATATCAGTATGAAACGCCTGAACAATTATACATCAAAGTGCAATTAGAAGGACAAATTAAAACAATGAAAGGTTGGAGAACACACTACCTAGACAGAGCAGACCAAGTAAGACAAGCAAGAGATCAGGCAAAAGAACGTATGAATCTGCCAAACATTTCTGAAGATGACAAAAAACTAGCACGACGAGAAACAGAGAAATTTGATTTAGAATACAAAGACTATCTGAACAGTGCATTTGGACAAGATCAGCAAGCGACAGATCTGGAACAAAGATACAAGCACTACAAAACAATCAACAAATATGCAATGGACAAAAGCACAAGAACATACGCAGAAGCAGGAATTTTTGCAATGCAAGAAACACAACGATTACTCGCAAAAGAAAAAACTGGAGTAAAACCAATACATATTGGACCAGAAATCGGCTGGCCAGACTACTATGGAAGCCACCCAGAAGAATTCATGAATGTTATCAGAAGTTCAAGAGACAGAATGGTAGACTTACTCACAACACAAAAATTCAAAGAATTTGATCCTGCAGAAGGAAAAGAAAAAGAAAAACCAAATCCACATTATAATCCAGGGATGTCACAAGCAGAAGCACGAAAGCTAGCACAAGAACACATCAAAGGAACCTTTGACACAGGACACATGGCAATGTGGCTCTCACACTTCAAACCATTAACAAACGAACAAGGACAAATAATAGAAACAGAAGAACAAAAACTACAAAGATTCAACAAGTGGTTCAACAAACAAGTAGAAACATTAGCAAAAGCACCAGACAACCTTGTTGGAGGAATTCAATTAGTAGACAGCGCATCAGCAGCACACGGACACCTGCCGCCAGGAGAAGGAATATTTCCAGTAATTGATGCAGCAAAAATATTCCAAAAAGCAGGATACAAAGGATGGATGGTATCAGAAGGACACGAAGAAGAAAAATTCGGAGAAGGAAGAATAAGAACAAAACTCTGGCAACATGCAGGAGCAAAATTCGGAACAGGCGGATACTTCCAAGGAGCACCACTAAGCTGGAGAAGCGTACAAAGCGGATACTTTGCACGAACATACTCGCCAATGCAGATGTTCGGCGGTTATTCTCCAAGCAACGAATTTAAATTATGGAGCGAAGTGCCATTGGAGTAAGACGTTTGTAGTTATAAAAGTAAAAATACGATGAACAAAATTAAATTTATTGCATTGTTTGTGATTTGTCTTCTGTTAATAATATCCTGTACAAATCAAGAAAAACCAATAAGTTCAGAGAAAGGTTTACCAGAACCACCTCTGAAAAAAGTTGTTGTTCAAAAAGAAATAATGCACACAATTCAAATACTTGGCGATAATGAATGCAAACAAAAAACAAACGCGGCATTAACATTACTTTCAACAATTCCTGCAGACTATCAGAAAGTTATTTCATACATAAACATAATTGATTGCAAAGAAACAAGTTCTGGAATGTACCCTTGGGAAATCTCACCTCGATTTGTTGTAGGAAAACAAACATACACACATCATCCTATTTGGTATGCAGGAGTTATTGTACATGATGCATGTCATTCTCGACAATATTCTGATTATCTTGCACAACATCCAGGACAATCAGTACCTCATAATGTATTCACAGGGAGTGCCGCAGAACAAGAATGCTTACTCGAACAATACGAAACACTAACAACTTTGCAAGCACCAACAGAATATACACTCTATCTCAAAGAACAAATGAAGACAAATTACTGGGAAAAGCCATTACATGAGAGATGGTGGTAATTTAGTAAGTGGTTGATAGCTTGTGGCTTGCAGTCAAATGTCACAATATTATTCAGATTTAACATGTCAGAATGCCACTCGTGTTTCTTCACGAGTGGTTTACTGGAGTGGTTTACTGGAGCGAGTGGCATTCTGAGCATGATCAAGAACCACTGGACTATATTATCTTATGACTTTCTGAACAGTCA
>PCYA01000019.1:53985-54896 GCA_002762795.1 Candidatus Woesearchaeota archaeon CG10_big_fil_rev_8_21_14_0_10_37_12
CTTGTGCTCAACTCTATAAATTCCATTTGGAACGTCTAACACTTGCCTTGCATATAGTGCCTTAGTGAGTTCCCTTTCAAGTCTTTTATGATTTTCTCTTAATTCTTCCAAATCAGGAATTTTGTTAAAGCTAGGATCATCAAAAGGATCCTTAAATTCCCAAGCAGATTCTTGCACAGAAAATTTATTCGCATCTCCAACAAGCAAATAACAAAGACTTCCAACAGTTTCAAACAAAGGTCTTTGTAACGCACTGTAATCAATTTCACTCACAATACGTTTACTATCAAGCAAAAATCCGGGACTTTCAAAATATGGACAAGCTTGCCTACTTTTTCTTAGCTCTTGATCATACTCAGCAGCAGTTATAAGATCATCATTTCTTGCAATTAATATTGAGTCTCCTGCACGATAAATTCCAACAGTATGGTTGCCACCAATGCCTTCTCTGTCCGTTGTATAGTAAAGTCCTCCATGAGAAAATGCATTAAAAGGCACAGAAAATCCATCAGAAACTGTTAATTCTCTAAGCTTTCCCACTAGATCTAGAGGGTAGCCCAGATGAAACGGATCTGCAATAAAAAGTCTTCCAGATACTATTTCAAACTCGTCTTTTCCAGTAGAATCAAATTTTTTTGAATCCATATGTGATGCAGCGTTTAACTCGCATATAAATGTTTCTATAATAACTACTCTTAAGTGAGTAATATTCATTATTGGATTTCTCGAATTGCAACGCTTTAGTGTTTTTTATCTCCTGAATTGTCGACGCATTATCAAAGTTATAAGTGTTAAGCACATGCTATAATGAAATTCGCAAGAAATCGAACAAATAGTTGCGAATGTCAAGAACTGTCAAAAATAATCAATAATTGTGACAGTTCGCAAGAAATGCAAAGCATTTCTGCGCC
>PCYA01000014.1 GCA_002762795.1 Candidatus Woesearchaeota archaeon CG10_big_fil_rev_8_21_14_0_10_37_12
TTTTCTACTTGCAAAGTTCGCCCTAAAGGGCGGGGTATTAAACCCCAGTGCAAAGTCCTGCGAACTTTGCAATAAGAAATGCCTTGAAAGAATTAAAAGAAAAAAACAATCTTGATTTAATATTTTTAACTTGCATTGATGTGGAAAAAAGGTTCAATACTTTTGTAGTTATTGATGACAATTCAAAAATTTTGCTTGAAAATGCACTAAACATAACTTTTGAAAACAATGTCGCTAAAAGAAATGGAATAATTATGCGCAAAGAAATTGTACCGTTGTTGAAAGAACTTCTCGAAAGCGAATAGAAAGCTTTAAAAAGGACTCACTTAAACTTTCTGAGTATGGGCGTATTAAAATATATTTCTAAAGCTTGGAAAACACATGAAGCTCCAGATGTTCAGAAAGAGCGTTTGATTCAATGGAGACGCCAGCCTGTTACATTGCGAATTGCAAATCCTACACGATTAGACAGAGCACGAGCGCTTGGTTACAAAGCAAAGCTTGGTGTTTTGCTTGTTCGCCAGAAAGTTGATAGAGGCGGTCATACAAGGCCAAGTTGGAGTGGTGGCAGGCGTTCAAGAAATATGAGTCCGAGATTAAATTTAAGAAAAAATTATCAAATGATTGCAGAAGAGCGTGCTGCAAAGAAATATGTTAATTGTGAAGTGTTAAATTCATATTTTGTTGGCAAAGATGGCATTAGTTACTGGTTTGAAATTATTTTAGTTGATCGCACACACCCAAGTGTTTCTGCAGATAAAAATTTCTCTTGGATTGCTGACAAACGCGGTCGTGCAGCAAGAGGATTAACAAGTGCAGGCAGAAAAATAAGAGGTTTGCGTCAGAAAGGCAAAGGTGTAGAGAAAGCAAGGCCGTCACGGCGTGCAAATTTACGCAGATTATAAATTCATATAATTAACATAATATTCAAAAAAGGTGAG
Source organism: Candidatus Woesearchaeota archaeon CG10_big_fil_rev_8_21_14_0_10_37_12 (assembly GCA_002762795.1). Classification (GTDB taxonomy): domain Archaea; phylum Nanobdellota; class Nanobdellia; order Woesearchaeales; family ARS49; genus 1-14-0-10-37-12. The sequence goes on from PCYA01000014.1 coordinate 942, forward strand.
TACATGTCTGAAGAGTTTGATGAGTCTGAAGAAGATTATAGAACATTCAAAGATGAGCTTTTTGCTAATGAAGATATAGAGTACGAAGAAGATACTGAAACTGATGATGAACAATCATACGAAGAAGATCCTTCTGAAATGTGGATTGATGAATAACACAACAAAGGTTTATTTCCCCACCTCAAAAAATTGATTTTCCATTCTCTGTGAACGCTTTACTCTAAACTATGTGCCCTATACTCTTTACCCCTTGCCAAAAAATATTTATTAGTCACTAAGCCCTCAAAACAAAAAAAGTTACCATCGCACAGTAACCACAAAAAAGAAACTTTTATATATTGCCTGTTTTTTACGCCTGTTTGGGGGTAATACTCATGAAGGTTAGGGGACTTACAAGCGCAGTAATCACTGCAGGAGCAATTACAGGAATAGGCACAGGAGTAGGTTGCCAAAACGCTGGTTATGTTGATATAGATCGTAGTTGGGAAGCTTCTTTCAATGACGTTATAGAAGTTCAAACAGGAAGAGATGTTCAAAATCTTGGAGACCTGGTTTATGATGCATTCAAACCATTTGAAAATGCGCGTGCAGAAAATGTAGGAGCTTTTGTTCTTGCATCAAGAAGCATGAATCCTGATCGTCTTGCATCATTAACTGGCCTTTCTGGAAGTTATGACTCAGCTCAAGGTCAGCCAAAACAAAACAAAAGGGGTCAAAATGACATACTTGCAGAATTATTCTCAGATAATAAGCTACAAAATTTAGTGTATACTGAAATTGCAGAAACTGCAGATATTGGTGATGTTGATAGTTCAAGAATATTAACTTCTGATAATATAATTAACGTAAGAGACAACCTGGCCAGTCTCGGTTTCTTACTCAAACAACCAGAGCTTAGTGCGTCTGAACGAGCAAGTTTGAATAGCGTTGGCGCAAGCAATGCAAAATATCAAGTAGAAAAAGTTTACAGTGAGTCAGGTTTAAGAAAAGTTTATGATTTAATGGTTGTTCGTGCAGCTGCTGCAATGCTTGAGGGTAATTTGCAAGTTGTTCAGCAATCGTATGATTTTGCAATGAGAATTGAAGATGTTCTAGGCAGAAAATATGGAGGAGTTAATCCTACAACAACAGATGGCAAATATAAATCTTCAAGATTATTACATGGTGAAGCGCTTATTGAGAAATTAAAAACTGCAAAAATCACATATGACAGAAAAGATGGCGATGAAAAGCAAGATGATTTGCGTTTGGGCGATTTTGTTGACGAAGAAACAGGTCTCGGTGAAGAAACAAAGAAATCTCAAACATACAAAGACTTTCATGAAGAGACAGTGGCAGCTATTGGCGACAGAAGCGTATTGAGACATGACTGGGAAGAGCCAAATGTTGCCATGCAGGGTCCTGTTTATTGGTTGTTAAATGCAACTGTACAAAATGCAGCAGCAACTGGGAATCAAGATGGAAACCAAACATATGCAAATCTTATAGCTGGCAATAATAGTGCAGAAACTGCAAGAAATATTGTTGCAGCGAATACTGTTTTGTTAGGAGAGCTTGCAAGACAAGAACGCATAAGTAATTTAGATCAAGCACGCAAAGGTGGATATTTAACAGGATTAGTCACAGGACTTTTGCCTGGTTACGGTACATATAGGGCAATCAAAAGCGCACCTATTGCGTTTACTGGAGACAGGTATGTGGCAAAAGGCAATACAGAAAGCGAAAGACTAGCAGATATTGTTCGTGAAGGTCTTGCTCGTGCAATGGGTTACAAAAATCATTCTAATTATGTGGGTTCAACAGGTCCTGCAATTGTTGAAACAGTAACAGGTGCTGTTTCAACACTGGGTACTGTTGGTGGAATTATTACAGGCACACAAGGTGGAAGCAGTTCAAAACCAGTGAGTAAGGGTGGTGGCGGACTTGAGGGTGGCGGAGATACTGGAGATCACACTAAGAACTAGAGGTTAACAATGAACTTGAAAAAATACTTGATTGCATTGATGTTTGTATTAGTGCTTGCTCCTGCAGTTTTTGCAGATGCAACAATTACTTACAGGTTTGATAGAACTGCCGTTAACGGCAGCGTGTATATCTGTCTTGACCAGGGATGTAATAGTGTTGATCAACCAAGAAACGGTTTAAGAGTTGTAAATCCTCAATCTACTAATGGTGAAGTTACAATTGTATATCCAACTACTTTGTTAAGTCAGTTTGGTTATGTTGAATATTTCACTGCTTCTGGTTTTAGGCCAAAAGTAGGTAAGCATAATTGGAATAGTAACGGCGCTACTTCAGAACCTGCTCCTGGAAATCCTCCTCATCAGTTTACGCAGATGCCAAATGCGTGTCGCGCAACAGTCTCAAATTTTAACTTGAATAATGTTGCGCCAGGAGAATTGATGCAAATTAATACACAAGCTCAACTTGAAGCGCAAACTGCAAGTGCATTCCAAATTGATCCAAGCAGAAGTGTTGGTTATCTGCCTCCTCATTTAATACAGGAGTTTTATGGTGCAGATACAACAGTAACCTTAGATATTTTGAATCAGACTGGCAGTGTTGTGCACACACAAGTGCAACAATTTACTGCACAAAATAATAACGCTATTATTGCTGGAACAAGTATTCCTGTTCAATTTACGTACACTCCTTTAGAAGCAGGAGCTTACACTGCAAGAATTACTGCAGATGTTATTGACGATCAGTGTGCAAGCCATGAAGCAAGAAGCACATCCAACACATTTAGTGCAATTTCGCAGCAGCCAACTGGCCAGTTTGTAAATATTTTGAACGGTTTACGTGTTGATAACACGCTTCCATTTGTTGGGGATACTGTACAGTTTTCTTTTGAAAAAGTTACGTATCATGCAGATGGTCAAGGCGTGTTTGCTCCTGTTCAAACAGATCTTAATTTAACTATTGAGAGAAATGGTCAGGTTGTGCATTCACAAACAAGGACTGTTCCTGCAAATAACAATATCGCATCTCCAGATACATATTCATTCACACACACTTTTGCTCAGCCAGGAGCTCATACAATAAGAGTAACTGCAAATGCAAATTCTATCTTACCAACAAGTTTACCAGAAATAATCGCTCAGCAGACTTTGCAACTCGATATTGCAAATAACGTTCCAATCAACCAAAACGTTATCTTCAACGTGTTGAACAGTTCAGGATTGCCTATAGATAACGCAACAGTGCGTCTTAATGGTCAGATAGTTATTGAACGATTAACAAACAGTACCGGTCAAGCATCGTTTTCTTTAGCAAGCGGAAGTTACGATTTCACAATAAGTGCTGCTGGTTATCAGAACAGAAATGAACAAGTGAGTGTTGGAAGTAGCAATCGTATTGTTTCTATAACTTTACAGAGAGGTAACACCGCTCCTACAATTAACTTACCACCAAGCATAAATTTCACAGCAGGAAACTCAGCAATTCTTGATTTGAATCTGTATGCAAATGATGCTGAAGATCTTGATAGCGTATTAATTTATACAATAGAAAATAACGCAAACACAACATTTGATATTTTCCAAGGAGTTGCAACAATAACTTCCCGAGTTCAACAACCAGCAGAAGCATTTGAAGAGATGGTTACTGTAAGAGTGAATGATACTCAGAATGCAACTGCTAGCGACACTATGCTCGTTACAGTAAATCCTTCTGGTACAAGTGTTCTAAGTTTAGCAATGCCTCAGGACGTTCAGTTTAATGAAGATAGTTCTGCTGTGAGATTTGTTGATTTACATAGACTAACAACAGCTCCTGTTCCAGCATCACAATTAACTTATGCTGTTACAAGCACAAGCAATACTAGTTTAATTACTGCAACAATCGAAAATAATCAATTTGTAACAATACTTGGCCAGCCAAATGCATTTGGCAGCGGAACAGTAACTGTGTCTGTTACAGATGGCACAAATACAGTCTCAAGAGTAATCAGCGTAACTGTTTCGCCAATTAATGATGCTCCTGTAATAATAAGTGTTCCTGTTATCCCTGCATTTAACAGAGGGCAACCATTTACAATAAACTTAAGGAATTCTTTCCTTGATGTTGACGGAGACCAACTAGTATACACTGTTTCACAAACGCCCGGAGTACAATTTGTCGTAAACAATAGTGCTCAGGAGTTAACAATTATTCCTGATAGAAATGTTGTTGGTTCTAGAAATTTTGATATTACTGCAACAGATCCAAGTAGGTTATCTGTTAGTGGAACGTTCACAATTGTTCCGAGCAGCGTTGATGAAGCACCATTTTTTGTACAAACAATTCCAAATATCATAACAAATGAAGAAATTGCAAATAATTTGGATTTGTCTGCATTTGAAGACGATATCCAAGATGGTCCTGGTGGAGATAACAATGGATTAACTTGGAAAGCAAGATTTGCAAATGAATCGGGAGTTCCTAGTATTGTGCTTTCAGGGGAGTTATTTACTGCTACAATAAATTCTAACAGTGATAATTTAATTATTGTTCCAAATGTAAATCAATCAGGAAGCAGAGATATTACTTTATTCTTGTTTGACACTGGCAATTTTAATACGTCACAAAATATTACAATTACAGTTAACAATGTAAATGATGCTCCAAGCTACACGAACACAATCAATATTTTTGCAGAGTTGGGAGCTCAATTTAATACCACCGTATTTGCATTTGACAGCGATCCAACCGGAGACACATTATCTTTCAGAGATAATACTAGTTTGTTTAACATTGCAAGAATAAACAACACAGCTGCAGAGATTAGATTTACACCTCAGAATAAAACAACAGAAGTTGTTGAGTTAGAGGTTTGTGATAATCACAATGCGTGTTCGCAGAGAAATATTACTGTAACTGTAACAGATGGTTTGCCACCAAGGCTTGTAAGCCAGACAACCCCTCATAATGAAACGTATGATTTCAATAAAACATACATCTGGAACTCAAGATGGACTGACAACAACAACATTTCACAAGTTGTGTTTGAGTTTGAAGGCACAAATGTTACTGTAAATGAATCTGCAACGTCTGGTTTGTACATTACAAATAAAACAGACTTGCCTGCAGGAACATATCAGTTCAGATGGTACGCTATTGATTCTGATGGTAATTTGAATGCTACAAATTTAACAAATGCGACAATCTTGAAAGCAACAAGCAATCTTGGTTTGTTCTTGAACGGAAGCGTTGCAAATATGACTGTTGATCAAAATGACAATGTCACAGTATTAGCAAATATGAGTAACACGTTTGGACCTGTGAGCGTGCTGTTAAATAACGCTTCATTAACTTCAGGAAATGTTGACAGAAACAACAGTTTAGAGTTTAATCATACATTCCCTAATGCAGGACAGTTTGATTTCCTTGCAAGGTTTGCAGGCAATATAAATTACACTGCTGAAAATAGATCATTAACTGTATTTGTACGAGATGTTGATGCTCCAACATTTGGCAGCTCATCAGTTTTACCACTGACAGCTATTGTTAATGATACTGTTACGTTTAGACAAAATGTGTTTGATAATGTAAATGTGACAAGGGTTTTGTTTGAAAGAAACAACATGAATTTCACGCCTTCACAAGTTGGTAATTCAAGTTTGTACGAGATTAATGTTACTGGCATACCTGGAGGAGTTCACCAGTTCAGATGGTTTGCTCAGGACGCTGCTGGAAACTTGAACAGCACAAATTTTACTAACTATACTGTTGCTCAGAATGCATCAGGAGTCATATTAAACGTGTTTGAATTCAATAATTCTCTTGCAGACCCTGTAGTTGTTGAAGTTTTAACACCCTTGGTTATTAATGTAAACTTAACAAATCCTGCAGGAGGAATTGTAAACTTGACACGTAACGGCACAAGTGTTGCGAATCAAGCAACACCATTTAATTTCAGCTTTACTCCTCAGAGCATTGGCGTGTTTAACTTTACAGGAGTATTTGGCGGCAATTCAAATTTCAGTTCATCTCAAGCAACAAGATTAGTTAATGTAATTCCAACTCAGGTTCCGCAGTTTGGTACTGAAACTATCAGTCCAGCATCGCAAGCACAAGTTGGTCAACCAGTTAACTTTAGACGAGTTGTAACTGATAATGTTGATATTAACAATGTAACTTTAGAAATCGGTAACACAAACAGAACAGCAACAAGAGTGAGCGGTAGTATCTTTGAAGTAATTGCTACTGATTTACTTCCAGGAAACTACACTTACAGATGGTTTGCTACAGACAATGCAAACAATATGAATAACACTCCACTAGCAAATTACACTGTTGTAAAAATACCTTCAGTTGTACTGCTCACACTTAACGGAGCTGCAAATAATATTACTGTAGAGCAGAATGAGCCTGTTGAGAGTATTGCAAATGTAACTACGCCAGCAAATGCACTTGTTGAATTGCTTGTTAACGGAGTTGTTGCACAATCAACACCAAACTCAATTAACTTAACAAGATCATTTGCGACACCCGGCATAATTAATATTACTGCTGTGACTCCCGGAAATATTAATTTCACAAGAGAAGAAGTTTCAAGATTTGTGAATGTTATTCCATCAATTGTTCCTTCATTTGGCACTGAAACAATAAGTCCTGTATCACCAACTCCAATTACTCAACAGTATACATTTAGACGAGTTGTAACGGACAATGGCGGAGTTCAGAATGTTACATTACAAATTGATAACATAAACCATACTGCACAAAGAGTTGGAACGTCCAACATATTTGAAGCAGTTGTTGCAGGATTAACTGTTGGCAATCACACTTATGTATGGCATGCTCGCGATAGTGTTAACAACACAAATAGCAGCACTCCACAAACGTATGAAGTCACAAAAGCAGCATCTGCGCTTGAATTAACATTAAACGGTCAGGCTGGGAACATTAATGTTGAGCAAAATGCTCCTGTGTTAAGCATCGTAAGATTAGTAGTGCCAGGAGCAGGCAATGTTGAATTGTTTGTAAACAGCGGCATTGCAAGTTCAGGCGCTTCACCAGTAAACAGCACTGACAGGTTTTCGGCTGTTGGACAAGTAGTAAATGTTACAGCAGTTTTCGCAGGCAATGTTAACTTTACACCTTCAACAATAACAAGATTTGTTACTATTACTGCTCCTTTCGCTCCAACGTTTGGAACGCAGACAATTACTCCAAGTTCACCAGCACCGTTCAGTCCAGCATACACTTTCAGAAGAATTGTGACTGATAATGGTGCAGTAAATAATGTGACTTTGCAAATTAACGGAACTAACTTTACAGCATCAAGAATTGGCACAGGCAGTTTATTTGAAGCAAATGTTACTGGTTTGAATGTTGGAACGCACCAGTTTGTCTGGTTTGCAGAAGATGATGCTGGAAACCGAAACAACACTTCACCAGAGAATTACACTGTTGTTCCAATTCAACCTACAATCGCAATCCTATTGAATAACGCAACAAGCAACATTAATGTTGAGCAAGGCCAGCCAGTAGTCATTGTTGCGAATGCAACAAGTCCTGCCGGAGCAAACATTGAGCTGCGTGTTGATGGAACACTTGAAAACGCAGGACCTGCACCAGTAAGTACAACAAAAACATTTGCAACTGTTGGTACTGTAAATATAACTGCCGTTATTCCTGCTACTGGTAATTTCGGAAGGGTAGAATTAACAAGAATATTAACTGTTACACCTGCACAAGTTCCACAATTCGGAACTGAAACAATTACTCCAAGTTCACCAGCACCATTTAACCCTGTATACAATTTCAGAAGAGTTATAACAGATAACGGTGTTGTACAAGATGTATTCCTTGAATTAGATGGTTCTCAACTGTCTGCTTCAAGAATCGGAACAACAAACGAATTTGAAGCAAACTTAACAAACTTAACAGTAGGCAACCACACATACAGATGGATTGCAACAGACAATGCAGGAAATATCGCAAACACAAGTTTCTTCACTTATGAAGTAATCCCAGGACAATCAAGCAATACATTAACCTTGAATGGATTTGCAGGTGATACAAGTGTTGAACAAAATGCACCTGTTGTAATCTTTGCAGAAGTTGTAAATCCAGTTGGTTCGCAAGTAAACTTGTATGTTAATGGAATATTGAATGCGACAGGAACTCAGATTAACAGAACGGATGTATTTACAGCAACTGGTCAGATCGTATTCACTGCTGAATTTGTAGGCAATGTTAATGCAAGTGCATCAAACGTGACAAAAATATTAACTGTTACACCTGCACAAGTTCCACAATTCGAAACTGAAACAATAACTCCAAGTTCACCAGCACCATTTAGCCCAATATACAACTTCAGAAGAGTTATAACAGACAATGGCGTTGTAGCAAATGTAACATTTGAGTTAGATAATAGCACAAACGTAACTGCTTCAAAAATCGGAACAACAAACGAATTTGAAGCAAACTTAACAAGCTTAACAGTAGGCAACCACACATACAGATGGATTGCAACAGACAATGCAGGAAACAGCAACAACACTGCTTCAGCAAACTATGTTGTAAGTCCAGGAACAGCTTCTATTGAACTATTCTTGAATGGTGTAGATGGCAATAACAATGCACAAATAAATGATTCAGTGAACATTACTGCAAATGTAGTAAATCCAACTGGAGGATTTGTTGAGTTGTTTGTCAATGGAACATCTGTAGGAAGTGGTAATTCGCCATTTACTGTTGCGCAAAACTTTAGCACTACAGGAACCGTTACAGTGCTTGCAAGTTTTGCAGGTAATGCAAACGTTAGTGCAGGAAATGTAACAAGAACATTAACAATCATACCAACTGTTGGCAGAGGAGGCATTTCTCCAGCTACAGCAGCTCATTTTAACTTGAGTTCATTCCAGATGACTGTGAATACAACTGGCATTACAACTTGCAGTTGGGACTCACAGGATGTTGCACAAGGCGTTATGAGAAATAACTTTACAACAAGCAACGGCACAGCACATACTGGAACAATTACCAACTTAACACTTGGCACAAATAGTATTCATGTTGCATGCAATGGAGAATCTGCTGCTACAAATGCAGATCTTGTTTACTTTGCAGACAACATATTAGATGGCAGCACGTTAAGTGGGACAAATAGTATAAGTAACACGATAATGACAAGCAGTACGTTGAATAATGACACATTGAGTTCAACAAATGGTACTGCGAACGTGTTGACAAATGTTATTTCAACTAATAGCAGAATTGAAAGGTCTATCTTGACAAGTTGTACAGTAACTAATAGTATTATTTTAGATAATATCGCATCCAATTGTAATTATATTGGCGTATTTATCGATCCAAGTACTACGACTGGAAGCAACATTGTTGGCGGAAGTATCATCAACAGCACAGTAACCTTTAGCAATGTAACAAACAGCAACATTACAAACAGCAATATCAATAATTCAGTAATTGATGACAGCACTATAACAAATAGCTCATTTGTTGATGCAACAGTTATTGATGCAGTCATTACAAATGATGTAATAACTGCCGGATTCATTAGTGTTGGCAATCAATCATATAATGCTACAACAAGCGGAACAGCAAACTTGTCTGACGTGATTTCATTTGCTCCTGTTGCAAGTTTCACTCTAAGTCCGTCAAGTACAACGCCAGGTTCAGTGATTGCATTTACAAGCACATCTACTGATAGAAACATTCCTGGAGATTTGAATGATAGTTTGTCATTCTTCTGGGATTTTGGTGATGGCACAAACAGTACTAATGCATCAGTTAACAAATCATACAGCAGTGCTGATACTTACACTGTGACATTAACTGTTACTGACTCTTTTGGTTATAGCGATTCAGAGCAAGGCACAGCAAGAGTTTCAACTCCTGCTCCTGCACCTTCTGGTGGTGGCGGTGGTGGTGGCGGTGGCGGCCTCGGTAGCATCAATTTAGATGGTGACGCAACAACTGTACGTACTATTCGTCCTGGTCAACCATTAAGATTTAGGCTTGATGGCAAGTTATTCCAGCCAACACTCATATTGCGTACAGTAAATCTTGATAGTGAGGTTACTGGTTGGATGATTAATGGCAGAATGGTGTCTGCAAAGAAAGGGGAACCAACTGTATTTGATATAAGTGGCGATGGCATTGGTGATTTGCAGATTAATGTGTTAGATGTTGCAAGAACAAGTGTTCGTGCAAGCTTTGGAATTGCTCGTGCAGCACCTGTAACAGGTTTTATTCCTGGAATAAATCCATTTGAGAACTTTGGTCAACAACCAACAACTCCAAGTGATCCTGCACTGCCAGAGCTTGTAGAGGAGCCTGCTGTTGGACCAACAGGCGGCAGTGTTACTGAAGTTCCTGTAACTGCGGACATTCCTGCAGAAAGCTTGGCTGCAAAGTTTGTAAAGATGATTCAATCAATAGTTGAAGCATTAGTAACTGGTTTTGCAGCAAAAGTAATCATCGTCATTGGTGTTGTAATCCTTGGATTGATTGCTTATGGCGTTTTTGTGCGCTATGAATCAAGCTTTTAAAAAATGACAGTAATTATTGCCGCGAGATTTGATGAAAAAAATGCAGTCATGATAGCAGACGAGCGATCAAGTACTCAAGTAAGACAGTTTGACATTGCAAGAAAGTTGCACACTGTGAGGACAGAAGGTGGTGTTCATGCAGTTTTTGGCGGGACTGGAGTTTCAGACAGACTTTATGAGTGCGCAATAAGATTTATTGATGATATCGCTGATAAGGATGGCAGACCGGATATAAAATTTGGCTGGCAATTAGCGAGTGCATTAGATCAACAATTAAAACTTGTACGACATGAAATGATCGATGGTGAGTTGTTAAGAAAGTATGGTTTAACAAGAGATAATTTTCTAAGAGGTTTATTTACTGATCAACGAGGTAACACTGGACCTATCAATGAGTCTTGGGTTGTTGATTACAAAAGGATGGTTGAAGGAGAACATCCTATAGTTAAAGAGTTAGCAAATCAATTTTTGTGTTTATCTTATGATTCTAAGGGTAGACTCTGTATCCACAGTACAGATATGCTAAGCGGCAAGCCTTATCTTGTTGCGCGACCTTTTGAAACAGCTGGAAGTGGAAGCGATCTTGCACAAGTTGTTCTGAGTGATTTTTACGGAACTGCTTCAAGAGATAATAATTATATTGTAGATAAATGTGAGGGCGTATTAGCTGCAGTGTCTTCAGCAAACGCTGCAGCAAAGGGCAATATTGGAGTTGGAGGAACGCCATATATACAACCACTTGTTGACGGAAAGTTAGAAGATTGCTTAAGTGATGCTGAATCAAGATTGGTTGCAGAAATAGCAAAGGGCCATGATAAAAAGCTTCTTGGAACAGATTTTGCAAAACAAGCAGTAAATGATTTAGTTTACGAAAGGAAAACAGCCAGTTCTGTTGAAGAAGAAATGTGGAGAAGAACAACCAACAAAGAAGGATTGAGTAGGCTGTTAAGAGGGTATAAAAATTGAATATTAAATCTTATTTCCTGGCAGACTGTTCCATATCATTTTGAACCATGTTTTGTACGATTCTGCAAGTGGTTGACTTATAATGACGAATTGTGTTAAATCAGTTTCTAATTTTTTTATGCCGAGTCCTGTAAATGTTACAACTCTATCCCCAAAAATGTCTATGGCTGAGTTTGTTGAGTATTCTTTTGGTAAGAATTTAAATTGTACAGGTTTTTCGTTTATGACTGGTTTGAGGATTTCTGCAGTTTCCATTTCTGCATCGAATAAGTTATAGTTTATTATTTTCTTTTTTTTGAGTTGTTCATAAAAGCGTTGTCTGAATGGATCAAGTCTTGGATCCCACCATCCTGCTTTTGCTCCTAAACAATAAACATCTTCTCTTGCATCAAGAATATCTTGCATATAGTTTCGGAAACCCTGAATGCCTTTGTACACGTATGCTTGTTCTTTTGTTTCTATTTTTTGAAATCTTTTTTGCATTTCAGGAAGTTTTTCAGAGATGATTCTTTCTTTGTCTTGAAGAATACCAAGCAATCTTTTTGGTTCTATTGCTTTGTAGTGTTTTTCATTTTGTAAAATAAGTTCTGATATGAGTCCTTTTTCTATGAGTTTGTTAATACAATCATAAACATTTCTTCGGTGTACTTTTGCTTTGATTGCAATTGTACTAATGTTTGCTGATTGTACACTCAATAGAGCTTCGTATATTTTGGCTTCGTTAGGGCTTAGTCCTGCTTGGTGTAATGCATGTTCAAACATGAATCTGCTAAATTTCTCCTCTTTTTAAAGGTTGTGGTGATAACTATCACTCCAAAGATTTATATGGTTCTATTGTTTTGTTACCATTAGAACATGACAACTTTGAGGTGGCAAAAATGAGTGAAAACAAAAAAGAAATGAAAGAAAAACAAACCGGGATTTATTTCCCAAGAGACCAACTAAAATCAGACCTGACAGAGAATCCAGGATACCAATTTAAGGTTGAACAAGCAGGAGATGGCATCCTTTATATTTCTCCCCCTAGAGGAATTAATAGATTCTGCCCTGAAGGAAAAAGTGAATCAGTTTTAAATTTAACAATAAGAAGACTCTACGCAGGATTATCTGAAGAAGCAGCATATACCGTATTTTATTGCGCCGAGCATGACAAAGAAAAAATAATTGAAGAAGTATACGTACTTGGAGCGGATCTTGAAGAAAGAAAAATCATAATGCATGAGCGCTCAGACCAAATAATTAATTCTTTGGACAATTTGCTTCTCAGAGATACAACACAGAAAGGAACCAGATTAACTCTTGTAGAAGACCCTGAGTATTTGTTGAGTGGATATGCATGGGCGCCAGAGGTTGAATGATGGCATACATAACAGCTACTGAAGGTTTTGCGGTGCTTGCGGTTTTTGCAGCAATAATGATTGGTTTGGTTTATTTTTTGACAAAAAGAAAATTTAAGACAATTGATTTGTTTTTAGTTGCTGACAGGAATGTTTCTTGGTTTCGAGGAGCATTCAGCATTGCAGTAAGCTGGATTTGGGCTCCTGCATTGTTTGTTGCAAGTATGCAAGCGTACACGACAGGACTAGCAGGCGCATTTTGGTTTATTGTTCCAAATATTGCGTGTTTTTTCTTATTTGCTCCGCTAGCCATTCGCTTAAGGAGGTTGATGCCAAATGGATATACTTTGCCTGAATTTATTTTGAAAAGGTACAATAATGATAAACGAACGCATCTTGCCTTTTTGTTCATTTTTTTCGCATATCAGCTTGGCGCAATTATCATCAATGCATTGGCAGGCGGAACATTATTACATATTTTGACAGGTATGAATTTTCATATCGCAGTCATTAGTTTGTCCGTAATTGCATTAATTTATTCATTGATTAGCGGCCTTGAGGCATCTATTATTACAGATGTATTACAAATGGCTTTTATTTTGATAACGGGTTTTGTTCTTGTTCCTTGGGCCATTTTCACTGCAGGAGGTCTTTCAGCAGTTGCAGGAGGCTTAAGTGGCATTGCAGGTTCTTCATTTATTTTTGATCCTTGGATTGCTTACTCTTTTGGAATTGCGATGACTTTTGGTTTGTTATCTGGTCCTATTGGTGATCAGATGTTTTTCCAGCGTGGTTTTGCTGTGAAGAAAAAGAACATCGTTAAAACATTTGTTGTTGGAGGTTTGTTGTTTGGTCTTGTTCCAATTACTTTAAGCTTGCTTGGTTTTGTTGCGGCAAATCCCCTAATTAACAGCGCATTAAGCATATCTGATCCGCAAATGGTTGCGCCTATTGTTATTGGTGCGTTTTTACCGAAGATCGCGTTGCTTTTGTTTGTATTCATGGCGTTTGCAGGGTTGTGTTCAACAATGGATTCTGCATATTGTGCAGTGAGTTCTCTTGGAACGATTGATATTTACAAGAAATACATAAATGCAAACGCGAGAAGCCAAAAATTGTTGCAAGTTTCTCGTGCTTTTATGCTTGGGATTGCTGTTTTCGGAACTGGAATTGCTTTGCTGCAACCTAAATTGTTGTGGGTGTTCCTTATTTATGGTGCATTATCTTCTGCTGGTTTGTTTCCAACAATTTTCAGTTTGTTCTGGAATAAATTGGATGCAAAAGGTGCGTTTTGGGCCGTTACGTTGTCTCTTGTGCTTGGCTTGCCACTCTCAATTTATGCAAATGTTGTTGAAAACACACATTTGATTGTATTGGCAGCAGTCTTGAGCGTGCTTATTGGATTAGTAGTTTGTTTGATTGCAGGAATTAGAAATAAAGAAAGATATAAGTTTATTTTTTGTCAAGAACCACCCGTCAATAGACGGGTGGCATGAAGCGATAGCTTCATCTTTGCTTGTAATGACCAGTGGTTCCCAAGAAAATCCTCTGGATTTTCTGGGCCAGAAAATGCTTTGCATTTTCTTGGCTTGAGCATGCTCAGAAATATACCAGATCACTATGGTAATAGGGACGTTGTCCATCAGTCAAATAGACTGATGGTATATTTCTGACATATTAATTTCACATCCAATGATCTTTGTGTGCTTGTTTCCATAAGAGAACTGCGAGTGTTCCTGTAATAATAATTGCGATCCAGCTTAATAGTGCTGGTGCTTGCCATGTTCCAATTACTAATGGCCAGCCGTATGCGATGCGCAGTGCATGTACAAATGTGACTATTGCAAAGATTGTTGCTGCTATCAATAAAATTGTTTGGTTAATATCATGTCTGTGCATATTATTTTTTAAAGAATTGTCTTATTTAATGATTTGGTACGATTTAAGAGTTATTACAAAAAGTGTTTAGCGAATGAAAAAATATTAGTTACGCCTCATATTGCGTTTGCAACAGAGCAAGCCAGAAAAAATGCTGCTGAAACTGTTGTGCAGAATGTTGAATCATTCCTTGAAGGAAATCCACAGAATGTAGTAGTGAATAAATAGAAATGACGCGAGGAAGATAATGGAAGAAAACAGTGTTTTCGTGGAATAAATTGAAACTGATAAATTATTAGAAGATGAACTTTTGGTTTGAATTCTATTCTTTAATTGCCGCGTTAAGTTTTGGGTCAGTTTTGCGGCAATTAATGTTCGGAAATGTCAGAAATTCACAAAAGTTATTATTCTTTGTGTGAATTTCTGAGCATGCTCAAGAACTGCAAAAAAAGATATGTTTTTCTTGGCAGTTCTTAACAAATTAACTATTTGTCCCATTACTTAATTTTCCCGTTATTTGCAAAAGAACCACTCAATAGTGGCAAAAAAAGAAAGATTTTTAAAGACTTTTGTAGGTTAAAGAAGCATGACTTTTGATCTCATTAGTGTAATGGATGCTTCTGCTTCAATAGTTGATTTGGAGAGTAAGCTTAGAGGAGAGAAACAAGTTTTTAGGAGAAGAAAGCAGTTTCTAAAATGGCTTGAGAACGAGTGGAAGAAAATAAAAAAACCAGTTCTTGAGGAAATTGCCAATACTGTTCTTGATTCTAAACCAGTACTTCCAACAGTAGTTGTTGATTTGCCTGATGCACGCGCTATAGATTACACGGACTTATACACGGTTGGGAATGGCCAGTAGCTTTAAAACAGAAGGTAAAAACATTTCTGAAACATCAGGTAGACGGAAGAGGTTCTTCAAAGTCAGCCTGGTATTGTGAAGAAGGGTTTAAAAGTAATTTTGGAATAAAATGGATAACTGAATTAGAAGACCTTACAAACACTTCAAAGTTGGAGTCCTCTGGAAATGAGAATCCTCTTGATTTAATAGGCGATGCAAGAACAAGCCTTGTTGGTTTTGGATGCTACATTTTACTCAAATCAGAAGTTCTTAGAGGGAATGAGTCTTCAGATTTTGCTAGATTGCTTAGCAATGCACTTAGAGATCCTAGGTATCAAGATTTGGCAGTAAGGTACTCACATGAGAGTAGTCTTCCTGAGCCGTTTGGCTTAGAATTGGATTATTTGAATGATCGTTCATCTTTATTGAGTAAATTTTTATTTCATGGAGTTGCTACTGCTGCTGAAAGGTCATTGTGGACTGCAAATAAACTATTGGAAAGAGGAAAATCAGCTGTAGGCACAAGACACACAAGTTCAGCAAGAGTCAGATTGGAAATAGATTATTTGTGCGGTGCAAGTCACGTTCCTCAAATTGCTTACTTTTTAGAGTACCCTGATTATTCTTTTGATCATTTAGATGCATATCTCGAAGAGAGAAAATAATTACAACCTCAAAATTTTATCCAATTCCTCTGCAACATCTTTCATTTCGTCCAAATACCTGTTCATGTCTTGTTGTAAGTCATGAACTAAATGCATAAGATTGTTTGATCGCATGACATATTTGTATCTGTCATGTATAACGATCCCTTTGTCCATTAATGTGTTTAAATGATGAATAACTGTTGCTCTTGTTAATCCTAATCGTTCTGCAAGTTCGTCGCTTGTTAATCCGCCTGTTATGCGCACTGCTTTCAATAATTCAATAAATATTCGAAAACAACTTCTGTCTCGATCTCGTTCGCCGAACAAGCCGAGTGCTTCTCCGAACCATTGGAGTTCTTCATTAAGTGTGTATTCTACTGGCTTCCTGATATTGACAATCGTTATTCTTCTTATCCTCATAAAACCTCGATTGTGTATCTATTACTTCAAACCACTAACCCATATATGTTGGAGCTCGTGTTGTTTGTTTTTCTTGCGCAAGTTTCTTTTGTTTCTTTTCTGCTTTGTCTAATGGTTTTGGTTTTTGTACTTTTCCAAATTCTTTTTCATATTTGTCTACGACATTACCGAGAATTCCTATGAGCATTTTTGCGTGCCATGGTTCCAGCATGACCACATTGTGTTTTAGCTGGAAGCTTGGTTTTTTGCTTCTTGGATCTGTTCGTGGCGTAATGCATTTAAAGTCCATTGTGAGTTGCGTTGGTGTAAAGTTTACTGTTACTTCATGCGCAAAGAATGCATCGCCTTCCACTATATTGATGTTAATTGGTTCATCTGACATATCGTCACCTCAAAAGCTGCAAAGTATAAAGAATTTATAAACATTCCGATTTTTAGCGAAAACTTTATATAGAAGTATCATTCTGAAACGACTTAGTTGACGTAAGATCAACAATTATGGTGAGTGTATGAGTGAGAAAAAAACCCATGACAACAAAACTAAGGAAAAAGAAGTTCCTGAGATTGAAAGATTAAAACTACAAATTGCTGAAAGAGAAACAAAAATTCAGGATTATACAAACCATTTAAAACGATTACAAGCAGAATTTGAAAATTATTGCAAACGAGTAGAGAAAGAACGCAAAGAATTCATGGGTTTAGCAACAGAAAGAGTAATTGTACGTTTATTGTTGATCATTGATGACTTTGAACGTGCATTACAGCAATTAAATGATTTGCCTGAGCAAACAAGCAAAGGTGTTGAAATGATTTTCAAAAACTTGCACAAAGTACTTGATGAAGAACAAGTTATGCCAATAAAGTCTGTTGGTGAGAAATTCGATCCGTATAAACATGAAGTATTGTTGCAGGTTGAAAGCGAAGAGCCTGAAAATATAATTTTAGAAGAATTGCAAAAAGGTTACACAATGAATGGTAAAGTTATCAGATATGCAAAAGTTAAGGTGAGCAAGGGAAAACAAGAAGAGGTAACACAAAATGACTGAAGGAAAAAAAGAAAAAATATTCACTAATAATGATGAAACATGTTCAGAAGAACTAGCAAAAGAATTTGTAGAAAAATACAGAGAATGCTTCAAAGCATACAAAATAATACATGACGGAGTAAGAACAAAAATCCAATACGAAGTTAATGAAAATGCGTTTTGCAGTATGCAACCTTGTGTTGATTTTTTCACTCAGAGAGTTACACGCCCAGACAATACCCAAATGTTAATGTGCGAAAAACACGCTCAAGAATTTGAAACTAAAACAGGATGCAGAGCAGAACTACTTTGGTAATACAAAAGTCAAGGTAAGAAGGGGAAACAAGAATTTGAAAATGCAAATGGAGGAAAGAAAAATGAGTGAAGTAACATCAGTAACAGGGTTAAAGATTGGAGGAATAGTTAAAGAAAATGAATCTGTTGGCATGCATATCGAAATGCCAAAAAAGCCAGGAGTTGGAGTACACATAAACATAAACGACCAAATAATTGATAATAAAGTAAAAAAGATTATGGAGTCTATTCCAAATATTCCTGAGACTGAAAAAATTCTAGAAAAAGCAAAAGAAGTTTTAGACGAAAAAGAATCGGAGTTGAAAATCAATAAATTTGCGAAATTCAAAGAATTTTGTTCAACTGTAAAAGACGTTGCAGTCATTGCTGCAACCATTTTCAGATAGGAAATAAAATAGTGGAGGGAAAACAAAATGACTAAAGAAAAAATAATTGGAATTGATCTAGGAACAAGTAATTCAGCAGCAGCAGTGTTAGAGGCAGGCAGGCCAAGGATTGTTCCTTCTGCCGAAGGAGCATCCATGTACGGTAAAGCTTTTCCTTCGTTTGTTGCATTTACAAAAGATGGTCAAATTTTAGTAGGAGAGCCTGCAAGACGACAGGCTGTTTCAAATCCTAAAGGCACAGTCTATGCTACTAAAAGAAAGATTGGTACAAATTTTAAGTACAGCATTTACGGCAAAGAATATACACCGCAGCAAATTTCTGCTTTTATTTTGCAAAAAATCAAGCGTGATGCTGAAGCGTTTACTGGTGAGAAAATCAACAAAGCAGTAATCACTGTTCCTGCATATTTTGATGACAACCAACGTCAAGCTACAAAAGATGCAGGAACTATTGCTGGTTTGGAAGTTGTAAGAATTATTAATGAGCCAACAGCCGCCGCATTAGCGTATGGTCTTGATAAAACTGACAAACAGCAAAAAATCTTAGTGTTTGACCTTGGCGGTGGAACATTAGATGTTACAATCATGGATTTCGGCGAAGGTGTTTTTGAAGTTGTTTCAACTTCAGGAGATACACAACTCGGCGGAACTGACATGGACAATGCAGTAATTAATTACATAATTGATGAATTTAAGAAAACAGAAAATCTTGATTTGAATGATGATGAGGTTGCAATGCAGCGTGTTCGTGAAGCTGCTGAAAAGGCAAAGATTGAATTGAGTACGGTTTTAGAAACTGAAATTAATTTGCCGTTTATTGCTTCTACATCTGCTGGTCCTAAAAATTTGCAGATGAAATTAACTCGCGCGCAGCTTGAAAAGCTCGTTGATGACCTTGTAAACAAATGCAAGAAAAGTGTTGATGCGACATTAAGTGATGCAAAGTTAACAAAAGACGATATTTACAAAGTTATTCTTGTTGGCGGTCCGACAAGAATGCCTGTTGTACAAAAACGTGTTGAAGATTGGCTTGGCAGTAAAGTCGAACGTGGTGTTGATCCTATGGAAGCTGTTGCTATGGGTGCCAGTGTTCAAGCTGGTGTTCTTGCAGGTGAAGTGAAAGATGTGTTGTTGCTTGATGTAACTCCTTTAAGTTTAGGCATCGAAACACTTGGTGGCGTTTTTACGAAGGTGATTGATAGGAACACAACTATTCCTGCTAAGAAAGGCCAGGTATTCAGCACAGCTGCAGATAATCAGCCTGCTGTTACGATTAGAATCGCACAAGGCGAACGTCCAATGTTCAATGATAATAAAACACTTGGACAATTCGATCTAGTAGACATACCTCCGGCACCTCGCGGTGTGCCCCAAATCGAGGTCACGTTTGATATTGACGCAAACGGCATATTAAACGTGACCGCAAAAGATTTGGGAACCAGTAAGCAGCAAAGCATTAGCATCACTGCACCAAATAAACTTGATGAGGCTGAAGTTGAGCGTATGAAGAAAGAAGCTGAACAGTTTGCAGAGCAGGACAAAAAGCGCAAGGATGAAGTTGAGACGATTAATCAAGCAGACAGTCTTGTGAATACTGCTGAAAAACAGTTGAAAGATTTTGAAGGCAAGGTTAAGGAAGAAGAGATTAAGCAGATCAAGGATAAAATTGAAGATCTGAAAAAATTGCTGGCTGCTTCACCAAGAGATTTTGTTACGATTAAGAAAAAGCTTGATGAAACAAACGAGGTTTTTCATAAAGCAGCAACAGAGCTTTACCAAAAAGCAGCTGCTCAACAACAGCAAGCGCAGGAAAAAACCACAAAGGATAAAAAGCATCAAGATGATGTAGTTGATGGTGAGAAAGCATAATGGAATTTGAGGTGATTGGTTACATTGCAATTGGGATCTTGCTTGGTTATGCAGCTCTGCGAATGTTAGCAGCTCGTACAATAAAGCGCAATATTGACGCTGAGTTTGAGGAAGTGTTAACAAGTGATGAGAGTAAAGTAAAGGGCAGATATGAGTAAGGATTACTACAAAGTTTTGGGCGTTGACAAAAACGCAAGTATTGAAGATATCAAGAAAGCATATAAGAAGCTCGCAAAGCAATACCATCCTGATGTAAATAAGGATTCTGGTGCTACAGAAAAGTTTAAAGAAATCAGCGAAGCTGCTGCTGTACTTGGAGATGCTCAAAAACGCCAACAATACGATCAGTTTGGCAGTGATGCCTCGCAACAATTTTCTGGTGCTGATTTTAGTGATTTCATGTCTGGCGGATTTAATGATATTTTTGAGAACATTTTTAGCGGAGGTTTTAGTGGTTTTGGACGGCAAAGAAAAAGGCCTGGCAGAGATTTAATTGCAGAAATTACTATTTCTTTGAATGAAGTTGCAACAGGCACAACAAAACAATTGCAGTTTCAAAGATTAACAACCTGCAAGGCTTGTCATGGCAAGGGTGGCAGTCATTTCAAGACGTGTGAGAAGTGCAATGGTCAAGGCAGAGTACAGCATGCAAAGCGCACTCCTTTTGGTGTGTTTGCTACCACAACAACCTGCAAAGAGTGTGCTGGTGAAGGCGAAACTCCTGAAAATGTATGCACTGATTGCGATGGTGAAGGAAGAATTGTAACACGAGATCCTATTAAAGTAAAAATTCCTGCAGGAGTTCAAGATAGAATGAAAGTTCGCATTGAAGGTGAAGGTGAAGCTGGAGAGTCTGGAACGCATGCTGGTGATTTGTATGTTATTGTGAATGTTGCTGCTGATGATCGTTTTGTTCGCGATGGAAGTGATTTGCGCATTGAACATCCTATTACTTTTCCAATGGCTTGTTTAGGCGGTGAAACTGAAGTTGAAACTTTGCATGGAAAGAAAAAGCTTGACATTCCTGCCAGTACGCAAAACAATAGCGAATTACATTTGAAAGGTGAAGGTCTGCCTGACTTACGCAGCAGACATGTTGGTGATTTAGTGATTAAATTAGTTGTTGATGTTCCTACGAAATTAACAAAAAAACAAAAAGAATTGTTGCAAGAATTTGAAAAGGCCGGTGGAAAGAAGTGGGGATTGTTTTGAGTGGAAGTTGTTCTCTATATGGCAATGTCTGTTAATGGAATGATTGCTGATGAGAGCTGCAATGAAGATTTTCTTTCTGATGTTAACTGGAAAACGCTGATAGATCTTTCAGAAAAATATGGAGGGTTTATTATTGGCAGAAAAACGTATGACGCTGTCAAGAACCACCGGTGATCGCTCCTTCGTCGCTCAACACCAGTGGCATGACTGTTCAGAAAATTATAAGAAAAATATGACCAGTGGTTCCCAAGAAAATCCAGAGGATTTTCTGGGCCAGAAAATGCTTTGCATTTTCTTGGCTTGATCATGCTCGGAATACCGCTCGCTTCAGTAAACCACTCGTGATAAACACGAGTGGCATTCCGACATGTAAAAAAATGGGGAACTCCGAGCTTTGAGGATGTTCCTGGAATTAAAATTGTTGTTTCAAAAAATAAAAATCTAAATTTGCCTGAGAGTTACATAGTTGCAACAAGCCCTGATGATGCGCTGGTAAAAGCAGAAAGTGCAGGTTTGAAAAGTGTTCTGCTTACAGGCGGTTCAATGTTAAACAGTGAGTTTATGAAGAAAAATCTGATTGATGAGATTGCTCTTAATATTGAGCCTGTTTTAATTGGAAAAGGTGTGCCTTTATTTGGAGAAAGTTCTTTTGAAAAAAAACTCAAGTTAATTGAAGTTAAAAAGATAGAAAAAGATATTTTGCAATTAAAGTATAAAGTAAGAAAGAAATATGATTAACTTTTCACAACTTTTTTATACTTGTAGAAAGTCCGAATAGCTGTTAAATTAAAATCGCGCCGCCGCTGGGATTTGAACCCAGATATCGCTGGCTGCGAATACGGTGATCTGACCGCAAACGCTTTCAGACCGTTGTCATACCTTTAGACTACGGCGGCGCTTATTTTTCTTAATGCGTTACTTATTAAGAAGCCTTGCGGCAGAAATCACGTAAATTTTCCGACGAGTTTCGTAATCATTTCAGAGATTTTGGTTTTTTCCGAAAATAATTTTTTAGAAATCTAATTTTTTGTATCCGAACCGTGCTAAATCATTGATAATATTCATGTAGCTTTTTCCGCAGAGCATTCCGCCTGCTGTGAATTTTTCTTGTGTTACGTTTGCTAAGCAGAAGTCTGGCATTTGAAAGTTGTTTTTGTCTTCTTCTTTTTCAAATTCAAAATCTACTAAAACAAGGCCTTTCAAATCTCCTTGAAATATATCTACTTCTGCTATTCGCCCTTGATATTCATAGCAATATCTGATTTTGTGTACTTTTTTCCCTTCAAGTTTAAAGAATGCGTCAAATTCTTCTTTTGTTAATGGAATTGTGTGTTCGTGTTGTGCTGATGCATCTCCTTCTTTTACTGGATATTTTTTGGTCATTTCGTATTTATCGCCATTTTTTCGCAGTCGTAGAACTGGATGATTGCTTTCTTTTGGGTAATACACATCTATGATTTCTTTTGATTTGCATCCTGTTAAATCTGGCAATATTTTTGCAAGGAATGTTTTTTCGAGTTCTATCATTATAATAAGCGGAGCCATTTGCTTTTTATCTTTTGCTGTGCTTGATAAGATACTTACAGAAAATCATTTCCCTAAAATGTGATCTTTTGCTCGTCTTTGATATGCTCTCATGTTCCTCAAGTCTTCTTCAGCAGGTGGGTTTCGTGAAAGATATTGATGGCCCTCTATTAAATCAACATTTAGAATTGGTCTGACAAGGAAGTATCCTCCATCGTAAATATCTTCTGGAGTTATGTTGTCATTTTGTGGCCAGGAATACGTAAATGGTTGTGCAAATCTTCCTCTGCGAAAGTATTCTCCTGTTCCTTCAAGGATTATTTTTTCTCCGAGCGTTTTTGGTGGTGGTAGTCCTAGTTTTTCTCGGCGAAGATCGTCCCAGAAATGTCCTAGTTCGTGTCTTATTATTTCATCAAGTTGATGTTTCCAGTCAGGTGCTGTTGTTGCTTCTGTTGGCGGAATAATTAATGTGTCTATGTCAGGAGCGTACATTCCAGAATCGTCTCCTGTGTGAGATGCTATAAAAAGAACGCCTGGAGATCGTGCATATTTTATTCGGAAATATTTTTCTTGTTCTTTCATGATTCGGGGAATTGCTTCTGTAACATGAGGTTCTACCTGCTGTCGATGTAAGTTTAATATCTGTTGAAGGTTTTCGTTACGGCCTCTGTTTTCAAGAGAAATAAGGGAGTTTTTGTATTCTGCGCGTAGAAAAGCTGCTGCAGCAATTAAAACCATGTATGCTGCAAGTCGTCCTGCTCCGAATTTTGCTTTGTTCACAAGCTCACCAGTTATCGTTTCGATTACTTGCTTATATATTTTACTAAAATTACCACTCAAAAGTAGTTTAAAGTGCTGATTTGTTTAACAGTTACCTTTTTAGCATGCTTTTTATAACCAAAACCCATGTTAGAAGATATGGTTTGGCGTGTTTTGCCGTTAGAAGAGCGGAGTCCGTTTGTGATTGCTGCAATGGAAGAAGTTTTGTTAGAAACTGCTGCAGATAAGAACATAAATACAATTGTGTTTCATGAGTGGCCAGCTTCTTTTTCGCTTCCAATGGCTCAAACATTGGCTGATTTGAATTTTGAGCGTTGTCAAAGAAAAGGTTTGCCAATTGTGCAGACAACTGTTGGCGGAAGAGCTGTTTATCATGATAAAGATTATTGTTTGTCTTATTGTGTTGCAATAAACAAAGATACTTTACCTGAAAAAGTATTTAATGATAACACAAAGTTGTATCATTTTTTGCTCGAACGTGTCGTGCGTGGTTTAAACGCGTTAAATATTCCTGCAGAAACAGTCAATAATCATTATGTTCGTGTTGGTGATAAAAAAATTTCGGGTAATGCAATGAAAAAAATTCAGGGTGGTATTGTATTGCATGGTTCTTTGTTGTTCGACATTCCTGACGTTGATGGTTACGTATCAAGAATGTTAGACTTCACAAATACGCGTGGTGAAAGAAATGGTTGGCACAGAGATATTGCACAATTGTTATCTTGTGTTCGCTGGCATAACCAAACAGTTTCTCGTGAACAAGCATGTGCTGCAATTGCTCGTGCGTTTGGTGCTGATTATTCTGTCAGAGGTTCCTTAATTGCTGATGAAGAGACTAAAATACGTGAATTATCGCGAGGCAAGTATGCAAAACTGGAAGAGTATTCTGGGCAGCAAGAGCGTGGTTTGTGCTGGAGAAAGTATGGCGTTTCTCCTGAAGAGACAAGAGGACGTTAATTTTTAATATTTATGTCACCTGGAAAGTGTTGTGTTTTGTGAAGATCCAATGCAAGGTGGTAACTATAATCGCGTATTGATTCTCCAAATTGTTCTTTCATTTTGGTTAGTATGTTAAGAAATTCATTAAAACCTGGGCATTCGACGTTAAATTCAAAATCGCTTCCCCCAATTGAGCGCAAAGATTTTACAATATATTGATTTGATTTAATGAATGTGTTTAAAGCTGTAAGTTCTTCAAGCTTTTCTAAGTTAACATTTACTTTATAATGATGATATCCTAGTGCATCAAGGTTTAGGGCTGCACGGTAGCGTACAATAATTTTTTTCTGTTCTAATTGTTTAATGCGGTAACTTACTGCTTTTGATGTAAGTTTTATTTTGTTTGCAAGCTCTATGAGAGAACAGCGCGCGCTTCGATACAGCAATTCAAGCAGTTGCAAATCTATTTTGTCAAGTTTTTCTGGTTTCGATAATCCTGTCACATCTACTAAATGTTTTAATTGTTTGCCTTCATAAAAGTGATGTCGTCTAAATCTGTATTCTTCTGTAATAATTGCTATTTCTTTGCGCTGAATATGTGGTCTGAATTTTTTTTCAAATGCAAGCCAAGTTTTGTCAAAGTCTTCGTGTGTTTTTACCCAGAGCATAAAAACAAAGTTCCAGTCGCCTTCTATGCGTGCTAGGTTACGAACGTTGTTCAGTTGCGAAATGTAGTTTATCATTTCTTTTTCTTTTTCAGAAGAAATATTTTGGAATTTAAGATAAACACGAACAGTGAAATATCCTAACTTCGAAGGATCAAGAACTGCATAAAATCTGCGAATGACTCCTTTTTCGATTAGTCTGTTAATACGATAAATTACTACGTCCTTGCTTAAACCGACACTTTTTGCTATTTGCAAATATGTTTGTCTCGCGTCAGTGTCTAACTCATACAGAATCTTGCGATCCTTTAAGTCGAGATGTACAATTTCTGTCATCATTCTAAGAATATCTGTAGTTTTGAATATAAAAAGGTTCTCTTTTTTCTTAGAGTTCAACAGTCAGTTTAAATTAGCAAAAGCAACATATTGTCCTATAAAATGACGACAAGTCTTCTTGGTATTGCACCTGCGCTTGATGACGCAATACAAGAAGTAGCATATAACGGAGAGAGATATTCTGATTTTCATCCAGCTAATGCAGGTGATATAAGCCAAGTATTTGATGCACAGTTAAGTAGAGAGTTAGTTGATCGTTTTACTACTACAATGTCTGATTGGTTTGATATTACTCGTCTGCAAGATCTTGCAAGCATTCGTTGTGACGGAAGAGCAGGTTATCGAACAGAGGGCATAGAAAATCCTGGTTTTTATGAATTATTAGTTCCAATTACTGGGCGGGTTATGTTAATTACGCGTACTGGTTCTGATATTGCTTCAATAAAAAGTGTTGTAGACTGCGGACAAGATGGTAAGTTGTTTAATCTTGTGCAAGTTGATGACACTGGAAAACGTATTAGGATAATTTATGGTAATAAAGAATATGGTTCTATTCCTTCTATTGAAACGCATATTCATATTGCTGCTAATGCCATGCATATGGCTGAGGGTTGTGATACTCCTGCAACAGTCCATGCGCATCCTCCTTATTTGGTTGCACTTGGAAGACACCCAAAAGTCGCAGGAGACTTTGAGCGGTTTAATGCTGTTGTTTATACTGCAGTTGAAGGATTAAATAGAAATCATAAAAAATTGATGGGTGTTGTTCCGTATCATCAATCTGGCTCTGCTGATTTGGTAGATAGCAGTTTAGATCCGTTAAAAAAACACGGTTTTGTGTTGTGGATGCATCATGGTGCAACTGTTCGACAAATCAATATTCGTCAAGGGTATGTTATGCTTGGTTATGCCGAGCATTGTGCAAGAATGGGTCTTGATTCAGTGCGTGAAGGTGCGTTAAGAATGCCTGATAAAGAGATTGTTCCGTTCTTAGAAGAAAAAGGATTAAAAGCTGCATATGATGTTGTTTTTGAAACGTAGAAATTCCATCAGTGTGCTCACTGGTGGTGAAGCAAAGCGTGTATGTGCTTATTGATTACAGGTGGAATTTCTAGGTGATCAAGAACCACTGGTCATATTTTTCTTATGACTTTCTGAATAGTCATGCCATTGGTGATCGCACTGCGGTGCTCAACACCAGTGGTTCTTGACAAATAGGAAAAATAATGTGAGCCATAAAATAGTAAATGAAGCCACCATCAAAAATTTTGCACAGTCATTTTACGCTGAGATCGCTTCAAGGTACGATCTCATTTCTTGTGCTTCAAATGCATCGATTTGTCCTGCACGCAATAGGGTACTTATTGCCAACAAGTCTTCTTGCAAATGTTTGTATGCCATCTTTTTTCCTCCGTCAAAAGCAACAATTTTTGTTGCCTTCAACGAATATCACAATAACAACTGTTTTTAAATTCATTATGAAGAGTTGATTAAGATAGGAAATATTAACTAAATATCCACAAAGCTTAAAAAGTCATTTTTAAAATGGTGTACTATGGTTCAAGCAATGGTAGGGCCTTCTTGGTTCTTAGGGGTTGATGCAAGCTTGGAGGCACTTGCAGGGATAATTGCGTTAGCTGTTGCGTTCGCAGCATTTCATATGTATTCTTTGACAAAAGAAAGAAGGTATGCTTTTTTAACAAGCAGTTTTGCTTTAATGACTGCAAGTTTTATTTCTCGTGCAGTAACTGATGTGTTGCTTGCAAATAAAGAAGTTAGTTTATCTGCTGCAATGGCAAAGAATGTGTTTATTCTGGGGTATGTAACTCATATCCTGTTAGCACTGCTTGCGTATGTTTTATTAATAATTTTAACATACAGACTCCCTGATAAAAGATTGTGGGTTTTGCTTGTGCTTATTTTAATGCCAAGTTTGTTGTTAAGTTCAAGTTATTTCTTGAGCTTTTATGGTTTGAGCGTGATTTTGCTTGGTTTTGTTTCATTAGCATTTTATGACAACTATGTAAATAATAGATCTTGTGCTGCAGGCATGGTGTTTCTTGCGTTTGCATTATTAACACTTTCTCAGATACAATTCCTTCTTGGACCTTTGAAAGATTTACTATACGTTTCTGCGCATGCAACTCAAGCAGCAGGATTTTTGATGTTGTTTTTTGTGTTAGTCAAGGTTAAATTGCGTCCAAAAGATATTGCGCGGGATGAAAAATTAGATGTTAAAAAAGGTAAAAAAAGGAGCAAATGAAACGTTCAAAATTAGATATTGTCTATGACATGCTCAGAGCAATGGAGGACAAGGGAGGCAGAATTATTCCAACTCATTTGCTTTATAAGTCAAATTTGTCTCATCAGCGCATGAAATTGTATCTCAAAGAGTTAGAAGATAAAAATATGATTGTTGAAGTTGAAGTGAAAGGGAAAAAAATGTTTGAACTTACTGATGGCGGCAGAAAATTCTTGCAGAACTTCAAGCAGATGAAGGAATTCACTGAAGCGTTTGGTCTGTCGTAGTTTTCTAAGAACGTAGATTTTTTATAGTAGTTGCTATTAATTGCTGATATGAAAAGAGAGGTATGGTTATTGGCTTTTGCTTTATTTTTGCCTGCATTTATGGTTATGAGCATGGTGGAGCTTTCTTCGCCAGAGGGAAGAGTTGTGAACCCTATGGCAGAATTTCGTATGAACAGGATCAATTTGTGGTTCCCGTATCCATTCGGTGTTTCTCCAAGTTGCCAGGCACATGTTGCAACAGTGCAAACAGGTATTAGAATTAACAGTGATGGAAAGTTTTATGGTTTGAGTGGTTTGCAGCATGGCCAGGAATATTTTGATAATGAGCGTGTGTTATTCACTGCATTAGA
Organism: Candidatus Woesearchaeota archaeon CG10_big_fil_rev_8_21_14_0_10_37_12; assembly: GCA_002762795.1. Lineage (GTDB taxonomy): Archaea > Nanobdellota > Nanobdellia > Woesearchaeales > ARS49 > 1-14-0-10-37-12. The sequence continues at coordinate 29,460 of PCYA01000014.1, forward strand.
AAAAATACAAACTCCTGAGCCGTATGTGCAAGCGTGTCCGTTTGACATTGAAACTCGTGCTGTTGAAGTTAGAGATGCTCTTGTAAAGTTAAATGGTGATTTGATTTTGTATACGTTAGATAATACTCCTTGTGATCGTCCGCAAGCAGCGTTTAATTATATTGATAGTGCATTGAATGCTAGCGCGATGCATGACGATCAGGTATTTTTGAATGATTTTGAGCAAAGTTGGTTGTTGCTTACGGAATGTACGCGATGAAGTTTTCTAAGTTAGAAATTAGAGATATAGTGAAAGCGTGGTTTACTGTTTCGTTAATGTTTGCGATTGCGTTAACTGGTCTTAAGCAAGAGTTACTCGTAGCATTGTTGTTTGCGTTAGTAACTGCTGGTATTGGTTTTGTGTTGCACGAGTTAGCTCACAAATTTGTTGCACAAAAGTATAAGTGTCAGGCTGAGTTTCGCGCAAATAACCGAATGTTGCTTGTTGGGTTGATCATTAGTTTTACTGGGTTTATTTTAGCTGCTCCTGGCGGAGTATTTGTTCAGGGCGCAAATAAAAGTCAGCATGGCAAGATTGCTTTTGCTGGTCCGTTGATGAACATCTTGCTCGCCATTTTATTTTTAGTGTTAACAAAAACAACAACTGGTTTGCTCGCAAATGTCATGTTGTATGGTTGGTTGATTAACAGCTGGCTTGCAGCGTTTAATTTGATTCCAGTAATTCCTTTTGATGGCAGGGCTGTTTGGTTGTGGAACAAAATTGTTTATGTTATTGCAGTGATTGTTTCTTTGGGATTGGTTGGGTTTTCGATGGGTTGATATTTTTTGGACGTAATCTTTTTAAACAAAGCTCACCTATATTACAGTATGAGACGAGAAGATATATTGAAAACTATTGCGAGCAAGTTAAAGAAAGCTGGAGCTAGAAAAATCGCCATATTTGGCTCTTATGCACGGAAAGAAGAAAAAAAAATAGCGATGTTGACGTTTTGGTTGAATTTTCTGAACCGAAATCTTTGCTTGAATTTGTTGGAATTGAACAAGAGTTAGCTAAAGCAACAGGCAAAAAAATTGATTTGCTCACCGAAAAATCTATCAGTCCTTATTTAATTAAAAGAATAAAGAAAGAATTGGTGGATATAGCTTGATGGAAAAAGATAATTCCGTTTACTTAAAGCACATTTTAGACGCGATTAAACGAGTTGAAGAATACACAAAAAACTGCAGTAAAGAAAAGTTTTCTAGAAACAAACATGATTCAAGCAGCAGTGATTCGTGAGATTGAAATTATTGGAGAGGCTGCCAAAAATTTAAGCAGTAAGTTCATAGAGACCTATAAAAACATACCTTGGAAACAAATTGTAGGGATGAGGGATAAACTCATTCATGGTTATTTTGGAGTTGATTTAGAATCTGTTTGGAAAACAGTAAAAGAAGATTTGCAGTATTTAAGGAAGGAGATTAAGAAAATAAAGTAATCTTGTTGAGTTTGCGATGGGTTGATTGATAATCATTCAATTTTAAGTTTTCTTTTAGGCAACTTTGAATTAATCAGCTTTTTGGTGAATGGCGTGAACGCCCCATAATTCTTGTCGTCGATATTCAAAGTTGGCTTAGGGAACGCTCGAAAATTGTGATTTTCGGCGCACCAAAAAGCTTGGCTTTTTTAGTGCTTTGACTCAATTAAGATAGTTTTTCAAAGTTCCCTTTACAAAAAAACTGAATCACTCCCCACTCGACAACTGCTCGTAATCTTTTTAAACAGCTCATAAAACCAATGATACATAAGTAAGAATACAATTTAATTACAATATGGAAAATAAATCTGATGAATTAATCTCTTGGAAAGAGAAACCGAACACTAAGACTGAAGTAGAGAACTTGCTAAATCCAACTATCAAAAAATGGTTTCTCACAAGATTCCCAAACTTCAGCCTACCACAATTATTTGGCGTGTATGAAATTCATTGCAGAAATAATATTCTTGTATCTGCTCCAACTGGTGCAACAAAAACATTAACAGGTTTTCTTTCAGTCTTAAACGAACTTGTGGATAACGCAGAGAAAGGAAAACTTGAAGATAAAGTGTATTGCATTTACATTTCTCCTCTTAAAGCACTGTCAAATGACATTGAAAAAAACCTCAAAGAACCATTAAAACAAATTGAAGAACTTGCTGGCAAACCATTAAACATTCGTGTTGGTGTTCGTACTGGGGATACAACACAATCTGATAAAAGCAAAATGTTGAGAAAGCCTCCGCACATTTTGATAACCACTCCTGAATCATTGGCAATTATGTTATCATCTATAAAATTCAAAGATCACTTAAAGAGTGTTGATTGGTGTATTGTTGATGAAATTCATGCATTGGCTGAAAACAAAAGAGGCACTCACCTTTCATTATCTCTTGAGCGTTTGCAGAATCTTGCTCAGGGCATGTGTCGTGTTGGCTTGAGTGCAACTGTTTCCCCATTAGAAGAAATTGCAAAATATCTTGTCGGCGAAAATCGCAAGTGTAAAATCATAGATGTACAATTTCTAAAAAATATGGATTTGAAGGTGATGTCTCCTGTTGCTGATTTGATTGAAACAACACATCACGACATGCATCATGAAATGTACAAATTAATTGATAAACTAGTACAAGAACACAAAACAACAGTGATTTTTACAAATACGCGTGCCGCAACAGAACGAGTTGTTGATCACTTGAAAAATAAATTCCCGAAAAATTACATTGGCAACATTGGAACACATCACGGCAGCATGAGTAAACATGCACGGCTCGATATTGAAAACAAACTAAGAAGTGGCGAGTTAAAATGCGTTGTTTGCTCGACAAGCTTAGAATTGGGCATCGATATTGGGTACATAGATTTGGTAATTTGTTTGGGTTCTCCGAAATCTGTTGCGCGATTTCTGCAAAGAGCTGGACGTTCAGGCCATAAATTGCACGAAACAGTAAAAGCAAGAATTATCGTACTTGACAGAGATGATCTTGTTGAATGCGCGGTGTTAGTCAAAAGTGCTATTGAGAAAAAAATCGATAGGGTTCATATTCCGAGATTAGCTTTAGATGTGCTTGCGCAACAAATTATTGGTATGTCTTTAGAGCAAGTCTGGGATGAAAGTGATTTGTTTAAAACAATTAAAAAAAGTTATTGCTACACTGATTTGAAAAGAAAAGATTTCAATGAAATTTTGAGCTATCTTGCTGGAGAATTTGTTGATCTTGAAGATAGACATATTTATGCAAAAATCTGGCGCGAAGATGGCAAACTCGGCAAAAAAGGAAGGATGAGCCGCGTGATTTATATGACTAATATTGGCACGATTCCTGACGAGTCTTTTATTACTGCAAAAGTAGGAAAGGAAACTGTTGGTTTACTCGACGAGAATTTTGTTGAACGACTTAAGCCAGGTGATGTTTTTGTGCTTGGCGGTGAAACGTACATGTTTAAGTACACGAGAGGCATGGTTGCGCAAGTAACTGCTTCTGTTAATAGGCCTCCTACTGTTCCAAGATGGATGAGTGAAAGTTTGCCGTTGAGTTTTGATTTAGCAAATGAAATTGGAAGATTTAGAAGACTAATGACTGAACAATTTGTTGCAAAAAAAAAGAAAGTTGAGATTGTTAAGTTCATTAATGATTTCTTGTATATTGATGATAAAGCTGCAACAGCAGTGTTTAATTATTTCAAAGAACAGTATGATTATTGTGGTGAAATTCCAAGTGATAAAAAAATCGTTATCGAGTATTGCAATGATGGGAGAGATCAGAAAATTGTGTTTCATTCATTATTTGGTCGTCGCGTGAATGATTGTTTAAGCAGAGCAATAGCATTTGTGCTAAGCAGGACCGAACACAAAGATGTTGAACTCGGCATTAGCGATAATGGTTTTTATATTACTGGCAACAGAAAATTAAATATCATCAAAGCAATGAAAATGTTGCAGGCTGATAAGCTTAGTTTGGTAATGAATTCTGCAATTGAAAAGAGTGAAGTGTTCAAGCGAAGATTTAGGCATTGTGCTACTCGTTCGTTTATGATTTTGCGTAATTACATGGGCAGACAAAAGCGTGTTGGCAGGCAGCAAGTGAGTTCTATGATTTTAATGAGTGCCTTGAAGCAATTAAATCCTGATTTTAGCATTTTGAAAGAGGCAAAGCGTGAATGTTTAGAAGATTTGATGGACATTGGTAATACAAAAAAAGTAATTGAAGGGATCGAGTCAAGTAAGATAAAGCTTGTTGAGTTAGAAACAAAAATTCCGTCTCCATTTGGCTTGACTCTTGCATTGCAGGGTTATGCTGATGTGTTAAAAATAGAGGATAAGTATGAATTTTTGCGCAGGATGCATGAACAAATTCTTGCAAAGATTGAAGGCAGAGAAACACAGGCTGTTAGCGGGACAGGATATGTTGCGAAAGCACGTGAAAATCGGAATGAGTTTAAAGAACAGTTAAAAAAAGATGCTTGGAACTTAAAGCATGTTCCAAAGTTTGCAAAAGCTGAGTTGATAAGAATTATTGACGGCGAACGCAGCAATATTGACAAACGGTTCATTGAAGGTATTGAACAATACAAAGATGACATTGAGCAAAATTGGCCTGATGAATTAAAGAAATTTTTGTTTACAGTATTAAAAGATTTAAAAGAAGGTGAGTTTTCTTATGAGGATTTTTGGAATGAAGAATCTGAGAAAAAAGAAGAAGAGGTAAGTGATGAAAAACAAAGAATTATTGAGCAGTTTAACAAAGCTGCGCGAAGAATAAAACTTGACGCGCAAATTAAGTATGATGTGTATCGTATGATTGATGGCGAGAAAGACAATTTTAGAAAAGAGACTAAACACTGGTTGAAAGATTTGTTTAACAAAGCAGTTCCTAAAGTCTGGGAAGATGATATTGCAAAGTTCTTGCAGAAGAAGATGAAAGAGATTGTTTAAAATAGAAAAGTTTTTATAGGATATATGCTATCAACATACACATGGATGTTAATAACATACATTTTACTGCGTTGGAACTTAAAATCGTTAGATACATATTCAAACATTACAAGGATAAACATAATGCGAGGCAGTTAGCAAGGATTTTAAGAATTAATCATGCTCACACGAACAAATTGTGCGGTTTATTAGTTAAAAAGAGACTTTTAATAAGTGAAACTATTGGAAACGCAACATATTTTTCGTTCAGTTACAATAATAAACTGTCAATTAAGTTCATGCAATATTTGCTTGGACTGGAAGAGCAATTGTTCCCAAAATGGTTGTCAATTGTCCTATATAATTTAAAAAGATTTAGTCAACACATAAGCTTTGGCGCTATTTTTGGATCGTCGGTTAACAATAATAATTTTAATGATGTTGATGTATTACTCGTTTACGATAAGAATAAAATAAAAGATATTAAAAAAATAAAAGATGAAATAATAAAATCTCAACTCATAGAACAACCAATAAGATACGTTGAAATTACAGAAGATGACGTGATGTTAAATAAAGACAGTAAAACATTCTACAATATTTTTTCAAATAATTTAATTTTTTATAATGCTGAAAAATATGTTGAGGTGATTAAGAAGTGCCACAAATAGAAAAACATTTGAAATGGTGCTTAAATGATGAAAAAAGATTATTAAAAATAAAACCTGACAACGAATTAGCAAAGAAACATCTGAAAAAATCAGAGTATAATTATTCAGTCTTGCAAAATCTTGAGAAATTAAAAAATTACGATTGGGCGCTTAATGTTGGTTTTTACGCAATCTATCATTGTTTTCTTGCAATTCTTTCAAAACACGGGTATGAATCAAGAAACCAATCATGCACCATAACTGTGTTACTTCATTTAATAGATCAAAAGAAATTGGAGTTTAGCAAAGAAATAGTTCTTCAATTCGATACGCTTGAACCAGAAAAAAATATAATAACTCACACATTAAGATTTGAGCGAGAAGAATCAACGTATGGTGTTAAAACAACAATAAAGTTAGAACAGTTAAAGAAAATAAAAGAATTAGTTGTGAAAACTCAAAGAGAAACAATCAAAGTGCTTTCAGATTAACTATGCTAACTTTTGTTCAGTTCACGTATGATCTTTTTTTTCTAGTGTATAGTAAATTGCCTTAAATATCGAACCTTTTAGCAATTTACTATATTTGAAACGTCAGAAATTCACAAAATTTAATATGGTTTGTATGAATTTCTGAGCGTGCTCAAGAACTGTCACAATTATTGATTATTTTTGACAGTTCTTGACATTCGCAATTATTTGTTCGATTTCTTGCGAATTTCATTATAGCCTTTTGATGGTGGATTTTTTGATTCAGGCTTTTCATACCCTCTAACTTCAAGCTCTGGTTGATATTCTCCCTGTCTTGTTTCTACGAGAGCTTGTACCCCAACTGCACGTTTTGCGAGTGTTCTCCACAAGTTGTAAAATGCAAGGCTTGTTGGTTGTTCTATTGATTCTCGCGTGTGCAATGCAAATTTTCTGCGCTGTCTTAATCGTTTTGGTAAGTTTAAGAATGGATGATCTGGATGTGCGTCTATCATTACTTGCCATAATTCATATTTTGCGAATTCTGCTGGTAAGCGAACCAATAAATAATTGTTTGCCATGTCTAAGAATCTGTCTTGATGCATTAATTTTCCGTCGCCATCAGTCACACGTTTTACAGGTCCTGTATTGCCTGCAAGATATTCGTGTGCTGCTTCGCACAAACCATCTAATCTGTCTGCAAGTTTTGCCACTTGCCCTTCTGCTGTTCTGAGATTCTGACTAACACGTAATGCTCTTTCGTAACGTACGCCATTAACATATAGACCGTCAAACATGACAATGAGTTCTTCTACTGCGCGTGTTTCCAAGTCTTTTATTCTTTGATGATCAGCCTTTGTGCCTCTTGTTTTTGCTCCTGCATCAATATCTCCTATTTTAATTTCAATGTCGTCATGAACTTTGGCTGCAGCGCGTGCAAGTTGACGATCATACTGTGTTGAGTCAGGAACTAAATTTCCTAATTCATCTGTTATCTCTGCAACGCGTAAAGAATGATCCAAATTGGTGGTTCTGTACAACATAGGTTTAGAGCCGTGCCATCTGTCTATTTGTGCAAGTCCTTGTTCCCTGCTTCTGATATCTCGGTGATTTATTCTTGGAACGTGATCTACTTCACCATTGTCAAATTTAACTACAAGAGGTCTAAATGGAAGCAGTAGCTGGTCAGGATCATCTGCTGATTTTCTTCCCCTTTTAGCCATAAGTGTACCTCTTATTTGTGGAATATACAAAAACTATTTAATACTCTGCTACTCCTGTTCAATAATGAAACTGGCAAGTATAAAAGCAATAGGTTTTGATTTAGATTATACACTATACCCGCAAAGCAAAGACATTCAAGAAAAAGTTGCTGATGAAGTAGCAAAACACTTAGCAGGTGCTCAAAATCTACCGTTCGATGAAGCAAGAAAGAAATATGAGGAAACATATGCAAAGTTAAAAAGCGGCAAAGGAACACTACTCGCATTAGGCGTTGAAAATGCCCGAGAAGTCATGCAGAATTGTTTAGAATCTGCTGAACGTGTAGATTTCATAGAACAAAATGCAGAACTTGTGAAACTCATTGAACAGTTAAAAGAAAAAGTCGGCTGCGTTTTCCTCATAACTGGCAGTAGAAAGCATTTAGCAATTCCCATTCTTGAAAAGATCGGTTTGACAGAAAGCCATTTTGATCATGCAATTTATGGTCCTGACACTGAAGGTGATCATTTGATTAAGTTTAATGGAACAGCATTTGCAGAAATCGAAAGACTTACAGGTTTAAAACCAGAAGAACTTTGTTATGTGGGTGATAATCCAAAAATGGACATACATCCAGCGCATGCAAGAGGTTGGAAAACTATTTTAGTAAATGATAAAGATGATAAAGCAACAGTGTGTATTCAAGATATTTTGCATATTAAAGAACTAATTTAAAGAGAGGATAGAAGCTCCTCTGGCTTTACCAGTTTCGCAATGTCCTCTCCTTATCGCGAGTTTGCTCGCGTATTAGGAAATCTGAAATTTTGTTGTTTCCCAGATTTCCTATAAACCTCACCTGTGAATCTAAAAATTGAAAGCCAGACTGACGGTTTGCGCTTGCAAGTTTACTATAACTAGGGTGTTATAAAGAGGGGCAACCATTAGCCTAATGCGCGCAAGGAGCGCGACCCCTCTGTACTAATAATCCGACAAAGAAGATTTTTCGCCAAAAGTTTAACTCCATGAAAACTTGTCTTTTACTGTTTGTATTTTGTGTCCTGCCCAGTATAACATTCCGCCAACAAATAAGTATGCTGCTGCAACGCTCATAATTGTTGGCACGCTATGACTAACGTACCATTCTGCCATGCTTTGTACTGCAAAGTTACCGCTGATACTGCTCATGCCAAGCAGTTCATCAAGTGTGACAAAACCAAAAATGAGTGTAAGTCCTCCCGGGATAAATACTGTTGCACCCATTGCTTTGAGTGTGTCTGGTATTGTTTCTTTTAATCTGTAAAGAACAAATGCGCTAACTAATACCAAAATAACTCCTATCCAGAAGTAGTGCGGGCTTGCATTCCATGGGCTTGTACTGGCTTCAAGTGCTGCAACAAATGATGGTTGCAATAGTGCAAAACCTGCAAATAGTGCAAGGTGCATGATTAAATGCCCTGCAGTATGATGAACAATCTTCATAAATACTCTAAGATTGTTTATGTTTATAAGTGTTTTCTTGGAAAAACTTATTAAGAAGTATAGCGTTAATAAACAAATGTTAAAAACAGGAGATAAAATTAAAGATTTTGAATTGCCCGATCAGAACGGTAAGTTAGTGAAGCTTTCTGATTTTAAAGACAAAACAATCATCATATATTTTTATCCGAAAGATATGACTCCTGGTTGCACAGCAGAGGCTTGTTCTTTTAGAGATAATTTTTCTAAATTGAAAAAGAAAAGTGTTGTTGTGATTGGCATTAGCAAGGATTCTGAAAAATCGCATCAAAAATTTATTGAGAAATATGACTTGCCGTTCACTTTGTTATCTGATCCTGACGCAAAAGTGATCAAAGCGTTTGGTGCGTGGGGAAAGAAGAAGTTTATGGGCAGAGAGTTTGATGGGATTTTGCGAAGTACATTTGTTATCAAAAATAACAAAATTATCAAAGTGTACGATAAAGTGAACTGTACAACACATGCAGAAGACTTATTGAAAGATCTGTAATTAAGCAAGCATTAATTTAGCAAGTTTATGAAGTTTATTATTGCAAAGTTCGCAGGACTTTGCACTGGGGTTTAAAACCACGCCCAGCTGGAAGTCTCCAACTTCCAGCTTGCTCAGAAAATTACACACCTATACGATTTTTGTAATTTTCTGACATTTAGGGCGAACTTTGCAAGTAGAAAAACGCACGATAAAATACCCCGACCTTCAGGTCGGGGAATAGTGCGTTTTTCTTTATCTTCAAGTAGTTTTAAAAAATAAGAAAATTGAGAAAAATAAACTTATTCATGATAAACCAGCTTATATTATGCTGTTTCTTTTTTTACGTTTACTGCTTTGGGACCTCTGTCGCCTTGTTCTACTTCAAATTCTACAACATCATTTTCTTTTATAGTTGCGCCTGCAGCTAGTCCTGATTGGTGTACAAAGTATTCTTTGCCGTCATCGCCTGCTATGAAGCCAAATCCCTTCATATCATTAAAAAATTTTACTTTTCCTTTCATGTTTTTTCCTCCTTAAGAGCGTGTTTTGTTCATTTTTGGTTGGCAGGTTTTACAACAAAGTACTTTTGCTTGATCTTTGCTGAGCACCATGCGCGTTTTGCATATTTTGCAGTTTTTTACTATATTGTAGTTTGCCATGTTTTTCGAGAAATAATTAATGAATGTCAAAGAACTGATTTTGTTGTTTTTTCCACAAATTAACTGTTTCACATCACAAGGATAAGGCAGGGTTTTTAAATTATTCTACTTTTTAGTGCAATAAATGCCTGAAAAATCAATCCATCCAAAGTCTCGTAAAGCGTGGCGTTCTTGGTTGGAGAAAAATCATCTGAAAGAGAAGAAAGTATATCTCATAAAGTACAAGAAACATACAGGCAAGCCAACAATAGCAAACAAAGAAGCAATGGAAGAAGCTATTTGTTTTGGTTGGATTGATACAACAGTAAAAAGATTAGATGATTATACCTATCAGCAATGTTTTATGCGCAGAACAGACAATAGCAGATGGAGCAATAATACATTAAAATATGCTAAAGAAATGATTGAACAGAGAAAAATGTCTGCAGAAGGGTTGAAACGATACAACGAAGGGTTGCAAAAACCTGTTATTGATCATAGTTTACCAAAGAATCCTGATGTTCCTGAAGATCTAAAAAAAGCGTTGGAAAAGAGCAAAGAAGCAAAAGAAAATTTCAACAATTTTGCTCCTTCTACGAGAAAAGTGTATATTTATTGGATTGAGAAAGCAAAGCGTCCTGAAACCAGAAAGAAGAGAATAGAAGAGACTGTGAGAAAGTCTGCTGAGAATAAGAAGTGGTAAAACAGAAAAAATTAAAAGAATAAGAACGGTTCAAATGACATGAAAAGAGTGATTCTTTTATTATGTATTGTTTTAGTTATTTCTTGTAGTGTTGAAGATACTAATGATTTTGAAGTGTTAGTTTCTGGTCTTGATACTCCTTGGGCGATTGATTTTCTTCCTGATGGCAAGATGATTTTTAGTGAGCGTGAAGGAAGAGTAAGTATTCTGGACAAAGGAGTTGTGCGCGAAGTTGGAACTATTGATGTTAGTGAACTTTCTGAGTCTGGCTTGATGGGTGTTGCTGTTGATCCTGAATTTAACACAAATCGATTTGTTTATTTGTATTACACGCATGAAACAGGCAATAAGGTTTCTCGTTTTACGCTTAATGATCAATTAGAAAATGAATTGGTTTTGTTGGATAACATTCCAAGTGCAATTTATCACGATGGTGGGAGAATCAAATTTGGTCCTGACGGCAAATTATATATTACGACTGGTGATGCAACAGAGCCGAGTTCTGCTCAAGATCTTAACTCAGTAGCAGGCAAGATTTTACGAATAAACAAAGATGGGACAATTCCTGATGACAATCCATTTGGAAATTATGTTTTTTCATATGGTCATAGAAATTCACAAGGTATTGCTTGGCATCCAGTAACAAATGATTTGTTTGTTTCTGAACATGGGCCTACTAGAAACGATGAAATTAATATTATCACTAAAGGGAAGAATTATGGCTGGCCTGCCGAGTGTACAGGTGTGCCAGATGGCTTTACAAACCCTATCAGATGTTTTACTGAGTTCACGCTTGCTCCTGCAGGAATCGCAATTCATAACAACGTGTTGTATGTTGCTGCGTTGCGCGGTGCGCAAGTGAGAATGCTTGTGCTTGGAGATGATCATAAGACAATTGTTGAAGAAAAAGTGCTGTTTAATGATTTAGGAAGAGTTCGCGATGTTGTTATGCACGATGGTTATTTGTACATTGCAACGAGTAATTGGGATGGCCGTGGTATTCCTCATTCTGGTGATGATAAAATTCTTCGTATAAAGTTAACAAGATAAATAGAAGAAATTAAAAAGATACGTTAATTTTAGTTTGTTATGAAACGAGCATTAGTTTTGTTAATTTTTTGTTCATTGATAGTTTCTGCTCTTCCTCAATCACAAGGTTTTGTGAATGATTTTGCAAATATTCTGTCTTCTGAAGACGAGCTAAGGCTTTCAAGTTTGATTGATTCTATTGAAAAAAATACAAGTGTTGAAATTGCAATTGTTATAATTCCTGAATTAACTGACAAGTCTATTGAGGAAGAAGGTCTTGCTTATTTGGAGGGTTGGGGCGTTGGTAAAAAGGACAAAGATAATGGCATAGTAATAGTGATTGCGCCAAACGACAGAAAGTATCGTATTGAAACTGGCTATGGTATGGAAGGTATTATTCCTGATAGTATTTCTGGCCGGCTTGGCAGAGATATTCTTGTTCCTGCATTCAGAGAAGAAAAATATGGCGAAGGTTTGTATCAGTTAGTGTTGGCTATTCAGGGTTTTGTTGGCGATGATCCTGCAATTGTTGAAAAATACAGTTTAGAAGAAGGCACGTTTGCTGCTGATACTATTTTGATTTTCTTTGGAGTTGTTGCGTTTTTAATGCTTGTTGGTTATACTGATGGTATTAAAAAAAAATGGCTACGTTGGACAGTATTTGGTACGAGTAATACCTTGCTTGCATTGCTTATTTTATTGTTCGCGTTTGCAATTGCATCCTTTATTTTTGGCATATTTGGTTTTATTTTGCTTGTATTTGGCCCCGTTATTTTTTACTTCTTAAGCAAATCTCCTGGCAATTTTGGAAAAGGCAATAATGGTGGCGGTTTTATTTGGTTTGGCGGTCCTGGTGGAGGTTTTGGTGGCTCTGGCGGAGGTTTTGGTGGCGGTTCTGGTGGTGGCGGAGGAAGTAGTGGTGGTTGGTAATGAAATAGACCAAAATTATTTTATAATCAGTAAACTAAATATCTATTATGACTGAACTGCTATTCTTTCTCATCGCGTTTATTGCAACTGTATTTGGCAAGCACATTCTTTCTAAAGAGCGTGAGCTTTCTGATTGGGCAAAAGATGAGCTTGCAAAAGCCAGAACAGAGTCTGAATCAGAAGCGGTGAAAATAGAAGATGTTTGAAGCTAGGCTCTCTTCTCAACCTCAAAAATTTTTTAAAAGGCAAGATACGCACAGTTACATACTGGGTTTTAGAGCACAGAGGAAAAGTGTATAACTGAAAAAGCAACATTTTTAAGCTAATGCTATATTCAAGACAACAATGGCAAAGAACAAGTTTAAATTGAAGCCTTGGATGTGGATTTTAGCTATTGTAGTTATTCTTGGTATTTGGTTTTTTGCCAGTTACAATAGTTTAGTGCGATTAGAAATTTCTTCTGAGAAGGCTTGGCAGGATGTTGAAGTTCAATATCAAAGAAGGTTTGATTTGATTCCTAATTTAGTTGAAACAGTAAAAGGGTATGCTGCTCATGAAGAGGGAGTGTTCACGACTGTTACTGAAGCGCGCAGTCAGTGGCAGAAGGCAAAGGTTTCTGGTGATGTTGCTGGCCAATTAGTTGCTGCATCGCAGCTTGATGTTGGTCTTGGCAGGTTGATTGCTGTTGCTGAAGGTTATCCTGATTTGAAAGCATCACAAAACTTTTTAGCATTACAGGATCAACTTGAAGGTACTGAAAATCGTATTTCTGTTTCACGAACAAGATTTAATGCAGCAGTTGCAGATTATAACTACAAAATTCGTAGAATTCCAACAAACATTGTAGCTGGCTTGTTTGGTTTTGAGAGAAAACAAATGTTTGAAGCAGTCCAAGGTGCTGAAGAAGTTGTTAAAGTTGATTTCTCGTAGCAAAATACACAAAAAATTTTTATTCTCTAAAATAATCAGCAAGTGTATGGGCGTTCACGTATTTGAATGGGAAAAAGAACATACACCGAAAGAGCCAGAGTTAGAAGTTATGCTTGAGAAAAAAGGAGTGAACTCATACCGTTTTGTGATGGAAAAAAATGAAGTGTATGGCGCGCACAGTCATGATAAAGATGAAATTCGCGTTGTTGTGTATGGCGAGGTAGAATTTTGTGCTGATGGCAGGCAACATATTTTGAAACCTGGCGATAGGATTCATATTGGTGCAGGAACAGTGCATACTGTGCAAAATTTAGCTCCGTACCAGAGTGTGTTGTTGGGAGGGGCGAAAGAATAGTTCAATCAGATTTTATTTCAGTTACTTGTTTGTTAGTAAGGTATATGCCAATAGAACCAGCAATCATTGATGGTAAAGTCGGATCACTATCATTAGTAAGAAGAGCATAAGTATAAAAAAGTCCAGTAACTGTAAGAGAGAACAAATTTGCGTTAAGTCGGCCATATTTCCCAGAAGATTTTGTTATATAATCAACTCCTTTAGCATATATGAGATTTGTCACTGCAAAAAAAGGCACATTTTTTATGGCATCCTCAAGCCCTGCAGAAACATCTTTTGTTTGAGCTGTAATAAGTGCAAAATTTAATGCTGTTTGGGCAGAAGTATATCTGACAAAAGAACATTTGATATTATTCCATTCATTCACTAAGCTTTCTAGATTACTGTTTTCGCTCATCTAACATTTGATAAAACGCCGAATAATAAAATACGCCATCCATATTTTTACAATAATAAAGTTTATAAAGAAATAAGCTTAATAATAGTAAAATGAATGCGTTAGATACTAAAATATTGTTTGAATTGACCAAGAACTCAAGAATTCCATTAACCATGTTAGCAAAAAAGCTCAAGCGCTCAAGAGAAGTCATAACATACAGAATAAACAAGCTGAAAAAAGAAGGCAATATCATAGCTTTTATAACAGAAATAGATACAAGTAAACTGGGTTTTGTTGCATCTGCAGTCTTTATTAATATTCGGCTAAAACGTCATAAGGAATTCAAAGAATACTTAGCAAAACAGAATTTTATTTCTTGGGCAGGAGCTCATTGTGGTTTGTACAGTTTTGGTTTTTCAATTTATGGCAAAGATTTAGATGATATTGATAAGAAATTCTTTGAGTTGCATAAAAGGTTCAAAGACGATATTGTTGATTATTGGACAAGAGTGCATAAAGATACTTTTTTCTTTTATGAGAAATGTTTTGGTAGAGGGGAACAAAAGAAAATAAAAAGTTCTGAAGAACATATCGATAATAAAGATAAATTAATTCTTAAATTGTTAGCAAAAAACTCTAGAATCGAGGCAGTAAGAATTGCAGAGCAAGTAAAATTAACTGCTCCTGCTGTTGCACATAAGATAAAAAGATTAGAAAATGCAGGAGTTATTAAGAAATATTCTCTTTTTATCAATTTGTCAAAGTTAAACATCATGCAATATAGTGTATTTATTCTGAACAAAAATATGGAAGTAAGAGAAAACTTGTTGGCATATCTTAAAGAGCATATGAATATTTCTTTTGTTGCCACATATGTTAGTGACCTTGTAATTGAGTGTGGCATTTTAGTTTCTAATCCTTACAAATTGCGTGATTATTTGCTAGAAATTGAAAATAAATTTCCAGATAATAGAATAACGCATATTTTCCTTCTTCAAGAAGAATTCTTTTCTGTTGGAGCTCCTGATTGTGTTTTTTGTTAAGCAAAACTATTTAAAACACAACATATTACTCAATTAAAATGAAAATCAGCAGACATGTAGTTTGGGAAATTGTTCTTGTTATTGCGTCTGTTTTTGTGTTTAGAAGCTTGTGGACTTTGATGGATCGTGTTGAGTTGTTTAATAACAGCGCAATTCTCGGAGTTTTTCTTATCGCAGGCTTAGTGTTCACTAGCATTTCGCTTTACAAGTTAACGCATGCTGATTAAATCAGAATGTCGGAAAAACAGAAGGAATGTTTTAAAAAGTAACTTTTTGCAGTTAAAAGTATGGGCTATACTTATCTTGGGGAGGGGCTTTCTACAATCGCGATCGAGTATGGTGAAAGAGTTGTTAAAATAGGTAAATGCGGTCAGAGAGACCTTGCCTCGTGTGAAAAGGTTCGTATAGCGCACGATAGATATATATCAAACTTAGAGCAGGCAGGAGTGAGAACGCTTGTAGAACTGTGTTATTCTAGTCTACAAGGATCAAGAAATCACGTTGTTGTCGTAGAAAGAAACGCTCGCAGTAATGTACTATCAAATATCTTGGCTAATTCATATTCTGCTGATTGTAAAGACTATTTAAGTGAGTTAATTGAGAATCTTAAGTTAGTATATGATCGCAACAGGCGAAATATAGTGCAAGTTGGCGTGTGTAGTAAGCTTTCTAGTTGGTGCAGAGAAGACGGGCGTTTAGTCTATCTTGATACTTTTCCTCCATTTATTGATGATGGCTCTTTTGGAGAATTATTTTCGTTGCATTATGGATTGCCTGGTTGTTTTAAATTTGTTGCTGGCATTGTTAAGGCAAGTCATTTTGATGTAGATAAACAAATCGGTAAAATCATAGCAGATGTTAGTTCGTGTGATTCTGGTTTAGAACTGGGATATTTTGCACGCCAGCAAGCAATGCGGGTGTTTAATGCTAAACGGCGTTCTTTAGAAAGATTAAATGTGCAAGGCTTGCAAAAAAGTTCGTCTTATAAGAGATTTAAAAGATTTATTGCACGGAAATTACTGGATAATTCTTCATTTGTACCTGATTTCTGCAAGCTTGAAGAACGTTTATAAGCTCTTTCAAATTATCAGCTCGGGAAATTCCTTCTCTTACCCTCGCACTTCCTTCCAGTCCTTTTGTAAAACTCATTGCATGAGTTTTGATGATATTAAAAGGAAGTTCATATTTTTTTGCGAGTTCTAAAAATTCAAAGAATTGTTTTATTTTGTCAATAGATTCATACGTTCCTGTTTTTAGATAATCATTAACTTGCTGAAAAATTGCAGGGTTCCCTATTGCTCCGCGTGCAATCAGCACATAATCTACTCTTGTTTCTTCAATTCTTTTTTTAACATCTTCAGGAGAAAAAACATCACCATTACCAATCACAGGAATGCTCACTGCTTCTTTTACTTGCTTAATAACACTCCAATCTGCTTTTCCAGAATACCCTTGTTTTTGTGTTCTACCGTGCACGCCAATCGCAGCAGCTCCAGCATCTTCTGCAAGTTTTGCTATTTCAACAGCATTCATATGTTGTTCATCTATTCCAGATCTTATTTTCAGTGTAACAGGCTTGTTTACTGCACTTGCAAGTTTATTAATAAAAAAACTTATTTTTTCAGGATTGTTTAATAATGCGCTTCCGCTTCCTGTTTTGATAACTTTCCATGCTGGGCAACCGCAATTAATATCAATTATATCAAAGTCATCCTCTATTTGCCTTGCAGCATCTACTACATCTTGTACAGAATTTCCAAATAATTGTACTGCGACTGGTTTTTCTATTAGATCTGTTCGCAGCATAAGCAAGGATTTTTCATTGCCTCTAACTATTGCAGTTCCGCTGACAAATTCTGTGTACGTTAACCCTGCTCCATATTGTTTAGCAAGTGTTCTGAAAGCTACATCTGTTACTCCTGCCATTGGGCTTAAGAGCGCTTTTGATGTTAGTTTTGGAAAAGATGATCCCATGATAGAACTCGACAAAGTGCGATTTATAAATGTAACACTTGGCAGATTTTGCATGAGTAAAAAGATTCAATCCTGCTAAGTTTAGTTAAGAGCGAGAGTGATAAATTCTTGCTGGACCAGTTCTTCCGTGTAATCCCATTGCTTCTTTGTAGGGTCTTTTTGCTAATTCGCGTTCGAGATCCTTTACTAGTTGACGGTAAGGAACTGTAGAAGGGTCAAAATCAAGTTCTTTATCATTACGCAAAGCATCCAAAATACTGCCTCCTCTGTTTGCAAAACGAATCAAGCCTCCGTTTGTTGCATAAGATTCGCAAAGTTTTTCTATTGCAGCTCCAGTTACTTGAGGAAATCGCTTTGCAAGTAATGTTGCGTGAATTGGTCCTAAGCCATCACCAATTTTGTATCTTGTTAAGAAACATTGCCACATGTCTGCTCGCTCTCTTTGTGTTGGAAGATCGATTTTTATTGGATTTAATCTGCCTTCACGAACAACGGCTGAATCAAAAGTTGTTGGGTCTAAATTTGTTGTAACTGCAACAACAAGCTCAGGAACATTTCCTACATATGATTTAAGAACCCCTAATCCCTCTTCATAATAATGGGATGTGATGTCTCCACCAGAGCTCATAACTAAACTTGAACTTTCATCTGCATAAACAAGAACAGGTCTTCCGTTTGCAGTATCAAGTGCTATTTGTAATTGTTGGTCAAGTTTTTTGCCAAAAGATGAAACCCATATATCAAATGTTCCGCTAAAAGTAAGTTCATGAGTGTGGCATCCTGCTCTTTCGTATAATTCAACAAGTGAACGCAATAATTCTGTTTTCCCTGTTCCTGGGGGTCCGTAAAGAATAACTCCTGGATGAATTGGCATTTCTCCTGCAATCACTTGAGGGATGCTTGTATGAATCAATACTTCATTTAGAACAGTTTTTGGAAGAAACATATCGTCTAATGCCCCTAAAATATATTTCGGGGGCAAACTGATTGCTCCTGTTCCTGCAAGAAACACTCCCTCATGAGCAAGTGCATCTTCAAGTGTTGCAATTTGCGTTAATGTTTTTCTGCCCCGATCTGCACGCCAATGAAGTGGTATGCAGTGACCTTTCAAGCTAGAATTATGTTGAACGCGCCAATCAATATCTCTTACTTTGTTTATCTCAACAACAAATG
The DNA here is from genome assembly GCA_002762795.1 of Candidatus Woesearchaeota archaeon CG10_big_fil_rev_8_21_14_0_10_37_12. Classification (GTDB taxonomy): domain Archaea; phylum Nanobdellota; class Nanobdellia; order Woesearchaeales; family ARS49; genus 1-14-0-10-37-12. The sequence goes on from PCYA01000014.1 coordinate 47,853, forward strand.
CTGTTGGATGATTTTTCGTCCTCTTGACGGGAACAAAATATCGCCTCGATTTGTCAGAGCTTGCCTGACCATCCGGATCCAGCCATGCTTGAGCTCTTGTGCCAAAAGAAAGCGAATCTGGTCTAACATATGCTGAAGAATGTTCAGCAAGCTTTGCGATTTTAATTACCCCCATTAAACACTTAAAAAGCATCTTATTTTTATTTGTTTCCTTACTCCAGTACACATTTCTGTAAAAATAGTTAATAATAGACCTTTTTAACGTATGATTTTAATCAAAAACATTTTAAGTTCGTATCATACAATAACTTTATGCCAACAAGATTAACAAAAGATGTTTTTGCAGTTGATGTGTGCACATACTTGCCAGAGCATAAAGCGGTAATTATTGCCGATATTCATCTTGGTTTTGAAGAGCGATTAAAACGCCAAGGTGTTCTTGTGCCGCGAGTGCAATTCAAAAATATAATCAAACGATTAGAGTGGATTCTTAAGCAAGTCGATGTGAAGCGAGTGATATTAAATGGTGATATTAAAGAAGAGTTTGGCGGCATTTCTGATCAGGAATGGAGAGAAGTAAAACGATTGATTGAGTTTTTCAGAAAAAAGAAAATCAAAATCATTGCAGTAAAAGGCAACCACGATACCATACTCGGCCCACTTGCAAGAAAGTTTGACATAAATGAAGTGAAAGAAGTACGCTTCAAAGACTTGCTTATCGCACATGGTGATGAAGTTCCTAAAAAATTAGAAAAAACAATCATCATTGGACATGAACATCCAGCTATTCGATTGAAAGACAAACAAAAAGTTGAAAAATTCAAATGTTTTATTAAAGGCAAATACAAAAAAAGCACGCTAATTGTTCAGCCAAGCATGAAAACACTGCAAGAAGGAACAGATGTTCTGGAAGGCAAATTTTTAAGCCCCTTATTGTCCAATGTTTCTGACTTTGAAGTATTCATTGTTGATGATGAAACGCATGATGTTTTGGCGTTTGGGAACGTGAAAGATTTAAAATGGTAAAACTTAAATACTAACAATACTTTATTACTTTTGTGACAGAAGTTAAAACGATCAAGGATGTGGACGAGCAAGCATGGGCTGAGTTCAAGAGCTTGGCTGCAAAGAATAATGTTAAAATGGGTGTTTTTTTTAAGACTATGCTTAACGAGTACAAAAAGAGCACAAACACTTTTTGGGAACGAATCCTAAATGGGGAGAAAATACTCTCAGACAAAGAAGCAGATGAAATGGAAAAGGTTGTTGTTGCTGTAAGAAAAGAACATGGGTTCAGAGTATGACATTAGTTTTAGATACGTCAATACTCATTGACATAGAACGGAGAAAACAAAGTACAATAAATATACTCAAAGAATTATCACAAAGTCATAGCGATCCTGCAAAGATCACGTTTATCAATCAGTTTGAGTTCTTATTGGGACTTAAAGAGAAATCTCCAAAAAACAAAAACACTGCAAAAATATTTCTTAATGAGTTTTTATCATTGCAAACTACTCAGTTTACTGCTGAAGTGATAGCAGAATTAAAACAAAAATATGATTCTATTGGAATAACAATTCCACTTGCAGATTTATTAATTGCAACAATCACATTAGAGAATAATTGTACGCTTGTTACAAAAGATAAAGATTTTGAAAAGATAAAAGAGTTAAGAAAAATAATTATTAGTTAAATCTCTTCCCAACCTTGCTCTCCATATTGAATAAGCAATGTTTTTCTGTTTGAGGTGCGATCTTCTCCAAATGTTATGGGCTCGGCAAGTCCTTCATACGATTCTGTTTGCAATATATTTGCTACACATTCGGAATTTGTTCCGTTGCATTTTTTGAACGCATGTGCTAAAAACATTATTCCATCGTATGCGAAAAGTGCATCAGGAATTAATTCTTCTCCATAAACTTCATTATATCTTTTAGCAAACTGTTCCATTTGAGGATTACTTTTTCCTTCAACAAAACCGTACCATGTTGAAATGGCTTTGTTTTTACTGAATTGTTCATTTGCAGAGTTTGCTGATGGGAGGAACGGTGCAACTGCGTGGTATGTTGGAGTGTCGATTAGTCCTAATTCTTCGAATTGTGGCATGACTTTGTCTTCAGATCTCCATACGCAAAACACGAAAGCATCCGATTTTGTTTTTTTTGCTTTGAGCAAGTATGTTCTAAAATCCTGTTCGCTTGGATCAACTGTCTGGTCAGAGATAAACTTTAATTTTTTATTGCTTAAGAATGAGTCATGAAATTGCTCGCATGCTTCGCTTGTTTCTCCAAGATATGCAAGTGTTTTATGATTTTGCAGAGTAACGTGTTCTGCTAATACTTTTCCTTGATCAACAATGTCAAAATAATCTCTGAAAACAAAAGAGTTTTCCTTTGACATTGTTGAAACAGTTGACTGGTAAATTAAAATTTTGCCTGCTTCCTGTGCAATTGGGGAAATTGGTTGTGCAATGTGAGTGAATGCACTGAAAACCACATCAACATTGTCCACTTCAAGCAATTTGTGCATTGCTGTTGTTGCCGCAACAGAGTCTCCTTGGTTGTCTTCTGCAAGAATAACAAGATTTCTCCCATTAATTCCTTCGTTTTCATTAACATCCTGAATCGCCAGTTCTAATCCTTGTTTCTCTGCTGTTCCATAGAATGCCAGATTGCCCGTTAATGCAAGGTTTGCTCCTATTTTGATATTTTCTTGCAGAGTGGCTTGATTTTGCATGCTGCAAGCATGAGAAAGCAAAATAGTGCTATTGTTGTCTGTTTCATTACTCGTCACTCTCCATTGTTATCACTAAGTGCAGAAAAGTGAGAAAACTATATTAATTATGTGTGTCTATAAATAGACAAATTTATAAGGGCGGGTTTCTGAACGACTTGTATGAATGCTAAAGAGCTTACCAAACTTGGACTTACGGATGCTGAAGCGCGCATATATCATACAATCTTAAAATTAAATGTGTGTACGGTGAAAGATATTGCAAAGGAGTGCGGGTTTCACCGTACAAACATATACGATGTTATTGAGCAACTAAAAGAAAAGGGGCTTGTTACGTTTGTAAAAGAAGGCAAAGTTATGAAATATCAGCCAGCAGATCCGCATAACTTTTATGAGCTGCTAAAAGAGAAAGAAGATTTTCTTGACTCGATTTTTCCTGAATTGGAGAAATTGCATAAGCAAAAAACATCGCCTGTTGTTGTGGAAGTATACAAGGGCGAGGAAGGAATGAAGTCTGCGTACAGGGATATTGTGCGGGAAAAGAGCAAAGTATACGGGTTTGGCATTCGTGGCCAATTGAGAGGTTACCTGCCCATGTTTGCAGAACAGTGGTTGCGTGATATGAAAAAACATAAAATTCCACTATGCGGGATTTACACGCAGCGCAAAGATCCACCTCCGTATATTACAGAAATAAGGTATGTTTCAAAAGAACTCGGGAGTCCTGCATGCACATTAATATACGCTGATAAAATAAACATTAACATCTGGGAGCCGTCAATGGTCGCAATTATCATCAAGTCAAAACTTGTTGCGGACATGTACAAAAAACATTTTGACTTGCTTTGGAAGATCGCAAAGAAGTAAAGCAAAAAAATTAAGATAAGCTACTTCGCTCAACAGTGATTTGTTCTCCACTAATAATTTCTTTAACTAAGAATGGTTTTGTAACCCCTCCTTTACCATCGAATGTTAACGTCCCTGAAACGCCATCATATGTTTTCAGACCAGTAAGGTATTCTTGCAATACTGTTGGATTTTCACTTTCTGTTTCTTTCATTGCTTGCGCAAGCAACATCACCGCATCGTACGCTGTGTCTGCTCCGTAATCAATTGGCACACCAAATCTTTTATTGTATTTCTCTACAAACACGTCATTTGGTGTTGATGATGTAAGCATTATCATCCCGTCATATGTTTTTCCTGCTTGTTGTATCATATTGTCTCCTACAACCACTGAGTAAAAGGGCAACGTGCTTCCCAAGTCTCGTATTGCTTTTCCAGCTAAAAGTCCAACATTCATTGCTCCGCTAATAAGCACAACAGAGTCTATTTCTTGTTTTTCTTTTATTTTAAGTGCTTCTGTTCGGAGATCTATCTGATCCATGGCTGGTTCTTGAACAAATGTTTTCCCGCCTAATTGCTCAAATTTTTTTGTGAATGCCTGCGTTAAATCCTGCGACCATGGTTCTGCTGCACCTATTATTGCAACATTTCGCTGTCCTTCTTCATAGATCATTTTTGCAAGTTCATCTGCCAATAAATAATCATGAGGCCACAGATTAAAAATATAGTTACTGCCTTCATTAAATTCTTTTCTTCCAACAGATGGGCTGATCATCAGAACTTTTTTTTGGTCTGCGAGTTCTGTCAATGGCAGTGCTGTTGGAGTCCACGTTGGACCGATTAAGATGTCAATTCCTTGAATGTCTGTTAATGTGTTGAACGCAGTAATTGCTGTTTTTGGGTCAAGTTTGTCATCTTGATGGTTTACTGCAATTAATTTACTATTGATTCCTCCTGCAGCATTAATTTCTTCTACTGCAAGGTCAATGCCGTTTCGTTCAGCAATGCCCCACGAGTTTCCGTCTCCTGTCAGGATAAGAATACTTCCAAGTTTTATCGTGTCCTGCTGCGCTGAACAGCCAATGAGCAAGGATAGCAGCAAAAATGTAAATATGACTTTTGTTTTTATGTATTTTGATTTCATGTGTACCACCAGTAAGTTAGAAAACCTCATCATATTTAGAATTTCTTACAAGAAAATCAATAAAATCACAATATTCTTATAGTTTTTATGTTATTAATAGAAAGATGAAGCTTGACAGCAAAGACCGGAAGATTTTGTTTGAGTTAAGTTGCAATGCGCGACAGCACAACACCACACTGGGAAAAAAACTTGGACTTAAGCCAGACGTGCTGCAATACAGAATTGATCGACTTGTAAAAGAAAGAGTTATTACGAGTTTTTCTGCGTACCTTAATTTTCATAAGCTTGGGTACATAGATTTCGGGTTATACATAAGTTCTAAGTTGGACAAAAAGAAAGAAGTCGAGTTCATGAAAAAAACAGAACAGCACAAAAACGTTTCGTATTTCTCAAAAGTTGGAGGAACACATAAGTTTATAATAGGAATGTTAGCAAAAGACCCAATTCAGTTGAGCGAATTGCTTAAAGAGATCACTGCTGATTTTGAAGATTTTATTGAGGACGTTAATATTTTAACAAGATTAGAACTGCTACAATTTCCAAGAAAATATTTTGTAAAAGAACAAAATGTGAAAAAAAATCCGCAGTTTGGGGGCAGAATTGGACAATTAAAAATTGATGAGTTGGATAAAAAGATTGTCAAGTTATTGTCAAACAATGCACGATTAAAGATAACAGAAATCGCAAAAAAAGTCAAACAACCACACTCTACTGTTTTGTTGAGAATAAAAAATCTTGAAAAAAAAGAAATCATTACAGGTTATGTTGCATGGACTGCACCTGAAAAATACAATTATCAATCATACCTGTTGTTAATGAAAACAAAAAATATGAACAAAAGTAAAGAACGAAAGCTAATAACTTTTTGTCAATCTCATGCACAAGTTTGTTGGATGATTAAAACCCTTGGCTCTTGGGATTTCGAGATTGGTGTTGATGTTGAAAACCAAGAGCAGTTGCAAAATGTTATTGCAGAACTAAAAGACGCATGTCCTGAAATAATGAGAATTGATTTTTTGACTATTTTCAAAGTTTTGAAATATACGCTGTATCCTTTCTGAATTATTTTTTCTAAAGAACAAGAGCCCGTCAGTTTCCCGACGAGCCAATGTTGTAGTGAGTGAAGACTAGTAATTATCCAGCCATTCATACCTAGATATTTGCGAAGTTGAACAGCTTCTGCAAATATATGGATCATTGTGTGCGCTTTTGTGGATGGGTAACCCGCAGCCAATACAAAGGTTTTTCATTGTTAATAATCTCCTTCGTCCCAACTTTCTATCATTTCATCGTTGGCAAGTTCTGCTCCTTGCATAAAACCAAGCTCCCATGCTGATCCACCGTCAAGGGCATCTTCCATTGCTTCTTCTTGGTCTTCCCAAAGATCATCCATTGAATCTAGTTCATCCATATAGTATACACCTCCTGTGTTGAATTTATTAATCTGAGAATTCGATTTATATCTTCTGCTAATACTTTATAGAATTTATATAAAAAAATCAATATTATAAACAAAAACAAAGAAAATCATAAAATCAAAAATATTATATAGTTCATAGTATCTACATTTTTGGGGAAGAATCTACCATGAAAAGAAAAGTCATCCAAATAGCAGACAGCACTCAGCTAATCTCATTACCAAGAAAATGGGCATTAAAAAATAACGTTAAGAAAGGGGAAGAGCTCGATGTTATAGATAAAGCAAATACTTTAACTATTTCCTGTGATACAAAACAAAAAGCTGAAAGAGCAATAATTCGTTTTAGTGATTATGGTGCATTGAGTGCAAGAGCTATTTTTGGACTATATAGGTTTGGTGTTGATGAAATGAAAATTTTAGTTGATTCTCCAGATGAATTTCAAGAACTGCTCAATATTAGCCATGGAGATGCTGTTGGCTTTGAAATGGTTGAACAAGGAACTAATTATTGTTTGCTAAAAAACATTGCAGGGGATACACAAGGATTTGAAACAATGCTGCGACGAACTTTTTTGTTGCTTCAAAATATGGCTGATGAAGGAGTAAAAGCACTTAAAAAAGGAGATCAAAGCGCGCTCAAAAATTTAATAATGTTAGAAAAAAGCAATAATCGCTTTACAACTGTTTGCAGAAGGCATGTGAACAAGCATGAACATGATAAGTTCAAATCAGGCCCACTTTATGCAATCATAGAAGAATTGGAGAATATTGCTGACGAGTATAAATATTTGTTTGAGCAGTTAAAAAATGTGGAAAAAGGAAAATTAAACGTAACAAAAGAACATATTGAGCTATACGACAAGCTTGCCCAAATGATTCGTTTATTCCATGAAGCTTTTTACAAAGAAGATCATAAAAAACTTGCAACTGCTGCAGAACTACGAAAAGAGATTGTTAATGCATGTTACAAGCGTGCAGAAAAAGACAAAGGACATATTTATTTTGCACTTAATCATCACGCATTAATATTAGCTCAAAGAGTGTTTAATATGGTTGGTCCTTATCTTGCAATGAAACCTGCGAAAGTAGAAGAAATATGATTATTGCAAAGTTCGCAAGAACTTTGTAGAGGGGTTTAATACCCTGCCCTTTAGGGCGAACTTTGCAAGTAGAAAAACGCACGATAAAATACCCCGACCTTCAGGTCGGGGAATAGTGCGTTTTTCTTTATTTTTTTCCTAAAACAATTTCTTCAAGTTGATAAATGTCTTTCAAATTGTGGTGTCTATCTGGATTTTCGGGATTGTTCCATTCACTATTTACTGCAGCGGTACACATGCCTAAATTTGCTGCAGGTTGTAAATCGCGGCGTACTGAATTGCCCACTGAAATAACTTCATGAGACTTGTATGGTTTTTGGTTAAGAAAATATTTGAAAGGTTGTTCATCAGGTTTCCAGGGCCCTCCATTAGATGATGTGTACCAAGGTAATTCAAACATATCTGCAACGTCAAGAGCAGTTAATAACAACTTAGCATTATCCTCACGATTAGATGTCAACAAATACAATAACATTCCGGCACTATTAAGCTCCTTGAACATATTGCGTAATCGCTTGTCAGGTTTTAACCTTTGTGCAACTTGAGGATAATTTGGAATGCGCCAGGCTTCTTCAGGATCTATGCCTAACGAAATAAGAGTTCTTATAGTGTCACCTACTTTTTCATATTCTGTTTTGTAAACTTTATATGCATCTTCAGGAGTTAGAGTTTTTTTTCGGCGTGAGTATTTAGAAATGAGAGTTTCCAATACTGCACTTTTTATTCGTATTGTTCTTCTTGTTTTTTGCGCAGGTGTAAGTTGATAAAGTGTTCCGTCTAAATCTATTATTCCTGCTTTAATTTTGGGTTTAGTCACGTGCTGGTTCCTCCCAGTTCAACCTATATTCTTTTGTATGTGCGTGTATTTTGGCAAATGTAAGTCCCAAATATGCAAGTTGAGCATATTTTTTTCTTTCTTTTTTAAATTTTCTGAAAACAGGATCGTAATCTGTTGCTATATTGGTTTTTCCGTTTGTTCTTTGAATCGATCTGCGGCTTTTTCTGTACCAATTTTCCAAATCAAGCACTCCTTGTCTTTCTGAGAATTTACTAAAAAATGGTTTGAGAAGAGCATCCACAATAGTTGAAGCTGTTTCTGCACAATGTTCTATAACTTTTTCAAGTTCTTGGCACCCAGTCTCGTATTCTATACTATCCACAACACTGCGCTGGTAGTCTCTGTAAAGTTGCTTCCAAAACCTATCGGCATAAACAATAGTGAGTTTTGCTGCACGATACGCGCACATTAAATTAGTTAACACAAGATTTTTCTCTGAGAACAGTTCATTCTCAGAATTGCTGTTTCTTGCAAAATAATCAAATAAAGGAGGGTTGTTTATGTCCCAACCGGTGTCTTCCCATAAAAATCTTGTTTGAGGCAGCGTAACTAAATGCGCATAATCTTCTGTTAGCGCTCCGTATCTTGCGTCTATATCAACATGAATTGCTGCATCATTAATAGCTTTAACATTTACTTTACCGTCTCGTAAAAATGCCGATTCAATATCTGCAAGTTCAAACACCACGTTTCTTCTGGCATCATATTTTGGACGTGGAAGGCGTAAACATAAATTTGCTGCTGCTGAATCACGTAAACGAACAATATGTTCTTCTGAAACTTGTGTAAACTCAGATAGACAAGACAGCGCAGTAGTGTATGTTGCTCTTTCTGAATCATCAAATAAATCAGGAGTTAAGTTTTCAAACCTATCATGAAGCGATGCAAGTCCTGCTACATATGAGCTTGCAAGTTCGCCTGGAGAAGGCGGTTGCAAAAAAGGTCGTAAAAGTTTTGACTCTTCAGGTAAGCTTTCATCAATCTTGCTTAGCTGTTGAAACGTGAGGCAGTCGTAAAGAAATTTTTTTACAAGATCTTTTCGAAGGTGATCAAGAGGTTCATTGGGTGATTTTTCGCAGGTTTCATTGATAACTTCTAATACTTTTTCAAGAGAAGGTCCTCGGGCATCTTCCATAAGTAAGAAAGATCCAGTATGGTCTTCTCCTGTCAACGGAACAGGTCTCAAAATTTTAGCAGTTAAAAATATTGGTCTTGTTAAATGAGGCTTTTGTTCTCTCCAAGGGGATCTTTCATTGAGATATTTTGCAAAAGGTTTTATTTGTTTTCTTTTTTCATTTTTTAAACTTAATCTAATCAAAGCTCTTGCATCGCGATATCTTTGATTTCCAAGTTCAAAAGGATCATATTTTCCTCTATCTGTTAAAAAACGCGCAATGCAATATGGAGTATCAAATCCTCCTACGTCAAGTCGAAAAACACCCCCTTCTCCTATGATTGGAAAACCGATTGCAGTTCCCCTATATCCTTCTGCAATTCTCCTAAGAAAAGCTTTGGCAAGAGATTGTGCTTTTCGAGAAGCTCCACTTTTGTGGGATTTTATAACTTCAGATATAAGATGTAAATCAATTGTTGTATCTGCAGTTTCTTGATCAGGAATAATTCTACTACGATCTTCATCAAGAGTGGTTTCTCTTTGTTCTCGTTTAAATTCGTTATCAACCATTTTTTCTAACTGTTTAAAATAAGGATGTTTGTTCGGTCTGTTAAGAACGCGCATTATCAGATGACGTGGTAACGCTATTAATTGCTCATCTACCTTTTTTACTCTGCGCAGAGCATCAGTTACAGCATTATTAATAGTTGTAACTGCGTGATTTGGATCTTTAATAAGACAATAACCATCAATATTTTTTGGACCAATAAATTTATTGAGCAGGTCTTCAAGGGCTTCATCGCTCGTATGTTGTGATGTTTGTCCAATTAATTGTATTGCTCGGGGTGAATCTCCAATAAACAAAAGTGGTAATGTTTTTACGTTCAACAAATCAGCTGTGCATGCGTCGGCATATGAAAAAACAACAAGACTATAAGGCAAGGTTTGATCACAATTTGCCGTTTCTGCAAAATCAACTTGCGGACCTCCTGCGCACTGTATGGTATTCAAGTGTCTCTTAATATCTTCATCAGAATTAGGCCTTAAAAGAGCCAGTATCTTTGGTTGTTCTCCAGCACGCTGTATAAGTATTTCTGCTAAATCCACAATTCCCCCGAGTGAACTAAAAGTACTCACATTATATAAGCTTTACAGTGAATAAATCACAAAATTTATAAATAGTTCGAATATGTTTAAGAATGTCAAGAACCACCCGTCAATAGACGGGTGGCATGAAGCGATAGCTTCATCTTCGCTTGTAATGACCAGTGGTTCTTGAGCATGCTCAGAAATATACCAGATCACTATGGTAATAAGGACTCTGTCCATCAGTCAAATAGACTGATGGTATATTTCTGACATATTAAATATTATGAACAGTGAGAAGACTATAGAAAAGTTTGACTCGATTTTGATGGTTTTTCAAGCTTTTCTAAGAAGTGTTTAAATAACGCAGAAGGTAAAGGTTATTCAAAGCTCTCTATAAAAAGGATAATTTAAATGACAAAACATCAAGGAAAAAAACATGGATCTAAGGCAGATATAGGACATACTGCTGCATATATTGTTGAAATACGAGTAGTTGGTGAATTGAGGAGAGCTTATGATATTGTAACTAACAGTTTTGCGGGAAGCTTAACAGCTGCTGAACAGTTTTATTTAGGAACACCCGCATATGGCAAATCTGATGATGGTAGAGCAGTTTTAGGGTTAGCAGCTGCTGTAAGAGATATTGCAAACAGATGTGGGTTGCAATACGCTTCAGCATCTCAAGGAAAGTGTCCTTTAAGTGATCTAGTGAGCGATGTTGGTCCTGAATTAGAACGTAGAGAAGAAAGATTGCGAGCCTATTTTGAAAGCACGTTGGCTCCTAAAGCGTATGCTGCTAAGAAAAATGTATCTTAAGTAACATTTAAATATCATATTCTATTCTGAAGTTAATTAAAGAGGTGTTTTATGGTTCGTCATGTTCATACTAGTATTTTTTTGATTGTTGCCATTGTTGGTGTTGCTGCTATTTTGTTTTCATCTGCGTTGTACCCTTCTCCTGTTTTGTTTGCAGTATCTTATTTGCCTGGTGAGGATGAGGTTGGTAGTGATACTGTTATTGTTAGTTTGAATGTGAATGATTTTATTAGTAGTGAACTTGAAGCTGTAGGAAGCGGACAATTCTCAGGGTTAAACAGCGGAACAATACAAACAAGAGATTCGAGAACTGAGTATACTCAATCATTACGTTTTGCACAATCAGGCGTGTTTAGTGGTGGTCAGGTTCTTTTTGGCCGTGATGAATCAAATAGAGTGAGTGATTTTTTACAGTTTGATGGTTCTGGATATGTTTTTGAGTACCGAGTTGATTTTGGTTCTGGGCTGAGAAGTAAAGTTGAAGTTGCGGGCCGTTTAGAGGATATGATTGGTGAAGAGTGGACTATGGGTGGTGCGCGATTTGCATTAGTTGATGCGGTTGCTGACACAACAGTAAATAGAATGCGCTTGAGATTTTTTGGCGGTTTTGGAAGTGTTGATTTTGAAGATAATGATTATACAGATGATTTGTTTCAACAAAGCGGTGTTCGTGTTAATGGTCAGACTGTTGATGCTGATGTAAAAATAAGGGCAACAGAGACGTCAAATGATAAATTAACTATTTTTTCTATTCAGTATAGGCTTTCTGCAAATGCAAAGCAAGGCGGCGATGTGCAGGTTTTGCCATTGCATTGCGTAAGGGAGTTCTTGCAGCATCCTCTTGGAATGTTGTTCCCTGATTTTGATATTTGTTACAAAGGCGCATCTGGTACTGCTCAGGCATCTTCTGGTATTTCTGGTAATTTGGTGCATGTGAAAGCGCGTGGTGATGATGAGTATGTAATGCGCGCGCAGAATTTGTATGGGCAAACGTATGAAATTCCTCTTGCGCAGCTTCCGGGAATGTACGGTAATAGAGGAAGGAATTTTGTGTTTGTTGAGGCTGCAAATCTTGGTGCTCCAAATATTAATGTAAATGATTATTTGCTTGTAAACAGTAGGGACTGGCTTGGTGTCTCTCATGTGTTGCGTCTTGATCAAATAACAACTAATCAAGTGTATTTTGAAGATCTTGGAGGAAATCAAAGACAAGCAGTTTTTGATTCTGCAACTGGTGAAGGCGATTTGATTATGAGTGAAGGCACATATCATTTTAGAGTAACAGGTAATCAGCTTGCAATAGATCAGAATAATGATAATACTGTGAATGGGGGCGAAGCAGCATTCCATTTACCAGGTGGAACGTACATTGATTTTGGTCCCGGGTTTACTGTTAGTATTATAACTCCTCAGCGTTTGTTGGAAGAACAAGTAACTGACGAAGTAACCCAATTTGATATTACATTTGGAAGCAACATTGATTTGGATGTTTCGTCTCCGCAAGGAACTGTTTTTGAATTACATGGTTCAGGTAGTGGTGTTCGTGAAGGTATGACTTTGTATGGTATTCATTTCCGTTGGGATCAAGAATCTGATTCTGATGATTTGAGAATTACTGTTCCTGGTGCTCGTGCGCGTCAAGTGCGTGGTGGTGCAACTGCGCAAGTGTATCTTACTTTAGAGCGTGATCGTTGGATGACTCCTGCACAACAACAATCTCCTGCTGCAGTTTGTGGCAATAGATTAAAGGAAAATGGAGAATATTGCGATCCTCCTGGAAGTTTGTGTGCGCAGAATGAGCAGGGAGGTGTTTGTGCAGATGATTGTAAATCGTGTGCGATTACTCCTCCTGCTGTTTGTGGTAACAGGTTGTTAGAACGTGGTGAGCAATGTGAGTCACGAGGTGATTGTGCTCAAACAGAAGATTGTCAAAACTGTAATTGTGTTCCTCTACCTAAAGCAGTATGCGGAAATAACTTGCTTGATTTAGGAGAACAATGCGAAAAAGATGTTGATTGCTTGGGTGGTTTGGTTTGCAGAGGCTGCATGTGTGTTCCACAACCTAGATTGGACGTACAAACACCTACTGCTCCTGTTGCAGCACAACCTGTACAACAGCCAAATGTCATTGCAAAATTCTTTTTGTGGATTGCAGGATTGTTCGGTGCCTGATTTTATTCTTTTTTGGGTAAGCCATCAATTTCACAGAATAATGGACTTTTTCAATTAATTATTTAAGCAATTATAATTTACACCGGTTATGCCTAAAATTGCTGTTGCCCAGATTAAAATTTTTGATGAATTGAGCAAAAATGTAAATAAGGTTATTGAGTTTATAGATAGGGCTTCCATTAAGAAAGCAGATTTGGTTTGTTTTCCTGAATCTTGTTTAGGTAACGACTTTTTGAATGTCAAGAACCACCCGTCAATAGACGGGTGGCATGAAGCGATAGCTTCATCTTCGCTTGTAATGACCAGTGGTTCTTGAGCATGCTCAGAAATATACCAGATCACTATGGTAATAAGGACTCTGTCCATCAGTCAAATAGACTGATGGTATATTTCTGACATATTAATGGTGCTGAGATAAGAAGTATTAGGGAGAAATGTAAAGAGAGTTCTATTTACTGTATTTTTGGTGCTCATGCGAAAGATAAGGGAAAATTTTTCAATTGTGCTTTTTTAATTGATAGGAAAGGGAGGATTCAACATATTTATAAGAAAGTGAATTTATTTTCTGGTCTTGAGTTGGAGCAGACTTGTAATGGAGAATGGAATGGGGTAATAAAAACAGATTTTGGAGATATTGGGATAATTATTTGTTGGGATTTTGCGTTTCCAGAACATATTAAGAAACTTTCGAAAAATGGTGCACAGATTATTTTCTGTCCTTCTTATTTGTTAAAAAGTGCAAGAATAAGTAAAGATGTTTTTAGAAGTTATCCTCTTACCAGAGCTTTTGAGAATTTGTCATATTTTGTAACTTGTGATGCTTTTGGTAGCGATGTGATTTCTGAAAGTTATATTTGTAGTCCATTAAAGGTTTTGAATAAGATCTTACATCGAGAGGGTATTATTTTTGCGGATTTGGATTTGAAGAAAATTATTCAGTTAAGAAAAAAATACAATTGTTTGAGCTAGGCTTGTAGTTCTATTCATTTCAAGTTTAAACAATATTCCCATACCCTATTAATCTCCATCTCTGTCCTACATTTCTGCCAATGGTTACTTGTGATCCTTTTTCTGCGCAGACTGGTCTTTTGAGAGAACAAGTTATAATATTTTTGCTAAGGTCTTTTACTATTCCTACTGTGGCTGCTGCGTTAACGTTTAACATGAGCATTTCTGATTGTTTGATTGGTTCGACTACAAGTTTGTCTTTTGCTCCTACTACTCTTTCAAGGAGTTTTGTTTGTAATTTTAATTCTTGCCAGACTGGCGGTGAATTTCCTGGTGTTGTTACTGTGCTTCCTACTAGTTTGTCGCTTTTGACAACGCTTGGGTCTAATTGTGTGAGTAATGCGAATGTTCCTCCAGGGGTTGCTTCTTGTACTTCTGTGTTTCCTGCCATGATTTTGGTTATTTTTGTTTTGAATGGTTTCCATACTTGTTGATTTCTTTCTTGAACAGAATATCCTGGCAGGATTTCTATTTCTTGTCCTGTTGTGAGCTTGCCTTGTTTGAGTGATCCGCCGATCACTCCTCCGATTATTTTTTGTGGTGTTGTGCCTGGTTTGTTGACGTCGAAGCTTCTTGCTATGTACATGATTGGTTTTGCTGCCAGATTTCTTTCTGGTGTTGGAACAAGTTCTTCTATTGTTTTGATAAGCATGTCTAAATTAACTCCGTGTTTTGCGCTCATTGGGAGTATTGGTGCTTCTGTGTATGGTGTGTTTTTGAGAAAGTTTTTGATTTGTTGGTAGTTTTTCTGTGCTTCTGTTTCATCCACAAGATCGATTTTGTTTTGTATAATTATTAGTTTTGTTATGCCTATGATTTCCAGTGCTTGAAGGTGTTCTCTTGTTTGTGGTTGAGGGCAGGTTTCGTTTGCAGATATCATTAATATTGCTCCATCCATGATGTTTGCGCCGCAGAGCATTGTTGCCATTAAGCTTTCGTGTCCTGGTGCGTCTACAAGCGATATTTTTCTGAGGAGTGTTGTTTCTTTGCCGCAAATCTCACAAATAGGTTTTACTGTGTATGTATTCTCTTCGCAAGAGCATTTGTAGAATGAGACATCTGCGTATCCTAATCTGATAGTAATTCCACGCTTGATTTCTTCAGAATGCGTATCTGCCCATTTGCCAGATAGTGTTTGTACGAGTGTTGTTTTTCCGTGGTCTACGTGTCCAATAATTCCTATGTTTATTTCTGGTTGTGCTGGTTGTTTTAGAGTTGTTTCTGCTACTGCTTTTTTGGTGGTTTTTCTCTTTGATGGTGTTTTTGCTTCTGTTTTTGTAGATGTTTTCTTCTTTGCAGCCATAATAAATAAAGAAAAAGTACCATTTATAAAACTTTGGGGATAAAATAGCTTTATCAGTGAATATATTGCGTTATTTCTTTTATTGCATTTTTAAGGGTTTTTTGGTCTTTTGCCTCAACAACTAATCGTACTAATGGTTGCGTGTTGCTGATTCTAAAATTGAACCAAAATTTACCTGTATTAACAGATACTCCATCCACTGATTTGATAATAAATTTAGCATATCTTTTCTTTAATTTTTTTCTGACTGTTTCTCTGTCTTTAACTTTAAAATTAAGTTCTTCTGATGTTTGGTATTTGTCAAAGGGCTTGATAAGTTCGCTGATTGTTTTGTCTGTTTGAGAAAGAAGTGTAAGTATCGTGAGTGCTGCTAAGTCTCCTGAGTCTCCGTATTTGAATTTTTTGAAGTAGAAGTGTCCTGAGAGTTCTGCGCCAAGAACTGCATCGTGCTTAATCATTTCTCGTTGTACTTCTGTGTGACCTATTGGTACAGCGATTGCTTTGCCTTCCCATTTTGGAATGAATTCTTCTGCAACTCTTCCTGAGTTAACTGTGTACAATATCTTTTGTCCTTTTTTTATGATGTGTTGTGCGAATAGAAGAAGTGTTTTTACAGAGGGTATTCTTTTTCCGTTTTCATCTATGAAAAATGCTCTGTCACAATCACCATCGTAGCAAATGCCAAGATCATATTTGCCTTGTTTAATTTGTTTTTGTAGTTCTTTGGTGTTTTTTGGTTCTGCAGGGTTTGGGGTGTGGTTTGGAAATGTTCCGTCAAGTTTTCCGTAAAGCAAATTGTATTTAATTGGTAACCCTGCAAGCAATTTTGGAACAACATATCCTGCCATGCCGTTTCCGCAATCAATAAGAACGCAAAGTTTTTTGTATTTCCCGCTTATAGTTTTTTTGGTAAAGTCAATATATTCTGAAAGAATATTTTTTGACGTTGCTCTTCCTAGTTTTTTGGGCTCTGGAAAATGGCAACTGTTAACAAGTTTTTCTATTTTGTTTAGTCCGTTTTTATAACCTATTTCAATAAATCCTTTCCCAACAATTTTGATGCCGTTGTATTTTGCAGGATTGTGCGATGCAGTAATCATAATTGCGTGATGTTTAAAAGAAGCATAATACAACATAGGAGTATTACATAATCCAATGTTAATTACATTGCATCCTTGGTCTGTTATTCCATAAATAAGTGCTTTTTGTAATGCGAGCGAGCTTGTTCTGCAGTCTCTGCCAACAACAATGGTTTTGGCTTTGAAGAATTGTACAATTGCTCTGCCAACATTGTATGCAAGTTTTTCATTAACTTCTTCAGGATATATTCCTCTGATATCAAATGATCTGAATGCAGACATGACTCACCTCTTAAATGAGATATATTGAAGATTGTATAAAAACGTTTGCTCTGATGACAGAAAGCATTTTTGACTTGTCGGAATGCCACTCACTCCAGTAAACCACTCGTGTTTATCACGAGTGGCATTCTGAGCATGATCAAGCCAAGAAAATGCAAAGCATTTTTTGGGAACCACTGGTCATATTTTTCTTATGATTTTCTGAATCAGTCATGTCACTGGTGTTGAGCACCGCAGTGCTGTCAGAAATCAACAATAGTAATTATATTTTGTGTCGATTTCTGAGCACCCAGAAAACACGCACAATAATAATTGTTTTTGCGTGTTTCCTATGGATCACCAGTGGTTCTTGACATGCTAAAGACAGAGTTATTTGTCATCATAAATTTCGCAAAGTCTGAGAGTAGATCTATCAAATAAGTCCGCATACATTTCTTTTGTATGGTCTCCAAATTCAACGAGGACGCTGAATGATGTTATTGTGCTTAGTCCTTCATCTTCTGCATCGAGAAGGGTATGAAAGATACATATTCCTGCAGTTTCACCCATAACAAGAACTGTGCGAATGTTTTTTCCTTCAAGCAATTTTGCAATGTTCGTTCCCATGAATGCGCTCGCGTTAGGTTTTTGGATTATTTGTAAACGATCATAGTTGCTAACTTCATTGAGAAGTGGAGAAATTGTGTGTCCTTCTTCTTCAACAGAGATTTCGAAAATTAATATTGGAAGGCGTCTTGCTATTGCGAATTTGAGAATTTCTTTTTGTCTTCTAATTGCAGGGACATAATGTGCATCCATTCTTGAACGTTGAACAATGAGAGAGTCATTTTGCATATCGATGAGGAATACTGCAACATTCTCAGTTGATAACCTATTTTCAATAACTTGTTCAAGTCTTCCTCTGAGTAACTTAAGAGCCATTAAAAAAGCAAGATAGAACGTGTATAAAATACTTTACCCAAAAAACTAGAAAGGTATACGTTCTCCGATGAGCCAGTTATCGTGTGCTTCAATAATTTTAACAAGCATTTCTTGTCCTGCTTTCACGTTTTCTCTCACGATAATCAGTTTGTAAGCATAATTTCTACAATTCATACCATCCTTTGCTTCATCTTCTACACTGACTTCTCCTTCCCAGCCAATCCAATTTTTATTTTGTTCAAGAGCATTTTCTTTGAAAACTTTTGCCAGCTTTCTGCTCCGTTCTTTTGCAATGTTGCCGTGAACTTGTTGTTCCATTGTTGCAGCTGATGTTCCGGGTCGTGGCGCAAATCTTGCAATGTTAACACTATCTGGCTTAAAGTCTTTAACAAGTTGCAAAGTATCCTGAAATTGCTCTTCTGTTTCTGTTGGATAACCCACTATCAAGTCTGTGCTGAATGTCATTTCAGGCAATTCATTTCTAAACGCATTTACAAGTTCTTTGAACGTTTCAACTGTATGCCCTCGTCTCATTGCCTTGAGAACTTCGTTATTGCCTGCTTGCACAGGAATGTGTAAAAACTTGAAAATATTCGGGTGCTTCATAACTTCAATCAATTCATGCAAGTACTTTGGTATGTGCCTTGGATTTCCCATTCCTACTCTGATTTTGTAATCTCCTGGAACTCCTTCAACAATTTTTTTCAAAAGTACTGCAAGGTTGGTTTTACGATCAAAGCCATAACAACAGGTATCTTGCCCTGTGATCCAAATTTGTTTGCACCCGTCATCAACACATTTGCGAACTTCATTCACAATAATTTCTGGCGGGTAACTAAACAAAGTTCCTTTAACAAGTCGTGTGCTGCAAAAACCGCAAGCATCTAAGCATCCAGAACTAATTGGTACGATTCCAACAACAGGATTTCTGCGCACACGAGGCAACATTAATTTTACGGGTTTCGCTTTGGTTAGAACATCTGTTTTAACTCTCAATAACTCATCTATTTTGTCAATGTGATGTGTGTTAATTAATTGTACTTCTGGATCTATTTGTTTTATTGGCGCAACAATACTATCTGTAACGCAGCCAGTTATTGCTATTTTTTTGTTTGGATATTTTTGTTTTACTTTTCTGATTTCTGTGAGTGCTGTTTTGTCTCCTTTTACTGTGCAAATGTTTAGCACAACCAATTCTGCATCTTCTTCGTTAACGAGCTGCCCTTCTTTGCAGAGTTTGCCAGCTATAATTTCTGATTCTGCATGATTTGCTGAACAACCATAACTTTTGACGTGAAATTTCATGATTTATTTTCAAAAACAAGTTCTTTTAAATGCTTCGGTAAAAATTATAAACATGTAACAAATTGTCAAAACAATGAAAATTCCACCAAATGCAAAACAAGTATTCAAAGGTGTTATTTTTGACGTTTATCAATGGCAGCAAGAAATGTTTGATGGTTCTTTTGAAACGTTTGAACGAGTAAAGCGTCCGCACACGTTGGAAGTTATTGCAGTCAAGGGCGATAAAATTATTATTGCTGAACAGGAACAGCCAGGAATGCCCGGACCTATTTTTACTGTTTTTGGCGGTCGTGCTGAAGAGGGCGAAACTGAACTTGAGGGCGCTAAAAGAGAATTATTAGACGAGGCAGGTTTAGATTCGGATGATTGGGAGTTGTTTAAAACAGTTGAGCCTGAAGCAAAGATTGATTGGAAGATTCATTATTTTATTGCAAGAAATTGCAAAAAAATCGCGGAACAAAATCTAGAACCTGGAGAAAAAATCACGATCAAAGAAGTAACTTTTGAAGAGTTTGTGAAAATTGTAAGCGAAGGTCACTTTTGGGGTTCTGATTTGGCGTTAGAACTGTGCAGAATACGATTGTATCCTGAAAAACTTGAAGTGTTCAGAAAGAAATTGTTTAAGAAATTATTTTAATCATTTTTGGGAAGAACCGTGGTAAACGAAGTATCGTCTCTTCTTATTTCTTTTCTTGTTTTTGCTTGCTCAAGAGAAACTAATCGTCTGCAGTCAACGCACCATTTTCGCATTGGGCTGTATGATGGCACATCTGTTCCGCATCTTTGACAATTAATCATGAATTTCCCCTCTGAAAGTTAAATAAAACTTACAAACAATTAATAATTACAACTGGGAAACTATTTAAAAGTATTTCTATTGTTGAACCACTATGTGAAAACAACAAATTCACTGCTTTGTGACGATTAAAACAACATTATCTCGATCATGTTCAAGATTTTCGTCATGAAGTCTGGTGAATACTTTTATATTGTGTTGTTTATTTTGTTCTTTTATCTCTTCAATAAAAGGCAATAACAACATACGATGATATATCTGTTCATTGTGTTGTCTTTCAGTCAAAATCAAAGTTCCATTTTTTTTAAGTTTGGGCAATGCTTGTTTGATAAATTGTTGCGGCAGTATGTGCGAGTCAATGTCCAAAGCCAAAAGCATATCAACACTGTTATCAGCAAAATCATCAAGCGCTTTTGAATGTCTTGCATGAATAAATTTTGCGTGTTGTTGTTTTTTGCAATAGTCAATAACTGATGAATTTGCATCTATACCTATTTTTTGCGAATACCTCCCCTTTAGCAAATGTAAGTCTGCTGCTACTCCGCAGCCAACAGACACAACTATTTGGCCTGTTAAATTAATATGGTTGTTAAGAAAATTAAACAAACCGTGCAATTGTTCTGCGCGCAGCTTAAAGAGTTCATCATTGTGCGCATAATATGTTTTTTTATCCATGACAATTCACCATTTTTTCTTGCTCAACAACAAATAAACGTGTACAAAAATTACTGTTAAAATAAACCATGTTGTAAATATCCACAACGGTAAAAGATTTCCAACAATTAACAACACCAATATTGATGCAACTCCTGCAACAATGTATAACTCTGTTCTTTTGTATTTCAAAAAATCTGCGCGTGCTCTCAGGAAAAGAAAATAAATAATTGCCAAGTTAACTGTTACGCTGACAAGCGGAATGAGGAATAGTGCAGACAGTATTCCCATAAATACAAGAAATAAAAGAAACATTACAAAGCCTAATACTGAAAACTGCCCTCTTTTCATAATATTGCAAAAGACCGTTGCATATTTATGTATTTTCATCAGAATAAACACCACTTCACAGTCACTACTAAATAATTCTAAGTATGATCGTTGTCAAATTCAGAATTATTTTCTTTTGCGAAAGTTTTTTAAACCGTTTTTGATTTTCAATTGATATGGGGAGAATTAAGACTAAGTTAACCAAAAGGCTCACGTTTGACATACTTAAAAAAGAGCGTGCACATTTGTCGAAGGATTTTGAAGAGAACAAAAAAGTAGTTGGCGAGTTGTTAGGGACAACAAGCAAGAAAATCCGCAATACAGTAGCTGGATACGTTACAAGATTAATGAGAAGCGATAAAGAATACTAGGGGGACGCAATGGAAGACGAACTTAATGAAAACATAACAAGACAAGATAACAATGTGCTTATTGGTAACAAGCCATTTATGAACTATGTTACTGGTGTTGTTATGCAGTTTACGACAAAGCAAGCAGATGAAGTCATTATTAAAGCTCGCGGCAAGTTTATTGCGCGTGCAGTTGACATTGCAGAAGTTTCTTCAAAAAGATTTTTGGACAACACAGTCCATGTAAATGATATCAAAATTGATTCAGAAGAATTCACAAACACTGAAGGCAGACAGGTCCGCGTGTCCACAATTGAAATTTCTTTGAAGAAACATTAATTTATTTTTTTCCCTTTGCAGCCAATGCATATGTTTCTATGTCAGGCCTATAGCTTTCAAGAAGTGATCTTATGGTTGTGTTTACAGGAACAATATCTTGCAGTGCATCATTTTTGACAAGTACTGAATCTTGCTGATTTTTCCTGACGAATCCATCAAGAAGATCAAAATATTTCGCTGTTTTTTGGAGGTGCTCGCCAAGAAATTTTCGCGCGTATTTAATTGTTTTTTTGTCTGTTTTTTGTTCATCAAGAAGGCCTGCAGATTCCAACAATTCATATGCTGTTTTTGTTCGTGTCATACTCGCACGCAACTCATTCATACTCTCAAATACATTTGTCTCTTCTCGAGTGTATGGATCTTTTCCTACTTTGAGAACTGCAAACGACCAAAAAGTATCAATGTTAACTGTTGTTTCGCCAATAGTGTAACCATCTCTAGCATCCCTTGCTTTTTGCAAGGCATAAGTAATTTCGGATTTCATGCCTATTTCAACAAGTGTTGCTCTAAGCTCTGTTTCTTTTTTGGAAATACCTAAATCATTAAGCATGTCCCCTTGTTGTTCAAAAAGATTATCAGAAACATGGATTGTTGGATGGTATTGTGATGCCATTGATCTTCCCCAATCTTTAATGTTATGATGCACTGCAATACAAACATCATCTAAGTCAGGAGTTTTGTAATCTGTTGTTTGATGATATGGTCTTCTGTTGTTTCCCGAACCGCGGAATACAATTACACTTCCACCATCTTGAGCGAGTTTTTCCAAATATTCTTTAAAATCAGGATCATACACAACGGAAAATTCTTTTTGAACAGTTTCCTCCAAAAAAGTTTGTCTTTTGTCTAGTTCTGCAATAGCTTGATGTGCTGGTATAATATCGAGAAACATACTGCCTATCAGAGGTAAAACATATTCTATTTGAGTTGTTGTATCTGCAATTATCAAATCTTCTAATTCAACGTATCTTTCTAACTCTGGTTCTGCTTCTACAGGAGGCAACACTGCTGATGCAACAACAACCACGGGCAATGATTTATAACTCATATTAAGTAGTGAAAACTTGAAAGTTTATAAATTTAACGTTGTAAACCAGCGTCGCTACTAAACCGAAGATTTAAATACAATTTCGTCGTGCTAAACTATGTCAAGAACCACCCGTCAATAGACCAGTGACATGAAGCGACAGCTTCATCTTCACTTGTAATGACCAGTGGTTCCCAAGAAAATCCTCTGGATTTTCTGGGCACAACAAAAAACACGGTTTTTTGTGCCCACATAACTCAAGGATTTATGTTGGGCCAGAAAATGTAAAGCAGTTTCTTGGCTTGAGCATGCTCAGAAATATACCAGATCAATATGGTGATAAGGACTCTGTCCATCAATCAAATAGACTAATGGTATATTTCTGACATATAAAAAGGGGGACTTATGGACGGAAAGACACAGTGGTCAGTAGCAATATTACTGCTTTCTTTAATAACTGCTATTGTTATTCTTGATTGGTCAGTTAATCAGCATATCACTGGTTGGACGTTTGTTCAAGGCAATGAAAGTTCTGTAACAATCTCAGGCATATCAAATTTTTCAATTTCGATAAACAATTCAAATAACTTATTGGCAAATTTCACAGGAACACAGCAAATTATTTTTTTAAACAACGGCAATAATTTTGCCAGTGTTTTGTTTAATTTTGATAATAACACATTAAATTTATCAACAATTTCATTCGAGAAGCAACTTGGAAGTTTAGCAGTACAAGGATTGACAGGAATTATTTCAGCTAGTGTTGAAAAGAGAGGTTCAAATTATGTTTGTATAAAAAATAGTTCAACAACAATCGCAAGCATTAGCAACACTTGCACTGTTGCAAATGAGTTTCTTGTTGCGTGCAATGCTTCTGCACAAGCAGGTTTTGTATGCACTGAAAATAACAGTATTTTAACAGTCACGGGGGCAAATAGTTTTGCTGTGCAGAGCATTCCTTTTGCAATATCACGTGCAAATCTAGGAAAAGGGGCAAATGTTACTATAACTATTTCTGGACAAGGTTTTTCTGCGAACACACAAGTATCTTTCAATAATTCAGACATAGTACTTTTAAATCAGTCTGTTCTAAATTCTTCCTTGATTAGGATTCCAGTATATGTCCGCGGAAATGCGACAAAAGGTTCTGCATCTTTAACACTAAATCAAAACAATCAAACAAGAGTTTTTGCGAATGTTCTGAATATTTCAGACGGCCCTTTTTTGGTTAATAACTCTGTAAGTTTGCCTGGCTTGTTTGGTTTAGATCAAGCAAATGCTCAAGGCGAAAACAATGTTGGCGTTTCAGTTCCGTTTGGAAGAGGGGTTGATGGTTCAACATTAAACATAACTGGGCTACAAATTCGCTTTTCTGGTCCTTATGTGGTTGTAGCGAATCTTACAAGTGTGCAAATGTTTAATGGGTTTGCGTTGTTAAATGCGTCTGTAAAATTCCCTGGTCCTGGAACATACGATGTTGATTTTAATTTTTCTTACACGCAAACAATGAGCTGTACAAATTGTGCTAATTTCACACTTTCTTCAACAACTCCGGTTTTTGTTGCACACGCTTTTGCTTCTCCTGTTCAGGTTTTGGAGCATGATGATTTGTTTACATTTGCAACAGTAACATTAACTTCTGCTGCACCCACTTTTACAGTTGGTCCAACGGGTGATTTTTACAATCAGATGGTTGTCTCAGCAGCGTTAGTAGATGTCTCTGGTTTGTCTGGAGATACTTCACTCAGTTTTGAAAGTGGCGGTGTTATTTGCCCTCCTACGTTCGCGTATGTCCCTGAATCTGATGATGTTTTAGAATCTACCACTTTAACTTGTCCTACTACAAGCAGAAATAGTATAACAATAACTGCAACATTCCCTGGTGGTGAT
This sequence comes from Candidatus Woesearchaeota archaeon CG10_big_fil_rev_8_21_14_0_10_37_12, assembly GCA_002762795.1. GTDB lineage: Archaea > Nanobdellota > Nanobdellia > Woesearchaeales > ARS49 > 1-14-0-10-37-12. The sequence goes on from PCYA01000014.1 coordinate 72,412, forward strand.
GACACTCTTGTTTTGAATATGTTAACAATAAGTACTTTGCCAACAGTTCCTGTGCAGAGTGGTGGGGGAAATAAATATGTGAGATATCACTATTATGGTGACCCTCGTGGTTATGATCGTTTGCAGCAAAGGATGGCTGATTTTCCTTCTGGTGCAATATATGAAGAAGAACTTGAAGGCGGACCAGGCAGTGGTCCAGGAGGAGCTGACGGGCCAGATGGAGGGCCTGGTGACGGTCCAGGAGGAGCTGGTGGACCTAGTGGAGGTGCTGGTGGTGGACCAGGGAGTGGATCTGAGCCAGGAGAAGGTCCTGGGCCTGGACCTGCTGGAGGACCTGGACCAGGAGGTGGTCTGGGACCCGGTATGTATGGTGGAAATAATCCTCAGCAAGTTTTTACAAATGCCTTTCCTTTGTTTGGTGTAGTTCCAGAACCTCTTGCTCAACAAACGCCGATGAATCCTGCTATTAATGGTCCTTTGAGTGAGTTTTCTGTAACAATTGGTCCTCCAGCTTTGGCGCTTGGTTTGGGTGAGGACTGGACAAGCTCGAGTATACAAGGCCTTGAGGCTGTTTCAGAGGCTGTTTGTTCTGCAGCACCTCCTTCTGATGATAAGTCTGTTTGCCAGATTATTTCGTGGACTCGCGGATTTAGAAACAACCATGATGAAATTATTAAAGAGAAAACAGGATTTGTGATGAACAGCAAAACAGTAGATATTAAAAAAATAATTTCAAGAGGAATTTTTGCAGTAGATCTTGAAAAAGAAGATGTTGCTGAAGGTGTTGTGGATGGCAGGATTAATGATTATTCTTCGCATGATGAATGGTTTTTAGAGTCTGTTGAGAAAAAAGTTTGTGGTGATGGTTTAATAGAGCTTACATCTGTAGCTCAGAATGGAAAAGAGAAAGATAGCGAGACTGCTGTTGTTGATTTGTCTGCTTGTGAAAAATCTTGTTCGCCAACAATCGAGTTATTTGATCTTGATGGATCCTTGCAATCATATCCTAATCCTTGTTGTTCAGTTGATAAAAACATTCCTTCTGCGTGTTGCACTGCGTCTGGTAATTTTCAGACAGGAAAGTTGTTGACTCTTGAGACAAGTCAGTGTGTAAAATCAGAAGTAAGTTTGTTTGGTGCGAAACAGGTTGCCTGTATGCCTAATGTTGTGCGTTGTGATGCTCGTTTTGCGTCAGGAATTCATGGAGAATCAGAATCTATTTACAAAAGCTTAAATTGGGTTGCTCTTGGCCAGAAATGCGACATGCCTTTCAATCCATTTATGGATTCTTTTACAAGTAATCGTTTTGGTACTGCAGTCGATTCTTGTTCAGCTGTAGAATTAGCTCCTTACTGTGTTCCAGGAACAAAGAAAATTATTCCAAACGGTGTTGCTTGTTCTCCTACTGTTTGGGAGTGTATTGACGGCTATTTGAGATTAGTTGATTCTGGACAGCAGCCAAGTGTTGAAGTTTGTGATAATGCTGACAATGATTGTGACGGCAAGATTGATGAGGATATTATTTGTTCTTGTTCAAGAAGTTATGAAACAAAAGCTTGTTTTTCCGATAAAGATAATCCTGTTTCAATTTGTGTTAAGAAAAAAGGTATTGGTTTTGAGTGGGACACTAGCATGTGTGCTTTTGAAAGTAAAAAAATAGTGAAAATAAAAGAAGAGTATGCTGTTACAGCAGGTCTTGTTAGTCCTGTTATTCCTGGAGTTCGTCCGTATCGTGTAGCAGAATTGGAAAATGGAAAGTTTGCGTTAAGCACTCCTACTGGTTTTGTTACTGATTGCGGAAGTGACTTGGTTTCTGGTTGTTTTGTTTCGGGAAAAACAGTTGATGGCCCTGTTGTGTTTTCAAAAGTTGATAAATTTGATGTTGAAAAGCCTGTTTTATTTGCGTACAATATTAATAATTGTGATAATGGTTTGGTTGAGTTTTCAGAAGCAGTTCCTCCTGTGCAGAATGTTGAAGCGTATTTTACAACTGCTGATGCACGTGTGCGTATCCCTGCAACATTAAGTTCTGTTGCTAAAGGAACAGGCAGTTTAGATATGAATGATTTGTTTGAAAATTCTGTGCTGCCTGAAATTATTTTCAAAGAGCTTGATGAACTTGTGATTTTTTCTGATAAGGAAGAAGTTCAAATTGATGGTTTACGATTTTTATTAGATAAAGGAAAATTAAGCGCGATAGTTAAGAACAGTAATAGCCCTGTTAAAAATAAAGGGTTGGTGACTCTTGGTCAACCGCTTGAAATCATATTTAGTACCTTGCCTAATAATGTGTTAAAGGTTTCAGCTCCTCTCGTTTTAAAAAGAGGTATGGACCCTGGTTCTTTAGGAGCGTATGTTTGGCTTGATGGTACTTGGGAGTATATTGGTGGAGAGCTTATTGATGGTATTTTTTTTGTTGATATTCAACTGCAACAATTTGCTGTTGACAATAAGTTAAATCTGCTGATTGCAGGGAGTGCTTGTGTAGGCTGCAAGCAAGCGTACTTATATTCTGTACGTGAAGTAAATTCTGATGTTCTATTAGTGTTAGCGCATGGTTTCTTAAGTTCTCCGAGAAGGAGTATGAGTGCATTGTTGTATGATATTGAAAAAAGCAAGATACAAGTTGATGTTGCTTTGTTTGGTTACGGAAGCATTGCGCCTGAAGAAGCTTCAGATGTTCTTGGTGCAAGGTTGCGAGATGAGATTAAAAAGAATGGTTACAAAAAAGTTGTTTTTGTAGCCCACAGCCTTGGCGGACTTATCATTAGAGATATGCTGCAAAAAGAATCTTGGCAATCTGATTCTCTTTTGCCATTTATTGATGCTGTTATTCTTTCTGGTACTCCTAACAGAGGAACTCCTATTGGAAGTAGGGCAAATAATGTATTCGATATATTTGCTAAGTTGATTGATTTTGGTGATGTGCTTCCTGTTGGAGGAGTTCACAAGGATACGCTGAACTTACTGAGCACAGGAGTGCAATATAACTGGCCTGAGTCTGTAAAATTGTTTGTTCATGCAGGCAATGAGGATTTGTTTGGTATTGGAAGTTTTTTCAGAGTAGGCTATCCTAATGATGCATTAGTTTCAAGAGACAGTGCGCAGGTCGTAGGCGATAAAATTCAAAATGATGTTTGTGTAAACTGGGTAGAACAAGAAAGTAACCATTTTGGATTGAATAAAAATAGCGAGCAAAGGTATTCTTTGCTTTATTTTTTGAGAGAATTAAGTGATTCATTCAGGAAGAAAGACGATGCAAAAATGTATGTTTTGATGCAGGTTGATAATTGCCAGTCTGGTTTGCTGGAAGTTTACGGCACTCTTGTTGAAAAAGAAAAGCTTGCTTTGCCAGAAGGTTGTGAGGTCTTTGGTTGTGGAGATTCCGTTTGCCAGCTTGGCGAATCTTGTGCAGTAGATTGTGCTGCAGGTGATCTTTGTGATGATGTTTCGCATTTCACATATTTGTTTGCTGTATTAGCCGTACTCATAATAATTTTACACGGAGTTATATTAAGTGCGGGAGAGCGAAACAAATACATTCTCTATTCAGCATATGTGCTGACTGGCTTTGCAGTTGTTGCTGTTGTTGTATCTGTTATTTGGTGTGAGTTATCAGTTATTCCTGCAATTGCAACAGCATTAGCCGTGCTTGCGTTGATTGTTGAGTGGGCAACAAGTATTGATAGACGATGGTAAAAAATGGAAAAGAATCTGAACAGTTTCTAGAATTAAAGACATTCCATGCCAAGCAAATAAGAGAAAACATATTAAACAAACTAATCCATAATAAAGAAACCGGTTGTTTTTATTCCCCATTCGATTCCAGTAAAAGAAATTTCTGTATTTTATTTTACAAAGATAATATTGTTAAATCAATGATACAATATTCTGATTTAGAAAATACCAAAGATGATTCGAGACAAATTTTTGTTTACTTAAGACAACTGAATCCCGAAGCTGAAACAAAAATAGTTTTAGATTTTGATAAAAATCACGATAAACATAAAAAAATACATTTAAACACAAAAATTCCCGATAATTTTTTGAATAAAAAGGCTATTGATAAAATCAATCATTTGGCAGTAGTTTATTCTAATAATAGGATTGATTATTTTAAAACTTTTTTCAGTATGTTAGTGAAGCTAAAGGAGACTGGTTTCTTCAATGAATTTAACGAATATAGCATCTATCAATTAGATATTGACTCTGAAGAGTACAAGAAAATTGATAAGTTTTTGAAAATGTAAATAGTTTAATCTATAAAAATAACGGACCTGCAGGGATTCGAACCCTGATCACTGGGTGTCTTGCAATGGTTAGCTCGTATCATTGCGGCCACTACCGAAGCCCAGCATTCTATCCATTAAACTACAGGCCCAAAGTAAATCAATACTATGGTTTCATTGGGGATTTAGTTTCTTGGAAATTTATTTCCAATAAACTACAGGCCCGACTCTATGTAGAGTCTATGGTTTCTCAGGACTTAGTTTTTTGGTATGTGAATACCAATAAACTACAGGCCCTGTTAAGAATAAAAAAAATCATTATTTAAAAAACTAAGCTTTCTAAAAATAAAAAAGAACCTCTTACATCACACGTCTAACCACAAAAAAGCCACCAGTCACCTCTTTTTCCCAGGCTTTGTGGATTAAGGGTCTCTTTTCCCTCGCTAAAACAATGGATTATTATGGACAATTCTTTCTGAGAGTAGGGTCAATAATTCTTGCGCATGCTTTTGCATCATTTGTTGCATGGTAATAATCAAGATAACATTGGTCTCCTAGTTCTTGGCATTTTGACAGTTCCTTGTATTCAACTATTAAGTTAAACAGGCAAGTTTTTACTTTGGCCGTGTCTCTGTCTCGCCTACATTCTTCGTATTTTTTTGATTTTTCTGCATCTGAATCATAATAGCATGTGTTTCCTGCACAATTAATTGATTTTTGTTGTAGTTGATTGTTTTGATTAATCTTTTGTGTGTTCTGTTGTGGTGCTTGTTCAACAAATAATTGTGGTACTTGAGCTTGTTCTTGTTTTGGTCTTGTTTCAAGCATTTGTGCTTGTGCTTGTACTGGTTGAACTTGAACTTGTTGTACTGGTACAACTGATGGTGTATCTATTTGTTCTGTGACTTGTATTTCTTTTGCTTGTATTTGTTCTGGTGTGATTGGATGAGGTACAAATCCTGTTGGTTCTTGTTGTGAAGGCATGAATACAGCTGCTGCTGCGAAAATAACGATGATTAGACCTAGCCATGTTGCTCTGAATGGTGTGAGTAATTTTTCTGGTTTTAAGTGATGTTCTTGTTCAACATGATGTATTGCTTGGAGAATATGGTCTTCTTGCCATCCTGCTGCAAGTAGATTTTGTGCGATGTGTTCTTGGGTGTGTTTTTGTTGTTTTGCTTTGCGCACGTAGTCTGTGAGTCTTTCGTTCATGAGCGTAAAAAAGCATGAAGTATTTATAAGGATTTAGTATGTACAATACTATAATTATGCTCTATTTCTCAGCTTATTCATATCGTAATGCTTCTACAGGTTTTAATGACGCTGCTCTTTTTGCAGGCAATATGCCGCTTATTGCACCGATTAATATTGCAAATATTAGCACTCCAAAAATAAGTTGTACTGGATAAATTGCTAGCAATGTTCCTGGACCGAATGAATTGTTAACAATAAGCTCTACGCTTTTGCTTATTCCTGCGCCAATAAGTATTCCTATACTTCCTCCAGTCAGTCCAAGTAATGCGCTTTCTACAAGGAATGTAATAAGTATGTCTTTGTTTTGTGCTCCTATTGCTTTCATCACTCCTATTTCTCTTGTTCGTTCAAGAACAGAAGTGTACATGGTGTTCATAATTCCTATGCCACCAACTAATAAACTGATTGCAGCTATTCCTATAAAGACAATTTGAACAATATTGAATACTTTGTTGAATGATTCAATGAGTTCTGTACTTGTTTGTACCATAAAATCTTCTTTTCCTTCATCCTGATGTCTGTCTCGTCTTATTAATCGCTCTATTCTTTCTGCTACTTCATCTGGATTAACTCCTTGTTCTGTTTGAGCAAAGATCATCGAGTACGCATCTGACTCGTTTAATATATCTCGCATGTTTTGTTCAGGCATTACTAGTCCATTATCTAATCCCGGATCTCCTGTTCGTTTTAGCGTACCTACAACTTTGAACTTTTGATTACTTATTAAAAAAGTGTCTCCTACGCGTGCATTTTTTCCAAATGTTTTTTTGTTTGCAATGTTATAACCAATAACTATTTTGTCAGAGTCTTTGTGCGTGAGTAATCTTCCTTGGTCTGCTTCCCATAAGTTTACTGCTGTTGCAAGTGTTGCTTCTCGTTGTGTTTCCGGCACGCTTGCAATAAAAAGTGTTCGTTGTACTCTATTGAATTGTACTTGTATTGCTCTGTAAAGAACTCCTGCTGTTTGCTTTATTGCAGGTGCTCTTTCTGTAACAGTCAATTCTCGCTCAGTCATTTTCCCTGGTGCGCTTTGTCCAGTAAATCCTGCTGCTTCTTTTGCTTGAACAATTATTTTGTCTGCACCAACTTTCTCAAATTGTTGATTGATTGTGTACTGTAATCCTTGTCCAAGAGATATTAGTGCAACTACTGCTGCAATGCCGATAAATACTCCTAACATTGTGAGCGCTGCACGTTTTTTTCGTTTGCGAATGTTTCTTAATGCCATTTTGATTTGTTCAATCATTGCGTAGTGCCTCTACTGGTTGTAGTTTGCTTGCTTGTCTTGCTGGAAATATGCCCGATATTGTTCCGATGATAAATGAAAAAAGTAATGCTCCTATGATGAGTTGCCAGGAAAATGATGCTTGTAGTATATCTCCTAACGCGTTTTGTGATGCTAATTCTACGAGTTTGCTCAATCCAAAACCAATCAGTATTCCTATTGCTCCTCCCACCATGCCCAGAATTCCACTTTCAACAACAAACAAAATAAGTATGTCTTTGTTTTGTGCTCCTATTGCTTTCATCACTCCTATTTCTCTTGTTCGTTCAAGAACAGAAGTGTACATGGTGTTCATAATTCCTATACCACCAACAAGAATGCTTATTAATGCAATACCAATAAATACTCCTTGTACTACACCAAGAATAACATTTACGCTTGAAATCAGTTCTTCACTTGTTGTGACTGTGAAATCTTCAAATCCTTCTTTTTGGTGTCTATCTTTTCGTATTGCGCGCTGTATTTTGTCAGCAATTTGTGATGGTTTTTCTCCTGTTACAATTTGTGCAAAAAGAGCACTGTATTCTTTCTTGTTTTTTGTAAGCTCTCTGAGATCTTTTTCGTTCATCATTATGGATTCGTCTCTTCCTGCACCTATTTTTTTTAAAAATCCTACAATTTCGAAGTTTTCTCCATTGATAAGAACGGATTTTCCTAGTTGTAAATCTCTTGGAAAATGTTCTTCTGTCCAATAGTGATATCCTACGAGAATTTTTTTATTGTCTGTAGGTTTGAGTAGTCTTCCGTCTGCAACAGCTATGTTGTTTGCTCCTATAACTAAATCTCTGTCTTCATGTTTTTCTGGAAGACTTGCTGCAAAAATTGTTTGTGTAGTATCTGCGTATTCTACTGTTACTGATTGTAAAATTCTTCCTGCTGCTCGGCTTACTCCTGGTGTTCTTTTTACAATCTCAAGATCATCCTCATCTACTTTTCCTGGAGTGTCTTGTCCTGGTGGTCCAAATCCGGCAGTTGCTCCTTGGATGATTATTTTATCTGCTCCTACTCCTGAAAATTGTGCATTGATTGCGTCTGCCATTCCTTGCCCAAGGGATATTAACGCTACAACAGCTGCTATGCCAATAATTATGCCAAGTGCTGTTAGCATTGTTCTGAGAATTCTTTTTTTCAGGCTTCCAAGCACTAGTGCAAGATAGTCTTTCATCTGCGCTTATTGGTTTTTTTCTTTTTCCACCAGTAAATTCCACCCGCAATAATGATAAGCAGAACAATAATTACTGGAAGTAATGATCCTCTGCTTTCAAGATCATTATCTGTTATTATTCTTAGAGGCAAGTCATATTGTTGTGTAAAATCAACATTGTAAGGATCTTTGAATGTTATTTCCAATTTGAGCTTTGGTTCTTTTACCAGTGGTTTAAGAATAAAGTCTACTGTTTCAAAGTCATCGTTGTCAAGATTACCGACATATGCTTCGTTGCTCGGTGTTAGAATTTCGTAATCTTCTGTTTTGATAAGTCTAATGTCAACATATTTGAGATCAACTATTCCTTTGTTGATTACTTTTAATGATACTGTTCCTGGCTTTTGTTTGTTTTCAAAATCTGTTGAATCTACGATGAGTGATACTTCGGGCTCTGCATTGATAAGAGTGCTTATTTGTACTGTTTCATTGTATTGCTTATTTTTTTCATCTTGGTATGATAATTTTAATGGCAGTTTGTAAAGTTTTACTTGTGTGCTCGTGTCAGATGCTATCTGAAAAATAATTGTTTCTGTTTCTCCTGCAGGGATATTGGGTAGCCTTCTTTTTGTTCCTGTGCCTATTGTGCTGAAAGAATCTCCCAAGTCAAGAGATACGTCAACATTTTTTATGCCTATCACGCCTGCATTTTTTAATGTGAGTGTTACTTCTGCTGTTTGTCCTGGTTTTATTGGTGTTGGATCAATTTTGTAGTCATCAATAATTAATACCGCATTTTGTGTTTGTACGGCGATCTTAGCTTCTAAATAAGTCCATTGTTCGCCTGCTGATGTTTTGTATAAGAATTTTATTGTGTGATCTCCATTTCTTGCTTCTGGATCAACAAGAACTGTGAATTTTTCTACTTTGTCTTCTGTTGACGCAACAAAACCTACATCAATTTCTTGTGGTTGTCCAGGTGGTAAACTAAATGGGTATTCTGGGTCAAATCGTAATGTTACTGTGTCTGCTACTCTTCCTGCATTTTGAAATTGTAGCCATATGTCTACTGTTCTTCCTTGTTCTGCAGGTGTTGGCTCGTATTTGAGAATGTTTGCTTTGACTTCTGTAAACACAACCAGTGAGTGAGTAGCAGATACAAGTAGCAAAGATAAGAGTAGTAGTAAGGCTAATTTTTTCATAGTTTACCTCTTTTATTCTTTTTTGTAGATAGTATTTGCCCATCTTTTAAAAATTCTGCCCTTCCGGCAACTTTTGAAAGGTTTAAATCATGAGTAACCATGACTACTGTTTTTCCTGTTTTGCTTAGTTGTTTAAGAAAGTCCATGACTTCTTTTCCTGTTTTACTGTCAAGGTTTCCTGTTGGTTCATCTGCCAAGATTACTAATGGGTCTGTTGCGAGACTGCGTGCTATTGCTACTCTTTGTTGTTGTCCTCCTGAAAGTTCTGTTGGTCTGTGATGTAATCTTTCCTGTAAACCAAATTGTGCAAGTAATTTCTCTGCTCTTTTTTTTCGTTCGTGTTCAGGAATGCTTTGAAACATCATTGGTAACATAACGTTTTCAAGCGCTGTTAGCGTGTCAATAAGATTAAAGCTTTGGAAGATAAATCCTATTTTTTGTCCGCGTATTTGTGCAAGTTCTGACTCACTAAGTTTGCTGATATCATGCCCATCTAAATATATTGTTCCTTTTGTTGGCACGTCTAAGCAGCCCACCATGTTCATTGCCGTGCTTTTTCCACTTCCTGATGGTCCTAAAATTGCTAGAAATTCTCCTTTGTGCACTGATAGGTTTATTCCGCGCAGTGCGTGCACTTGTGTGTCTCCAATTTTGTATGTTTTCCAGACATCTTTAAGTTCGATAATTGGTTTTTTCACAATTGTTTAACCTGCAGATAACATTTAATATTGTGTATTCACTGAACAGAAAAAACAAACAGCTATTTTTGAAAAGAACAGCAAAACATTTATATAGATCACTTCTCTATTCTGGAGTAATAAACATAAAATAAAACGTAATGTTAGGAGGGCTGTAATTATGGCTTTTTTTTCAAAGTTAAAAGAAAAATTTGGTGGATCAAAATATAATGAATTTGGCGAAGAAGAATACGTTGAATTAGAAAACGATACAGATGCAGCAAAATCAAAAGTGCTTGTCCGCCCATTTGTTTTGGATGATTTTGAAGATGTGAAACCAGTTCTTCAGTCATTGCGCGAAGGATACACTATTGCTCTTGTTAATATTCGTCCGTTAAAAGAAAAAGATATTGTTGAGTTAAAGCGTGCCATTAACAAGTTAAAGAAAACAACTGAAGCAATAGATGGTCAAATTGCAGGCTTTGGCGAAGATAGTTTGGTTATTACTCCTTCATTTGCAAGCATTTACAGAAGTTCGCAGATGAAAAGAGTTGAAGAGGAATAGTTTTTTATTATTTAGTGGGATAATTTAGTCCAAATTTGGCAAAGAAGCTTTCTCCCTGTAGTGAATATCTGGAAAGAGATAATGGTAAAGTTGAACTCACTTGAGAAAAATAATCTATTGAAGACCAATCAATAACAGCCAGATCAAAAGAATCTATGAATTTAAGTGTTTGGGAAAGAACCGTGCGATACCAGGTTGACGTTACGGGATCTCCTGAAAAACTTCTTTGTTGTGCTACCTGCCTTAAGTCTTCTTTTATCTGTTCATCAGGGCGTGTAAGCAACGAGTCTATTAAACGAACGACGTCATCTAAGCGAATATTTCTAAAAGCGCATGATTCTATATCATATTGAGGAATTCCAAATGTTACAAGACCTCTCGAGTCCAACAAGTGGTAACGACAAATATGAGTTATTCGTTCTTGAGTATGTGCAGTAAATTCTGGCAATCTTGAATATCGCGACATAATACTTAACAACTCACATCAATTTGTCTTTCTGTCCTTATTTGTTCTTCTTGTTTTTCTCTTTTTTCCAGTTTATATTTTTCAACAAGTTTGCTCGCCATTCTGTGTGCTAAGTGTAATGGTTCTGGTAATTTATGTGGCAGGCAAACACATTGTTTGACAATTTGTGCTGCTTCTTCAACAGTTATCAAATTTCCTGGAGAAACATAAAGTGGCTTTGCATGTTCTTTCGTTAATACTCTTTTGCCAGTGAGTTCTCCATTAAAAAAAATCCTATCTTCTTGTTCTTCTCCAGATAATAATTTTGTTCCAACTCCAATAACTGGTTTACTAAGTTCTGTGCCAACAAAGTTTGCAAGTCCTGCTTTTTCTGGGTGCAAAATTCCATCGCCTGAAACAATTAAAACATCTGGTTCGTATTCAAGATCGTAATATGTTTGACAAATAACTGGTCCTTCTCTGAATGCAATAAGTCCAGGGATATAGTTTATTGGTGGCTTTGTCACAGTGTATGTTTTTTCTTTTATTTCCATTGTTTGTGCATCAACAACAACTGCTGTGCAAATGCATTTGTCTGCAAAATAAGCTACTGCGAATCCTGCAAAGTATTTTGGCACTTCTGATAATTCTATCACTTTGATCTGTTTAGCTATTCCACTCTGTCTGTCGTTTAAATTGCCAACTTTTTCCATCTTTTGTTTCCCACTCTTTTCAAGTATGATCGAGAATAAGCCCTATTTAAAACTTTCGTTTTTAATTACTACGAAGTAACAAATCATCTATGGGTTTGTGAGATGAATTTTTCCAATCTGTTGAGTGCTTTCTCGATAATAGATAGTTTTGTTGCAAAGCTAAAACGCATATAGCCTTCTCCTGCTGAACCAAAATCTATACCTGGCACTGCTGCTACTTTTTGTTTTTTCAATAAGTCAAAAGCGAATTTTTTGCTGTTTTTGCTAATGTGCGAAATGTTTGAAAATGCGTAAAATGCACCTTTTGGCACAGGTGTCATCAAACCCAGTTCATTTAATCGTGGAACAATCACATCTCTTCTCTGTTGATATTCTTTAACCATCCCATGAACATATTTTTTTGGAAGTTGCAATGCCTTGACTGCCAGTTTTTGAGAAATTGTTGGGGCGCAAATGCTTGCTTCAACATGCATTTTTTTGATTCCTTTTGCTGCTTGTTCTGGTGCCGCAACATAACCAAGCCTAAAACCACACATAGCATAACTTTTTGACATAGTTTGAAAGGTGAATACTCTATCAGACATTCCATTGAGAGATCCGATACTGATGTGTTTTACATCATCATATAGAATATATTCATAAGCTTCATCCGAGAATATTGCCAAATCATATTCGACTGCAAGATCTGCAAGCTCTTCAAGTACCTTTTTACGAATAACATTCCCTGTAGGGTTAGCCGGTGAGTTAATAAGCAAAACTTTTGTTTTTCTTTCGTTAATTTGTTTTTTTATTTCATCAGGATTTGGCTCAAAAGCGTTTTCTTCGCGTAATTGAAAAAATTTTGGAACGGCATTAAAAATTTCAACAGTTGGCAAATAAGCCATATAACTCGGATTAGGCAGTAAAATCTCCTCAGAAACATCCAATGTTGTCGCAGTTGCAAGCAATAATGCTTCTTGTGACCCTGATGTTACAACAACATTTTCAGGGTTTGCTTTGATATCATTTTCTTTTTTAAGCTTCTTACAAATAGCTTCACGAAGTTCTAGCAATCCTCCTGGTGTAGAATAATGATTACTTTGGTTTGCAAGTTTTTTAATTTCTGAAACAAGCGGCTTTGGTAAAGAAAAATCAGGTTCCCCAGGCCCAAGAGATAACACTTCAGGATGATCTGTCATCAATTCGAGTAGTCTCTCGATAACTAAATCTGGTAGCTGTTCTTCTCGTTCTGATATGTGCACCATCTTTTCAGCGTATTAATTGTTATCTTTATTTAAATGTTTTTTAAGGCAAAGCTTAAAAACAATAATCGAATCCATATTGTTATGAAAATAAAAGAGCAATTCATCGTTAGAAATTTTGCAATATCGCTAAAGTTAATTAAAACCAACCTGCACTTGTTTGTACTTGCTTGTTTGGTTGATCTTGCATTTTTCTTTTCACTTGGCTTGTTTACTGCTCCTGTGAAAGACAGAATTTCATCTTACGCAGTTACACTAAATACACAATTATCACAAACACTTGCTTCAAGTAAAGGCGAAACAGTGAATTTATTGAGTAGGCTTTTTTCTCTAGAAGTTTCACCTATTACAAACAAAATAATTTTTTTTGTTATCACATCATTCATAATTTCTTATGCGGTCTTCGTAATTTTTCAAAGTACAAACTGGTGGCTGAACAAAAAAATTGCGAATCAGAAAATAAAATACGAACAGTACGCTGCAAGTTTTGCAAAAATAAACTTAATTTGGCTTGCAGGTTATGTCATTTACAAACTAATTGATTTAACTGTTGGGTTAAGAAAAGTCTTTATTGAAAAAATTGCTCCTGGAGCACCAAGTCCAAGTGAGCAATTAATATTTGTTTTGTTTATTTTCATGTGTATCGCAGCATGGTTCAGCTATCCAGAATTAAAAGCAAAAGCATTGTTTAAAACACCCATAAAGAAAAGTGCGCAATTAATTATTTTTGCAGGAGTGTTGTATGGTTTACTGCAATTAATTTTATTTGTGATTGGAAAAGTAAATCCTGCTGGTGCAACAATTATTGGTATTTTGCTCATCCTTCCATTAATTAATTTTGTAAAAATATTGACAATAAAGGTGGTTTCTCATGTTCGTACATAATTTGAATCCAACACTCCTTAATATTGGTCCGTTGGAAATCCGTTGGTATGGTTTAATGTACGTTTTAGCATTTCTTGTTACGTATTATTATGTTCGTTCAGTAATCCGCAAAGGAAAATTAAACTTGACTGAAAAAAATCTTGACGATTTACTTGGCTTGATGGTACTTGCATTGATTGTTGGCGCTCGTTTGTTTTACGCAATCTTTTACAATCCTGGTTATTTTGTTGCGCAACCGTGGAAGATTTTTTTTGTTTGGGAAGGTGGCTTGAGTTTTCATGGCGGATTAACAGGAATCATTCTGGTTACGTGGTGGTATGCACATAAGAAAAACCTCAAATTATTACAGTTAGCTGATGTGTTTTGCGTTCCGTTAGCGTTAGGCAATGCGTTTGGCAGGATAGGTAATTTTGTCAATGGAGAATTGTATGGTGTTGTGACTGATTTGCCGTGGGGAGTTGTGTTTCCAGGAGTTTCAGGAGTGCGTCATCCTACGCAAATTTACGAGGCATTGTATAATATTATTATTTTTGTTGTACTCTTTTTGATGCGAAACAAAGTCCGCTCGTATGGGTGCCTTTTTGGTTGGTATCTTGTATTATATGGTCTGTTCAGGTTTAGTGTTGAGTTTGTTAAAGATTTGCCACTGTATGGTCCACTTACAATGGGGCAATGGTTGACCATTCCTGTTTTTGTGATCGGCATTGTTTTAATTTGGAAGAAGAAATAATTTTTTCTCTGAACTCTTTACTTCCTACTTCAAACCTCTTACCTCAAACCATACAATACTTCGCAAAACTTAAATACAGTAAATGATTAGCAAGTTGTATGATAAAAAAAGTTATCCTTTTATTATTGATTATAAGCTTGCTTGTTGCAAGCTGCACAAACACTGTTCCTCAAATGAATCAGCAAAGTCCTGGAATGAATACTGCTCCTGCAAATGCAGTTCCAAGCAAACCACAGTATGAACCTCCACCAACTGCTCCAACTGACGAATCTCAGACTGATATTGATTATTAAAGATTAAATGTAAATAATAAAAAGAACCGAATATGATAAAAAAAGTTGCCAAAAAAACTGTGAAAAAAACCAGTAGCGGTCCAAAAGTGACTGTGTATTCTACGCCTACATGCCCATTTTGTCACAAAGCCAAAGACTTTTTAAAAGAGAACAAAATTGCATTTAAAGATATTGATGTCAGCAAAGATCACGATGCTGCGCAGGACATGATTGAAAAATCAGGCCAGATGGGCGTTCCAGTTATTGAGATTGGAGATGAAATTATTGTTGGCTTTGATAAGGCGAAGATGAAGAAGGCTTTGAAGTTGTAATGTTATAAACATTCAATCATAACTGTCTTACCATTTTCTGCACGGAAAATCAATCGTAAATGATTTTCCTGTGATCAAAACAGTTAATTATCATTCTATCTTGTTCAAGTCTGTAGATTATTCTAAATGGAGGGATTCGTACGCTGCGATGCAATTTGAAGTCATATTTTAAGGGCTTGCCTGTTTCTGGATTTTCAGAAAGTTTTTTCAGTTGTTTGATAATTTTTAGTCTTGTACTTTTATCTTTAATTTTTCTATATTCTTTTGCGAAATCTTCAGAAAATATTATTTCCATTTTTAATGCATGAAAAGTTCATCAATTTCTTCATCTTCCATTAAAGAGTTTACTTTGATAAATTTTCCTTCACGTATTTGCTTTTCACTCCGTTCAATATTTTCTATTAGTTGAATATCTCTCGTAAGAGTTTCCTTTCTTATAACTTTTAATAAAATATTTCCTCCTTCGTTAAAAACAAGAAATTTTGTTGATGGTTTTAGTCCTGCGTCTTTTCTTATTTCTGCAGGTATGACTACTTGCCCATTTTCTGATAGTTTTGTTATTGAAACTTCCATACCAATCACCTAAAATGTATTTTAATATTAAAAGAGCTTGTATATAAAGCTTTCTGTGAGAAGTTTTAAATAAGAAGCTTGAAAGAGATTATCAGGGGCTAAAGTTAAAATAGATATAGGAAAGTTTGTAGAATATGTAGCTATTTTTGTTCCAGGAACAATTTTCTTAGTTTATTTATGTAATTATGGCAGTTTTAATTTAAACAGTCTGAAATTAGAGATAATAACGAACAACAGTTTCATATTTGCTTTTATTTTTATTACAACAGTCTTTGCGTTAGGAGCAATTCTGTATTTATTTGGGCACAGGTTAACTCCAAATGTGTTGGATTATTTTATTGGTCCCTTCAAAGAAGATACCTCCGTTCGTAGATATTGAAGACAATTTTGTAGTTCTGTTTCGCTTACATTATTTGTTATTATCCTAATGGAGTTTATTTTCGTAATTATTTATTATGATCCTTATCAAGTAGTTCCATTAACAAAAAACTAAATAAAGAAAAACGCACTATTCCCCGACCTGAAGGTCGGGGTATTTATCGTGCGTTTTTCTACTTGCAAAGTTCGCCCTAAAGGGCGGGGTATTAAACCCCTCTACAAAGTTCTTGCGAACTTTGCAATAAAAAAACTAAACCTTCGCCCCGCTATAGGCTCTATTCCCTGCATTGCTTCTTGCGCGTTGCATTCTTGGCTGTACGCTGTATGCTGTTCTGCCAACGTCTGGATGTTTTGCATAGTGCGCTGCATCATAAGCAAAGTTTGCTGGTGTTGCAGCCACTTTTGCTGGAACTATTCTTCCGTGCACGTGCGCTCCGTTGCCCATCGCATACACTGGTTGTCTTTCTTCTTCCCATCTTCTGAACTCATCACTGTGTTCTGGAATTTCTATTCGTGGACCTCCAATATATCGTGCAGGAATCAACTCTCGCTCTGGTAGTCTCATAACAAGATCATTCATGTCAACTCTTTGTAGTCTGCTGTCTTTGAATGCTTTGTACCACGCTGCTTGTGCTGCTTGTTGCTGGTATTTTCCTTTGCGTTTCAAATACATACCTACACCAATTGGCAAGGCTATTGAGCTCAAGAATCCTGCTGCTGCTCTGCCTGCTGTTGCACCATCTATTCCTAAAGTGTCTGAGATTTCTCGTCCAAGTCCTTTGTGATCTTGTATTCCTAATTCTTTGACTGCTTTTCTGTATCGTGATGCGTCTGCAATGTCTGCTAATTGTCCTGCTCCTGCTCCAGCGATGCTTGACGGCACTCCTCCTAGTGGGTTGCCCATCCAATAACTCGCTGTTGCCGCACCGTACAAGCCCATTTCTGCAGCGCGTAGCCATGCACCTGGGCGCAAGTAGCCTCTTAGTCCTGGATTGACAAACCATTGTACTTTTCCGTAGTTTTCTTGCATTCTTTTTACAAGTTCTCCTGCGTTTGCAGATGCTTTGTCTCCTGCCCATTCTCCATCATCTCTGAAAAGATACGGCTTAAGACTGTCTCCAAGAGTTTCAAGACCATGTCTGACAAAGTCTTGTTCTCCTTTTCCTGTGCAAGCAGTGCCGATGATTTTTTCCAGATTGTTGTTTAAGGCTACCATTATTTTCTCCCTCTAATTTAGTTCGATAGTTGGATTTGTTATAACATCTAATGCTTCATTGATTGTTAAGATGCCGATGAATTTGCCGTGTTCTGTAACAGGACAATTTCCAATATTGAGTTTTTTCATTTCATTGTATGCTTTAAGCACGCTTCCACCGTCGTCAAAAACCAAGATATCTTTTGTCATTATTTCTTCAACTTTTGTTTCTGGCCCTTTACCTTCTGCAACTAATCGGCCGTTAATATCGCTGATGGAAATAATACCAACAGGTTTCATTGTTTCATCTACAACATAGATTTGTCTTAATCCTGATTCTTTGATTGTTTTTGCAGCATCCTGTGCTGTTTGTCCAAGTTTACAATGTATTGGTTCTACTAGTCTGCATTGTTTTATCATGTTCTTTCCTCCAAACTCGTTTGCTGAGCTTCTATTTTCTCATATGCTGAAGCGAGTTGAGTATTAAATGTTTTGATAGCTTTTTGTTGTTCATCAAGGAAGTTTGTGCAATTTCCAACTGCTTCTGCTACTGCTCCTGCGTAGTTTCCTCTGTGTTTTCCTCGTGTTGCAGCTTCCATTTCTCGACGCAAGTCTGATTCTCTTCGTGTTTGTTCTGTTAATCCAACAAGGTGTTTTTGTACAATTCTTGCTTGTGTTGCATACGCTCCTGCTACTGTTTGTACTTCAGCAGAACTGGTTACATCAATAAGAGCTGTTTCTAATTGTCTGTATGCTAAGATTGGGTCTCCTGCTTCAAGTGCTTCGGCAATTCTGTCTGACAATTCTGGGTCTCCGTGTTGTTGTGCAAATTCTGTTGCTGCGGTTGTAAATTGAAGCAGAGTTCTTTGCATTGTTCCTGTTGCTGCTTTTAATCCGTCTTCTGCTGTTTGTAATTCTTCGTATGCATTTGGTACATCAAATCTTGCTTCGCCATATCCTGCGTTTGTTTTGATTCCAATTGCTGCATCTACATCTCTCAGTTGTCGTTCTACTGCAGTCATCGCATCGTATGCTTGTTGTGCTTCTGGTGCAAGTTTGCTTATTTTTGCTGCGTTGCGTGCTTGTTTTGTCCAATAGCTAATTGCTACTGGTTTGATAAGTAAACAGTTAAGTGCGAGTGCTGCTGCTGCGTATGCTGCTGTTAATCCCCAGTATACCCAGGGGAAGTATCCTTCTGATCTAGTTACCCAAAGAGTATAACCAAGTTGGTCTTGTGCATATTCAGCTGCATTGTCTATTTGCGCGTCTTCTTGTTTTGCCTTTCCATCAAGGTCTTTTACAAGGGAATCAACAGTTTTCTTTTTTGGCAAAGGTACTTTTGGTAATGTTCCTTCATCTGCGATAAATGTGCCGTCTTCTATTTGTCGTATTCTTGTTTCTAGTCTTTGTTTTAATAATTCTACTTGCGGCATCATGCCTTCTTTGAGTCCTAAGCGTACTGTTTCTGCTTCATCCAACATAGCATATAAACGCAAAACTCTTGGTTGTACTTGCTCTATTAAGTCACGGTGTGGTCCTGCCTGTTCAAATGCTGTTTCCAGTGCAGCATATGCTTGCTGCAGTTTTTCATTTGCAGTATTCTTGTTTTGTTCTTGTTGTTCTTTAAGGAATGTGTTGAGTGCGTTTACTCTTGCACTTCTTTCTGACTCGCTTGCTCCAGGGTGTTCTCTGCAAATTTGTACAATTTCATCTTTTATTGAATCTCGGTATGCGAGCAATGCAGGGTCGTTTTGATCTGGTAATTTTGCAAATGAGTTGTTTACAACTTCTGTTGCGCGCGTTATTATTTCCTCGCCTTCATCTGTTGCATCTAAAATATCTAATATGAGTTTGAGGTTTGTTGTGTATGTTGTTGTGTATTCTTGTCGTTTTGGTGCAAGGCCTACTTTATCCCATAGCCAATCTTGTATTCCTACTGATGCTTTTGGTAGTTCTGTTCCTGTTATTTTACTCCAGAAGTCATCATTTACTTGCAATTCGTATTCTGCGCTTCTCCAGAAGGTGTACCAAGAATCATATTTTGCGCGGTAATCTCTTTCTGTTCTGAATCCTTCAACAAGTTTGTCTAATCTTTCTAGTTCTGGTTTGAATTCTTCTTTGAATTGTTTTACTTTTGGAATTGTTTCTTGTTCAAGTTCTGTTGTTGCATTTTCAAATTGTTCAGTTACAAGTGCTCGTTGTATTACTCTGCCTGGAGTGGTTTCTCGTGCATGTTGAACAAGTGGTTTGCCTCCTAGTATGTATTGGTCTGCGCGCGCAAAATGTGGTTCGAGAACTGAAAATCCTGCAGTTTCAAGTGCAGCCAATCCTAAGAATGCTGTTGTTGGTCGTAAACCTGCTTTTGAATTGCGTTTCATTTGTTTGGCAAGTTTTGCGTACGCTTGCGTAGCTGTTGCTCTCTTAGCTTCAAGCAATTTTCTGCGTTTTGTTAAATCCGCAGTATCTTGTTGAAGCAACTCATCAAGCGCAAGCTCTTGCAATTCTTCCACTCTTTTAAATGGCCAAACCATAGTGTTGTTTATAACCTCCAAGTATATAAATCATCCCTTTATTTGTTCCTGAGAAGTGATAAATTCTTGTTGTTTGTTTTCTCATTTTTCTCATGAAAGTAAGAAAGCATGAAGCGTATAATTAGGTTTCCATGAATAAATGCCACAAAACGCAACATTTATTAAACTGGTTTGCACTTTATGCGCAAAATGGTTGATTTTTTTGGAAGAATAAGCGAGAAACGTGCTGTTGAGACTGTTAAAGAAGCTGAAAGAAAATTTATTTATGAGCTTGTTGATGACGCAAGAGCTCCTCTGACAAAGTTTGCCAAGAAATTAAGAGTGTCAAAAGATACTGCACATTACACTTTAACCAAACTACAGAAGAGTCATGTTGTCGTGCATATTTCTCCAATTGTTGACCTGACACGATTTGGTTTCAGAACATATCATGCTTTTTTTGTTACAAACGATGATAATAAACAAAAGCGTACAGAGTTCTTAGAATACCTCAAAAAACACGCACACACAAAAAGTTTGATGGAATACACTGATCGGTGGGAGATTGAATGGATATTAATTGCAAAAAACGTGCAGGAATTTGACAGCATTATTATGAAAACAGTAACAAAATTTTCTGACGTGATCATTGAAAAAATGAAACTGCTCGTGATTAAAGGTTACAAGTCAACAACTGTTGCAGCAAGGCACATTCCTGAATTAAAAAATCCAAAGAGTTACGAATATGATAATGCTGATTTAAAACTGTTAAATTTTCTTCATGAAGACGGACGCATGAGTTCGCATGCAATTGCTGAGCAGCTAAAAATTTCTCCGAATGCAGTGCGTTATCGCATAAAAAAACTAATTGAAACAAATATAATTCGTTCATTTTCTGCAACAATAAATATGAGCGCGCTTGGATATCACGTGTACACTGTTGGTCTTATTTTGAAATCGTTGAGCGAGGAGCAAGAAGCAAAGATGCGCGAGTTTTTCAGAAATAAACGATTTATTATTCGTGCAGTAAAAGTGCTTGGCCACTGGGATGTTTTGCTTACTATTGTTTCAGATTCAATCAAACATTTTCATACCACTGTTAAAGAGATCGAAGATGCTTTTTCTGATGTCATTATTAATTATGAATCTTTGATTGCATATGAAGAACACGTGTTCAAATATATTCCTGATGTTGTCATGAAGGAGAAGAAATAATTCTAAAAGCTTATAAACATCATAACCCAAAAAAAAAGTATTCGGGCGCGTAGCTCAGCCTGGTAGAGTGCTTCGTTCGCAACGAAGAAGCCCCGGGTTCAAATCCCGGCGCGTCCATAGAACTAAAGCTTGATATTGATTTTTCAGGCAAATAAATTTAAAAAGTGAAATTATTTATTGTGAATAATGAAAAAGTGGTTTGTTATTGCAGTAATTAGGTCAATATTTTTTTAGTTACAGTTTTCAGCTCCACCAACCCCCCAAAAAAGAAATCTTGTGTGATTTAATCATGCGAATGAAGTAGTTGATATGATTAGATAGCACATTTTGAGTGCAAAAACTCACCTAATCATCAGAAGATATGATTAACTTGAATAAAAAAGTTATTCTTTTTATACTATTGATTTAATCTGTTATTTATGAAACTTCGCCAGAAACCAGAGGATTTTATTGTAGAAGAAATTCCTTCAAAAGAACTCAAATCTTCTGGAAAGTTTGCTGTTTACAAATTGTCAAAAGTAAACATGACAACGTTTGCCGCAGAGAAAGTATTAGCAAGGCATTGTAATGTTAAATTCAATAAAATAGGTTTTGCAGGGCTTAAAGACACTCATGCAAGAACAACTCAGTATTTTTCTGTTGAAACAAATAAGCCTGAATGCGGAACATTTAAAGAACAAAATGTCATCTCTCAGATTGTTGGTTTTTTTGACGAAAAAATTCGCACAGGTGATCTCGCAGGCAATAAATTCATCATCACTGTTCGTGAACTTTCAGAAAAAGATGTTAAAATTGCAAAGAAAAATCTGTCTTTTGTAAAAGCAGGCGTGCCAAATTATTTTGACAGCCAGCGTTTTGGAAGTCTAAAAGGAGTAAAAGGGTTTATTGCAAAAGACATTTTACTTAATGATTATGAGTCTGCTGTTAAAAAAGCAATAACTCCCATTTATAGAAAACAAAAATCCCAAATAAAAATAATCAACAAATTTTTACTTGCTCATTGGAGGAAATGGAATTTATGTTTAACAGAAATTGAAAAATATGGTTTGGAAAAAACCGCGCAAGGAACAATAATATCTTTTTTATCAGAACACCCTCAGGATTTCAAAACTGCGTTTCAGAAGCTGTTCAAAGGAATACGCGAAATATTTTTCTCAGCGTACCAGTCTTACATCTGGAATGAATGTGTAAGACAAGTAATAAAAAACGCAACGCAAAAAAACATAGGGATTCCTTATGAAGCAGGAATATTGACATTTCCACAATCAAATGTAAATCTGATTGGCAAAGAATTTCCATTACTTGCTGCAAGTATGCAAACAACCGAAGAAAACATGAAAATCATACAAAACATATTGAAAAAAGAAAATATGGCTCTTGATAAATTTAAAACAGATGAACATGTACTTGTACCAAGACTCCGAAAGATATTTGTTGTGCCTGAAAATCTTTTTGTCGAATTTGAGGATGATGAGAGGAATGAAGGCAAGAAAAAAGCAATTGTCTCATTTAATTTGCCAAAAGGATCGTATGCAACTATTGTGCTGAAGGGATTGTTTGAGGAATAAATAGGAATAATTAAAAACTACTTACTGCAGACTGCATACTAGATTGGGCGTGTGGTCTAACCCGGTATGGCGCTCGGCTGGCAGCCGAGAAACTGCGAGTTCAAATCTCGCCACGTCCATTGAAAAATAACCAGCAATTATTGGAATACAAAATTTGAAAAACAATCTTGCGCTGAATTTCTTTAAGTCCTATTTCTCATCAAGTAAGAGGTGCAAATGATGCATTGTAGAGATATACGTTTCAATTGATGCAATTTCGGGAGTTACACGTTGAGTAGCAACCCTTAATCTTAACTGCTTATCATACCCTTCTCCCTTCTCAATTTCTCGATGTATTTCTAATTCCACTTGAGAAGCAGGCAATGGCGGTAGCTCAAGCCCTGCTCTTGGAGCAACGCTTGCAAGTCCATAATGCAATAAACAGTTTTTATTGTTGTATAACCAAGTTTCTGCACCTGACTTTTTTGGAGGAGGAATGTCCAATTCCAAACCTAATGATTCATAGCGACTAAGCAACTTTACATACAAACTCCATCTCTCATTATCTTTACACTCTCTGGAACTTTCTTGTCTTACAACTTTTTCAATTCCTTTACCAAGTTCACCATTCAAATATTCAACTAAACTTTTCTCAGCGTTAGACAACCCGTCAATAATTCCGAGTCGCATTAATTTTTCTAGACAATATACGGCATCTGCCCCCATTCTCCAACCATACCTAAGATCAAGATAACAGTCTCTAAAATGATTTAATTTGCGTTTTGTCTCTTGTGTAAGCTCATATTTTGGATTAAGTAAATTATCGGCATATGCTCCAAATGCAAGAAATTTTACTGCAGCATCATAGAACTCGTTTCGTCTCTCATTTTGTATCATGCCATCATCTATTAAGCCATGAAACCGCTTATCTTCTTCAGTTAAGTACTTGCGTATTTCCTGTTCTTTCTCTATTGGTATAACAATACGCGCTCTAAACTGCTCCAGCTCTACTGGTGTTCCACTCCCATCAACTAAAACCACCATATGACCAGAAAATTTATGAATGTTTTATAAAACTTCCTGCACGTAATTTCTTTGATCGTACCATTTTCTGGAAGAAGTTGCAGTTCTTTGTTTAGGTCCTTTTTCAGATGGTAAAACATCTCGCGCATGAACAACTCTTTCCTTTTCGCCTCTATGAACTGCAACAAAATGCTCTAAGTCTCGCATGAGTGCGTCGCTTGTTTCTTCTATTCCTGCTCCGGGTCCGGGGTTGATCGTGTATTGTTTTCCATCTGTATTAAAGAGGAACAAATTATCTGTTGCTTGTAATCTGTAAAATGGATTTTCTTTGTGTACTTCTTGAAGTCCAACTGATATCCATCCTCTTTTTAATTTATCATCATAATGAACTTCAGCAATGTAACAAAGTGATTTGTCTTTAGGAAGTTCTGTTTTAAGTTTTTCAAATGCTGAATCAAGAGGTTCTATTTGTTTAGCAAAGTCTGCTCCTTTTGCTGATGTAATAGAATTAAGATCAAAAGTTATTCCTGAATCTCGTTCATAAGCGTCAATTATTGGTTGAATGAAACTTTCATGTTCGATATTGCATGCACTGAAGCCAACACCATATCGTGTTGCTATTATTCTCCAAAGAATTATTGCTTTGTTTAAAACATCTCGTCCAGAATAGTCATCGTACGGTTTTGGTTCTGTGTAGCCTTGTTCAATGGCAGTTGTGATAACTTCAGATAGTTTTTTTCCTTGTTCAAGTTCAGATAAAGTATAGCCTAAAGTTCCGCTCATAACACCTTGGACATGAATTGTTCTTGGTTTGTCTTTAATAAGATCCATTAATGTTTCTGTAGCTCCTAAGTTTGCGCCAACTGTTCCTCGTATGTGTACCCGGTCGTCAAATACTGCGTTCAACAACCGTCGAGATCTTGACCTTTTTCTCCATTCATTTGTTTTTTGACCAGCGCTCACAGAATTATTATAATTCATCGCGCAAGGTGTTTTGTTAACAGACACAACATCCATACCAAGAGCAAGCGCATAAGATTGCACGTCTGCCATGCAAGAGTTGTTTGTAGCATCAACAAACACAAAATCGCCTTTTTCCATTCCTTGAACGCTACGAATGTCTCTTAAGTCAAGATAAACAAGATCAAAAATCCTACTGCGATATTCACCAATCTCAGAAAAAGATTTTTGTTCTTTTCGTTTGACATGAATAATTTCACCAAGATCATATTCGCTAAATCCTCCAATTTTTGAAAGAACTCCTGTGCTGTCTGCAACACCAACAACATTAATACCTAGTTTATCATATGATTCGAGAGCTTTTTCCAAAAATCTTAAACCGACTTTTCCAGCACCAAAGAGGATAACATTTATTTTTTTGAGCTTGTTGTATGTGCAGCGAATAATATCTTCGATAGAGTCTGTTGGAACAACAACTTGTAAAAGTTCTGGATGATCTGGCGGAATAAACGGAACAACTCGTCTGAATCCCGGAGCGAGTTTACCGTCCCTTACAAGAGTTTCTGCCACAAATTTTAAGTAATCCTTATACGCGTGACCTATTTTTTCTCCGCAAACTGAAACAAGTGAACAATCTGGATAATGAGCGATTTGTGCAGGATCAAAAGCTTGTTCTCCCGTGCGTTCAGTAGTTTCATTTATTCGTTCAACAAGATTTGTGCCAAAGTGTGTTTTGTTGTCTCTGCCTTCTTTTGGTGTAGTTTGAATAACAAACGTTCCCAGAAGTCCATCTTTTGTTGTTTCAGCTTTTGAGTAAAGTAATCGAGCACCATCATATTCTTGAATTGTTCTTCGCACAAGATCAAATTCTGTTCCATCTTTAACATCAAACTCTCTGTAGGCAATGTTATGTAAAACACCAATGCCTTTCATTCGGGATCGTGATGATGTTGAAAATGAAGTGATAGTTGTTCCAGGGTCATCTGGATTGAATGTGTTTTTAACAACAGGAGAACAAGTTGCATTTCTTTCCAAAATGTCTAGTGCTTCTTGTTTAATAACAGGCATACCGCCAAACGAGCCAAGAGTTGCTACTTCTCTTCGAGAAATTTGCCTTACTGTTTGTGCACCACCAAGAAGTTTTGGATCTGCAATTAGAACACCATCAGCATCAGAATAAATAAATGGTTGAGAAACTTTCAATGCAACAGCCAAAGCTATTGTTGTAACATTTGACCCGTCTCTTCCAAGAGTTGTTCTTCTTCCTTCTTCATCTTTTGCAACAAAACCAGGATAAAAAATAAGACGATGAGGATTTTGCTCTCGTAACTCTTTATGATAACGAGCGATGTCTGTTCTAAGGCTTTGTTCAAGAAGTTCTGCTTTTGTGAATTTTGAATCTGTTACAAAGCCAGCATCACCTGATTCTACTGTTAAGACATATTTGCCATCGCACGAGTTTAAGCGTTCTAACAGGTGTTGTTCAGTAAGTTCCAGTTCTGTTCTTTCTTTTTTCTGCCTCAAACGAGTATGTTCTGCTGCAAGCTTTTGTTGTACAACTTCTGCAACTATCGGCGTTGATAATAATTCACCTATTGAAACAACAGAATCAGAAAGTGCACATTCATCAAGAGTTAACCCTATGTGCGACGCGCGTATTTGTTCTGTAACAAGTTCTTCAAGTTGAGAAAGTCTGTCTCGGACATCAGTTTTATCAAATCTAAGTTCATCAAGCGTTACATAATGTTTTCTTCTGATCCTATTTATTCGGCGCAGTGCTGCTTCAGAATCTTTGTCCTTAACTGCCTGAACCACATTTAAACAATGATCTGTTATTTTTTTCTCTTTACTTCCGGGTGTTTTGCCAAGTGCAGAAACAACAACATTCACGTTTCTGTAACCAGTTAGCTCTTCAATACCTAAATAACCATGAACTCGCGTCATATACTGGCGTACAATAATGTCTGCTACTAGATTGATATTTGCAGCTGTAGAAACAGAACTGCCCCCGAACTTGATTATTGTTTCTTGCAAAGTGCCACTCCGAATAAAAATCAAAAGTGAAGATATAAAAGACTTGCCATTAAAAATAATTTGTCTATTGTCAAGAACCATCCGTCAATAGATGGATGGCATGAAGCGACAGCTTCATCTTCACTTGTAATGACCCGTGGTTTTTGATCATGCTTAGAAATATGCCATATCACTATGGTGATAAGGACTCTGTCCATCAGTCAAATATACTGATAGTATATTTCTGACATATTAACAACCCAGTTCTCTTCGTTGTTTCAATTTCCAGAGCCTATTTTGCTCTTTAGAAGGGTCAATCTCAGCAATCCAAACAACATTGCCCAGATGATATCCACCATCGCGATCTATAACAAAAGTTTCGCCTATTTTAGGCGCTTCAAATCTGCCGCTTCGTGTTGCAACACCAATACCACTGCCTACGCTAAAAGGTGCTTTGTAGGCACGATAAAATTCTACGCCGTATTCTAAAAGCTCAGAGTCTTCACAAGTTCGAAACTCATAAGATGAGTATGGGCTGCGTCTTCTTTCTTCTTGTTTCGGGCTGCAAACAGCAATTTGGTGAATCATTGGAAGTCTAAAATCATCAAGGCTTTCTTGCACCACAAAGTAAACGCGCATAAAATAAAAAAGCAAATATTAAATTAAAATTTTGCGAAACACTTTTAAACAGATACATTTCTTATCGTCTGTATGGTGAAAGCAGTATTTTTTGACTTTTGGGGAACGTTAGTTGAAAACGGAACAAGATCTCCAATGAAGCAGTCCTGGCAGATATTACGTACAGGCCTGCCGTTTAGTCCATTTGTTCAACGTTTTGAAGAAGCAGTAATGACAAAACAGTTTCCAGATCAGGCAGCTGCATTTACTGAAGCGTGTAATGAGTTTGATATTGCTCCAAAGCCGTTTATTATTGAAAAATTGATTGGTGTTTGGAATAAGAATAAATTGCTTGCAAAAACATATGATGAAACAGAAGTCACGTTAAGGGAGCTTAAGCAAAAAGGACTCAAGCTCGTACTTGTAAGCAATACATTACAAGATAATGTTTCTCCTGTTTTGGAAAAGTTTGGTTTGCTTGAGTTATTTGATCATGTTTTTCTCAGTGATGAGCAGGGTGTGTTGAAAACAACCGGTTTATTTGAAAAAGCGTTAAAAGAAGCAAAGTTGAAAGCAAAAGATGTTATTTCTGTGGGAGATAGTATTGAAACAGATATTAAAGGTGCAGAAGCTGCAGGAATTAAATCTTATTTGATTGACAGGCGGAACACAAGAGAGTTTGAGAGTAAAATTGTTAGTTTGGATGAATTAACAGATATTGTAGAGGAATAAAATGATAAAAATAATTCATAGAGGTCATGATAGACAGGGTAGAGGTTTTACTCCTGAAGAAGTACTTGAAGCAGGCTTAACGTGCCAACAATTTGGCAGAATTACTGGTGTTCGCTGGGAACCAAGAAGGAAAACAAAATATTCTGAAAATGTAAAATTCTTGAAAGAACTTGCAAGTAAGTTGCCTGAAGAAACTAAAAAAGAAAGCAAGCCAAAAAAAGTGATTGATAAAAAGCCAGCTGTAAAAAAAGCTGAGGCTAAGAAAAAATAAAATGAGTGATTGTGTTTTTTGTAAGATTGTGAATAACGAAATACCAAGTGATAAAGTATTTGAAAACGATCACGTAATGGCTTTTCTTGATATTGCGCCAAGTAGTCCTGGGCATACTTTAGTGATTCCTAAGGAGCATTATGCTGATTTGACTGAAACTCCTGATAATGTTCTTGCGGAGTTAAGCAAGACTGTTAAAAAAATTGGTCCGAAAATTGTGAGCGCAGTTGATGCCAAAGGATTTAATCTTCTTTCAAACATTAAAGAAGTTGCTGGTCAGGTTATATTTCACACACACATTCATATAATTCCTCGTTTTGAAGGCGATGGTTTAAAACACTGGCCTAAAATTGAGTTAAGCAAAGAAAAAATAGAAGAAATAAAAGAAGAAATAATTGAAAATATTACAAAATAGTTAGCTTAATCGCATAATCTCACCATTTTTAATTTGATTTTTTGCTGGTTTTGTTCCAATAACATCGCCATTTTCATCAAATGATATCTTTCCAAGTATGCCGTCGTAAGGCTCCATTTCATAGAGCCAGTTTTTAATTGCAGTTGCGTCATAACCGACTGCCTCAATTGCGTTTTTTAGGATGTAAACTGAATCATATCGTGCTGCTGCTCCGTATTCAAATGCAGGATCTTCACCATACTTTTCTTTGTATTTTTCAAACAGTTTTTTCTTTTTTGGACTTTCTGATACTGGTGGTTCTGAGAAGAAGATCATCCCGTCTGCTAACGGGTGTTTTCTGACTTCTTTGTTTGTGCCGAAGAAATTTCCATACAATTGTCCTTTGTAGCCAAGCTCCTGAAGTTGGTTCAATGAAGCAATTCCCGTTGCAGGAGTGTTTGGGTTCAAATAAATAACATCTGGCTTTTGCGCTAAAAGTTTAGTTAATTGAGTTCTATGGTCTTGAGAGTCTTGTTCGTAAAATTCTTCAATAACAGTTCTTCCTTCTTTTTCAAAATATTTTCTGATGACTGTGCTGATGCCGACAGGATAGTTTGTTTGTTCTGTTATGAGCCCAACAGTTTTGTATTTGCTGAGCTCTTTTGCAAGAGAATTGCCCATTACTTCATCAGAATAAATTGTCCTGAAAATGTAATCTCCTGAATGAGTTATGTCTGGCAATGTTGCCCAAGCAGCAATAACAAGAACTTTGTTTTGTTCTGCTAAAGGTGAAATTCCAAAAGTCTCTGCACCACAAACAGACAATATTATTTTGACTTTATCAACTTCAATTAATTTCGTGGCTGCACTGACAGCACCTTTTGCAGTGCATTTTCCATCTTCATAAATGACATTGACTTGTTTGCTATTAATTCCACCTGCTGAATTGATCTCATTAAGTGCAATTTCTATAACATTTTTTTCTAATATGCCATAAATTGCAGAATCTCCAGATAATGGACCAACAAAGCCAATAGTTATTGTGTCTTCTGCTGTTGTTGCACCTGTGAGTGCTTGTCCGCAGCTAATTAATGATAGTAATACAAATAGTAAGAGTGGTTTTTTCATGGACTTTCCCTCTGAAATGGTGCTAGATATCCCACCGTGCGGGCAAGGTTGTCTGAGTCAGAATACACACCGGATTGTTTAAATGCGTCAAATTCTTTTTCTGTTAGAAAGCGACAAGCCCATTTGATGAAGTCAGTTAGTAATTGCTCGCCATGAATCTGTATTTTTTCAGAGGGCGTGTATCTGGTTGTTTGTTCTGATGTATTTAGTTCATAAGTGTCCATTGTGTAAAGAACGTCATGATATCTTGTTCTAAATCGAATAAGTTCTGGAGCGGAAATAGGCTTTGGATCCTCAGATATAATAAAGACATGTGAACTAAAACCATCGAAGGCAAATCCCTTTGGCAGCAGTTCAATTCTTCCTCCAACAGGTATGTTTGCGTGCCATTTTGCAAGTCTATAATCTGCTCCTTGCCATTCGCAGACAGGACATTCATAGATTGGTGCTCCGTCTTCCTTTTTTCCTATTTCGATTGGTTCTAATTTACCTTCGAGGTCAACATCAATCATTTCATTACCTCTGGACAGAATTTTTCAAAGCCTTCAACACGGTAAGTTAAATTATCTAAATTTATTATGTTGATTTCTCTGGTAGCTTCATCACCAAATTTTGTTTCTAAAAATTCATCAAATTCTGATTTTTGTAATAATCTATATTGTCCTGCACGAAAATGTGTTTGTAATATGTTTGATGGTGGGCGCGACCGAAGTTCATCTTCTAAACGCCACCAGTTATTTTCACCAGTTTTTCCTGGAAAATACGTTATTCCATTATATCTGAAGTCGTGTGTTGAAAGTCCGAAGAAGGGAGGATCTGCTTTTTGTACTTGAGATGAATCGCCAATAACACACATACGTATTAATTGTGAATCAGGATGTATTTCTCCAAACGTGAATCCATTTGGAAAAACCACCCCTCTTCCCAAAGGAATATCAACATGAGCTTTAGCCTCTTCATATGTCCCAACAATTCGTTCTTCACAAGTTGGACAGCCATATATGCCTGTTTCAATTTCTCTCGATTCTATTGTCTTCGCTTCTCTCATGTTCCACCACCCTGTAATATTTTTCTTTCCGAACGATAGTGAGGAGATAGAAAAATTATTTTAATCTTTCTCCCCCCTTTATACGTTAAAATAAGGCAAAGTTTAAATAATGCAAATTCTCAAACAAATACATGATAAATCAAGCATTACAACGAATCGGTTTGACTGATGGTGAAATCAAGGTTTACCTCGCATTACTAGAGCTTGGTTCTACTTCAACAGGAAAACTCACAAAAAAGTCAGGTATTTCTGGCTCGAAAGTTTACGAGGTTCTTGATCGTTTGATGAACAAAGGATTAGCAAGTTTCATAATAAAAAATGGCGTAAAATATTTCGAAGCTACAAGACCAGAGCGTTTGTTAGATTATCTTGATGAAAAAGAAAGCGAGATAGAAAAAGAAAAAGAAGAAGTGCAAAAGATTCTTCCTCAGCTTCTCTTGAAACAGAAATCCGCGCAGGAAAGCGTTGCAAAAATATTTACTGGATGGGAAGGGATTAAAACAGCAAATGAAGATATTATTCAAACACTAAAAAAAGGTGAAGAGTGGTTGAGCATGGGTTTAACAGAGCAGCCAAAATCTTGGGAGCTTTATTTCACAAAAAGACAGGAAACAAGATCAAAAAAAGGAATTAAGCTCAAGCATTTGTTGAATGAAAAATACAAGGCATTATACAAAGAACGAAAAAAGTTGCCATATTCTGAATATCGCTTTCTTCCAAAAAGTTTTGAAATGCCAACGAGCACTGAAATTTACAAAGATAAAGTGCTCATTTTGATTTTAGCAAAAGAAAGTCCGATGGCTATTATGATTAAGAACAAAGCAGTCGCAGAAAGTTTTAGAAAATATTTTTATGCATTGTGGGAAAAAATGAAATAATTATCTCTTACTTTGTTTCCACATTAAGTTAAAGTATTCCATAAAACTGTTTGCTACATCTTGTGATTTGATGTTGATTGTAGTTATTTGTTTTCCGAATATAATGATAAATGTTCTGTCTTGGTAAATATTAATTGCAACTGGTGAAACGTGTGAAATGAAACGTATTTCTGTATCCTTGAATTTGAGTTTTTGATATCTTTCATCTATTGTTCCTCTGGCTGATTCGTTGTACAACATTTTTGTTTTTAATTTTTTCTGGTTTCTTATGTGGTGCAATTTTTCAAAATACGCCAGCACGTCTGGTCGTTCTTGTGCGCGTGTTCCTCCGATGACGTATGAAGTTTCTCCTTTTTTCATGCGTTCTATTTGTTCTCTGAAAACTAGTTCCATTCCTTTGAAGCCTGTTAACAGTTCTACTTCTTGTTCTTCTTTTGATGCGTTGAATTTAGCAAACAACGCCGGCAAAATCGCTGTCGCTTCGTCCTCCAACTCTTTTAGTTTTTGTTTTCGTTCTTCAAGATAAGATAGAATATTTTTTGGGCTTGTCGGCTTGAAGTGTTTAATGTTTTTCTTAACGTAAATAGAAACAAGTCCTTTTGCTTGTAATCGTTCCAATATTTCGTATACTTTTGACCCTGCTATTTGTGATTTGTTAACAATGTCTCCTCTTGTTGAATTTCCAAGATCAAGTAACGCCAAATAGACTTTTGCTTCTGATTCTGTTAATCCGATTTCCTGCAAAACCGTTATCATTTTGATGCCTCAAATTGAAATATTTCTTCAGATGTGTAAACAGTAATTTGTTTTTGTTTCTCTTTTAATTTCTTATCATTCGACCAGATTGCACATTTTTGTTTTAATGCAAGTGCAACATAGTGAATATCGTCTGGGTCAGGAGATATTCCTGCTGCTTGGTCTTTTAAATTCTGAAATTCTTCAAATGGAATTATATTGATTTTGCTGTGTGTTAATATATTAAATAAAATCTCCTTGATTTCTGGCTGAGATAATCCCGTTTTTTCTTTAATTTCCAATATATGTTTATTTATTTCTTCAAAAACAAATTCAGGCACACAAAATGAATGATTGCTGAACAAAAGAAAATATCTTGTATAACTATCTTTAATTAAAGCTGAGAATATGATGTTGGCATCAATTACAAGCTCCATCTATTGTCCTGCAAGAAAGCGTTTTGCTACTACTTTGTTGATTTTTCTGCCAAGTTCTAAAGCATCTTTTTCAGTAAGCTTACTTTTTGATACGATTTCATCCATCTTTTTCAAGATAATTAATCTTTCTCGTATTGCTTGCCGAGCTACCTCTGACCAGTTCATTTCTGGATGATTATCCATTTCCGACTTCATTTCTTCAGGTACTGCTAAAGTTATACTAACCATTTTATCACCTACGTTTAATACGTGTGATATGTATATAAACATTTCTCTGTTCTTAGAGCAATATAAGTCCCCCTTTAGGGCAACCTAATATTTAAATATTTGCTTCCAATTAATAGATTTGGTGATTACAATGAAACAAACAGCGATAACAACTACTGCAATTCTGCTTTTATTTTTAGCAGGTTGTGTAATAGAAACAAGTAAAGAAGACACAATAAAGCTTGGCGCGATTATGAGTTTAACAGGTTTTGCGTCAGATTACGGAACAAATTCTCAGAAAGGCGCTCAATTAGCTGTTGAAGAAATCAATGCGAATGGTGGAATTAACGGCAAACAAATAGAATTAATTTTTGAAGATGATCGCACTGATGGGAAAGCTGCTGTTTCGGGAGCTACAAAATTAATTGAAATTGATAACGTTGATGCAATTATTGGAGGAACATGGGATTTAAGCTTAGAACCAATTGCTCCATTAGCAGACCAGCACAACATAATCATCATCAACCCTTCAACAGGAAACACAAAAGATACAAGACTTGCAAAAAATGTTTTTATCACATGGCCTGCTATAAAATATCAAGTATATGAATTAGAAGAAACATTAACACAGGAAAACATCACAACAGCCGTTGTTATTAGAAATGCTGGTGCGTGGTCTCAATCACAAGAAACACATCTGGAAAAACTCCTGGAAAAAATAAATGGGAGTATCCTGAAACTAATGATTGGTTATGAAGTTGATAATAATGATTTCCGTTCTGAGATAAGTATCGCTAAACAATTAAATCCAGATTTGTTATATCTCGGTCTTGGTTATAACGATGCTGCAAATGTAGTGCAGTTCACTCAAGAGCAGGATTTTCATCCAGTAATCGTAACATTAAGCGGCGCTTTTGAATACGCTATTGAAAAAGGAAGTATCAAGAAAGAACACCTCAAAAAAACATACATTCCAGACGTTATCCCAAACGAAAATACAGAGTTTTACAAAAAGTTTGAAACAAGATTTGGTAAACCTCCGGGAATTACTGCTGATACTGCATACAAAGCAGTAATGCTCCTTGCAGAAGCGTGGGAGAAAACAGGAACAACAAACACAGATGAAGTTCGAGATTACCTAAACTCGCTTGACTTCTTTGATGAGAATGGTGATGCAAAAAAACCTGTTCCAGTGCGAAAAATTGAGAGCAGAACGTATGTTGAATAACTGAAAGCAAAAAAATAAATAGGGGTATTACTTTGTTTAATAAATGAAACAAGTTCCAGGCTCATTAAGAAATTGGTTCACCATCCACTTCATAGCCGATATTATTTTTGCAGTTTCGTTGTTATTTTTTCCAGAATATTTTCTTTCATTTTTTGGTTTTAACACGGCAGAACCACTGCTTGCCAGATTAGTCGGGGCTGCATTAATCGGAATTGGTGGAACTTCATTGTTAATGAGAACCAAATCTGTTGAGAGTTTTCAAACAATGCTTACTTTGAAAATATTGTGGTCGTACACTGCAATTATTTGTTTTGTAGTTGCACTGTTCCAAGGAAGTCCAGCAATTACGTGGTTGTTTCTTGCTATTTTTGTGTTGTTTGCAATTGTTTGGACGTATTATAAAAGAAAGTTACAAACCAAGTAGTTTTTTAAGCTGTTAATATTTTTATCTCTCATATTACTTTTTTAATTTGTTTCAAGTATAAATAAGTGACCAATACCTTTTTAAACAAAAACCTGGCTTTTTCTCATTAACCGGCGATGTAGCTCAGCCTGGTAGAGCACTGGTTTCATAAGCCAGGGGTCGCGTGTTCAAAGCACGCCATCGCCATTTATTTTCTAACTATTTTTTCAAGTGGATATCTGTTCACAAACATCCAGTCTTTTACGTTGTAAACTTCCCAGTCTAGCAAGTTATCTCCTAATGTGTCAGCAATTATTTCAAGGACTTGTTTGTATTCTTCAAATGTTTTGGCAAATATTTGTGTGAAAAAAGTTCCTTGCTCTAATTCCAATAAGTAAGGTATTTTCTTAGCTTTTTCAAAAATTTGAAGTGCTTGTGCGTATGAAGTATTCTTTGTTTTGATCAGTAACATATCTACTTGTGTGTGAAATTTTGTTCTGCTTGGCTGCGCAAGGAATAAAGGGAAGAATCCTTGTTTTTGAAGTTTTTTGAAGCGATACATAACAACATCATAGGTTAATTTTGTTTTTCGCGCAAGTTCAAGCATTGAATCTCTTCCTCCCCCATGTCCAAGAACAGTTACAATTTTTACGTCTTTTTCGTCGAGATCAATCTTTTTTGGTCTCTTCACAGGTTTATTTTTCATCTTTATCGGAATATCATATACTGAAAAGGGAATGAATGTTTCCTTGCTCATAACATGTGTTTCAAAAGTGATTGCGATCTGTTCAAAATATTTAATTAATTGTTTTCTTTCTTTGTCAGTCAGAAATGTTAGTAATGCATAGTTCATTTT
The DNA here is from genome assembly GCA_002762795.1 of Candidatus Woesearchaeota archaeon CG10_big_fil_rev_8_21_14_0_10_37_12. Lineage (GTDB taxonomy): Archaea > Nanobdellota > Nanobdellia > Woesearchaeales > ARS49 > 1-14-0-10-37-12. The sequence continues at coordinate 107,735 of PCYA01000014.1, forward strand.
ATGCAGCAAATGAAACAATCCTGTTACTGCTTTATTTTTAGTAATTTCTTGTTCAAATGATTTTAGCTTATTAATGGGAATTTGAACAAAAAATAGCTCGACTGGCAAAGGCAGCATATCCCATTGAAGAATTGCATCATATCCTGAAATATAGCCTTCTTTTTCCAAGCGTTGAATTCTGTAAACAACTGTTGACTGCGAAAGCTTTGTTAGTTTTGATAGTTTTGTTGTTGATATTCTGCAATTATGGGTTAAATTTTCAAATATGATTTGGTCTTTTTTGTCCAACATAAGAAGATAAATGACTGTTCTTTTTTTAAATTTTCCTAAATTTATCGAAAAAGAGGCAAAAAAGTTGATATATTAGATGAGCTACTGTATTTTCGGTGGTAAAAATCATGAAGAAATTCGTACTCAGTATTCTGGCATTTATTTTTTTATTCTCATGTGCATCTCAAAGTGATGAAGTCGTTATTGGTGCTATTTTCCCATTAACTGGCGATTACTCATCTATGGGCGAAAGTTACTTGTCTGCATTAGAGATTGCTGCAGAACAAGCAAATGTTAAATTTATAGTTGAGAACGAGGGTAGTTGTGATGTAAAATCTGCATTAACTGCTGCACAAAAACTTGTGACTATTGACAAGGTTGATTTTTTAATTGGTCCTGTTTGTTTAATCACATTTAATGCTGTGTTGCCGTTTGCTGAAGAAAATAATATTGCAATGTTTGGTCCTTCAGTTGATCAAACTATTATTGATGAACAAAGCGAGACGTATAAAAATGTTGCAGTTGGTTTGTATCCTGCATTTCATAAAACGTGGTATCAACTTGCAGAAGAAGCATACAAAAAAGGGAAAAAAATTGCCGTTCTACAAACTGTTGATGAAGGTCCTGAACGAAATGTTGCAAAATTCACGGATAAATATGAAGAACTTGGTGGAGATATTATTTTGCATGAGCGTGTTGATGCTGGTACAAAAGATTTCAGAACATTGCTTTTGAAGCTTGACAATTTAGCCAAGAAGAAGTCTGGCTTAATTATTTGGCCGCATTTAGCCAGAGACGATAGAATTTTGTTCTATAAACAAAAAGACGAACTAAATGTCTTGCAAGGAGCTTATTTATTAGGAGATTTGTTTATTGATCTTGAATTACAGCCATTTTTGGATGCGTTAGGAGAAGAAACATTAGAAGGTGTTATATCTACAACATACAAAGATGCTATGTCTGAAGAGTTCAAAAAAGCATTAAAAAACAAATTTAATGTTGATCCTGTTCTTGGAACCGATAACGTGTATGACGCAGTAGTTCATGGTTCTGAAATTAGTAAAGACTGCAATAAAAATTCTGAATGTATAATTTCAAGATTCAAAAATACAGATTATGCTGGCGTCTCTGGAAAGTTAGAGTTTGATGAAACAGGCAACAGAGTTGGAACAGTTGTGACAAGAATACTAAATAATGGAACGTTTGTGATTAAAAATTAGTAACCTTTATCAACTCCAAATAATTGCATTTGTTGCACGTCCCAAAGTAAAGGTGTCGTAGTATCAGTTTTTCTGAACTCAACTATTTCTCCATACCATGGAGGCACATCTTCTATTGAGTGTTCAAGCAAGGGTCCTGTTCTGTTCCATTTAGAAATTACTCTGTAACTATCATACCTTCCAAAATGAACTGGGCTTTTTTGACGTCCTGTTTCCCTATAAAGTGCAATGCCTGGTTGCGGATTTCCTTGTCCTGTTAAAGACTGTAATGTTGCTATTGTTTCATCTGTTGCAGGAACTCCCAACTGTTGTAAAATATAATGTCCGCAATCATATGTTGCGCCAGTTTCAATAATTATGATTCCAAATCTGGTTAATTCATCATATTTTCCAGCCTTAACAATTTCCCCAATATCATGTCTTCTTTGCGTTTGTTCAATGCGCATACTTAATTAGAACGGTGATTTTTTATAAGGTTACTGGTCTAAAAAACATCCATGATGAAAATCATTAGTTTTATAAATAACTTAAAGCGAAAAAATCAGTATGCTGACGTCGCGTAATCTGGTATCGCACAAGCCTGGAAATTTGCGAGTTCACGAGCAAAATTCGGGAATTCCTTCACGAGAGCTTGACCCGCAAGGGTATCCCGGTTCAAATCCGGGCGTCAGCGTTTTCAAGTACCAAGAGAACAAAGTTCTCTGGTCCAGAAAAGCAAAGCTTTTCGGAATACGGGTCGCTGCATTTTTATAAATTCTTTAACCACAACCTTTTTAAACTAGCTATTTGAGTATACAAGTATGGGGCAATATGATAGTTTAGTGGACTCGGCAATGAAGATTGGCTTATCTGTAGCAGTAGCTGTAAGTGCTGGTTATGAAGGGCTTGTTAAACCTCTGTTGAGAAAATATGATTCTGAAAGAAATACTGTAAAAGCGTATGATGCTCAGTTAGATCGCGAATTAGTAGACATAAGAACACAAAACTTAAGACGCACAGCATTGGACACAGAGTTGCAAAGAAGAGGATTTCGATTAGAAGGTGTTTCTTTAGATGATGCAATAACTGCTTCAAAATTTTTTGAGCATGATCCGACAAAGGTTGTTGCGTGTAGTTGTAGTTATGGTGCTGATATTAGAAAACTGGATTTTGATGGAAACGGCGTTATAACTCCTGACGAAGTTAGTGGGTATGTTGCGTTTGCTGGCGCAGTTGACGCACTAGTTGCTGATGTTTCACGCATTCCAATAGAAACAAGAGGAAGAAGAGTTGTTCCTCAAGGCCGATAATCATTTCTTCCAGACAGCCAATAAAAACCAATAAATCAAAAATAAGTGTATTGCCATTAACAATGGCCATGTTAACTGGTATTCTGGTAAAAATGATAGTACACCGCAGGAATAAAACAAGCAATTCAAATTGTATTCTGTTCCCCAAAAGAAAGACAAAGGATACAAAGTAAAATAATGTATTCCGCTGCCAATCCATGCTTGTTTTATTGGTCCGCCAAGAATATAAAGTGCGTATAGTCCAAGCGGCAAGAAAAGAATGTGCTGCAAACTGTACAAGTGTATCCAGTTAAATGTTCCTGCATCAGTAAACATATAAGTTGTTATACCAAAAAGATATTCTCCAGTAAATAATCGCATTAAGAAGTCAATGCTCCAAATTAGTTCAGGAATAAATCCGATGCACAGTTCTGCAAACACCCAGAATCTGCTTCCAAAAAGAACTGCTAATCCAAGAATGATGAATGTGTGGTTGCTAAACCAGACAATATAATGCGGTTTGAGAAACAGTAAAAATGAAAGTACAGGAAGTAAACCAATCAACAACAACACACTTCCGAGGAGTTGTTGTTTGTTCATCCCCACAACACGTCCAGCAATTGTTTTCCGTATCTTTGTGTTTTTGCTGGTCCAAATCCATGAACTGATTGCAGTTCAATTATATTCTGTGGTTTCATTTCTGCCAGCGAATAGAGTGTTTTGTCATGCATTATTAAGAAAGCAGGAACGCCTAATTCGTTTGCTGTTTGTGTTCTCCATTCTTTAAGTTTTACTATCGTGTCTGCTGCGTGAATGGTCTTGCTACTTTGGATTTTATAGAGTGGTTTTTGTGATTCTTCGTTTGTTTTTGTCACGTGTTTTTGCATTTCTTGCGTGAAAAACCTGCTTAGTGTTCCTGTGTATGTTACATAGATGTGTTGTTTTGTTCTGCTTAGTGCAACGTAAAATAGACGTTTTTCTTCTTCTTCCTTGTCGTAGTCAACGTATTGAATTAAGTCTATTATGGGGTGGTCTGATGTTTTGCAGGGAAAATAGTTTGTGTTGCAACCAGTTAAAAATACTGTTTCTGCTTCTAGTCCTTTGATTGCGTGGATTGTTGCAAGAGTGACTGCGCCGTTAACATCTTCGCTTGGATTTCGTAATTCGTCTGTTTTTACAATGTGTGGTATGTTGTGCGCTTTGAATTGTTCAGATAGTTGTGTGAGTTGTTTGTTTGTTCTGGCAAGTACAAATAGTTCATCTAAAGGACAGTCAGCATTTTTTATTTTGTCAATGATCAATGCGTTTTCTTCTTGTTCTGTGTTGCATTTGAGGAGGTAGATGTTGCTATCTTTAGCATTTAGGCTTTCTAAGTCTGGAAGGTGCATGTCTTTGATTGATTCATTAATAAATTTGACAATTGGTTTTGTGCTTCGGTAATTAACTTGTAATGGTATGATGTTGCTATCCGGGTATTTTTCTTCAAAGTTGAGGATGTGTTGTATTTTTGATCCTCTCCATCCGAAGATGCTTTGTCTGGGGTCTCCTACGCAGAATAGGTTTTCTGGATGTAATAATTTAAGGAGTTCTATTTGTGCTTCATTTACGTCTTGATACTCATCTACTAGGACGTGAGTATATTGAGTTATGTGCTGAGGGGATTTTTTGAAAAATGTGATTGTGTCTAAGAGTTGGTCTGTGAAGTCTCGCAGTCCGTTGTTTTTCATGTGATGTTCAAGAAAAGTGCACACTTTATGGATCATTTTTGCACTGTTTGCGTGTTTGTGATCTATGATAAATGGTTCTAAAGGTTTGTTTTGTAGTTTGAAATAATCAAGAATTGTAAAGCAGTCGTGCATTATGTTACGCATGAGTTGTTCTTCTGTTTTGCTTCTTTGTTGTCCGATTGTGTAATAAGTTTGTATCACGTTTTGAGGGTTGATGGAAAGATTGTTTAGTGCAAGTCTGAATGCGCGCATTTTGTCTGCATAGGTCATGACGTGAACAGGTTTTCCGTATATTTCTTGAGTGTATTTTCGTAATATTTTTTCGCAGAATGAATTGAATGTTTCCACATGGAAGTTTGTTGTTCCCAATCTGCGCATCATTTCTTGTCGTGCTTTTCGCGTGAATGTGATTGCGAGAATATTTTGTTCGTTTATTCCTTTGTATTTTGTTAAGAACTCGATGCGTTTTGTTAGCACTGTTGTTTTTCCTGATCCTGCGCCGGCAATGCAGAGAATGTGCTTTGCAGGAGATGTGATTGCTTTTTTTTGTGCTTCATTGAATTGGTTGAGAAAGAAGTCAAATGCGTTGAACAGTTCTTTTTCTTGTTTGCTGATTTGCAGTTCATATGTTTGTGCAGCGTGTGCAAGTTTCTTTTTGTGCAGTGTTGGACTTTTGAGTTCTTGTTTTCCTTTTTCTGTTAATTGAAGCACCTTTGCAAATGTGTTTGTTGGTATGGAAATTTGCTCAATGAGATTGTTTAATAACAGGTTTTGTAGGATGTCTGCAAGTTCTTCTTTCGTGTATGCCATGGTCGCATAGCTTGGAAGTTTTTGGAGTTTGTTACGTTCTATACTATCATTTGTTTTGCCTTGAAGAAAGGTTATGAGTAGTTGTTTTCCTACAGGAAATGGTATTTCAGAAAGCGCTCGTAATATGGTCAGATAATCAAGCTCTTTTTTTGTCATGAACTTTCTGATTCTGACATTTTAATAAATGTTGCTGTTTGTTTATTCACTCTTTTGCCTCTTTCCAAAATCTTTCAAATAATTTCATATACGAATCTGCTGTTTCTTTACTTGTGATTAAGATGGCAAAAGGAGGCTTAGATGTGTACGTGACAATCAAAACCTTGTTTTTGTAAATCCATGTATCAGTTGGAAAATAGGAAATTGGTGTGAACTTTAATTCCCCATATGTTATTTGTGTAACATCAACTCTCGGTCTGAAAGATTCATCATAAATAACCAAGGTCTTAATTTTTTTCTTTCTTTTTATGTCTTGATATACTTTGTAATATGCTCCCATTGAATCAGCCATGTGTCCTGACGCAAAAACAACATGTTTATCTTTTGATGTTAGTTCTTTTAACATATTGTTCATTGCGGATTTAAGCCCTTTAACTCCCTCATAAATAGAAACTGTTTGTTTTGAAGCAGATTCTTTTTTCAGAATGTTTAATTCTGGAAGTAATGATTTTGCTAATTCTTGTTTCTCTTCCAAAAAATCCAGAAGTCGTGAAGGATCTACTGCCTGAAAATATTTTATGTTTTCTTTGATAACATATGAAGTGAGGCCTTTTTTTATTAGAGATTCTAATGCGTCGTAGATAATGACTCTGTGCAAACCGGTTTTCTTTACAATCGCACCGGTTTTTGTTTCACCAATTTCTAACAACGCTCTGTATGTGAGTGCTTCATTATGCGTTAATCCCAGTTCTTGTAATTGTTCGAGATTCATACTGCATAGCAGTTTGTACTCTTATTTAAAATTTGTTATTTGTTATCAATATTTTATAACAACAATTTAAATGGCTGTTATTTTCAGCATTATTTGGTGGCTTACAATGACAGACAAGAAAACAGAAGAAAAACAAGTGTTAGAGAAATTTGCAGAAGCAGCAACCTGCCAAGGGTTAAAAGCAAGGGAAGAACTACGACATGTTGTTGATTCTCCCGATATGAGCAAACCATATTATGCAATTTGTCTTGACGGATACTTTGATACTTCTCCTGGTATCATGCTCAAACCAAATCCTCATGCAGTCAGGTGGCTTGCACGCTTTGCAGAAGCGTATGATAAAGATCAAGGAACTGATGTTGTTTCTCAACTAAACAGACTGTATGTGCCAAGAGAAGAATTGTTATTAATGATTGAGCGTGATTGGCACGCAACAGACTGGAAACTACCTGATTACATAGACTGGGCACAGCACTTCGTAGGACCTGGTAAACCATTCGAAACATCACCCATTCGTCCCAATTATATTTCATTTCCAGAATTTGTCTCGCTTCCAGAAAAACTCGTCGAAATAAAATACATAACGCGCTTTGAGATGGGAACAGGAAGAGAAACAAGACATCAATGGATAGTTGGATACGGAAAATTAAACTCTATCCCAGTGCCAATAGGAGAACCACGCGTTTTTGAACTCAGACCCAGTGAGTTTTATACACAAAGAGAAAAGCCTCAAGAACTAAAATTTCCAAGAAGTTGGGAAAATGCCTGTACAGAAGTATTTCCAGACCGTGAAGAAAAAGAATACGCGATTGTCCTCGCAGCACCACCAGAAGCTGACAGTTACATGTTAGGAAATAGAAAAATACGTGCAAAACAAACAAAACGAGGAGACATCAAAAAAATAGAAAAAATATTCCAAGCAGTACAATATTACAAGACATCTTAACCCAACGAAGAATCTTTTCGTTTTCTTCATCAATAGAACTCCCATTAACTGCATAACGACCAAGTAAAAAAATTATTTTTTAGCCCTTTCCCATATATCATTGAAATGGTTTGTGTAAATTTCTGCTAATTTTTTGTTTTGTATTTTGAATGATATTAATCGTCCTTCATCAGATATGTGTGTAACAACAGTATCTTTGTAAATAGTTATTCCTACAGGTATTTTTTCTTTTGTATAAAGCATAATGTTGTTAAATCTGTTGCCATACATTTCGTGAAACATTTCTTTCATTGTTTCTGGCGCAAGAAGTCTTAATTTGATTCCTCTTTCTTTGATGCGTTTATTGTGTTGAATAAAAAATAAACGCAGGTTTTTTGGCTCTCTTGCTGTTTGTCCAACAACAAATGCTTGATAAGTGTCGCCTTTTTTGAGTCTTTTCAATAACTCTGCAAAAATCATTTGAAATCCTTTGAATCCTTCATAGACTTCCATTATTGTTCTGTCTCTGAAGAGTTTTTGTTGTTGTTTGAGTTCAGGTAGTATTTGTTTGATTTGTTCTTTTTGTTCTTGTAATTCTGCAATTTTATTCTCGAGTAATGCAGGCAAGTTTTCTGGATCAATTGCGGAAAACTGCTTTCTATTTCCTTTCAGGGCATAAGTAATAAGCCCTTTTTCCATTAATGTATTCAGGCAATAATAAACGCTTGAACTTTGCAGTCCTGAATGTTTTGCAATCGGGCTATTTGTGCTTGGACCTAATTTCAAAAGAGTTAGATAAACTTCTATTTCGCCGTCTGTTAATCCCAGGCTTTTCAATTCCTCTATCATTCAACAGTTACTGTTGAATGAAAGTTTATATGCTTTGTGGTTTTTACAACACGTAATGAAAGTGATGACAACATTAATGACGACCGTGCTTGTGTTAATTCTGATTAGTTGCACTACAAATAATGAAACAATCAAAATCGGGGGAGTGTTTCATTTAACAGGCCCTGCTGCTGTTTGGGGCGAGGGCGAGATGAATGCTGCTGCTTTGGCTGTAGAAGAGATTAACAATGCAGGCGGAATTAATGGAAAACAAACAGAACTTATTATCGAGGATTCTAAAACTGATTTTACTACAACAACTACTGCGTTCAGAAAACTAATTGAGTTAGATGAAATAAAAATGATTGTTGGTCCTACTTGGTTTGGGCAAGTTGCGTATCAAATTGCGGATGAAACGGGAACAATAATTATTTCTCCGTCGACAGGAACAAGTACGCCATCAACAATCTATTTTTTCAATTTGTGGCCGCATGAACGAGCACAAATCATTCCTGAAATAGAATATATGAAAACAGAAGGAATTAAAAAAATCGCAATTGTACATACCACAAATGAATGGTCTGAATCAATGAAGCAAAATTTTGTTGATGAAGCAAGAAAACAGAATTTAACAATTGTTAAAGAGTTTGGCTCTGCTCCTGATGAACAGGATTTCAAAACAATCATTACGCAATTAAAACAGTTGGATATTGATGTAGTGTATGCTCCGTTTGCGTTTTACCCATCACAAGGCGCGTTTAGTAAGCAAGCTAAAGAGTTAGGGTTAACAATTCCAATTTATTCTACAGATGGAACAGAAAATGTCGAGTTGCTAACTGCATTTCCTGAAATTGAAGGAACTATTTACCCTTATCGAACAAAAGGGCCAAGAGAAGATGAGTTTATTTCGAACTACAGAGCAAAGTTCAATAAAGATCCTTCTCCAGCGTCAGCGTATGCGTATGATGCTGTTATGTTGCTTGTAGGTACGCTAAAAGAGGGGAAACAAAGCCCTGATGAAATTGCTGATTATTTGCGCTCAATTAAAAATCATATTGGTGCGTCAAACAGAATCACATTTGATGAATTTGGAAGAGTTGCTGAAAAACCTTACGAGATGAAAATTGTTGAAAATAACTCGTTCATAATAATATCTTAAGGCAACTTTGAATTAATCAGTTTTTTGGTGAATGGCGTGAACGCCCTGTGATTTTTGTCGTCGGTATTCAAAGTTGGCTTAGGGAACTTTGAGGTATTTTTATTAATTTTTCAAAGTTCCCTTAATTTTATCTTCGTCTTGTGGTTACACATTTTTTTATAAGATGGCTGTTTTAATTTTGTTATGAAAGGGTGGTATGTATTTTTATTGCTTGCATTAGTCGCGTGCTCTACGCCTGAGCAATTGACAGCTCAAGTAGTTCAGGAATCACCGCAGCAAGTTGAGCCAACAAAACCTGTGCAACAGACTGCGCAAGCAACTGTTTGTACGCCTTCAAGAAGTATTGGTGAAGCGTGCAAGCAGGATTGTAATTGTCTTGAACCAAGTAACTGTGTTAATGGCGTTTGCCGTTTGACTTATTTGAGAAAAGGCGAACAGTGTGTTGAAAATGAGCAGTGTTTAACAAATTATTGCACGAATGATTACAAATGCGGAGTTATATCAGGGGAAACGAAAACAGTCCATTGCAAACGTCAATGTTCTGATTATTATGATCGCAGTGAGAGATGTTTTACCATGTGCGAGGAATCTTTTTCAGAAAAAGTTTAAGAATGGTTTGTAAATCAAAGTTTTATGGAGTAAATATTTTCGGATATTTAGAAGATTACAGTTATAAACGAAAGGGTTCACGAATAAAAAATGAGCGATAGAAGAACGTTGGATTGTGTTGTAGCTGCTGTGCAAGGGTTCTGGTCAGATGATGGCTGGGTTGATTGCCTTACTGGAGATGAAAATCCTTTGCCTGAACGAACTTTAGATAAAGGCAAAATTTATCATTTTGGTAGGGGAACGCAGTCAGATCGTTTTGTTGAACTAAGTACCTCGCATGAAAGTATTGAACAAGGAGCTCATTTTAATTTAGTGCGAGGTCGCTATTGGGAGTTACGTTCTGACGTTGATAGACCGTTAGTTGTTGAAAAAATTGATAAAGGAAAAAAGCGGGTTTTTGTGCTTGGTGCTTGTGAAGATAATAACACAGATAGGTATGTCAGCGTGTTTAAAACAGTTGGAAGGCCAAAAGAAGATGCTCAACAACTCAAGTTAGGAGTAACATTTAAGGAGAGGCTTTCTGATAATGGTTTTCTTGTTTGTCAGTATCGTGTTATTGAGAGAACAAAAGATCAGTTGTATGCGTACCGAACTTACAAAGGAGCAAAAGATAATGGACTTTTTAAGTTAACAGAATTCGAGCTTGCGGGTGATCAGAGAACTTGGCTTGAAGTTCCAAAGGATGAGCGACAGCCTGTTCCGTATGTGCTCATTAACGAAAGAGGATTGAGCATACCATTGCAAAAGGGTTCATTATATCATGTATATCCACTGTGCGATGTTGCATTAGTTGATGGTAAGTCAATGAGAGTTTGTACATACAACACTAATGGGAACGATATGCGAGTTGAGTTGCAAGTAAAAAATTCTGCAAGTTTAGCACAGTAACGATTAGTTTTTAAAGTCAATTAGCAATTATCAGTTGAGGGATTCATTTGGGACATTTCAAAGACGAAATTTTAATTTCTTTGGCAGAGAATGGAAATATTGCTCAATTTGTGAGTTATGATCCTAAAGGAAATCAGCGTTTTTCTTGTGTGAATGGGTTTCAAACAAATCATAAGTTTGCTTCAATTGAAGAAAGCGTAAAAATTTTGTTTGATAAAGCACAGGATGGTGAATTGGAAATCAGATCTTTTAAACCAGATGATCCGAAGGGCCAGCCATTTATTCGTCATTTAACAACTGTTAAAGAAACGGTTGCAAAAGCAAAAGAGATGCTTGAGCAAGGTCTGTTCATCATCATTCATGAAGAAGTTGAAGACGCAGGAAAAACTTCTGGTGTGTTGCTTGGCAATGTAATTGAGTTTGCTCCGTTGACTACACCTCGTTGTGTTGAGCTGGCTGAGACAGATAAACAAGGGTTTGCTGCATCGCTTCCTAAAAATATTGCGTTAAAGTTTTTTGAAAAAATTTATGGGTTTATTCCTAGTTTGAATTTTCCTGATGATATGCGTGTTGAATTTAGTTTGTTGCCAAAACCGTATGGCCATAAGCAAGATCATGTAATGACTTGGGAGTTAGAGAATGTTGGAAATACAAAAACAGTCGCTTCGTGGGATTGGCCGAACAGGTTTAGCAAGTTTATCGGTGATAAAACCTATGGTTTGTTGATAGCTGATGTGCTTGGTTTGCTTGTTCCAAGAACGCAAGTTATTGGCAGGGAAGTGTTTTTTGTTTTTGGCACGCCAACTGGTTCTGCTGTTAAGTGGACGCGTACTGCTCCTGCTGAACAAACGCCGGGCAAGTTTACAACAATAAGAGGTTATGTTGATCCGTTTGAATTGCTGAAAAAAGAGGATGAGAATAAAGCAATAGCTGCTGTTCTTGTGCAGGACGAAGTTCCGTTTGAGTATTCTGGGACTGTTTCTATCAAATCAGACAACTCTTTGTTAATTGAGGGTGTAAAAGGGCAAGGTGATAATTTTATGCTTGGCAAGCAATCTCCAGATGATCTTCCTGAAACAGTTGTGCAAGCATTAGAAAAACTTTGTTATCAAGCAAAAAACATTCTCGGACCTGTTCGCATGGAGTGGGTGTTTGATGGCAAACAAGCTTGGGTTGTGCAATTGCATAAATGTGAAGTGCAGTCAAAAGATGATGTGATTGTTCCTGGCAATCCAGAAAAGTGGAAGCAGTTTGTTTTAACTGAAGATAAGGGTCTTGAAGAATTAAGAAAGTTTAGCGAGCAAGCAAAGCAAGGAGGTTTTGGTGTTGAGGTTGTTGGCAATTTTGGTTTAACAAGTCATGTTGGTGATATTTTAAGAAAAGCAAATGTTCCTGCTAAGAGAGTTAAGCTGAAGAGTTAACTTTTTAAAGCTCTGTTTTTCTGTTTGTGTTGTCCTTGCTGCTTATGGTCTGCAAAGACGCAAGTAGCGCCTTAGGACAATTGCCGAAGTAGTATAGTCCGGTCAAGTATGCGGCCCTCTCGAATACAATAAAAGTATAGAGTCCGGCTGAAACCCGGGTTCGAATCCCGGCTTCGGCATATTACATCAAAAATGGAAAAATACAAAAGATTCCTTAGAAAAATCAAATGGTTTTTAGACTTTGCATCAAAACTTACGATAGGTGTTGCCGGTGGCTTAACAGTTATTTCAGCAACAAAAGGAGCATCTTATTTTCTATTAGCAGTTTGGGCATTAACACTTTTTGCTGGCATAGGAGCTTGTTTTTTACTTGATCAAGTAGATTAGTTTTGCTTTGTCCCTTCCACAAACCAGTCCCACATTTTTGGTTTGCCTGAGAATGCGATGTATCCTGATACGTCTCTTCCCCACGGATAGTACACTTTGCTTAATGTAATGTTCTTAAATCCTGCGTCTTTTAATCTAACGTCTAATTCAAATCCGTAATAGAATTTTTGTACTGTTCCTTCATAAGTGTATGTTGCTTTGACGAAATCGTGTTGTTTTTCTTCGAGTAATTGTTTTGTTTTTTTGCGTGCTTTTTGTTCGTCTTTTTCTTCTGCTATTTGGCTGTCGAGAATGAGCATTCCCTGATATAATACTGCGTCCATTGATGGAAATATGCCAAAGAATTTGCCGTTTGGTTTCAAAACAGAATGTAGTGCTTCAAGGGCGGTTTTCACATCAGTAATTGTTGGTCCTAATACTGAATTTATTGCGAGCACAACATCAAATTTTTGTTTGTATTTGTCGAGTTGAGAAAAGGAGTTCACACCATAGGTTATGTTTTTTGCCGAATTTATTTTCTTTGCTTCTTTGATCATTTCAGGAGAAAAATCAAAGGCGTAAACGTGTTTGAATTGTTTTGCAAGTTTGTCCAGTATTTCTCCTCGTCCACAGCCTATGTCTGCTATTGTTTTGTTTTTCTTGTCAGGAATTTTGTTTAATTTTCGAAATAAGGGATTGTTTACTCCTTTGCGTAATGGGCTGACTATTTCTTCATGGTATATTTTTGCTATTTTATCCCAATCTTTTGGTTTCATTTTTCTTGCATCTCCCGTTTTTGTGTGTATTTTTTCCAAATCTTTAAGAATTCTCCATTTTTCAATACTTCAGTCAATGTTCCTCTAGCAACTATATTGCCTTTTTTAAACAAATAAATTTTATCAAAGTGAGTAAGCAAATGCAATCTATGTATTGAGGAAATTATGGTTTTATTTTTGAATTCTGAAAATATTCCTTTGTATATTTGTAGTTCATTTTTTGGATCGACACTGCTTGTTGGTTCATCCAATAATAAGATTGGTTTGTTTTCAGAAGCAAGCAGGCCTCTTGTGAGGGCCAGTCTTTGTTTCTCGCCACCGCTTAAATTGACTCCTTTTTCTACTATTGATGAGTCTAATCCTCTTGGAAGTTTTTTAATAATTTTTGTAAAGCAAGCAATGTTTCCATATTTTTTTATTTGACTGTCAGAATATCTGCCGCCCATTGTTATGTTTTCTCGTATTGTTGTTGTGAAAAGTTCAGGATCTTGTGGCAAAAGTAATATGTTGGATCCTATCGCGTTAAATCCTTGCTGGATATGTTTATTATCTACAAGCAAGTTAACTTGTTTAGGTTTGTATAGTCCTCGAAGTAATTTAAGAAATGTTGTTTTTCCGCTACCACTCTCTCCAACAAGTGCTATTCTTTCGTTTCTTTTTATGGACAGCGATATTGAATTAAGATGTAATTCCCCTTCATCACCCGCATAATTAAAACTCAGGTTGTTGATGGATATTTTTTGCCAATTATTGTTAAGATTGATCTGTTTTATTGTTTGTTCATTTTTAAACTCATTGCTTATTTCTTCTGCATTCTCAACTGCAGTTTTCCATCTAACTATATCTCCATACCTGTAAGCAAATCTGAAAAATATATCCTTTATGCGCTCAACATATCCATACAGTGCGTAAAGTGATCCAATTAAAATGGGCAATCCTGCATGATAGTTTTTGAAGATGTAAGTTCCAAGAACTAAAAACATCATGATTCCTCCAAATAAAGATACCAAAAACCATTTCACTTCGTTAAGTTTAGCGTTTTCTTTGAATATTGAGAATGGTGCAAGCATTCTTTGAAGAATTTGTTTTGATGCAAGTTTTTCTAAACGTAAAATTACTACTGTTGTTATGTTGCTTATAGTATCGTAGACTTTTTCAGTTATTCTATTGTCTGCTAGATTTAACTCTCTATATTGTTTTCTTAATTTATTATCATATGTAAAAATAACATGCAAGGTTATCAGAATAACAAATGCAACAATGTATGCTGAATGAATATTAAAATATACCAAAGCAAAGTAAGATCCTACTAGTTTCATTATTGTATCTATTACTTCAAAAGTAGTTCCTGAATACTGTTCAAGTGCAACTGTGCCTTTTTCTATTTTGTCAATAGTATTTCCTGAGTGATGGTTTGTATGCCAGTCCATTGGCAAATTCATTGTGCCATCAATCAAACTTTTCTTGTAATTGACTTCAACCATGAATGCGTTTTTTCGTTCAATAACTCTTGCAGGCCCGTGAAAAATCCAAAACCCGAGAACAAGTAAGATAAATAAAAAGAGCAGTCCCAGAATTGTTGGAATGTTGCCTGAATGAATTCCCTGTTCTTGAATTATATTCAATAATTTTGCAACAATGAGTGGCTCAAAGAATGCTACAATGCCTGAGCAAAAAAATAGGAAAGTACACAAAATCAATGAAGAACGATTTCCTTTTGAATAAGTCCACATTAATCTTGTTAAATAAATAATAGGATCGTCTTTAAAGCTCATCAGTAAAGAAAAAGAGCAGCCCTTTTTATGGAATCGTTGTCACCAAAGAATGATAATAATCAAAAAGTTTTTATAGATGGTGTTCTCTCAAAAAGCAAATTGGAGGTAAAACCAATGAAAGAACAAATAAGAAGTAAACAAAAAATATCCTTTTCTGCTAGTGTAACTACTAATTCTAATAACAATAATAATTAATTGTGCAATTCATCTAAACGAAATGTTTTGGCGCTTGATCAAGTGCTAATCTTTTCTGAAAAGTGAGTTGTAAATCATTCAAAACAAGTTAAGAAAGAATAGCGATAGCCATGGAGGATTAAAATGAAACGAACACTCATAAAAGAATTAAAAAAACACTTTGGAAAGGAGGTTTTGGTTAAAGGCTGGGTTAGCAGAATTAGAGAAATTGGAGGTATTGGTTTTGTACTGTTAAGAGAACGGTCCGGAGTTGTGCAATTAGTAGTGCCAAAAGAATTGTACAAAGAGTTATCAGCAGAAACACCGATTGAAATAAAAGGCATGGTTTGTGCTGAACAGCGTGCTCCTGAAGGTTTAGAAGTACATGTAAAACAACTGAAAATCTACAGCAAAGTGCAGCCTTTGCCGATTCAGTTAGAGAAGGAATTGCCTCTGCCTACATTAATGAAGCATCGTCCGATTTCTTTGAGGGCAAAAAAACAACAAGCGATTTTTAAAGTTCATGCAGAACTAGTGCATGCTTTTAGAGAATTTATGAGATCAAAAGAATTTACAGAGATTCATAGCACAAAACTTACAAGCAGCGGTTTGGAAGGCGGCAGTGAAATTTTCGAGTTGCAATATTTTGAAAAGAAAGGATATCTTGCTCAGAGCCCTCAATTCTATAAGCAGATGATGGTTGGAGTGTTTGAGCGAGTATTTGAAGTTGGCAAAGTATACCGTGCAGAACCACACGCTACAACAAGACATCTTGCAGAATATGTTGGTTTGGATTTTGAAATGGGTTTTATTGAGTCTGTTGAAGAAGTAATGGAAATGGAAGAAGCTCTGCTAAAATATGTGTTCAAGCAGTTAGAGGAACATTGTAAATCTGAATTAAAATTGTTTGGTGCAGAGGTTCCTCGGATAAAATCAATACCAAGAATTCCTTTTTTGAAAGCAGTAGAGTTGCTTGAGCAAGGTTACAAAAAAGAATTCGGTAAAGAAGATTTAACTCCTGAAATGGAGCGTTTGCTTTGTGAATTTGTAAAACAAAAATATGGCGAGGAGTTTGTTTTTGTTACAGAGTATCCTTGGAAAAAGCGTCCGTTTTATGCAATGCCAAAAGGAGAATTGTCTGAAAGCTTTGATTTGCTTTTCAGAGGCTTAGAGATCACGACTGGAGGACAAAGAGTGCACGAATACGAACAACTGCTTGAATGTATGAAGCAGAAAAAAGTCAAGCCTGAAGCGTTTGAGAGTTATTTGATGTGCTTTAAATACGGCATGCCTCCTCATGGAGGTCTTGGAATAGGGTCTGAGCGTATTGTGAAGCAATTGCTTGGCTTGCCGTCTGTAGAAGAAGCCAGTCTCATACCACGAACGAAAGAACGGTTCCTGCACTGAGTTTTTATATTTTTTATTAAATCTGATATTTAATAATCTGAATCAATAGTTCATAATTGATTAATAAATGGTCTTCTTCTAGGAGTGTGAGGTGAAAGTTATGAAAAAGAAAATGTATGACAGGCGTTTTGTTGGTGATTTGTATGACTTCGGGCAACCAAGTTGGGAGCAAACAGAAGAAGCTGCATAATTTTTTGTTTTTTGTCAAGAGCCACTGGTGATCGCACTGCGGTACTCAACACCAGTGGCATGACGGTTCAGAAAGTCATAAGATAATATAGTCCAGTGGTTCTTGATCATGCTCGGAATGCCACTCGCTCCAGTAAACCACTCGTGATATACACGAATGGCATTCCGACATGTTAATTAATTGTTACAAACTTTCCATTGCGTGCTGTTTTTATGCTGACTTCTTCTCGTTGTCCGATGCCACGATTATCAACTGAAAGGTATCCGTTTGCTCCTTCATACCCCTCTATATTGTAAAGTTTTTGCTTGATGCATTCGCTATGATTTCCACAAGTATCAAGTGCTTTTGCTAAAAGCATATAACTATCGTACGCGTTTGCTGCGTACAGTCCTGGTTCTTCTCCGTATTCAGCAAGGTATGCTTGTTTGAATGCGATTTTGCGTGGCAAGTCTTTTGGGTCTTCAGGATACGTGTACACAACACGTTCTGCAAGTTTGCCAAGCTGATCAATGACGTTCTGATCCTGATATAAGTTCCAAGTTAAAATGGGCAAATTTATGCCGAGTTCTTCTGCTTGTTTTACGAGAAGAATGCTGTCTGGAACGTACCCTAAAATATATATTGCCTCAGGGTCTTTGTTTGCGATTTTCATAAGATATGTTCGGAAGTCTGTTTCTTGAGTATCAAGACTATTTACATAGTATTCTTCAGCGGTAAACATAATATTGTTTGTGTCAAGTGCTTGTTTAAGTTCAGCAATGCTTTCTCGTCCAAGATCATCATCTATTGCAATTGCTGCAATTGAAGAATAATTTTTTTCTACTGCATAGTTTGTAATTGCAGTCATTTGTTTGTTCATTTCTGGAAGAAAACTGAAATGGTAATCGCCTGCCTCTGCGGTTGCTTGTAGCACCATGCCCAAGGTGATGCGCGGTGTTTGTGTTTCTTCAATGTAAGGTGCTGATGCAAGCAAGGAGACTGTACAAATAGGTCCAAGAATTGCATCAACGTCGTCCACAGTAAGTAGTTTTTGTGTTGCTAACACTCCTGTTTTTGGATCGCATTTGTCATCTTCTACAATAAGTTTGTATTGGTTGCCTGTTTCTTTTGCTGCAAGTTGTATACCGTTAAGTAATTCCTCGCCAAGATGTGCTGCTTTGCCTGTTTGCGGAATTAATATTCCTATTGTTGATTCTTGCACTGTTTGCGTGCACGATAGCAATAGGACTAATAAAATGACATAGTGTTTCATGTAACCACCCAATTATAGAAAAAGCTAATTAAGTATTTTAAAATTTGTTACCCCTGTTGGAGGTATTAATGGCAAAATTTTTAAAGACAGTTATATTCCGCAAATAGATGGATTTGGAGTTGTTCAAAGAATTAGGGTTCACAGAACGCGAAGCAAAAGTGTATCTTGCATTGATAGAGCTTGGTTCAAGCACTGCTGGCCCAATAGCGGCGCGGTCTGGCTTGCAGCATGCAAAAGTTTATGAAACATTGCAGCGATTAATAGAAAAAGGATTGGTACATTATATTGTTATTTCTAAAACAAAACACTTCAAGGCTGCGCCTCCTAAAGACATATTGGGACTATTAGATGATCGAAAAAGACGTTTTAAAGAAATTTTAAGCGAGTTGGAATTAAAGGAAAAATATGCAAAAGATCAGCAGATTGCAGTTGTACACGAGGGGTTTAAAGCATTTAAGGCATTGTTTGATCGCTTAGCAGATGAATTAAAAAAAGGCGATTGGTATTATGTGTTTCCGTTTAAAGAGGGGTATAAAACAAAAGCGATCCCTGCATTTTTTAGAACATTTCATAAAAAATTAGAAGAAAAAAAAGTAGTTGATAAAGTGTTGAGCAATCGTGAAGTTAAAAAAGAGGTGTTAAGTACTTACAAAGATAACAAAAATATCAAGATCAAATTTACTGATTTTAATGTTCCTATCGGAATTGTTATTATAAAGGGAAAAGTTATTCAGGTGACATGGGAGGATAAACCTACTGCGATTGAGATCGTATCAGCTCAAATTTATAAGCAATACAAAATATTTTTTGAGGATATGTGGGAAAAAGCAAGTAAATAAGGCATAAAGCTATTAAACAAAAATAAAATTAAGAATAACATGACAATAATATCAATTGTTGGAACTGCAGGTGTTGGAAAGTCCTTTTTAGTTAAGCAACTTTCTGCAATGCGATGTCTTCCAGCGTTTTTTGAAGGTGAAGAGGGCACTATTCCAAAAGAAATCCTGGAAAGTATTTTTTCTGGTGAACATCCAATAAAACGTTGGACGTGGTTTATTAACAGATATAAAATTTTTCTAGAGCAGGCAAAAAAAATTTCTGCTGTAGGTGTTGATTGTTTATGTGACGGAAGTCCATTGAATGCGTACGCAGTTTTAGCCTACGAAGATGAAGCGTACAGAGCTGAGTTGTTAATGTTGGCAAATTCTATTGATTATTTAGAGCCTGACAAAACAATTTTGTTAATTGCAAGTGAAGAGAAAATTCGCGAGTTTACAAAGCAGAGAGGAAGAAAAGTTGAGAAAGATGACAAAGCAATTGAGCGTGCAATGAAGATTCAGGATGAATACACTCGTTTGGCAAAAGAAAGAGGCTTGCTTATTGTTAATAGAACTGATCTTGATTTTACCAAAGAAAAAGATTTGAAGTTTGTTTGGGATGAAATCAGGTTATAATAACCTCTTTACTGCATACTGTTTACTGTGTACTAAAAACCAATACTTTAAAAAGCTAAATCTCTTATTAAACCAATATGAAAAAAAATGGCGATTCTTTGCATAAGCTCTGTTTTTCTTCGAGAAGAGTGGAGTTGTTTAAGGAACTTCCAATCAATACGCAAGGCAATACTTTATTAAATCTTTCCAGACAGTGCAAATATCATATTCTTGAGAGATTAACAAACACTGAAATTATTAATTTGTTGCATTATCTTGATAGCAGTGATATTACTGATCTTTTACAGTGCATTGAAGAAAGACGGAAGAAAAAGCTTGTTTCTCTTTTGGAAAAAGATGTGCGGAAAAAGGTTGAGTTTTTGCTGAGGTTCAGCCCCAATACTGCGGCTGGAATGATGAGCCTTGATTATGTGATTGTTTCAAAAGAATCAACATTTGATGGAGTAATTAAAAAAGCGCAAAAACATGAGAAAGATACTGGAAGATTTCCTGTTATTTTGGTTGTCGAACAGGGCTTTTTAGTTGGTGAACTTCCTGCATATTCTTTTGCAGCTCACAAAAAAGAAGATAAAATTGAGAAGCAAGTTAAAAAGATTCCGTCTGTACGTTTTGATGCTGATGAGAGCGAAATTATTAGTATTATCAGAAGAAATCCTACAAATAAAGTTGTTGTTCTTGACGACGATAATAGTGTTCTAGGGTTTATTTATGCATCAGATGTGCTGAAGTTAGTGCATAAGACAAGCGGCCATTCTTTGTACGCTTTTGCCGGTGTTGGTCATGAAGAGGATGTTTTTGATTCTCCTTTGATTAAAGTGCAGAACAGATACAAGTGGTTAATTCTTAATTTGTTTACTGCTTTTTTAGCCGCAAGCGTCGTTGGGCTTTTTCAGGACACTATTTCGCGTGTTGTTTTGCTTGCGGCATACATGCCTGTTGTTGCGGGTATGGGTGGTAATGCTGGAACTCAGGCGCTTGCAGTTGTTGTGCGTGGTTTAGCATTAAAACGCGTTGAGTTGCGAACAGGAACAAGAGTTATTTTGAATGAACTTTTAGCAGGAGCTGTAAATGGTATTATTACTGGCGGTTTGGTTGTATTAGTAGCACTCATATTACAGCAGAATCCTTTGCTGGGTCTTATTGTTTGTCTAGCAATGATTTTTAATTTGATTATTGCTGGTGTTGCAGGTTCATTGGTTCCGTTAGTTATGACGCGTTTGGGTAAAGATCCTGCCACTTCTGCGTCGATTTTTATTACTACCTGCACTGATGTGTTTGGTTTTTTTACATTTTTAGGTTTGGCATCAATATGGTTATAAGAAGTATAGGTAAAAATGGAGTTTGAAGGATTTATATTAGACAAGTTTCAAGAGGACGCAATTAGGGCTATTGAGATAAATCACTCTATGGTTGTTTCTGCTCCTACTGGTTCTGGAAAGACCTTGATTGCTGATTATATTATTGACAAAGAATTGAAAGGAAAGAAACGTGTTATTTATACAGCACCTATCAAAGCATTATCTAACCAAAAATTTCGTGATTTTACAAAACAATATGGAGAGGATAAGATTGGTCTTGTTACTGGCGATTTGGTAATTAATTCATCGGCACAAATTCTGATTATGACAACTGAAGTTTATAGAAATATGGCAGTTATCAAAGATCCTATGTTGGATAATGTTGCGTATTGTATTATGGATGAGGTTCATTTTATTAGTGACGAAGAAAGAGGTTATGTTTGGGAGGAATCTATTATTTTTAGTCCTGAAACAGTTCGCTTTTTGTTTTTGTCTGCAACCATTCCTAATGGGCACGAGTTTGCTGATTGGGTGAAAACCATCAAAAAACATCAGGTAGAAGTTGTTGTGCACACCGTGCGCCCTGTTCCATTGGAAATTAAGTTTTTTGATACTGATCTCGGCATTACAACATTGCAGGAAATTAAAAAAAGAAAAGAGCTTGATGATATTCCTGATTACAAAGGTGCTTTTTCAAGACGTTCTAGGTACAAAAAAGCTTATGTGAAACCTCCTGAGTTTACTGACTTGATTAAAGAGCTTAAGGCAAAAGGTAAACTGCCGTGTATTTATTTTGTTTTTTCTCGTGTGAAAACTCAGGATTATGCTGTTAAGCTTGCAAAGATTAGTTCGTATGTTGATCAGAAAGATAAGTTTGAGCTAGCGCAATTTATAACGAATGAATTTCAGAAGATCAATGAGGATATTTCGCGTTTGAAATCAACAAAAGAAGTACGTTCCTGCTTGTCAAAAGGCATTGCTTTTCATCATGCTGGTCTGCTTCCTGATGTAAAACATATTATTGAAAAATTGTTTGGCAAAGGCCTTATCAAAGTGTTGTTTGCAACTGAAACTTTTGCTGTTGGCATTAACATGCCTGCTAAGACTGTTTGTTTTGATGGTTTACGGAAGTTTACAGGCACTGGTTTTAGAAGCTTGAATTCTAAGGAGTTTTTTCAGATTGCTGGTCGTGCTGGACGGCGTGGTATGGATAAAACTGGTCTTGCTGTTGCTGTTGTTCATCGACCAAGTCTAGAATTAAAGCAAGTCTCAAATTTAGTGAAAGGCGATACGCTTCCATTGATGTCTCAGTTTAAGCTCTCGTATAATACTGTGCTGAACATGGTTCATTTGCATAACGAGGCTGAGATTGATAAAATTTTGAAGATGAATTTTTTTACGTTTCAGCAGTCTGAGGGAAATATTGATGATGTTGATGTAGTAAGAAGTATCAAAGCGCGTTATGAAAAAGCAGTTAAGAAATTAAAAGTGATGAATTATATTAGTAAGGATTGTTTGACTGATCTTGGGATGTTTACAACAAAAATTTTTTCTAATGAACTTGAAATTTCTCAGATGTTTGCTACAAAGTTTAAAGATCGTTTGGATGAGTATGATGTTTTATTGCTTATAGGTTCTTTAGTATATGAGCCAAAGCGTGAAGCAAAGTTTTTTCAGATTTTTCCTTCAAAGAAAATTGCAACGCTTGTTAATAAGTTGAAAGACCATCCGTATTTGAAAAACCAAGAGTGGTATAAGCATATGACTAATCTTTCTGCGTTTCTTAAGCCTTGCAGTGAAGGTAAAAAATTTGTTGATATTTTGCGAAATGCAAACATGCCTGAGGGCGATGTTATTCGTTTCCTAATGCAACTGCTTGATAGACTTGAACAAATTGACAGAGCGTCTGATGATTTTGATTTTAAGAAAAAAGTACAGAATTGCAAAGATATGATTAAGAATTGTCTGGAAGGAATTCATGTATTTTAAAAAGTGCGCAGTAAACGGTAGACAGTCAGCAGTACAGTCGTTTACTGCTTACCACATACTGTGTGCTATTTACTCATAAAAGGAAAACATATAAACCTAAACATAATTTGAATGATAAGAATGGTGAATGTTAAGAAGCTTAATGGTGAGTTGCAAGAGTATGATCCTGCTAAGTTGAGAGTTTCTTTAAAGCGTGCAGGTGCTGATGATAAGCACATTGATAATATTTTGAGTGATGTAAATAAAATTTTATATGATGGGGTTACTACGAGAAAATTGTTTAAGTTTGTGTTTTCACAATTAAAAAAGTGTGATCCAAAAACATCTTGTAAGTATGATTTAAAAAATGCTATTATGCGTCTTGGACCTGAAGGTTTTGCGTTTGAAGAATATATTGGATATTTGTTTAAGCATTTAGGCTATAAAACAGACTTAAACCAGTTTGCAAGAGGACAGTTTATTAGTCATGAAATTGATGTTATTGCCGAGAAAGGAAATGAGCGTTTGATGGTTGAATGTAAGCATCATAAGGAGGCGTGGATGGGGACGAGCATTCAGATTGCTTTGTATGTTTATGCGCGTTTTCTTGATGTTAAGAAAGAATTTTCTGCTCCTGTACTTGCAACGAATACGCAATTTTCAGGTCAGGTAATGAAGTACGCAAAGGGTGTTGGTTTACGTTTGCTTGGTTGGAGAGATCCTAAAGGTAGTAATCTGGCTTTGTACGTTGAAAAATTTAAGTTGTATCCTGTAACAATGTTGGATACTCTTAGCAAGGAAGATTTGAAGAATTTATTAAGAAATAAGATCATTCTTGTCGAAACGCTTGCTGCCAAAAGTGAAGCTGAAGTTGTTAAAGTATTAGGGATCTCAAGACAAAAAGCAAAAAAAGTGCATGATCAGGCTGTCGCATTGTGTCCTTCGTGTAAACTGAGTTAATTTTATTACATATATTCATCAGATCCATCGCTGTATCTTCCAGGATCTATTTCTTCGATGTGAACTTGAACTTTTTGTCCCGTGTTGTCTCTTATTGTAGCTGTTCCTCCCTTTAATTTATGGATTATTTTCTCAAGTTCATATTCCCACAAACCCTCAATTTCTGCCATTAATAGCTTATAATTTAGCGTCGATATATATGTTTGGCTAAGAATTTATATAAAAAATAAAGCTCCCACCGGAGCAGAGCTCAGGGGGTACAACAAAAATTAAAGATTTTTGTGTACAACGAAAAATACCTTTTTCGCGTACAGAAAACCTCAAGGTTTTCTTGTACAAGAAAATTCGAGGAATTTTCTTTGTATTTTTAAACTTCATCGGGAAAAATCATACCGCAGCAGAGCTGCGGGGTATTAGACCCAATGAAGAAATAAAAAACTTTGAACTATCTGTTTGCACTCTTAACTATTCACTTCGTATTATCCACCGCATACTTCTTACTGCAAACCACTCATTGTTTAAATTTTTCCCACTAAATCCAGTCCTGGTTTGAGTGTTTTTCCGCCTGGTTTCCAGCTTGCTGGGCAGACTTGTCCGGGGTTTTCTGCAACAAATTGTGCTGCTTGTAATCTTCGCAGTACTTCATGTACACTTCTTCCAATGCTGTTGTCATGGATGTCATATGATTTGATGTTTCCATCTGGATCAATAATGACTGTACACCGTAAGGAAAGTCCTTCTTCCTCAATGAGTGTACCGTAGTCTATGCAGATTTTTCTTGTTGGATCTGCGATCATGGGAAACTTAATTTTTTTTATGGTTTCACTGTTGTCATGCCATGCTTTGTGTACAAATGCTGTGTCTGTGCTGACTGCAAGTACTTCTGTGTTTATTTTCGTGAATTCGTCGTAGTGGTCTGCAAATTCTCCAAGTTCTGTTGGACAGATAAATGTAAAATCTGCTGGATAAAATAGCAATACTACCCATTTGCCTTTGTAGCTTTTTAAGTCTATTTTTTGTATTGCATCAGTGTGATATGCTTCTGCATGGAATTCTGGTGCTTGTTTTCCTATGTATGTGTTCATAAAATCTCCTCCCCGTATTTGATTCAGAACTAAGAGTATAAATAAATTATGATTTTACATGTACAATGTAGACAGTCCATCGTTTCTGCTTGCTGTATAATGCGTACTGCATACTAATTGTCGCTAGATTTATAAATGACCTTTCTTTACAATTCTTTGTGAAAAAGAGGTTGTTACCCTTAGTTTTGTTAGTTTCTTTGCTAGCGCTAGCAGTTGAAGCTATTCCAAGTGTAACAAATATTGAACATTTAGCTCCTGCTATTGTGAATAATAGTCAGACAAACATTACGCTGATGACATTCACATTAACAACAATTGAGAATTTTCCGGCAGGTCGTTGGTCTGGCAGCGGCGCGTTCAGGGCAACAACATATACTGGCGCTCCAGGAGATATAAGTAAAGTTTCTTTGTATGCTGACGACGGAAACAACATGTTCTCAAGCAATGATACTCTGTGCGGAAGTGCAACGACTGCATACAATAATCAGTTTTCATTTAAGCCAGGAGTTGATTGTAATCTCGACACAAATGTTTCAAAAAAGTTTTTTGTTGTAATTGATATTGCAAGTTCTGCGCAAACAGGAAACGCTGTTGATTTGCGTATTGATGCATATAATTTATCATTTATGAGCGGTCTTGCCCCAACTTCTGCTATTAATCCTGCAGGGCAGGCATATGTAAATGCAATTATTCCTGATACGACAAATCCAGTTACAACACACAATATCCCAACAGCCTGGCAAAATGCTCTGTTTACTGTCCAGCTGGTTTGTACTGATTCTCAAAGTGGATGCGGAAGTCTGAATGCGTTAGTAAATGGAACACTTTCGAGTACGGCGGAGAACACATTAAACGTGCAGATAAGCACAGAAGGAATTCATACAATTGAATTTTGGAGTGTTGATAATACTGGTAATGAGGAAGCACATCAAACAAAAAATCTTTCTGTTGATTTAACTCGCCCAGCGCTGATTAATTTTACAACTAACACGAGTTTGGCAAATCAAAATGATGTATTGCAGATAACTATTACGTTTTCAGATACGTTATCTGGTATTGAGCACGGTGTTTCGCCTGTGATTAGCTGGGAGAATTTGCCTGCAATGTGTGATGGTACGTTTACTCAGACAAATTATTCTGGCAATGTTTGGAGAGGAACTACTGTTGTTCCTGCAAACTGTGATGGTACTGCAACAATTGTAGTAGCAGATACGCAAGATATTGCAGGCAATAGAATTACCGAAACAAATGGAGGGTCTTTCACAATAGATAATACTGCTCCAGCAACTCCGAGTCTTGTAATTCCGTTAAATAATGCTTTGTTGAATAATGATTCATTGACAAATAGTTCTGTGAACTTTTCATGGTCTGTGAGTAATATAAGCGATGTTGACCAATTTGCTGTGCAAATTGCAACAAACAGTAATTTCAGCTCAATAATTTCAGAAGTAAACACTACTGCAACAAGTGTTCTGAGAAATTTGAGTGAGGATGTTTATTATTGGCGCGTTATATCTTATGATGCTGTTGGTAATGCTGCAAATTCTTCCAGCAACATGTTTGAGTTGTCTTCTCGCTTTATTGAAATTTTCACAGTGAACGTTACTGCAGGCGGAGTAACAACTCCTGTAACTGCTGGTTTGAGTCTTGTAATTAATACTACACAAAATAGTACGCTGTTTATTGCAGTCACAGAAAGCGAGGCAGGTTTGCCGAATGGTTTCACAGATCGTGTTGGAAGTGAATACGAGCTTTCAATAACAGATTTTGATAATGTTTCATGGCCTGTTGAATTAAATATTTATTATAACGATTCAGTAATTGCTGGTTTAGATGAATCTTCTTTGCGCATTGGTTGGTTCTTGAATAATTGGAGTGTATTCCCTGCAAATACAAGTGGAGTAAATCTTTCTGAAAATTTTGCGTGGACAGATACTAATACGTTTATTCATATTAGCTTGTTTGCAAACGAAATACCGGCACCTTTCCAGCCATCAACGAGTCTTACAAAAAGAGGGCCTAGAAGCAGCGATAATGGCCGATCTAGTTCAGCAAAGTCAAGTACTGCGTCAACAAGTCAGGGCGAAACAACAAGTTCTGAACAGTCTACAGCACAAGCAACGCAAATCGATGAACCTGTGAAGGAGGCATTAACACCAATTCTGGAGCGTAAAGAAGCCAAACAGCGTGAAGATGCACCTGTTGAATTAGAACCAGAAAGTTCTTCTACTGGGTTAATTACGACAGGAATTATCGCAGCAGCGCTTATCGCTTTAGCAGGGTATGGATTATCACGAAGAAAAAAAGGCAAAGGTGAATTAGAGACAAGCTTGCATAATGTTAGAAAAGGGATGTGATCATCCCCAAATACCTAACAAAATACCAATAATTTCTACAATAACATATAACCATATGATGTAAAGAAGAGTTCCTGTTACGAATGTGATAAGTATCAGATTTATTATTTTATTTCTGTGTTGTTTTGCCTGGTCGAGAGTACAAATGCCTTTTTTTCTGAAATAAAACCATAAGCTAAGAGCAAGCAATAATAATCCTACTCCTCGAAATGCCCATTTGTATTGTCCATAGAATGTGTCTGCAAGGGATGATGCAAACGCAACGCTTGATAAACCAAATAATACTAAAACAATCGGGCTGAAACAACAAAGTCCAGCAACAAATGCAGGCAATGCTGTTATTTTGAAGATGTCTTTCCAACTGGTTTTTTGCATTAATTTCTATAATCATTTTATTGTTTTTTAAAGATTATGAATTAAGAAAACGCCAGCACCCGGATTTGAACCGGGATATCCTTTCGGAAACTGGTTTTCAAGACCAGCGCAATACCAGGTTATGCGATGCTGGCATAACTCTGCCACATCACGTGTTGTTTTTAAATGTTGCTGAAGATTCAGAGGAAATGCTGACGTAGTCAGGTATTGGTTAATTGTTCATAAGCAGCTCTCACTGTTTAAATATCTTCGTCTAAAAAGTTAAGAAAGCATTTTGGGAATTCTACTTATCCTCTTCCAGCGTAACATCTTGCTTGTTGTCCTTCTGTTAATTCGCTTTTTGAGTATCTTGTTCTGTTACTTCTCCTGCATAGCTTATTTTCATTGCTTTTCTGTAGTCTTCAATTGTTGAACAGATGCCATTTCCTATGAGCCAGCGTACTTTGACGTCTACTGCTACATCTGTATGATCATAGCTTGGGATGCCTCCTGCTTTGATTGCTTCTAAGCCGACTTCGTAGTGTGCACCTCCTGCGCTGCCACCTACAAATTTTGTTGTGATAAATATTGGAGTCATGTATTCTTCTGATGCTTGCTTTATGACTGGAATAAGATTGTATTGTCCTTCTGAACAGACATTGCCTTCTCCGAGTGATTTTAGAATGAGTGCTGATATGCCGCCGCCTGTTATGAACCCTAAAACTACATTTGGGTCTGTTCCTGGTGTTAGTTCAAAACTTATTACTCCTCTTCCGAATTTTGGTGCTAAGTTGAGTTTGTCTTGTGCATTTTCTTTTTTTCTGAGTAAATTTGTTTTTAGTGTGACTCCTTTTGCATCTATGACACCAACGCAGGGGCATGCTGGCGATACAAACGCGTCAAAGTCTTTTTCGCTTGCTTTTAATGTTCTGCTGCCAAGAAAAACTTTGTCCCAGAAGTTTACTATAACATCTGCAACATCTAATTCTATAGCTTTGTTTAATACTCTGAATAAATTTTCAAGGTTGAATCTTCCGTCTCCTCCAGGTTCGTAGAGGGGGTTTTGTGAGCCTGTTATGCAGATAGGTATTCGCAGTCCTGTTTTTCCGGGATTTTTACCGTGTAGTGCAAGTGCAAGTGCTGTTGATGTATATGCTAATGTGTCTGTTCCGTGTGCTATTGCAACTGCATCATAGCCTTCTTCGTCTTGCGCTTTCTTAATTCGAAAAATAAGTTTTTCCCAGTCGTTTGGAGACATATTTGTGCTATCTTTTGCTGTAACAAATTCAAAAATTATTTCTGATTCTTGTTTTAAGCTTTTTATGATTGGTTCGCAAGCGCTCTTAAAAATTGCAGAATCTTTTGGTGGAACTAATACAACATCATTTCCTCGTTGTTCAGGAACTTGGCCTATTGTTCCTCCGTTGTACAAAAATAAAATTTTTTTGGACATTTTGTTATTTCTCACCAAATTTGCTGATTTGTTTTAATGAAATTTCTCCGTTAAGTATTTCTTGAATAATTCTCTTCCCAAAAGGTTGTAGTGTTTCCATATTCTTGTAAAGCAAAAAAACCCATATATTAGTGTATTCCAAAAAATGTTGTAAATATTTCCAAAAACACCATAAAATTTATAAAAAATGGAATATTTTTCCAGTTTTAATGTGAGAAACGAAAATGAAACTTGATGATAAAGACCGCGCAATTATTAGAGAGTTGCTGAAGAACAGTAAACAAACAACGAGTCAATTAGGTAAAAAGCTAAACATGCCTATTACAACAGTTCATAATAGGATTAAAAAACTGGAAAAAGAGCAAATTATCAGGCATTATACTGTAAATCTTGATTACAAAAAACTTGGTCAGCCAATTCTTGCGTTTATTGGTGTGACAATAAATTATCAAGCAGATCCTAAAAAACTAATTAACCAAACAGAAATTGCAAAAGAAATCAAGAAAATTTCTTGTGTTCAGGAATGTACTATTATGACTGGAGGAACTGATCTTATGGTGAAAGTGCTCGCTTCTGATATCATGGAGTTAAATGATATTGTGACAGAAAGGTTAAGGAACATTGTTGGTGTTGATAAAACGCAAACGGCAATTGTACTGAAAGAAGTTTAATGTTTTCTGGCAACAACATATAACGCGATAGCTGCTATAAGCACTAATAATCCTGCAACAAAATAAAATGGTGAGGGTTCAGTTTGAGCAACAACAAAGCCTGTTATGCTTTTTCCAAGAAATAAAACGCCAATTAAGGCCAGTAATAACAAAGCAAATAATGCGTGATGTTTCATAATCTGAAGGATATGTTCTTGTTTTAAAAAAGTTCCGAAGAAAAAGAAAATAAAAATACCCCGGAGCAGAGCTCCGGGGTATTTTTAAACTTCATCGGGAAAAATCATATCGCAGCAGAGCTGCGGGGTATTAGACCCAATGAAGAAATAAAAAAATTAATCTAAGTCTATTTCTATACCACCTATCCATCGTGCAACAATGTTGTAGATGGCTGCTACGATAAGACCGCCGATAAATCCAAAGATTGCATATAATACTGGCAGCACAATTATTGCCAGCAATCCTAGTCCTGCAAGAAGACCTGAGCCTCCTGTTACGCCAGCTACTGCACCTACAACTGCGTAAACTACACCTATTACTAACCCAAATATTGCGCAAATAAGTGCGTGCACTTTTGCTGCTGATAACACTCCTAGTTTTCTTAATTCTCTCATTTTCTTACCCCCTAAAAACATTCAGAAAGCAGGAATATATAAGCAATTCGAAAGACTTAAAATACATCAACTGAGAATTAGCGAGGAACTTGAGCTAATTCAAGTGCTTTCCTCATATTAATGATTCCACAATTAATGCATGTAAAAAAAGGTCCGAATTTTCCTTCTTTAATATCAAGATAGCTACCACACAAACAGCGAATTTCTTGCAATAAAGTATTTTTGTGTTTGATACAAACAGGAAGTTTTTGTTTGTTTGCTATTATTGCTTGTTGTTCGCAGAATGGGCAAAAATTCGCTTTGCTTTGTCCGTATTTTTTAGGAATTCTCAAAGTATCACCTAATGAACTGGTTCCCCTACAAAAAAGGTGAGAAAAAACATGATCAGTATTCCCACTAAGAAAAATAGTATTTGCCAGATTGATTCCTTTAGTTCTGATTGTTTGTGCAGTTCTGGAAGCAAATCAGTGCACGCAAGATAAATAAAGTTTCCTGCTGCAAAAGGAATAAGATAATCTGTTATGTGAACTGATTCTGCAAGCGCTAATGCAATTATAACTCCAAGTAGTGCAGCAAGCGCGCTCAGAAAATTATAAAATAGTGCTTTTCCACGTTCAAATCCTGCGTGAACGAGCACGCCAAAATCTCCTATTTCCTGAGGGATTTCATGCAATACTACTGCAAGTGTTGTCGCCATTCCTACTGGAATGCTAATTAAATAGCTTGCGCCAATTATTAAACCGTCAATAAAATTGTGAACTCCATCTCCAAGCAGATTAATGTATGCAAAAGGTTGTATTTTTTTGTGGTGGTGTTCTTTGTGTTTGCAATCGTGCAAGTGGCAATGTCTCCAAAGTAATTTTTCAATAACAAATGATAAAAAAATACCAAAAAGCACAAGAAGAGATACTTGCACTGTAAATCCTATTTCTTCTGCAATTTCTGGCAAGAGATGAAAGAAAGTGTTTCCAAGTAATGCTCCTGCGCTGAAGCTTACTAAATAAAAGACGATTTGTTTTAAACGTTTAACATTAATTGCAAAAGCCCATAATCCAACAAAAGCAATTAAGCTGACAATAAGAACACTTAAAATTGGATAAAGATAATTCATATATGTAATGTTTGGAATTGAATATTTAAGTCTTGTTGTTTCAAGTTATCAGTAAGAATCAGATATCTGCCACTTCAATTTCAATGTTGAGAAAATAAACTAGAATTCAGTATGCAATTTTTGTTTTTGAAATTTGAAATCGATGATGAGTAAAATATTATATGTCTACCATTTCAATTTCAATGTTGAGAAAACAAAACAAGAGGTAGTTATAACTTTATTTTTTGTTTTCAATACTCGAAATTGAAATGAGTAA